>CALWAP010000004.1 GCA_944375715.1 uncultured Clostridia bacterium | reverse complement strand
GAGTTATAATATAGTCAGAATATCATTCGGTGTTAAATATTTTTTCCGGAGGTAAAATTATGGCTTTTTTTGACAAACTTTCAGAGATCGCCAAAACAGTAGGCGACAAAACAGCCGTCATAGCTAAAAATGTCGGTGACAAAACAGGCGAGCTTATCGAAATAGGCAAGCTCAATCCCCGCATTGCCTCAGCCAATGGCTCTATAAAAGAACTCAAAACCCGTTTGGGACAGCATTATTGGGAGATTTACTCAAACGGCGGGAGCCTTGATGAGGATGCTGCGGTCCTCTGCGGCACCATTAAAGAGTATTATGAAGAAATCGAATCCCTAAGGACACAGCTGGAACTGCTTAAAAACAGCAGCGGCCAGCAGGTCGTATGCCATGCCTGCGGCGCACTTAACCCGGCCGACGCCCTTTTCTGCAAAAGCTGCGGCGTAAAGCTGGAAAATGTTCCCTCCGAACCAGATGAGAAAACAGAAAGTGCCTTTTCCGGAATGGATTCGGACGAAGACGACCCCACCGAAGCCTGCATTTTCTATGATGAAGAAGACAGCCCGGAAGAAAGTGAGGAAGATCCTTCCGAAGCTGAGGGCGCGGCAGATGCTTCTTTGCAGGGCAGCGGAGATTCCGAGACCGAGGCAAAGGTATGCCCCAACTGCGGATTTGAAAACACTGCCGACTGCACCTTCTGCGAAAGGTGCGGCTCCAAACTCTGATCCGGGTTTGACACCCGCCCTTCCCACGGCATAATATATCCCGTGGGAAGGGCTTAAATATACTTATATACGGCCGCCGGTGCGGTCATTTTTTAATTTAAGAACCTGTGAGGTACCCAAAGTGAAGATAATCGATGCGCATATACACTTTAAAAAATCAAAGGGTTTTGACACCCTGGCTTTGAATGCCGGCCATGAAAACAGCGCCGGACACCTTGAAAAGGTATTTTCCGATATGGGCATAGCTCACGCCGTGGTTATGGGCAACGGCACCGAAGACTCCCTTTTCCCCCCGTTTATGAGCTACTGCCTGGGGCTGGGAAGCGAATTCTTTAACAGCGGCAGCCCCGAAGCCCTTCTTCAAAAGGCCGAGGAACACCTCAGAAAACCCCAATGCGTCGGCTTTAAGCTCTATCCCGGTTATGACCGCCATTATATAACCGAGGAACGCTATCACCCATTTTACGCCCTGGCGTCCGATTACAAAAAGCCCGTGGCCGTCCATTGCGGTGCTACTGCCGGCCACCGCGCCCTTTTGAAATACTGCCATCCCCTTACCGTCGATGAAGCCGCCGTCGATTTCCCAAACACCACCTTTGTCATCTGCCACTATGGCAACCCCTGGCTCAACGATACCGCGGCCGTTTTGGAAAAGGACCCGAATGTTTGTGCCGACCTTTCCGGGCTGCTTGACGGCGGCCTTTTTGACATAGGCGACTACCTGGACCGCAACTTAGGCTATGTCGAACTTTTGAAAACATGGATAAACTATCCCTGCGCCTATGACAGGATAATGTACGGCACCGATTGGCCTTTGGTAAACATGGCCCAATATGCCGATTTCATTGCCCGCCTTATCCCCTCATGCCATTTAAACGAGGTATTTTTCCAAAATGCTGCAAAGATATATTCCCTCAATGTGTAAATTGGGGCTTGACATTATGGTCAAAGGGTGGTATTCTTTAATCAGAAGTTAGCTAAAGCTAACTTACCGTTTCCTCCTTCTAAAGTCCACATTCTTACTCTTTTCATATCATTTACCACCACTTTTAAAGCCGAAAGGCCGCCTTCAAAGGCGGCCTTTCGGCTTATTGTCTGTCTGCTTTATTCGTCTAACTCGTCATAATAATCTTCTTCCTCATCATCTTCCACAAGTTCTGTCAGGCTCTCATTCAAAGAGCGCCAGAAGCCTTTGTTATGCATTACCATCCTTTCATTGAGCTGCTCTTTCAGCTCCACAAGAAAGCTTATATAAAAATCTATGAGATACACGGAAAGTACCGACAACACCGCGAAAACCACATCGGTAAACACTCCTGCCGGCATTAAAAAATATAATATTCTTCTTAAAGTCAGCGGGACCATAACCGAAAGAATGAAGGCTGCCGCGGCTCTCAGAGGCTCCCAGCCCCTTGTGCGCTCATCAAACCTCCTGTCGTCCAAACATATCCATGCCATGGCTATCGCCAGGCCTATGCCGTAACAGAGCATATACCCGGGCACATACCCTATGAAGGGCAGCTTCAAAAGTATGGGCGTTACAAGACCGAAGGAAAGGTTATAAGCCACATACAAAATTACCTGGGAAGCAAAAGCCATAAAAACGCTGTAAAGCAGATATGATTCCCTGGCCGTCTTCCAGAGTTTTTTAAGCCCCAGGAATATAAGGCATATTACTGCAGCGCCGGGGATTATCCCGGCATAACAGAAGACCCTCAGCAAAAGCAGCTGTACAAATGCCCAGCTTTCACCCAGCACATAAGGAATTCCGCTGCATGATCCCAAAAGGCTGCACTGTGAAAGTGCCTGCCTTATCCCAAGATACATATAACCCCCGCCCCACGGCTCTATGGACGGGTTGATCATATATAATATCTGTTCCAAATAGTATTCCAGCCTGCCGGAAGTAAAATTATAAGCCAAAATCAAAACAAGCAGCAAGATGAACGGCAGCGGGATAATTGACATTTTCCTAAGTATTTTCCACCGTGTTACGGCGTTGGTCAGCTCTGGTGCCGTTATGATTATCTGATGGGGCATGCTGTCATTCTGCGGAATAAAGCCGATGGAGAATGACGGTGAATGACCGTCTGTGCTTTCCATTTCCGCTATGCCGCCCCTGAGCTGGTCTTCTTTATGCTCAAAAAACACCAAAAGGGTACGCTTGTCAAACTCCAGCCTTTTCAAATCGCTGTAACTGCCCTCGAGCCTGCCTTCGAAAAGCTCGTTTGGGCAGTCGCTTTCGTCTATATAAGCTATTTCATAATAGTCATCGTAATATTCTCTTACATAATCCTGCACCGCCTTTTTCGCGTCCGCAAGAGATGATTTTTTTAGCCTTATGATACCGTCTTCCAAAAGCCCCTTCCTGATATCTCCGGCAGAATACTGCTTTTTAAAAAGCCTTTTCCCGATAAGTGAATCTTTATACTTCCCCAGATGCTTTTCCTCATCTTTGAGGGCATTGGCCATAAAATCATCGGGCATTTGAGACTTGCCCAGGAATATCCTGCATTTCTCTATGTAATCATAAAGCCCGGCCGTCATTTTATCCATGTCCTCGGCCGTTTTAAAACGCTTATTGGGGTTATTTGACAAAGCTATGCCCAAAAAAGCGTTGAGGCTGCTGATGACCCTGGGTGATACTCCCTTTACGCTTTTGCCCGTTATCTGCCCGACATCAGCAAAATCGATCAACATGCTCCGGGAGTTGGAAACGGCGCGCGAATTGTCGGTGACCTTTTCCTCGTTTCCCCTGCGGCTGATCTCCCAGCTGACCGTTTCTCTTGTAAGCAGATAGTAAAGCACAGCTCCCACCGAGTATGTGTCGGTACTTTCACCTATAAGCTTTCTGGCCTGCATACTTACAGCCGCGCTTGTCAATTCAAATGGCGAGAAGCCGTCCTTGCAAGGAAACTCCATCATATCCATAATGTCCTGCTTCAAAACAAGACTGCCCAGGTCAATAAACTTCAGTGTCGGCACGCCGTCAACTATTGGACCCAAAAGTATATTCTCAGGGGAAATGTCCAAATGAAGATATCCGGCTTTATGGAGATATTTAAGCGCTTCCAATATACGCCTTGTCAGCATGACCGCCGTCTCTACGCTGCATGAATAGGCGTAATCGGCCAAGGTACCCTTTCCATAATCGCGATAAACGGTATAAATGGTGCCATTTTGCTCAAACCAATCATAATACGGCTCAAAAAACTCAAAGCCCTTGCGCATAAGGTCGCGCTCCAGCTCCTTTTCCTCCGTAGCTTTTTTAACCGCCTTTTCCATACGCAGCCTTACATACTCAAGAAGCTCGACATCCATTTCCTCGCGCTCTATCCTAAAATAAGGATATTCATCTGTTTCCACCGTCTTTATATTCACCCTGGGAACCAGGCGGCCGCTCCCTGTACGTTCCATCATATTGCCCAGGCCCATTGGGAACACTTCTTTGATAAGCACAGGCTCGCCCTCATCATCCTTTGCATGATAGCATATGCTGGTTCCTCCCGACTCGAAGGCCTCCAGGCTGTGGTAGCTCCTCTTGGCACTTTTCAGCGATGAACCCCTGGCAAGCACCAGCGGATCGTCCTGTCTTATATTGCTGCCCTTTACCAGCAGGAAGATCTCGTATATACTGCTGTCTTCAGCATCTTCCTCTGAGCAGCTTCCCAGGGCAAACAAGACCAAGTCATACTCGCCGCAGTCTTCAAACATGGCATTGGTCAGCTCATTCACATCATAAAGGCTGCCCACATTGCCCTTTATGGCAATAATACCGCTTTTATCCTTCTCATTGCTGCATTCCCTTATTATATCAATACACTCCTGCTTGCTGCCCTTTATGCGGTAATACATAGCATTTGTGCAGTCACCCATACAGGTTTTAATATCCGCCATATCTATGCTTATCATCGAATTGGCGTCTTCCTCGTTAATTATCTGCAAAAATACAGAGGCAAAATCGGGCCATCTGACATTTCGACCGGAAATCAGACCCATTCAGCTTCCCTCCTCGGTGCCCCGTATATCCGGAGCTATATTATCATGCTATGATTATAGGCTCTCCCCCATTTAGGGTCAAATCCCAGGCGGAGTTTTGGTGTCTGTAGTGTGTGCCTGCTCTTTAAGTCTTTTAAGCACCTTTTTCACAGCATCCAGATAATCGCCCTCATAATAAGGCTTATATATATTTTCGGCCTCATTAACGGCAAAAAGATGGTAAACCAATGCATCAAACCCGTCAGATGCCCTTACATATATACTCGGATAACCCGCCTCGTTAAGCAGGGCCTCCAAATCATAAAGATCGGCATAATCCTGGGTCAGCAGGTACATTTTTATAAAAATATCCCTCGGTATATCTTTCTTCCCCGAGCGATAAAGCGGTATATCCTTCCTGATAGGATTATTGTCACCCCATCTGGCATCTTCTTTTATGATTTTATCAATTCTCTTGCGACTGTCAGCCTTCTCGATATTCTCCACATCCCCAGCCGATGGCAGACGCATGCTCCTGAGCCTGTCAGCCAGCATGGTGTTTGTACCTTCCTCGTCCTTTATTCTTTCGTCCAGCTGGGTTATTTTTCTCTCATTTTCCTTGAAACTTTCAACCATCGAACTGAACAGCCTGATTCTTGTGGCCCTTATGGTATGGAAATACGGCTGATTTGCCCTCAAAAATTCCTCAAAAGCCTCCATCTTGCGCTCCAGCGGCAGAGCCTCAGCACTTTTTGACCACAGACTATACTTTTCGCCTATATACCTGGTAGTTGAAATGGTCATGGTCTTGCCGCGGCCTGCCATGATGCCGGCGCTTTTTTCCGATGAATAATCGGTGTTTATAAGACGCCACGCGGCCATTATTCCCAGGCTGTTATCTATACAAAATTCGTATATTAACTCGTTCTGATTGGCGGTATGGGCCCACGAAGCCATCAGCGCCCTTTCAACCAGATCTCTGGCTTCACTGCCTGACAGCTCCAAATGTATGCACAGCTGGAATATCAGGCTGCGGTCTTCCGGTATCGCCCTGTCGGACAGCCAACGATTTATTTTTGTCATGACCGACTCATAAGCTACCGCTTCGTCTTCATTGAACGGGCTGGTCCAGAGCTTTGTGGCCAGCTCCTGCTTTTTAATTCTTTTTTCTTCCATATATTGGCCCAGCGCTTTTCCGAAGGTGCGTCTTTCATCCCCCTCGATCATCCATTCGGAATCACGCCTGCCGAGCTGGGACATCACTCTGCCGGTGTCCTTGCTCATATGTCCCCTCCCCCTTTTGAAAATATCCGCCGCATGCAAAGCAAACGGCGGATATGATTCTTTTATCTAAAAGTTTAACTAAATCAGCGCTTGTCCCTGTCCTGAAACAGCTTAAGGACCATTTCAAAGGGATCCTCTTCCTCGGCCTTATTCTCTTCCCCGGCCTTCTGGGCCTCGGCCTCCTTTTCACCCTGTCCGTTCTCAGCTGCCTTTTCCTTTGCCTCGCTGTAAGGCTTGGCACCCACCTGAGCGCGAGATGCCGAGGGCGACGCGGGAGGATCGGTGTCAAAACCGGTAGCTATGACGCTTAAACGTACCTCATCGTCCAGGCTGTCATCAATGGCAGCACCCCAAATAAGGTGAACATCGGGATGGGCAGCCTGCTGTACCATTGTAGCGGCATCCTCAACCTCCTCCAGGCTGATATCGGGAGAGCATGTGATATTGATAATGACCCTCTTTGCACCGTCTATCGATGTTTCCAGAAGCGGGCTGCGAATGGCCATCTTTGCAGCCTCTATTGCCTTCTCCTTGCCGGAAGCACGTCCCATACCCATATGGGCATAACCGGCATCGGTCATTACCGTCGATATATCGGCAAAGTCAAGGTTAATGATACCGGGTACCGTGATAAGTTCGCTTATGCTCTGTACGCCCTGCAAAAGCACGCTGTCAGCTATTTCAAAAGCATTCTGAAGAGTGACCTTCTGCTCGCTTACAAGCTTGAGCCTTTCATTCGGTATGATGACAAGAGCATCGACCTTCTCTTTAAGGGCAGATATACCCTGAGAAGCCTGCTCTATCCTCTTTTTGCCCTCCCATGTGAAAGGCCTTGTTACAATGCCTATGGTAAGTATGCCCATTTCCTTTGCTATCTCAGCAATGACAGGCGCACCGCCGGTACCCGTACCGCCGCCCATACCCGCCGTAATAAAGACCATATTGGCCCCCTGCAGCAGTTTGCGGATCTCGTCCTCACTTTCCTGGGCAGCCTTTTCACCGATTTCCGGCTTGGAGCCTGCCCCTCTTCCGCCCGTCAGTTTTTCTCCTACCTGCAGCTTGACATCGGCAGCCGAATAATTGAGAGCCTGCTTGTCCGTATTCACTGCGATAAAATCTATTCCCTTAATGCCGGAGCTGACCATACGGTTTACGGCATTACCGCCGCCCCCTCCGACGCCAATGACCTTGATAACAACACCGGCCTCCGCCCCGGTCTCAATTGCAAAGCCCATAATTTTCCTCCATATCAGTTTTCTAAGCTTTTGTCAGTTGCTTGCCTGGTTAAAATATCCCGTCTCGCCGCTGGACACATCAATGACGCCCCTTTCGTTGTCACCCAAGGCATCTATGATCGCGCTGACAAATTTAAACTTGCGTTCTATATCGTCCGCTGTCCCAAGTTCAACGGTAAATCTTCCCAAATATTCAAATTTAATATCGTATATTTTGGTTATATCAATACTGCTTATGTCACTAAGTATACCACTGTTTTTTGCCGTATTCAATACGGAAAAAAGGGCTTTTGAGCTTTCTTCAGCCGAAAAAACGGCAGTTTTTCCCACCTGAGGGTTCTTGAGCTCTCCTCCTGAAACAACAGCCATGTTTTCAGGCTGATTCCTTCCCGCATTTTCCAATATTTTCCCGTTTTCATCAATTATGTAATAGACAAAGTCGCTGTAAATAACCGCCGCCGCAGTGCAGGGAGTGACAATTATTTCTATGCCATCAGGCAATGCCCTTCTTATCCGTATCTCATCTATGTAAGGGCAGGATGAGGCTATACTGCTTATAGCCTTGAATTTATTGAAAAGGTACATACTTTCTCCCTTTTCAAGCCCGGATGCCTCTATGATCTCCTCGGAAGTGTATACCGTTTCACCGGTGACCGTTATGCTGCCTATCTTGAAAAAAATCACAGCCGCCGAAGCAAGAGCTGCCAGAACAAGGGCAAAGCAAACAAAAGCCGCCGCCGGCCCAAGGCCTCTTCTTCTGCGTCTTCTGTTTCGCTTTGCCTTTCTGTATGGCTTTGGCTGTTTCAATTCCCTCACCCGCGGTATTTATTCTTCCCTTACAGCATCGGCCCCAAGAGACGCAAGGGACTGCTCCATTTTTTCGTATCCTCTGTCGATATGATAAATATCCTCTATGACAGTACATCCTTCGGCGCCCAAAGCGGCCACAGCCAGAGCTGCCCCGCCTCTCAGGTCAGTAGCAGTGACCACTGCTCCTTTAAGCCTTTCCACACCTTCGACCACGGCCACCCTTCCACTAACCTTTATATCGGCTCCCATGCGCTCAAGCTGGCCTGTATGACGGTATCTGTTTTCAAAAATATTCTCGGTGAATACGGTCGTACCCTTTGCCGTGCAGGCCACAGCCATCAGCTGGGACTGACAGTCGGTAGGAAAACCCGGATAGGGCATCGTCCTTACAGGAGGCATGGATTTTAATCTGTCGGATACCTTTATTCTGACCGAGCGCCCGCTGACCTTTATGTCGGCGCCGCCTTCTGTAAGCCTTTCAATGACCGTGCCTATATGCTCGCTTTCGCAGTCCTCTACAGTCACATCCCCGCCCGCCGCCGCAGCGGCGCAGAGGTATGTGGCGGCCTCTATCCTGTCAGGCATGACCCTGTGCTCTGTGTCGAAATACGCCCTGCCGCCTATTATCGATATCTCGCTGCCTCCGGCGCCATTTACCGATGCCCCCGTCTTTTTCAGGAACTGCTGAAGGTCTTCTATTTCCGGTTCCCTTGCGGCATTTATTATTCTTGTGGCGCCGCGGCAGGCTATAGCCGCCAGCATTATATTTTCGGTAGCGCCTACGCTGGGGAAGGAAAGTATTATATCCCGGCCCTTCATATCGCCGGCCTTGCAGACAATATTGCCGCCCTCGTTTTCAATGGATACCCCAAGCTTTTCCAGCGCCGACAGGTGCAGATCTATGGGCCTGGGACCGAGTTCACATCCTCCGGGAGTATGTAATACAGCACAGCCGCAGCGTGCAATGATAGGTCCCAGAAATATCACCGATGAACGCATTTCCCTCATCAGGCTGTCGGGCACATCACATCTTGAAACCACCGACGAATCGACAGTTATAGTCTTGCCCTCCCTTTTGACCTTGCAGCCCAAATGCTCAAGTATCTTTATTGCCGAGGTGACATCCTTAAGATCAGGGCAGTTGTGAAGCACGTTGACCCCGCCGTTAATAAGGGTAGCGGCAAGTATGGGTAGCACGCTGTTTTTCGCGCCGTTTATCCTTATGCTGCCCGAAAGGGGCTTGCCTCCCGTTATCTTTAAAATACTCATGCGGATCTTCCTTTCATCGTGATCGGCTACGCCATATTATGCCGAAAAGAGCCGCAAGGTGATTTTCAAAGCGTTTCCTTGATAGCCCGGTATATTCTTTCCAAGGCGTCTGTGCTGGCAAGGGACAAAGCGTTTTTCGACATCTCCGAAAGCTTTTTTCTGTCATGGAGCAATTCCATTGTCATTTCAAAGAGCATGTCGCCGTCAATCTCGCTCTCCAAAGCGACCAAGGCGGCTCCCGCCCTTTCCAGAGCTCTGGCGTTTTTCTCCTGATGGTTACCCGTCACATAGGGCGACGGGATTATTATGGACGGCTTACCGCAGGCGCAGACCTCAGCTAAAGTGCTGGCACCGGCGCGGCATATTACAAGGTCACAGGAGTTCATGACCCTGCCCATATCATATATGTATTCCATAAGCCTGATATTGGAGCAGTTTGAAAGCTCTATACCCATATCTTTTATCTCTCCGGGCATCCATTTGAAGTTGGCGCTGCCCGCACCCTGGATAAGGTTGAATCCGCCTTCACCGGCAAGGCGGTAAATAAACCTTTCCATTTTCTTATTCATATACATAGCTCCGACCGAGCCCCAAAAGCATAAGACTGTCGGATCGTCATTAGGGAAAAGCGGTTCTTTGGCTTTGCCTGCATATTCCAAAAGCTCCTGCCTTACGGGGCTGCCGGTATATACCGTTTTTGACCCTTTGAAAAAAGCTTTTGTTTCCTCAAAGCTGACCATTATGCAGTCGGCTTTTGCAGCAAGCCGTTTCAGAGCGACGCCCGGCGTGGCATTGACCTCCAAAAGGGCAGTCTTTACCCCCAGCTTCTGAGCGGCATAGACCATAGGGAAGCAGGCATATCCGCCCGTACCCACTACTATATCGGGGTTTTGCTCCCTTATGACCCTTTTGGCAGCTCTGACTGCCGACAATACCTGTGAAACGGCCTTAGCATTCTTTTTAAAGCCGCTTAAACTGATGCTTCGTGAAAGGCCGGCAATGGGAAAAGTAAATATTTCATATCCTTCCCTTGACACCAGCTTTTCTTCTATGCCGCCTCTGCCTCCGGCAAAATATATCCGGCTTTGAGGTTCCTTTTCTCTTATATATGCCGCTGCCGCGAGGCCGGGATTTACATGGCCTGCGGTGCCGCCTCCGGCAAAAATAATTTTCATATCAAAAGCCTCACTTTTCTTTCTTTTCCGGCCTTCTCCTTCTTGATACGCTTAAAACTATGCCCATTTCGCCCAAAAGCATCATCAAAGACGTGCCTCCGTAGCTGAAAAAGGGCAGTGAAGCGCCCGTTACCGGCAAAAGTCCCGACACGACACCCATATTGAATATCGTCTGTATAGCCACCTGAGTCGTGATACCGGCGGCCAAAAGCATGCCAAAACGGTCAGGAGCCTTGGAAGCTATATAATATCCCCTTAAAATAAGAGCCGCAAACAGCACAATTATTATAAATGCACCGATAAAACCAAGCTCTTCACAGGCCACTGAGAAAATAAAATCGTTGGCGGGCTCGGGCAGATAAAGCTGCTTCTGCCTGCCCTGGCCCAGGCCCAGGCCCCATATGCCACCGCTGGCTATGGACAGAAGAGATTGTGAACCCTGCCAGCCTTTTCCCCTGAAATCCGAAAACGGGTCAAACCAGACCTTTATCCTGGTCATGGCATAAGGGTGATTTACTATATACCATACCAATCCAATAATTCCTATGCCGCCCAAGCCGAAAAGGTACAACATATTTGCCCCGCCGAGAAAAATAATGACAGCGCCTATGCCGGCTATCGTGACGGTGGCCGAAAGGTGTTTTTCCCAATAAAGCATCAGCGCCGTCACGCCCATTATCCCAAGGAAAGGAAGTATGCCGTATTTAAAGGTCCTCATTTTCTTAGGCCCCTGGATGGTTGCCCAGCTTGAAAAGAACAGGATGAATGCAAATTTGGTTATTTCCGAAGGCTGAAAGGTGGTAAAGCCAAGGTTTATCCACCTGGTGGCATCATTGGAGGTTATCCATATGCCCGGTATTATCTTTATTGTCGACAAAAGGAGTGTCGAGCCTATCATAAGCGGCACGGCAAAATAATGCAGCTTGCGGTAATCAAACCTTGAAGCAAGGAACATGGCCCCCAAACCCATTATGGCAAAAAGCCCCTGCTTTTTTACATATGTTGCCGATGTGACTCCGGGATCGGTGCTGTAATAGCCGACCACATAGCTTGCCGAATACAGACACACCAGCCCGATGAGCAGCAGCAGCAATATAAGAACGACAAAAGGCTCGTCGATACCCACCGTCCTTTTTGGTTTTTCCTCTATTTCGCGGCTGTACTTCCTGTCCGCGGCAGTCTCCTTCATCAAGGCTGTAAAGACACCTCCAAAGCCGTCACAGTGCGGCAATACCGATATAGCTCAACAGGCACGCCGCAGCCGTGACCAATGTGAAAACCACGACTATCTTATCTTCGCTCCATCCACATTCCTCAAAATGATGGTGTATCGGAGCCATTTTAAAAAACCTTTTCCCGTGGGTCATCTTGAAATACGCCACCTGTATTATGTCGGAAAGGGTCTCGATTATATATATGATGCCTACAGTAACAAGTATGAGCGGGCTGTTGCAGGCAAAGGCCATAGCGCATACCGCCCCTCCCAGAAACAAGGAGCCGGTATCACCCATGAACACGCGGGCAGGGTGCTTGTTGAAAACAAGGAATCCCAGAAGCCCGCCGAACAAGGCGCCCGCAAAAAGCCCTGCCGGACTGCCTATCCATCTGAAATATCCGCAGAAAAACGCAGCTACCACAGCCGTTACCGAGGTGCAAAGGCCGTCTATGCCGTCGGTCAGATTAACTGCGTTATCACACCCTACGATAACAAACATCGAAAACAAAAGATATAACGGCCAGGGGATGCTTACAGTAATCCCCACGAAAGGTATAAAAAGCGAGGGGCTGAGATATCCCATAGTCCTCATGACCGTTATGAAAAGTATCGATGCCGCCACCTGCAAAAGCAGCTTCTGCTTGGCGGTTATACCCTTATTCCTCTCTTTTTTTATCTTGGTGTAATCGTCCACAAAGCCTATTGCGCCGAAAACCAGCGACAATCCCAGCATCAGCAGCGGACGGTACTCTCCTGCGCTTATCATTGCCGGCAGACATATCAAAATGGGAATGGAAAGCGCGGCAATAAATATTATTCCTCCCATTGTGGGAGTATTCTGCTTGCTTTTGTGCCATGTGGGCCCGTCTTCCAATATCTTCTGGCCAAATTTGAGCCTTGTAAGCATTTTTATAACGCCGTTGCCGATCAAAAGCGCTATCGCAAAAGCCGATAATGCGCCAAAGACAATCGCTTTCATATTACTTCCCCCCGCGGCCCGGCCGCTTTTACATTCCGAAAAATTTCATGACTTCCTCATATTCGTCCAGGTGATGCCTGACGCCGTTAATCTCCTGATAATCCTCGTGACCCTTACCCATAAGGACTATCACATCGTCTTTCCTGCCGTTTTGCAAAGCATACCTTATGGCCTCACGCCTGTCCTCGATTACAACGTAGGGACAGGAAGTCTCCATAACCCCGGGCAATATGTCATTTATGATATCGCCGGGGTTCTCGCTCCTGGGGTTATCGCTGGTCACTATGCAAAAATCAGCCAGGGAACCTGCCGCTTTCCCCATTATGGGGCGTTTGGTTTTGTCCCTGTCTCCCCCGCAGCCAAAAAGAGCCACTACCCTGCCTCTGGCAAAGCCTCTTGCGGCTTTCAGGATATTCTCGACCCCATCAGGCGTATGGGCATAATCGAGCATAACAGTATAATCTGCATTTACGGGCACGACCTGCGCCCTTCCCTTGACGCCGTGAGCCGACTTCAAAGCTGATACCACATCATCCGGGTCAATTCCCAGGCTTATACAGCATCCCAGCGCCGCCAGGGCGTTGTAAACCGAAAACATCCCCGGTATTCCGAGATATACGGGAAAATTCCCACCGGCAAAGACCAGATTAAAAGATACGCCTTGCTGTCCAAGCTCTATGTCATTTGCAAAGGCATCTGCGCCCGGATCTTTAGCTGAATATGTCACCTTTGACCCGCGGCATCTTTCCAGCATGACACCGCAGTAGGCATCATCTGAATTTACCACCGCTTTACGGCATCTGTCAAATAAAATCGACTTCGCACGGGCATAATCGTCCATTGTCGCATGAAAGTCGAGATGATCCTGCGTAAGATTGGTGAAAACCGCGCTTTCAAACTCCAATCCCCACACCCTGTCCAGCGCCAGCGAATGGGAGGACACCTCCATCACGGCATAGGTGCAGCCCTCATCCGCCATTTCTTTAAGCAGAGCGTAAAGATCCTTCGATTCGGGGGTAGTCCTTTCGGTATAAAGCATACGGCTTCCTATCATATTGCCGTTGGTACCGATAAGGCCGCATTTTTCGCCGCAGCTTTCCAGCACCGTTTTTATAAGGTTGGTCACTGTAGTCTTACCGTTAGTTCCCGTTACGCCGACTATTTTCAGCCTTTTCTCAGGATGGCCGTAAAAGGCAGCTGAGGCTGAGGCCAAAGCCCTTCTGCTGTTTTCCACCCTGGCCCAAGGAACCGGGCACACGGGTTTTTCCTCGGCTATAACAGCCGAGGCACCGTTTTCCACGGCCTTTTCTATATATTTGTGGCCGTCCGTCTTATACCCTCTGACAGCCACAAACAGGCTGCCTTTTTTACAGGCGCGGGAGTCAAAGCATATATCCGAGATCTCTGCATCGCCGCAGATATGTACCTCCAATGGCGATATCTCATCTAAAAGCCGTGAAAGCTTCATTTTTCCATTCCTTTCTATTGGGCCAGCTGATTAAGGTCGGTAAATTCCACCGAGACTACCGTGCCCACCGGAACCTCTGTCCCACCCTTTATATCCTGTCTCTGGGCGACGATATTACCCGTAGCATATTCACTGCCGGAGCTCTTGTAGTAAAGGCCCAGAGCCGACAGCTTCTGCCTGACCTGCGATACGCCAAGGCCCGTAAGATCGGGAACCACGACCGTTTCGTCAGGGGCGTTTTCACCCATATAAAGTACGATTGTAGACGAACGGGACACTGTAGCCGAATAAGAGGGTACCTGAGATGTGACGGTATCTCCGCTTCCAACCGTTCTTATAGAAAGCCCCGCTTCCTCTGCGGCTGCCTTGGCCTGTGACGCCGTCATTCCCTCAAGGTTGGGAACGACCGTATCCCTCTTAAGCTGTTCTTCCTCAGTATACTCAGCCTCTATCTCCAGATAGGGCAGGACGTCTTCCATTATCCTCTTGACAACGGGCGCCACCGTTATACCGCCCGTAACAGGATAAACTGTCGGCTCGTCAAGCAGTATCAGCACGGCAACCTGAGGGTCGTCTGCCGGAGCAAAAGCTATGAATGAGGATATGCGCAGGTTGGTCTCGCCCGTTTCAAGCTGATCGGCTATCTTTTCGGTAGTACCTGTCTTGCCCGCCACACGGTAGCCCGCAACATACGCGTTCTTGCCTGTGCCGTCGGTGACGACCTGCTCAAGTATATCGCAGACCAGGTCGGAGGTCTCCTCCGATATGACCTGTCTTACGGTATTTGTCTGGTAAGTGGAAACGGTATTCCCGTCTGAGTCTATGACCTTATCCAAAACATGAGGGGTCACAAGGTTCCCGCCGTTGGCCACTGCCGACACAGCGGTAATGAGCTGCAAAGGGGTTATGGTAAAGTTCTGTCCGAAGCTGGCAACCGCCAGGTCAACCTCGCTCATCTTGTCGATGTCCCAGAATGTACCCACGGCCTCGCCGGGAAGATCGATGCCCGTTTTCTGATTTAAGCCGAATGCCTTATAATATTTATAAAACAGGTCCTTTCCCAAAAGGGAGCCTATCTCCATGAACGCCGGGTTGCATGAGTTCATGACAGCCTGGGTAAATGTCTCCGCGCCATGACCGCCCGCCTTCCAGCAGCCTATGCGCCAATCGCGCACCTGCCGGTACCCCGGACAATAAAAGGTCGAGTTAGTATTAACAACCCCTTCCTCCACCGCCATCGAGGAAACGAGTATTTTGAATGTGGAACCGGGATAATATGTATATGTGACGGCGCTGTTGAGCCACTGAGCCGTCAAAGCGTCGCTTCTGGCCTTTGTCTTTTCCTCTCCGTCGGGCATCTCGGAAATTGCCTGGGCCGTTTCGGCATCAGTTATTGTAAACGGGTCATTCAGGTCAAAATCCGGCTTATTTGCCATAGCAAGTATCCCGCCCGTATTGACATCCATTACAATGCCTGTTACATGGTCGGCTACCTTGTTATCCTCATATGCCATCTCAAGATTCTTTTCAAGGTAATGCTGTATTACCTCGTCTATCGTCAGAACGAGGCTGTCTCCATCCTCGGCCTTGTAATACATTTCATATTCAAAAGGCATCTCATCGCCCTTGGCATTGGCCGCCTTGACAACCCTGCCGGCCGAGCCGCTTAAAACATCGTCATAATAAAGCTCCAGCCCGTAAAGGCCTTGACTGTCGGTGCCGACAAAACCCAGAGTGTGGGAAAGGAAACTGCCATAAGGGTAATACCTTGTAGTGTCAGATGCAAGATAAATGGAATCTATTTTATTTTCCTTGACAAACTCCCTGACCTTGTCGGCAACATCCTTTTCAACATTGCGCTTTATAACGGTATAGGTGCCTTTGGCCTCGACCTTGGCCAGCACCTCCTCATAATCAAGCTCCAATATTTCACTGAGCTTCTGGGCGATAAGAAGGCCCTGCTCCTCATCGTCTATTTTGACAGCTTCCAGAGTAACCATTTCAGTGTCGGCGCTTATGGCCAGGGGCTTTAAATTTCGGTCGTATATCGTACCCCGGGCCGCGGCTATCGTGGTATCTCTGGTCTGCTGACTTATGGCCATCTGCTGATATTCTTCGTACTTAAACACCTGTAAATAAAAAATCTTGCCTGCCACTGCGACAAAGCAAAAAAAACCAAAAAACACCGTTATAAACAAAAGGCGTTTTCTCATACTGCTGTTTGCTTTTTTCTGCATGATTCCTCCATAAGCCAAACGAAAAAGCGGAGCAGGAAATGCCATGGCCTTCCCTGCTCCTTGCAATTAACCGAGACGCTTCAAAAAGCCCTGCTAAAATATATCGCCGTATCAGTTGAGATATTCCACAACGGCGTTGAAGCTCTTCACTATGCTTGCCACAAGCTCTGACACATTCTGCTCTTCGGCCGCAACCGTAATCTTCTCGGGATTGGAGGTGGCTACATAAGTCACCTGGTCCTTGTCCATCTTTACCATTCCAAGCTGCTGTGTGGCTGCCTGCTCCACATAGGTCAGATTGAAACGCTCTTCCTTTTTGGCGTTAAGCGCATTGGCATCGCTTTCAAGCTGCGCAAGCTCGGTACGCATATTGTCACTTTTAACCGTAAGCTCCGTCACTGTGCTGTAGCTCGTCAGGATGCATATAAGCGTTGCAAAAACACCGGCTGCCATGACAAAGTACTTAAAGTAGGGCGCCTTTTTTGCCTGAGGTCTTCTTCCTCCCTCTATTTCAGGGAGAGCCGTAAGCCCTGTCTGCGCCGTTTTACCGTATTCATACTCACGCTCTTTCACGGCGGCCTGCCCTAAATAAGCCATGCCTTGTCACACCTTTCCGGGCATTCGCCCTTTATATTTTTTCCGCCACCCTCAGCTTGGCACTGCGGGAGCGAGGATTCTCCTCAATTTCTTCCTTGGAGGCTGTTATAATTCCTTTTGATACAAGCCGTATCTCGGGCTTGCGTCCGCAAACGCATACAGGGAACTCTTTTGGGCATATACAGCCCCTCGCCATATCGGCAAAAGCTCTTTTGACTATTCTGTCCTCAAGGGAATGAAAACTTATCACGGCGATTCTTCCCCCAACAGACAGGCAATCCACCGTATCCCTCACAGCCGTCTCGACGGCCGCAAGCTCACCATTTACCTCTATTCTTATAGCCTGAAATGTCCTTTTGGCCGGATGCTGCTTTTCCCTTCTGGCTGCACCGGGCATAGCCCGTTTTATTATCTCAGCCAGCTCACCTGTCGTTTTGACAGGGGCCTGTTCCCTCGCCCTGCATATGGCTGAAGCTATATGCGAAGAGTATCTTTCCTCTCCAAAACGGGATATTATATCCCGGAGCCTATCCCTGTCATAAGAGTTTACAACATCATATGCCGTAAAGGGCTGATCCCTGTCCATACGCATATCCAGCGGTGCATCGTGCATATATGAAAAACCGCGGTCGCCGTTGTCAAGCTGATAGCTCGACACCCCCAAGTCAAAAAGGGCCCCGTCAATTTTTTCTATACCAAGGTCTTTTAAAACCTCTTTTATCATGTTAAAATTATTTTTGACAAAAACTATGTTTTTGCCCAGCGGGGAAAGTCGCTTTCCGGCAGCCTCTAAAGCTTCCCTGTCCCTGTCTATACACACAAGCCTTCCTTTTTCGGAAAGAAGCCTGGCTATGCGTTCCGAGTGCCCGCCTCCGCCTGTTGTCCCGTCGACATATATGCCGTCAGGTTTTATGGCAAGGCCTTCCATACATTCCTCCGGCATTACGGGCGCATGGAAAAACTCCATTACATATTCTCCTCTTCCATTATCTCACTGACATCATCCGAGGTGACATCAGCATTATACTCCCGCCACCGCTCGACGTCCCATATCTCAGCCCTTTTCTGTATGCCGGCCACTATGACGTCTTTTTTAATTCCGGCATAGTCCCTAAGGGTCTGGGGAAGAAGTATCCTGCCCTGGCTGTCAGGCTCGCATGGGTAGTTGGCCGAATAAAACCTTTGGAGCTTCCTGGCCTTGGCTATTGGCAATGAGGCGATCTTGCTTTCAAACGCCTCCCAATCGTCATGGGAAAACACGCAGATGCAGCCGTCAAGACCTTTAAATATGACAAAACCCTCGCCCAGCTCTTCTCTCAGCTTGGCGGGAAATATCATACGGCCTTTTGAGTCGACCGAATGCTGATATTCACCTCTCATCGGTCTTGTTCCCTCATTTCCGCCACATTCTTTACCCTTTTACCACCAAACACCACTGCATGTTTCAATTATACCCACCGTACCTTAAAATTGCAATAGTTTAAAGTGAATTTTTGACCGTCTAAAACTGCGTTTTTTTGCCAAAATGTGCGTTTTTTCTGAATATAAAACATATGTTCGATTTTGTAGGCTAAAAAAAGGGTCCCCCATCAAAGTAACAGGGAACCTCTTAATTCTCTCTTTTTTTCTCTATTTGTACTCTTTCATGGCGGCCAAAAATTGGCTTCTTGTATTTTTTATCTGCTCCAATGTCTGATCGACCGAAACTTCGGTACGCTTCATGGCCTCATCACAATATGAGGATGCAGCCTTCATAAGCTCCTTGGAACGGCTTTCAGCATTGGCAATTATCTCGGCAGCCTTTTTCCTGGCCTCTATCACTATATCATGATCATTGACCTTCTGCTTGGCCATTTCCTCTGCCTGCTTCAGTTTGCTGTCATATTCACGCTTGCCTGCCGTAATAAAATCATTGCGCTTTTCAACTATCTCGCTGGCCATTTTAAGCTCGCTGGGCAGGTTGGCCCTGAGCTCCTCCAAAAGATCCAAAGCCTTTTCCCTTTCGATGATGCATTTGTTGCTCAAAGGCACCGAAGGAGCGTCGTCAATTGTTTCATACAGGGTATTGACCAGCTCGTCTATTACATTTCCTGCCATTTTTCGTCCTCCATTTTCTTTAAAAGCATTTGTGCCGTATGCTTTGTCACCAAACCCTCCAGCGACAAACCCTTACGGCAGCGGTCCTTGACATAGGATGAACTTATTCTCTCAAATCCATGCCGGGGCGGCAGCAATATGGTATCGGCCGACGGACAATGCACACGGTTGAAGTTTGCCATGAATATCTCATAATCGGTATCATCGGAATTGCGTATACCTTTTATAATGGCGCACGCGTCCTTTTCGGCCAGGTAATCATAGAGCATGCCTCCGTAAAACTCCACTGTTATGTTTTCGATGCCCTTCAGGTCATACTCCATTATCGCCAGCCGCTCTTCAGGGGTAAATGTATACTTTTTCTGGTCGTTTATCATTGCAACGACCCACACCTTGTCAAAAAGCAGCGCGGCGCGCCTTATTATATCAACATGCCCGCAGGTCAGCGGGTCAAAGCTTCCCGGCACAACAGCAGTTCTCATACGGTTTTACCCTCTTTTGTTATTTTGCAAAGCATTATCCGGCCGTATTTGTACTCCTTTTGAAGGCAGAGCCCCGAAGGGAGGGGCATAATATCGTCCCCGGGCGCTTTTTCACAAATCATTATACCATCATCTTTCAGGATGTCAAACCGATTTATAAGCTCAATAGCCCTTCTCAAAAGATCGCCGCCATATGGAGGATCAAGCAATATCACGCCGAAGCTCTGCGCCCCGGCCCTTTCAAGGAAACTAAAGCTGTCCCCTCTAACCACCCTGGAAATATTTTCTGCACGGCAGGCTTCTATATTTTTTGAAAGCGCCGAAAGGGCTCCTCTGTCCCTTTCTACAAAGGTACAGCGGGCTGCCCCCCTGGACAGGGCCTCCAGCCCCAGCTGTCCTGAACCCGCGAACAGGTCCAGCACCGAGGCATTTTCAAGTTCAAACTGTATTATGCTGAAAAGCGATTCCTTGACCTTATCGGTTGTAGGCCTTGTTGTCATTCCCGGCGGCGGGGTAAGTTTAGTGCCCCTAAAGCTGCCGCTTATTATTCTCATCACTGTCACCAAGCCTGATCTTTATTTTTTCGGCTACCGCCATGGGCACGACCTCGGCTATTTCATCGACCGACGCCGCTCTTATGCCCTTTACGCTGCCAAACCTCGAAAGAAGTTTTTTGCGCCTTTGTGGGCCTATACCCTCTATTTCGTCAAGCACGCTCTTTTTCATTGTACCGCTCATGCTCTTTCTGTGGTACTCTATGGCAAAACGATGTGTTTCTTCCTGTATCCTGCCTATAAATGAAAACAGCTGCGGGGTGGCCCTTATGCCTATCTCCCTGCCGTCGGGCGATACCAGCGCCCGGGTTCTGTGCCTGTCATCCTTGACCATGCCAAAAACGGCAATATCCAGCCCTCTTTTTTGTATCTCATGCAGGGCAATGCCTGTCTGGCCCTTGCCGCCGTCGATAAGCATAAGGTCGGGCAGGGGCAGAAAGCTTTTATCCTCCGAAAGCGCCCTGTCTAGCCTGCGGCCTATGACCTCTGCCATAGCTCCGTAATCATCCCCTCCCACAGCTTCCTTGATCCTGAACTTTTTATAATCACCCTTTTTAGGCTTACCTTCGCAAAACACAGTCATTGAAGCTACAGGAAACTCGCCCGCGGTATTGGAAATATCAAAGGCCTCTATCCTTTCGGGCAGTTTATCCATCGAAAGGGCGTCCTTTAAAAGCTCCAGCAGTTTTTTTGACTTCTGCTCCCTTTTTTCCAATGTCTGAAGCTCCAAAAGGCCGTTATTCTCGGCCATTTCAGTCATGCGGAGCCTCTCACCCCTCTTTGGGCATGTTATAACACATTTGCTGCCCCTCAGGCTGGTCAGGTATTCTCCCAGAACCTCGCTGTCCTCCAGCTCACGCCGGGTGCACAGCTCCCTGGGCGCTGTGCTGAAAAGGCCATAGTACTGCTTTATAAAGCTTTCAACGGCGTCTTTCATATCTTCTTGCTCCAGGCCGTCAAAAAAAACAACTTCCTTGCCTGTCAGGCTGCCGCCGACAAAGGACAAAAGGGATATGCAGGAGCGGCTGCCCCATGTGACAAAGGCCAGAGCGTCGGTATCCGACATCCTGCCCCCTGTCACGGTCTGCCTAAGCTCCAGCTTTTTAAGGCCGTTAAGCCTGTCACGGTAAACTGCCGCCTTTTCAAACTCCAGGTTTTCGGCACACTGCTCCATGCGTGCTTCCAGCTCTTTGATAAGTTCCTTATCGTTGCCCTTTAAAAGGCTTCGGCACTGATCTATCATCTCGTTATATTCCGCAGCGCTTATCCTGCCTGTGCAGACACCGCAGCATTTTTTCATCTGATAACGGAGGCACGGGCGATCTTTTTTGATATCCCTCGGAAAAACCTTGGAGCATGTGGGCAGAAGGAAGATCTGCTTTAACAGGTCAATAGCTGCCTTTGCCGAACCCCTGGCTCCATATGGACCATAATAATCCATGCCGTTGTCCTTAACAGAAGGCTCGATGAAAAACCTGGGGTATTCCTCGCGGCTTATAGCGACAAAGGGATAGCCCTTGTCATCCTTCAAAAGTATATTGTACTTAGGCTTATGCTTCTTTATCAGGGTATTTTCCAAAAGCAGGGCCTCGAACTCGCTGCCGGCAAATATGGTTTCAAAATCAGATATTTTCGATATCATCTGCCGGGTTTTGGCCGTATGGGAGGACAGAGCCGAAAAATATTGGCTAACCCTGTTTTTGAGTACCTTGGCTTTGCCGATATATATTATCTGCCCCAAAGCGTCCTTCATTATATAGACCCCTGGCTCTTTGGGCAGGTCATGGGCCTTTTGTTTCAGAGCTTCGAAATCCAAACATACCATCCTTTGAATAATTTAAAAAAACGCCGCATGAAATCATGCGGCGTTTGCCTTCTCTTCTGCGGCTTTATTCGCCGAAGTTCGATGCGATAAGATCGCAAAGAGCCATGACGGCCTCTTCTTCATCGGCGCCCTCGGCGGAAATATTAATGGTAGTGCCTCTCGTAATGCCGAGAGAAAGAACGCCCAAAAGGCTCTTGGCGTTTACTTTGCGCTCATCTTTTTCCACCATAATGGTGCTTTTGTATTCATTGGCCTTCTGAATAAAGAAGGTGGCCGGCCTTGCATAAAGGCCCACCTGATTGTTAACGGTTACTTCTTTAGAAAACATAAGAACCCTCGCCTTCCATTATGGAATCACTTTTATAACCTATACATTATCAGAAATCCCCAAAAAATGCAATAAGTTTTTGATAAATCCGTTAAAAAACAAAACCAAAAGCCATTAAAGCGGCCATATTTTGTATATTTCTACGAAACATTTTGTTGAGATTTCTTCTGTTTGGACCTTTATGTGAAACCCCAGCACAAAAACGCTATTTCAGTTTTTTTATCTGCCGGCAGATGTCCTTTACCGAAGCGACCGTCCCTTTTATTACCTGCCTGCCATCAATCATAAGTGTAGGGGCCGTCATGACCCCCAGCTTTACAGTTTCTATCAGATCCTCTACCTTTGTGACTGTGGCATCCACATGTGTCAGCTTTACCGCCTCAAGAACATTCTCATAAAGCCTGTCGCATTTATCGCACCCGGCTCCGACCACTTTTATATCCATACCGAACCTCTAATTTTTAAGCTTTACCGGCAGGGAAACTATAGTTTTCCAGCTGTCGTTTATTGTCCTTATCAGCGTATGCCCAACTTTGGAAATAAACACAAGGGTGGATACACTCTTTTCCGGGCTGGGCTTTATATCTATTCTGTCCTCTACAACATCCACCTGGCTCCACTGCCCTTCTATAAGGAAGAATCCCTTTATGCGGTAGCATTCGGGCAGGACAGCCTTGAGGAAAGGCACAAGAACATCCTTTTTAATATCCCCTTCAAACTCCAAAGAGAAGGTTTTGGGCTTTGTCTCCACCGTATTGGTGGTATCCTCCGGGGGTGCTGTACAAAGTTCGCTTAAATCCCTTTTTAAAAGCTCCGGGTCTATCTGCCCATTTACCGTGCGGAGTATAAGGCATGTGGGGTTAAGCTGTCTAACTGCATTTTCCACCTTATGCGCCTGTTCTTCGTCAATAAGATCGCATTTATTTATCAGAGCCACATGACAGTGTACCACCTGGCGCCTTATGGTCTCCAGGTCTTCCTTCGCGCTCAAATTCAGAAAATCTACTCCATCCACAAGACATATTGCACCTTTCAACTGATAAGGCGCATCAGATCTCACGGCCTCCACTGCTTTCAATATCTCCTCCATATTCGAAGGATCGGCAAGCCCGGAACTTTCGACAAAAAGGTACTCTATATCCATATCGGCCATTTCCGCCAGGGCCTGGACAAAATTCAGCTTGAGGCATGAGCAGAATATCGATCCGCGGCTTATCTCCTTCATCTCAATATCGCCGCTTTTCAAAATTTCGCCGTCAATGGACAGCTTTCCAAACTCATTTTGGATTATTCCTATCTTTTCTCCCCTCATCTTGTCAATAAGATTCAGAAGCATTGTCGTTTTCCCCGAACCCAAAAATCCCGTCAGGATATACAGGTCGATTTTTTTCCCCATTTTATACAGCCTCCCTGCCAATACACTCACACGAAAGGCCATTTTCGCTGCCCGAGGCTATGGATGCCAGGCGTACAAGCAGGCCCTCCCACTGAATTCTGTTAATCGAATAATGTACCCATTTGCCCTCCCTGCGCCCACTGACAAGGCCTGATGCGCAAAGGATCTTCATATGGTGAGAAAGTGTAGGCTGGCTTATGCCAAGCCTCTCCAAAAGCTTGCAGGCGCACTTTTCTCCATCTTTGAGCATGTCAAGTATTAAAAGCCTGTTCTCGTCGCCGATGGCCTTGAGCATTTCGGCGTCCTTTGAAAAATTATTCAAACAAATCAGCCTTTCATAGATATCTGTCTATATTTGCAGACATATGTTAGCATATATATAGAAGTCTGTCAATATATTCTGTATGCATCACATTTTCCACCTTAAAATTTGTCAAATCACCTGGTTTTTCAAAATCATCATGGTATAATTGGCTATGTAAAGTCCGGGAAAACAGCGGGCGGCTTTTGTCCCTGCTTTTATGGAGGAGATGCCGAATGAAAATCGCCATATGCTATTATTCACGCCATCACGGAAACACGCTGAAAGTCCTGAAAGCCATGACCCAAGCCCAGAAAGCAGACCTGTTGGACGTCACTTGCCGCCAGACTGTGCATCTCGATGAATATGACTGCATAGGGTTTGCCTCCGGCATATACGGCTTTACCGTTCAGAAAGCCGTTGCGGAATTCACCCGTCAGTACCTGCCGGAAAACAAAGATGTCTTTTTTGTCTATACCTACGGAGCGGCCAAAGGAAAAGGGGCCGGGGATCTTTACGATATTGCAGGCCAAAAAGGATGCCGCGTCCTTGGCGAGTTTTCCTGCCGGGGATATGATACCTTCGGCCCGTTCAGGCTGATGGGAGGCATTGCAAAAGGTCATCCCGACAAAAATGATTTGGAAGGCGCCCATGATTTTTACCTTAAAATACTGCAAAAGCTGTCCGGAAATTAAAATCAAATATGCGTGATATAAGAAAATCCCCTTCTTTGAAAGAAGGGGATTTTTATTCCGTAAGCTTCGGGAAATTAAAAGCTAACCGTGTACGAAGGCTCGGTAAAGGATGAAAAGACAGCTTTTGCATCGGCCAGGGCAAAGATGATCGTGTTGCCGTCGCCGGGAGCATAGGACGCCTTAAGATTGGGATAGGAGTCAAGCATGTGCTCCTGAGCCTTGATATCCGGCACTTCCACGGCCATCGCGCAAAGGCGCAGCCATTTTTTGCCGTCAAAGGCGCAGATCTCCACCTTGGGGTTTTCAAGCATCTGCTGGGCAACATCTTTTTTCCTGCCCGTCCGGATAGTCAGTTTCCCGTCAAAAATATCAATAGTGCCGAAGGGGAGTACCCTGGGATGGTCTCCATCAACCGTAGCCAGATAATATGTACCGCAGGCTTTAAGAAAAGCATATACTTCTTCCATCTGCATACCTCTTTTTTATATAACGGCCGGACGCTAAACAAGTGAAAAGAAAAACGGCATGAACGCAGCCGGGATCATATTGGCCACATTGAACTTCTTTATGCCCCACATATCAAAGGCCAAAAGGGTCAGCACAGCAGAGCCGACAAGGGACATTTGGGAAACCACAAGGTCGCTTAAATAGGGCGAAAGCAGCCCCGCCAGAAGCGTTATAGTCCCCTGGTATAAAACTACCGATCCCGCAGATAAAAACACCGCGCCGCCAAATACGGCACCAAATATTATCGAAGAAATGCCGTCCAGCACAGCCTTGGTGTAAAGCAGGTCGGGGTTGCCCATGGCACCGTCCTCAATGGCTCCGATTATGGCCATGGCCCCGGCACAAAAAAGTATCGTAGTCGAGGCAAAGCCCTCTCCGATATTGCCTGCTTTGGAAGAAAAGGCTTTTTTGAGCCTGTCCGACACAAAGTCGAAAAACCTGTCTATTCTTATGGCCTCGCCTATGACAGAGCCAACTACAAGCGACAAAAGCATTACCATTGTGCCTTCTGCGGAAAGGCTCCCATCCTGCGAGGCCCTGAGGCAGGCGGACATTACCCCCGATATTCCGATAAAAAAGACGGCGGCACCGGCGGCATCGAACATCAGGCTGCGAAACCTTTCGGGAAGCCCCTTTTTAAAAGCCAGGCCTATGCATCCGCCGATGATTATTCCTGCGGCGTTTGCCAAGGTACCTATTCCCATCATTGCCGTCACCTCTTAAGGGTCACGACCGTGACCCCCATCTCGCCCTCTCCGTAAACGCCCGAGCGGCAGCTTTTGACCCTGGGGTCCCGCTTCATCTGGGCCTGGACGGCCTGCCTTAATACCCCTGTGCCTTTTCCGTGGATTATCGTGACCTCTTCCAGATGGAACCTTACGGCATGGTCGATGAACATATCGACCTCCATCAGGGCTTCTTCAGCCGTCATGCCCCTGACGTCTATCGAGCTGGAAGCGCCGCCTGAAATAGAACCCGACTTGGGCAGCGTGCGCTTTATCTCCTTCTGTTCGGCCTTCTGGCCCTCCAAAAGTGTAAGCTCCTTCTTTTTGGCCGTTATCTTAAGTATGCCCGCCTGCAAAAGCACCGAATCGCTGCCCTCATGGACCTCCAAAACGGTGGCTTTTGTGCCTGTTTTGGCTATTTCCACATAATCACCGGGCCTAAGCTCCCTGGGAAGGGGCATGGCTTTCTTCTCGACTTTTTTTGCCGCAAGGTTCTTCTCTGCCTTTGAAAGCTCTCCCCTGAATGCCGCCCTGGCCGCCGCCAAATTCGCATCCTTGCCGTCCTCGGCCTGTTTTTTAAGCTGCCTTGCCTCGTCCAGAACGGTATCCGCCGACCTTCTCGCCTCCCCGATTATTTCGGAAGCCTTGAGCTTTGCGTCCAGGATCAGCTTATCACGCTCCCTGTCCAGATCGGCCAGATGCTTCTTTGCCTGAGCGCTTGCCTGTTCGGCGTCGCGCATGTCCTTTTCGGCCTTGGCAAGGCGGCTCTCCAACGCCTGGCGCTTTTCTTCAAGGCTGGCAATGACCTCTTCAAACTTTTTATTCTGATTGTCTACCTTTTCGGATGCCGAGGCTATTATATCCTTATCGATGCCCAGCCTTTCCGATATCGCAAAGGCATTGGATTTTCCCGGAACGCCGAAAACCAGCCTGTATGTCGGCATAAGGGTCGCCACGTCAAACTCGCACGAGGCGTTCTCGACACCCTTTGTTTCAAGGGCGTACATCTTAAGCTCGGCATAATGGGTAGTAGCTGCGACGCATACCCCCATTTCACGCAGGCGCTCGATTATGGCTATTGCCAGGGCAGCGCCCTCCACAGGGTCGGTGCCCGCTCCCAGCTCATCCATCAGGACAAGTGAGCCTTTCTTCGCCTCCGAAAGTATTTTCACTATATTGCTCATATGGGCGGAAAATGTCGAAAGGGACTGCTCTATGCTCTGCTCGTCGCCGATATCGGCCAGCACCGAATCATAAAAGGATATCTGGCTGCCCTCCGACGCCGGGATATGAAGGCCGCTTTTCGCCATCAGCACCAAAAGTCCCAATGTCTTTAAGCTTACAGTCTTACCGCCCGTGTTGGGACCCGTTATTATAACGGTATCGCAGGCCCCGCCTATCGTAAAATCAATGGGCACGGCCTTGCTCTGGTCAAGCAGGGGGTGCCTGGCCTTTATCAGCCTTGTCTGCCTGTTTTCGGCAAGGTGGGGCTTTACGGCCCTGAGCTTGTATGCCAGAGAAGCACAGGCGAAAATATAGTCTATGCGGCAAAGTATGTCGTAATCGTTTTTAAGGCTGTCGGCAAAGTTCGCCACTTCGGCCGAAAGTATGGAAAGTATCCTGTCTATTTCGTCCCTTTCCTTTGAAGCAAGCACCCTCAGGGAATTGTTGAGCTCGACAACGGCCGAAGGCTCGATAAAAAGGGTGGCTCCGCTGGAGGACACATCGTGGACAAGCCCCGGGAAGGAACCGCGGTATTCGGCCTTGACCGGCACCACATACCTGCCCGAGCGTGTCGTTATGATGCTGTCCTGAAGCATTTTGGAGTATGCCTGGGAGGTGACCGTTTTGTTAAGGGTATCCCTAATCTTCGAGGAAGCCGTGCGCATCTGACGGCGTATGTCATAAAGCTCGGAGCTTGCCGAGTCAGCTATCTCCTCTTCGGATATAATGCTTTCGGTTATCTTGCTTTCAAGATATTTGTTGCCGCTGAGGGCGGAAAAGAAAGAATCTATCGATGTCTTTTCCTCCTTGCGGTTTTCCATATACTGCTTTACGCCCCTGACCACCCTTAAAAGGGAGGCCACCTTCAAAAGCTCGCCGGGATTAAGGCTGCCGCCCATCTCGGCACGCTTGACAAAGGGCGACACATCTATCGTGCCCGTAAGGGAGGGGCTGCCGTAAAGCCCCTGAAGATATACGGCGTCGGCGCACATGGTCTGGGCCCTTTCGGCCTCGGCAATGCTGCCAAAAGGCCTCAGCTCCATAGCTCTCTGCCTGGCGCCTTCGCTGGAGGTCTCGGCCGCCAGCATTTCCAGGACCTTGAAATATTCCAGCGTCGAGAGTGATTTTTCGTTTATAGTCATAGCTGTACCTCTTCACCCGTAAGGGTTTTATACATCTGAAGGGCTTTATAGCCCTGTTCTGTCTTGTCGAGAAGGTATCTCTCGCAGAAATCGGAAAGCAGCCTGCCCGAGCCTTTGGGAAGATCAAAGGAAAAAAGCCGCTTAAGATCACATGTTATTATGTACTGCGCACCGTCAAACGCAGCCGAGTCAAGGTAAAACTGCCCCAAAGGAGGCGTCTTCATGCACTCCTTGCAGGTGCGCAGCCCGTCGGATATCCCCACATACCCTTCTCCCCTTCCGCCGCACATATGGCAGCAGGCTATGTCGGGGGCATAGCCGCAGAGGCAGGCGTATTTGAGCTCGAACGCCGCTTTTATCTTCCAAAGCGGATAAAGGCCCTTTTCCAGCGCGTAAAAGCTGTTGAGCGCCAGCCTCAAAGCCCCTTCCGAACCGGGGCTTTCCTCCGGCTCGGCCATAAGCACCTGGGCAAAATATGAAGCCAGGGTCATCTTCTCTATATCGGAGCACAGCCCGTAAAACTGCGCCTTTACAAAAGCGTCGTCAAGGCTGTATCTGCCGTCCCTTTCAAAAAGTGACATTTCGGAATAGCAGAAAACCTGGCACGCCGAAGAAAGCCGGCTGCTCTTTCTGCGGCAGCCGGCTGCCTTGACCGTTATCCTTCCTTTTTCCCGCGTCAGCACCGTAAGTATCCTGTCGCTTTCCCTATAGTCGACAGCCCTTAAAACGACGCCTTCCACCCTGATATTCATTTGCGGCCGTTGCCTTCCCGCTTCTCTTCCTCGGCCTTCTTATAAAGCATATACGCCTGCACCAGGCCGGTCTTTTCAAAAAGCTGCCAGAGATCTCCCAAAACGCTCACCTCAAAATTAGTTTTTCGGGACAGCGCCTATATAATCCCTGCAATTTTTACCGTTTTATTTTTGATATTCATAGCCAAAGTTCCTAAGGGTTCCCGCGCTGTTGCGCCAATCCTCCTTGACCTTGACCCAAAGCTCCAAAAAGACCTTGCAGTCCAGCATATCTTCAATATCTCTTCTTGCCAGCTGCCCCACCCTTTTGAGCATTGCGCCGTTTTTACCGATTATTATGCCCTTGTGGCTCTTTTTTTCGCAGTAAATAACAGCGCTTATATCGGTAATGCCGTCCTCCCTCTCGGAAAATTTCTCTATCTCGACGGCAATGCCGTGGGGTACCTCCTTATCAAGCAGCATAAGGAGCTTTTCCCTTATTATTTCAGCCGCTATCTGCCTTTCGGGCTGGTCGGAAACCATGTCCTCGGGAAAAAGGGCGGGGGAATCGAAGCATTGCTCCCTGAGAGCCTTTTCCAAAAGCTCCAGCCCGTCGCCCGTTTTTGACGAAAGGGGCACCGTTTCAAGGAAATCGTATTCAGCGGCGTAGAGGGATATTACCTCCAGAAGCTTTTCCTTTTCTACCGTGTCTATCTTGTTTATGACAAGGATGCAGGGCAGTTCGAACTCTTTTATTTTATCCAGCAGCAGCCTTTCGGGTATGCCTATCCTGTTTACCGGCTCGACCAAAAACAGCACCGTGTCGACGTCGGAAACTGTGTCGTTTACCACCCTGACCATATAGTCCCCCAGCTTGTTTTTCGGCTTGTGCAGCCCCGGCGTATCAAGAAAGACCATCTGGTATTCGTCCTTCGTCAGTATGCCGGTTATCCTTGTCCTTGTAGTCTGGGGCTTGTCCGAAACTATCGCCACCTTATATCCGCAAAGGGCGTTCATAAGGGTCGATTTGCCCACATTGGGCCTGCCGACCACCGAAAATACTCCTGTTTTGCTTACCGCCATATTACTTCCTCTCAAGCCCCAGCAGGGACATTATTTCCTCTTCTTTTTTCCTCATGCGGGCTTTCATCCCGCCTTCATCCGTATGGTCGTATCCCAGAAGGTGAAGCATGCTGTGCACCGTCAGGTAAGCACACTCCCGCTCAAAGCCGTGTCCGTATTCCTCCCCCTGGTCCCTGGCCCTTTCCACCGAAATTATCATATCGCCCAGGGGCATCATGCCGGTTTCGGGGTCCAGGTCATACTCCGGCTCCGCAGGCGGCTCGCCCTCGGTAAAATCACACATGGGAAATGACAGAACATCGGTGGCCCTGTCAATATCCCGTTCCTCCCGGTTTATCTTCCTGATCCCGCCGTCGTCGGTCAGCATGATATCGACCTGGCCCTCAAAGGGGTACGAAAAGCTCTCATATGCCGCCTTTGCCGCCCTTTTTATAAGCCTTTCGGCCTCTTTGTCCCGAAGGGCCCTTTTCCCGAAAATATTAATCTTTAGATTTGACACGGAAGTTCCTCTTTCTCTCAAGCCTTGCCTGCTTGTCCCTGTCGTGCTTTTCATAGGCCTTGATTATCCTGGCCACCAGCTCGTGCCTTACGACATCGCGGTGGTCAAGCATGCAGATTTCCACATCCTCAAGGCCCTTCAATACATTCATCGCCTCTTTAAGTCCGCTGGTCTTGCCCGTGGGCAGGTCTATCTGGGTTATATCGCCCGTTATGACCGCCTTTGAGCCGAAACCGATCCTCGTAAGGAACATCTTCATCTGTTCGGGCGTGGTGTTCTGGGCCTCATCAAGTATTATAAAAGCATCATCCAGCGTCCTGCCCCTCATATAGGCCAGGGGGGCCACCTCAATATTTCCCTTTTCCAGATACCTGTGGTAAGCCTCGGGCCCGAACATATCGAAAAGGGCGTCATAAAGCGGCCTTAAATAGGGGTCTACCTTGTTTTGCAGATCGCCGGGCAAAAATCCCAGCTTTTCGCCGGCCTCGACGGCGGGGCGGGTCAGAATTATCTTGTTGACCGTCTTTTCCCTGAAAGCCGCCACCGCACAGGCCACGGCAAGGTAGGTCTTGCCCGTGCCCGCCGGCCCGACGCCCAAGGTAACGATATTGCCGTTTATGGCATCGACATATTTTTGCTGCCCCAGGGTCTTGGCCTTTATCTGCTTGCCCCTGACGGTCACGCAGATAACGCCCTTGCCCATCTTTTCTATCTCGCCCTGCTGCCCGTCCCGCACCAGCGACATGACATAATTGACATTCTGAGAGGATATCTGCTCCCCTCTGGACGCAAGGCTCAAAAGCGCATTTACGGCGCTGCGGGCCTGCATGACCTTTTCCGGGTCCTCGCCCGATATTTTAAGGTCGGCATCCCTGTTTGTCACCCTGACCCCGTATTCCTTTTCAATAAGCTTTACATTCTCGTCAAAGGAGCCGAACAGGTTGATTATCTGCTCGACCCTTTCAACGCTGACTGTCATTTCGGTCATCTATTCTTCTCCTGTAATTTCCTGGTTTGTTTTCAAAGGCACCCCCGCGTTCTCAACGCATTCGGCCGACAGAACACCCTTAAAAGCCTTCCCGCCCTCAAAGGCAAAGGATTCGGAAACCACCTTTTTTACGCCGAGGCTTTCAAGGCTTTTCCGGCACTCGGATCTGAGTATATCCGCGCAGGCATCTTCCGAAAGCTCCAAAAGCTCTTTTTCGCATTCATAATAGGTTTCCTTTATAAGGGCGAAGGGCAGATCGAGCCCCATATCGTCGCCGGGAGTGATCCTTTCGCTGGTTTTATAATAACACGCATATGGGCTTTTTTCAATAAAATACAGCGGCTGGAGCCTTTCCCCGAAGGCTATGCTGTAAAACGTCTTCTTTTCCCCCGTAGGTTTAAGGCCGTAAACCTCTGTGCTCATGGCGAAGGATATCTCCCTCCATGTGCGAAGGCTGACCTCGGCCGATGCGGCGACCTTTTCAAAGGATCCGTCCTCTTTTTCCACTGTACCCGAAACAAGAAGATCCCCTGGTATGACGGTATCTCCCTCGTTTGCCGCCTTGGTCCCTTCCATCGCTATTATATTGAGTATGATCCCCGCCTTGTCGCTGACTATGTCGCAGGGGTCACCTAAAATGTCGATGTCATCCTGAGGCTTTTTTTCGGTTATGTCGACCTGCGCCCTGGTGCCTTTGAAATTGATGGTAATATATGAAATATCGTCCCTCAGCGTCATAAACTCCAGCCTTATATCCTTTGTATCTATCGCCGACAAAAGCTTACCCCTTTTAAGCCCCAGGTCCGAAAGCTGCCTGTATATTTCCCATTCCGAAATATTTTCGCAGCCGTTTATATCTATCTTCCAAAGAAAAAGCGTGGACATGTAACACGCGCCCATACACAAAGCCGCTGCCGCAACAAGAAAATATCTTTTGGAAAAGGGGGCCAGGCTTTTAAGCGCGCCCTTTTCACCTACGACAGACACGGTGCACATGCATTTTTCAAAAAAGCTCGACGCTTCCTTAAAATCGCTTTTCAGCATACACACCCTTACGGTATCCTCCGACATCCTTATTATGTCCCAGAGCTTTATCTGCCTTGCCCAGCACATATTGAGAAATCTTTCGGTAAAAGCCGATGTTATGTCTATCGTCACATATCCGCGAAGGAACCTTAAAAACCATATTACCGCCATATATTACCTCGCAAATCCCACCGAGGCGATCTGCCCTTTTATCTCAAGGCTGCCCTTTTCCATGGCGGCTATTTCCAGCCCCATGCCCTCAACAGTTATCTCCATTTCCGAAGCCGTCACCTTTATCCTTTCGGGGCCATATTCAAGTATGCCGTCGTGCTGCTCTATCGTCATATGCCTGTCGCCATCCAGCTCTATCCTCGGCATGCCGAAGCTTCCGAACCCCCAAAGATCCAGCTTTTCGGCCGTACCGTAAAGTGATTTTCTGACCATGCCGTCTTTCAAAAGTCATTACCTCCCGAAAACCGAATATATATTTAGCAAGTCTTTTTTAAGGAGCGTATACCATGGACAGACCAATTCTTTCACGCCTGGCAACAGCCGCCACCTATTTCCTTATAACTTTATTCGGCATGGGGCTTATCCTATTCGCCCCCGAAATGTCAAAAGCCGCCTCGGACGGACTTTTCATGTGCCTGACGATGCTTATCCCCTCCATGTTTCCTTTTTTTGTTTTATCCTCACTTGTCATCTCCACAGGCATGGCGCAAAAGCTTTCAAAAGCCTTTGCGCCCCTTATGTCCCGCCTTTTCGCCCTGCCGGGCGAATGTTCTGCCGCTGTCATATTGGGCCTTGTCGGAGGATATCCGACAGGGGCAAAGACGGCGTTTGAACTTTACGATAAAGGCCTTTGCGATGCAAGGCAGTGCCAAAGGCTGCTTTCCTTCTGCAGCAACTGCGGCCCCGCTTTTATATTTTCGGTCATAGGCGCTTCCATGTTCGGCAGCGTGAAAGCGGGAGCACTTCTTTATCTCTGCCATGTACTTTCGGCTTTGGCCCTCGGCATGCTGAGCGGGCTTTTTTCAAAAAACAAAACGGTCAAGTCACACAGGGAAAGCACCCCCGGCCTGCCTCTTTACTCGGCGCTGCCCGGCGCCGTCAAAAGCTCTTTTGCATCCATGCTCGATGTCTGCGCCTTTGTCATATTCTTTTCCTGCTTTACAGCCTTTTTAAGCCGCTGTGGCATCACCTCCGCCATAGCCTCTTCCCTGCCATTTAAGGAAAACGGGCTTTCCCAGGCCTTTGTCCACGGACTTTTGGAAATGACGGGAGGAACGGCGGCCCTTTCCTCCATAAGCACCCTTTCCTTCCCAAAAGCCATGGCTTTCTGCGCCTTCTTCACAGGCTGGGGCGGCATATCGGTCCACTGCCAGACTGCGGCGCTGCGCGGCTCAAGGCCCGTAAGCCTTCTGCCCTATATCAAAGGCAAGCTGCTGCACGGCGTACTTTCGGCGGTATTGTGCTACTTCGCCGCCCTGCCCATGGCCGGCACGGCCGCCTGCCTGAGCGTCTATACCGACGGTACATACATAGCAAGCCCGGCTTATTTTATGGCGCTTATGTCTCTTTACCTTTTGGCCGCATTCCTTCTGACGGTGCTGCTTTCCATGCCCGACAGGAAAAAGAAATGAGGTTTATTGTCGTTCTTTTCCGGTTGTCAAAAAGCCTTTGAGATATTATAATTTCAATATCAAGGCAAAAGGGGTGAAACAGAATATGATTTACGGCAAGGATATAAAACCCGTCTGCGCGCTGTGCGAAAACGCCGTACCCATAGATGACGAGACCATGCTGTGCCGCAAAAAAGGGCCCATGGGGCTTACCGACTCCTGCCGCGCATTCAAATACGATCCCCTTATGCGCAAGCCTTCTTCCCCCGCCTTTGTCAAGGCCTTTTCCGAAAAAGATTTCAAGCTTTAAAAGAAGCTCACCCGATGAAAACGGGTGAGCTTCTTTTATTTTGTCCTTTTTTCGATTATTTCCCGCAGTATCCTTGACTCGTGCATTATGAAGCTTCCCGGTTTGTCGCCGAAAAGCCGCATGTTATTTTCAAACGCTTCTTCCGGATCGACAAACTCCAGGACAAATCCCAGGGCCTTTTCGTATTTTTCAAGCTGCTGAGGCACTATCCTGCTTTTTGCCTTGGCAAAATAATAATAAGACCTGTGGTCGAATATTTCCCTTTCAAAGCGGCTTTTGCGTATTTCCCAAAGCATTCCCAGCTCCCTTATGCTGGGCCTTATTATGGCCAGACCAGCTTCCTCCCTGGCCTCCCTGACCAAAGCCGCTATCCTGCTTTCGCCCTTTTTTACTCCGCCACCCGGAAACTTGTAAAAGCCCTGAACCGTGCTTTTGACCATAGCGACCCTGCCGCCTTTGATGACGACCGCCCTTGAAGCCCTGCGTACAAACCTGCGCCAGGAGGGGTCGTAATCCTTTTCATCCCATATCTCAATGATCTTCAAAACGGCCGCCTCCCTTCCGCCGATTTCGCCTGCATGTTTATATTTTATAGTAATTTCTCTTAAAAAGCAACAAAAAGGGTTTTCGCCCAGGCGAAAACCCTTTTTTCCTAATAAATATATTCAAACTCTATGCCGGCCACATTGACCGTATCGCGTTCCTCAATGCCGGCCTCTTCCAGCATGTCAAAAACGCCGGCCTTTCTCAGGACCCTTTCAAGATACATCCTTGACTCATAATCGTCGAAATTGACCGACGACACTATCTTGTCTATCCATGCACCTGTCACCATATATACGCCGTTTTCCACAGTGATGGAGATATCCCTGGGGCCGGGGGCCGGGAGCTCTTCCTCTTTATAATCGGGCTCATATTTCAAAACGGCGGGCAGCTTTGAAAGCTCCCTGTAAATCAGCGCCACAAGCTCCCTTACGCCCGTCTGCGCAGCCGCCGATATCTGGGTGAAAAGGTACCCCCTTTCCTCCGACAGCTTTTTGAGCCTTTCAAGGTTATCGCTGCCCTCGGGCAGTATATCACATTTATTTGCCACTACTATCTGGGGCCTTTGGGCAAGCTCGGGGCTGTATTCCTTAAGTTCGGAGTTTATCTTTTCAAAATCCTCGCAGGGATCCCTGTCCTCGCTGCCCGACACATCTATCATGTGCACCAGCAGCCTGCACCTGTCGATATGGCGCAGGAAATCGTACCCCAGCCCAGCTCCCTGAGCCGCGCCCTCGATTATGCCGGGTATGTCGGCCATTACAAAGGAAGCTCCTTCATCAACATATACGACGCCCAGATTGGGGCTTAAGGTCGTAAAATGATAATTTGCTATCTTGGGCCTTGCGGCGGAACAAACCGAAAGAAGGGTCGATTTGCCCACGTTGGGGAACCCGACAAGCCCGACGTCGGCTATCAGCTTGAGCTCCAAAACAAGCTCCATTTCCTTTCCCGGCTGGCCGGGTTTTGCAAACCTGGGGGCCTGGCGGGTGGGGGTGGCAAAGTGGGTGTTGCCCCAGCCGCCTTTCCCGCCTTTGGCGGCTATAAAGGGGGTGTCATCCGACATATCGCACATCAGGCTGCCTGTCGCGGCATCCTTTATAAGGGTGCCCCTTGGCACCTTTATGACAACATCGGCTCCGGACTTTCCAAAGCTTTTTTTATTGCCGCCCATCTCGCCGTCGCCGGCCTTGAACTTCCTTTTCATGCGGAAATCAAGGAGGGTCGAAAGGTTATCGTCAATTATGAATACGACATCCCCGCCTTTCCCGCCGTCGCCGCCGTCGGGGCCGCCGGCTGCAATATACTTTTCACGATGGAAGGAGACCCTGCCGTCGCCGCCCTTGCCCGATCTTATTTTTATTTTTGCAAGATCTACAAACATTTGTCCTCCGTAGGGGCCGTGCCCCCGTATCGTAACTGTTTAAACAAAACGGGAACGGGCTTAAGCCCGTTCCCGAAGATGTTTTCTTTCTTTACTGCTGGGGATAAACCGAAACCTTCTTGCGATCCTTGCCGAGCCTCTCGTAACGGACGCTTCCGTCTGCAAGGGCAAAAAGGGTATCGTCGCTGCCGCGGCCTACGTTCAGGCCGGGATGGATCTTTGTCCCGCGCTGCCTGACAAGGATATTGCCGGCCAGGACAAACTGTCCGTCAGCTCTCTTGACGCCAAGACGCTTGGCCTCGGAATCACGGCCGTTCTTTGTCGAGCCGCCGCCTTTCTTATGAGCCATAACTTACACCTCCGGAAATATAGTGTTTATTCTCAAATGATATGTTTCGAAACTTAGGCCTCGATCTTCTCGATGACGACCTTGGTGTAGGGCTGCCTGTGGCCCTGACGCCTTCTGTAATTCTTCTTGGCCTTGAACTTAAAGACGAGGATCTTCTTCTGCTTGCCCGTCTTGACGACCTTGCCCTTGACGCTTCCCTTGCCGATGGAGACCTTGCCCTCATCGCCGGTCATCAGTGTTTCAAAGCTTACCTCGGCGCCGTCCTCGGCATTGAGCTTCTCGACATAGATGGTGTCGCCCTCGGAAACCTTGTACTGCTTGCCGCCGGTAACTATTACTGCGTACATTTTCTGCACCTCTCCTTCATTATGGGCTCGCTCTTAGGGTGAGCAAACGCTGCTTGCGCGCCCGAAGGCGCACCCACTCAATGCGGCTTTAAAATTATACCAGCCCGTTTAAAGCTTGTCAAGGGGCAGGGCGCCGTTTTCGGGAAAATAAAGGGGACCTTTTGTCCATTCCCTGCCCTTTTGCAGCGACATATAGCCGTCAAGGGCCATGTCAAAGACATCGGCAGCCTTTGCCTCCAGAAGGTATTCCTCGTAAACCTCTTTCGGAAGGCGCTTTGCCAAAGCCGGCTTGGTTATGAAGAAAAAATCCTCACGCTCCTTAAGCTGCGACAATACCTTCCTCCCCTTTTCGTTAAAGGCCAGCACCCTTGTAAATGAAGGCAGCGCCTTTTCCTTTCTTTTTATCCCTAAAAAGGCGCACATTGCAAGCCGCCTTATCCTCGAAAGGGCATATCTTTTGCTTTTTGTCAAGGTGCATATTTCCTCAAGGCTCCGCCCCTTTGAAACGGCCGACATTAAGCGGTTCTCTATACCCTCGGAAATGTCGGGCAGGTCTTTGAACGCTTTTTCGGTCATGGCGCCCAGAACGGCGCAGGCTGCGCAGTCAAACCTTGAAAAGTTATTTAAAAGCCTGCCTTCACTTTCGGCCTTTTCATATATCTCAAAGGCAGGCCGGGGCATATATTCCCGGGCATTTTCAATGCCGCTTCGGGCCATTTCCCTTATGGCCGAAGCCGAAGCTATGCCGTCACGGGCCTCGGGGCTGTCATGCCCCGCCCCCTTGCGCAGAATACCCAAGGGCTCCATACCCGTATTCTGCTGATTTATCGCCCTTATATACTCAATGGCCAGGATATTGTTGGGCTTTGATATGACAAAAGCTTTCTCCTTTATCATGCCGTAAAGCTGGCGCTCCCTGGCCGCGGCAAAGGACATGCCTTTTTCCATCATATAAACCGTTCCCTTAATAAGCTCCCTTTCGGAAATAAGCTGCGCTACTTCAGAAAGCACCGAAAGCTCGTCCTCACACCCGAATGAAAGATAACCAGCCCCCGCCATGTGAAGGATATGCACAGCCCCGTCGGCAAAACCCTGGGCCGAGGAAAGGCTGTACCTCAATGGCAGGGACAATACAAGATCGGCGCCGCAGGCGACCGCCGCCGCCGCCCTTATGCGCTTATCGGCCAAGGCGGGCTGTCCCCTTTGGACAAAATCCCCCGACATGCAGCAGACGATGGCGCAGTCTTCCCCCAGGGCCTTCCTTGTTTCCTCTATCTGATAAAGGTGGCCGTTGTGAAATGGATTATATTCGGATATTATACCGCAAATTTTCATGGTTTCTCCACCGTAACTTCAAAAATCAAATCTCTTATACCATATTAATATATTCTGCTTATAAAAGTAAAGAAAATCTGCGCCAGGACGGGGCGAAACACAAAACATAAGTCAAAAATAACGCTCCGTCAGCCAAAATGTGCCGATGAAAGGCACCGGACAGAAACGGCTCAGAATGCAATATCCTGCATAAAATCATTCAGCTGCATAAGGCGGCATTTTCGAGAAAAAGGCAAAATCATCTATCGCCCCGGCAGATCACATGATATAATAAATACAGGAATGAACGCCAAAAGAATGGAGGGGAAGGTATGCACATCAGTCAGCTGAAGCCGCCGGTAATGACATTCATGCTGCGGATCTCTGCCCTTCTGCTGATTGTCCCGGTGCTGTTGACGTTATCCCGCAGGCCTGTGGGCGGAGAGATCTATATGCCTGATTTTGAAAACGGCGTTAAGATCTATGTCGAAGAAGGGTATTTTGGGAAATTCCTTGGTCCATCACAGCCACCAGAAACGGAGCCTCATTCAATATGGCTGGTAACGGACACGGCGCTTGGTGAAGAAATTCTGGACCTTTGCCAAAAAATTGAGCAGTACCGGCAGTTTGAGAAAAGCAGCGATATAGCATTAGGTTTTGCCGACAGCTTTGAATATCTCCCACGCATATATCTTGCGGCGGAAAGGGTCTGTTACAGCATTGAAATCATAAATTGGGAAAATTATTCAGACAGCGCATGGTCGAAATTCCCCATCCGTCTGGAGCGCTTCGGCCAGCCAACGATGCACATTTTCAGGACGGATACATCGCTTATGCCCGAAGATGAAACGCCATACGGCTATCTTAGGGAAAACCTCCAATCAGATACGCTTAACAGCGAAAGCGGCCTGGGATGGTATTCGTCAATACCGCAGGAAAGCATGGACAAACTGCTGGGCCTGCTTGAAAGCATAGGCCCGGAAAACGCGGTCAGAGCAGAAGAAATCGGATGACGGCGGATACAGAATGGTGCCGGTATCCGCAATGGCATGAATAAAGTGAGCCGCAGACGGCGGCTCACTTTATTATCTTGGAAATAACGGCCTGCCCGCCTATGGCATATAAAGCCTTGCATCGTCTTTTCACCCCGTGTATTAGCCGGCTTACTTTCCGCATGGAAGCAAACAAATGAGTGTTCCGGACCTGCCGGTCGGCAATTTTCCAAAAATACAGTTGTCAATATGGCAAAACTGTTGTAATATAAATTTGTATGGCAATTATATAGCCGAAAATGTCATTTATCAACAAAAATAATATAGGAGAGTGTTTAAAAGATGAATATTCTGGTTATCAACGCCGGCAGTTCTTCCCTCAAATATCAGCTTTTTGATATGACGACACAGGAAGTCCGCGCCAAAGGCCTGTGCGAGAGGATAGGCATTGACGGCAAGTTCAAGCATGAGGCCAACGGCAAGAAGGTCACGGGCGACACCCCCATGGCCACCCATGCCGACGCCATCCGTCACCTGACCAAGATGCTGCTGGATGAAGAATACGGCGTTATCAAGAGCATGAGCGAAATCGACGCTGTCGGCCACCGCGTACTGCACGGCGGTCAGAAGTTCTCGGAATCCGTGCTTGTTGACGAAAAGGTCATCGCCGCTATCGAGGAATGTATCCCCCTGGGCCCCCTGCACAACCCTGCCAACCTTATGGGCATCCATGCCTGCGAAGAGGTCATGCCCGGCGTTCCTCAGGTAGCTGTTTTTGATACGGCTTTCCATCAGAGCATGCCCAAGAGCTCTTATGTATATGCCATTCCTTATGAGTATTATGAGAAGTACGGCGTCCGCCGCTACGGTTTCCACGGAACCTCCCACCGCTATGTTTCGGCCAAGGCCATCGAGCTTCTGGGCGGCAAGGCCGAGGGCACAAAGATAATCACATGCCATCTGGGCAACGGCTCTTCGCTGGCTGCCGTCAAGGACGGCAAGTGCTTTGACACCTCCATGGGCCTTACGCCTCTTGAGGGTGTTCCCATGGGCACCCGTTCGGGCAGCATGGACCCCGCCATTGTCGAATTCATCGCCAACCATGACAACCTGACCCCCTCCGAGACCCTGACCATGCTCAACAAGAAGTCGGGCGTTCTGGGTATTTCGGGTGTTTCCTCCGACTTCCGCGACCTGGACGAGGCCGCTGCCGCCGGAAATGACAGGGCTCAGCTGGCTCTTGACATCTTTGCTTATAATGTAAAGAAGTACATCGGCTCCTATGTCGCCGCTCTGGGCGGCGCCGACGCTATCGTCTTTACGGCGGGCGTAGGCGAGAACTCGGCCGAGATGCGCGCCAAGATCACCGAAGGCCTTGAGTATCTGGGCATCGAAATCGACCAGGAAAAGAACGCCGTCAGGGGCACGGTCGATATCACGGGCGCCGGTTCCAAGGTCAAAGTATTCGTTATACCCACCAACGAAGAGCTGGTCATCGCTTCCGATACCGAGGAAATCGTTTCGGCTCTCAACAAGTAAGAAAACATATATCAAAAAGCCGCCCCAAAAGGGCGGCTTTTCACTTTGAAGAATTTTACGGAGGACAGCATGATACTTTCAGACAAGACCATAAGGGATATGATCTCAAAGGGCTCCCTGATAAAAAGCCCCATAGAAAATATACAGATACAGCCGGCAAGCCTTGACATACGCCTGGGCGACACCTTTGCCGTCATAGAGGACTCACCCGACGGCATACTCGACATGGAAAGCCCGATAAGCTACAAAACCATCAGATCAGACACTTATCTGCTTCTTCCCGGTCAGTTCGTTCTGGCAACGACGATGGAATACCTCGACCTGCCGGCCGACATGACGGCCTTTGTCGAGGGCAGGAGCTCTTTGGGCCGTATGGGGCTTTTCATCCAGAACGCCGGCTGGGTGGATCCGGGTTTTAAGGGTGAGATAACGCTGGAGCTTTTCAACGCCAACCGCTTTGCCATACGCCTCACCCCCGGCAGGCGTGTAGGCCAGCTGGTCTTTGCCAAAATGGACAGCAGCGCCTTGCAGCCCTATTGCGGCAAGTATCAAAACCAAAAAGGAGCATCCGGTTCCATGGTATGCTTGGATCCCGAAAGCTCCCGTTAATCTATTTTTTGCCCTGATCTTTCTGCGCCGCCCTTTTCTGGCGGCGCTTTGTTTTCACGACTTCGCTCACAAAAAGGGCGGCCACAACAAACATATACGGCACCATAATGCCAAAGGCCGCGCCGACAAGCCCCTCTTTCGCGGCGGCTTTATCTTCACTCATCGCCCATGGCACGATCCCTGTGCCGATAAAGACACCCAGGGCCAGGAACAAAGCGATTTTCGCCGCCCGCATAAACTCGTTCAAATATTTCAAACTGCCTTCCTCCTTTAAAACTGTTTTTCAAGGAACACCTCGCCCTTTGGGCAGGTTATCCTGCTTTCGATAAAAAAGGCTCCGTCATTGTTTACTGTGCAATAATGATATCCTCCGCGCGTGGTATAATAACAGGTGCGGTTCCTTACCTCGATGTCAAAGGACAGCGACTGACCCGTTATATGCAGCACGCCGGCCGCTTCCGAAACACAGCTGCGATGCACATGTCCGTTAAACAAGGCAGCAAAGCCTCCGCCCCTTATTATGCGCTCGAGCCTGGGGCTCATCTCCATGCCCGAACGGGAAAGCTCGGGGCACATGGGATGGTGGGTCAAAAGTACGTTGCCCTTGGGCGCATGGGGCAAAACGGCCTTTTCCAGCCAATCAAGCTGGTCGTCGCCCACATTTCCCGTAAGTTTTTTCTCATAGGCGGAATCTATCGAGATAAACCTGAACCCACCCAGCTCCAGCATATCGCAGTAAGGATGGTCACCGCCGTATGTATCGCCCAAAAAGCCTTTGCGGAAAGCATCGCGCACATCATGATTGCCCAGGGAGGCCAGAACAGGTACTCCGGGCAGGTGCTTTTCGATGGTTTCCCTGAGCCCGTCATAATCAGCCGCTGTGCCCTCATGACACATATCGCCCGTTATCAGCAGAAGATCGGGCCTTTCCTCCGCAAGCTCTTTAAGGCATCTCTCCAGCGAACCCTGCGGATCCCCTCCGGCGTCTTTGAGCTTGAGCATGGTGCCTTCGGCGCCTTTTTCGCCTATAAGGTGCATATCGCTCAGATGGCCTATCGTGAGTTTTGACATTATACGGTCCCTCCCTGCTTTAAGCGGCGCCGCCGCAAGATAGATATACATATAATACCACATTTCCCGCCATTTGCAATTCGTTTTCCAAAAGCCCTGAGTCAAGCTTTTAGGTTGACCCAGGGCTTTAAAATGATATATACTTGTTTTGTATAAGCCCAAAGATACTTCAGGAGATTTTTTATAGATGAAAATAATGCACATAGCCGGAGGCGGCGACAAGGGCGGCGCCAAGACCCATATCCTTGCCCTCTGTTCCAAGCTAAAGGAAAAAAACGAACTTACGCTGGTCAGCCTGCGCGGGGGCGAGTTCCCTAAAGACGCCGAGGCGCTGGGAATAAGGACAAAAACCTTTTTCTCGGCCTTTGTCCCCATGGACTATATCAGGCTCATAAGATATGTGAAAAAAGAAAAGCCAGATATTGTCCACTGCCACGGGGCCAAAGCCAACCTGGCGGGGGCCCTTCTGCGCCTCTTTGCCGGGCGCACCATCGTGACGACGGTCCACAGCGACTACAAGCTGGACTATATGCACAGCTTTTTGAAGCGCAACACCATAGGTCGGATAAACTCGGCGGCTTTGAGGTTTTTCAATTATTATATAACGGTGTCCGACAATTTCAGGCGCATGCTGACCGAAAGGTCATTTTCACCCTTAAAAATAATGACCATATACAATGGCCTGGATTTTTCCCAAAAGGCCCAAAAGCCCGATAAGGCCGAATACCTGAAAAAGGCCGGGCTTGAATATAAAGAAGGGGACGTGGTTTTCGGCATCCCCGCAAGGCTCAACCCCGTAAAGGACATATCAACGCTGTTAAGGGCCTTTGAGCTGGCCAGCCGCAAGACCCCCAACATAAAGCTCCTGATCGGCGGCGACGGCGAGGAAACAGAAAAACTCATGGCTCTTTCAAAGGAGCTCAAGCTGGAAGATAAAGTCAGCTTTATGGGATGGCTCAATGATGTGCCGACATTTTTTGCGGCATGCGACGTCGATGTGCTGTGCTCCATTTCCGAATCCTTTCCCTACTCAATACTTGAAGGGATAAGAGAGGGCTGCGCCGTCATCACCTCCGACGTGGGCGGCATGAGGGATCTTATCGAAAACGGCAAAAGCGGATATATCTTTTCACCGGGAGATGTTGAGACCTTTGCTTCCTATATAAGCGACCTGGCCACTGACCCTAAGAAGCGCAGAGCCTTTTCCGAAAGGCTCTATCAAAAGGCCTCATCCCTTTATTCCCTTGACAATATGGCCGAAACCCAGCAGCAGATATATGAAAACATCCTGACCCTCAAAGCCCGCGGCAAGCGGGATGGCGTCCTTATCTGCGGGGCCTACGGCAGGGGCAACGCCGGCGACGAGGCCATTTTAGGGGCCATAATCGACACCATGCGCCTTATAGACCCCCTTATGCCCATATGTGTAATGACCCGAAGCCCCATGAAGACCAAACTTCTGCACGGGGTAAAGGCGGTATATACCTTCAACCTGCTTTCATTTTTAAGGGATATGAAAAAACGCAGGCTTTTTATAAACGGTGGCGGCAGTCTTATCCAGGACATAACCTCCAGCCGCTCCCTTTATTTTTACCTTTTCACCATATGGGCCGCAAAACATATGGGCTGCCGTGTGCTTATGTATGGCTGCGGTATAGGACATGTCCACCGGCCGCTGAACCGCAGGCTGACAAAGGCCGTTTTGAACCGTAACGCCGACACCATAACCCTTCGTGACCCCAAAAGCATGGAAGAGCTTAAAGATATGGGCATAACCCGCCCTGATATTCGTCTGACTTCTGATCCCGCCCTGGGGCTGGAGGCTGCTTCTGACATGACAGCCGAAGCTTATCTCAAAAAGCACGGCATGGATATAAACGGCAAATACATTTGTTTTGCCCTGCGGTTTTGGAAATCGTCCTTCGATATAAATGCTTTTGCCCAGGCAGCAAGGCACGCCTATGAAAAGCATGGGCTGACCCCTGTATTTATCCCCTTCGAAAGGCCCGGAGACATTTCACCGTCAAGGCAGGTAATGGAAATGCTTGAAGATATCCCCTGTCTGATGCTTGATGATATAGACGACATAGGCCTTATGATAGCTGTTTTAAAGCGTATGAGCCTTGTCTGTGCCATGCGGCTCCATGCCCTTGTATTTTCGGCGGCCGCCGGCGTGCCGTTCATCGGGGTTTCCTATGACATCAAGGTAGAAGGTTTCATGGAATACGCCGGCAACCCGTTTTTCACAAATCTCGAAAATCTCAGCCCAGAGGGCCTTAAAGGCCTCTGCGACAGCGCCCTTAAAGACCCTTCCATGTTTACCGGCATAGCCCACCGATTAAAGGAGCTGGAAAAGCTCAATATGGAAGCGGCAAGCCAGCTTATGCAGTCATGCCAATAAAATATATATAGGGAGGAAACAGTTTATGTTTGACAAAATTGCCGAACTTTCAAAGGCTGTACATCCGGATATCACGGCCCAGAGGCGCGATTTCCACAAGTATGCCGAAAGCGGATGGCTGGAGATGAGGACCTCGTCGATAATCGCAAGACGACTTACAGACCTGGGGTGCTTTGAAGTCCTGACCGGACCTGATGTCTGTGAAGCCGACGCCCGTATGGGACTGCCCGATGACGATGTTCTGGAAGCCCACTATAAGATTGCCGAGGAGCAGGGCGGCGACCCCGAGTTCCTGCCCAGGACAAAAGGCGGATTTACAGGGGTCATAGGCATACTTCGCTGCGGAGAAGGTCCTACCGTCGCTTTAAGGTTCGATATTGATGCTCTGGGCGTAATAGAATCCCAGGATATGAGCCACTATCCCGCAAAAGAGGGCTTTGCCTCGGTCAATTACGGCATGATGCACGCCTGCGGACATGATGGCCACGCCTGCACGGGTCTGGGCGTCGCCATGGTGCTTGCTCAGATAAAAGACTCGCTTCACGGCACGGTAAAGCTGATATTCCAGCCCGCCGAAGAAGGTGTCCGGGGCGCCAAGTCGATAGTCGCCAAAGGACATCTGGATGATGTAGATTATGTAATCGGCAACCACATCGGCGCGCCTCAGGGCATTTACGCCGACACCGACTTTATCCCCGGCAGCGGCGGCAATATGGCTACTACCAAGCTTGATGTTTACTATCACGGCGCATCTTCCCATGCCTCGGGAGCTCCCCATCTGGGCAAAAACGCCCTTCAGGCAGCAGCTGCGGCCATAATGAACCTTTATGCCATTCCCCGCCACGGCCAGGGCGAATCGAGGATCAATGTCGGTACGATACACGCCGGCACCGGCAGGAATGTCATTGCCGATATAGCCAAGATGGAAATGGAAGTCAGAGGCAAGACCACCGAGATCAAGGATTATATGGAAGACTGCGCACGCAAGGTCATCAAGGCCTGCGCCGAAATGTATGGCTGCACCTATGAAATAAAGGTCATGGGCGGCGCTCAGACTGCCGAAAGCGACCCCGAAATGATGGAAAGGGTCAAGAGAGTCATAACCGAGCATATGCCCGAATACAGGGTCCATGACTATGTTCCTCAGCCCGGGGGAGGAAGCGAAGACTACACATACATGATGCGTAAGGTTCAGGAACACGGTGGCAAGGCCACCTTCTTCCGTTCCCTCTGCCCCTGCGCAGGGCCCGGACACAGCCGTACTTATGATTTCGATGAAGCCGTATTGGAAAGGGCCGTCAGGGTATTTGCATCTGTTGTTTATGACATAATGAAGTAAAAAATTTCATTTTAAAAGTCCCCGCCTAATGGCGGGGACTTTTTTCGGAACAATAACAGATTTTTCCCGTCTAAAAACAGACTCTATTTTGAAAGGAAGATATTTATGAAAAAATTAACGGCCCTTATCCTGGCCCTGGCTGTGTGCATAAGCGCCACGTGCCTCACAGTATCGGCCGCAGACACCGAAACCCTCAACGAAGCCCATGCCTTAAAGACCCTCGGCCTGTTCCGCGGCAGCGACAAGGGGCTGGAGCTTGACAGGGAGCCTACAAGAATGGAAGCCCTTATCATGCTCATACGCCTTATGGGAAAGGAAAATGAGGCCCTTGCCGGTCAGTGGGAACACCCCTTTACCGACGCCCCCACCTGGCAGAACGCGGAAAACTACATAGGCTATGCTTATGAAAACGGCCTCACCAACGGCGTTTCAGAGACACTTTTCGATCCCGAAACCGCAGCGTCGGCCGCCGAATGCGTGACCTTCACCCTCAGGGCGTTAGGGTATGCCGACAATGAAACTTCGACCGTATGGGAAAATTGGGAAACCCTTGGTCAGCAGGCCGCAATTTATGAAAAGGGCGAAGGCGCCTTTACCCGCGGCAGCGCCGTAAATGTCTATTACGCCGCTTTGGAAAGCAAAATGCAGCCAGAAAACACCGTTTCTCTGGCCCAGAAACTGATAGCCGAATCGGTATTTACACAGGCCGAGTACGAAACGGCAAAGCAGATAGCCTCGGGCAGCGTTGACCTGAAAAATTCTTCTCTTGAAACCATAATGGCTGCTGTTTATGCCGGTGTGGAGAACGATTTTTCCAATATGCATATGAGCAATACCGTTATTACCGCTGACAACGCTGAATATTACCTTGGCACCTCTGATATAAAGTTTAAAGAAGCCCTGGCTTCTGAGCCGATGATGATGGCTATGGCCCATTCTGTCTGCCTTGTAAGGCTGGAAGACGATCAGGATTCCCAAAAAGCCATGGAAGAAATAAAAGCCAATGTTGATCCCAGAAAATGGATCTGTGTCGGCGTCGATGAGGAAAATGTCCGCACGGCGGCCGTCGGTAACCTTGTCATTTTGGTCATGGACAACAATTGCCCGCAGGAACTGATAAACAGCTTCCTTACTCTGGAGAAATAAATGACCCGTCAGAAAAAAATAGCTGTTTTGGCTGCAGTGGCCGTTGTCCTTATCCTGGCAGCCGTGTTCCTGCCCAGGATACTTTCCGATAACAAGGTTGACGATCAGCAGGAGGAACAGAACAATGATGATTTACAACCCGAGAGCCCGGATGATGCACAGGACGAAGAGGAAACTGAAGCAGGCTCCCCTCCGCAGGACGCCGGAGGAGATGAAGACGCTTCTTCCGAGCCTTCAGACCCCGAAAACGGAGCGGGGGATACAGGTCAAAGTAAACCCCTTCCCCCTGAAGAGAACGGTCAGGGTCAAAACGAAAGCCAAACGCCGCCGGAAGTAACCCCCGATGAAAACGGCATGATGCAGGTCGGGGAAACCTGGATCGAGGACCCAGGCGAGTTAAGTCAAAGCTCTGTCGAAAGCTTTGCCAAAAAACTGAACGAGCTTAAGGGCAAATACCTTTCCGGCGCGTCATCCGTCTGGTATTCGGTTATTCCCGACAAGAGCAATTTTGCTCCCGACACGGTAAAGGCAAGGCTGGATCACAATGAAATGATATCAAAGCTGACGCCCTTGCTTTCCGATTGGAACTACATCGAAATAGGCAATCTTCTGTCTTTAGACGATTACCTTCTGACCGACGGACATTGGCGGCAGGAAAGAATTGTGCCTGTTGCCAATGCCATTGCCTCAAAGCTTGGCTACTCGGTCTCCAAAGGTGAGTTTACCGAAAAATCGAAAGACGGTTTTTCCGGCGATTATGGCAAATATTCCGGCTCTTCGGAAAAAATAACCTGGCTTGTCAGCTCATACACCTCCGGCTCAAGCTGTGACAATTTCCAAAGGCCCGAAAGCACCCTCGTCTATGACGAAAGCCTGCTTAACACCTACAGCCCCTACGACATTTTTGTTGGGGGCCCGACTCCCCTGGTAACCATAACAAACCCGCTTGTGACAACCGGCAAAAGGCTGGTTATTTTCCGTGACTCTTTCGGCAGCTCCCTGGCCCCTTTGCTTCTTTCGGGATACAGTGAGATAACCCTTGTGGATATAAGGTACATGGTAAGCGACCTTCTGCCCCAATATGTCGACTCCACAGGTGCCGATGTGCTGTTTATATACAGCGCCAGGGTGGTAAACAACAGCTCTATGCTGAGATAGCAAGGCTTTTTATATCAACCAAAAAAAGACAGGCTCATAAAAGCCTGTCTTTTTCATTTTATACTTTTAAACGCAGATAAGGCTGGCGTAATCCCCACAGTCCTTGGTGCCGCTGCTTTCGTTGTCGCTTGCGTAATAGACACATATCCTATGGTAAGGCAGGCACACACATTCGCTTCCCCACCACTCTTTTATCAGCACACCTACCAAAAGGCCATCCTTTACAACAAGACCTTTGCAGTGCTTGTCCTCATCGAGGGACTTGGTATTCTCAAATACCTTCTGACTGTCGACCTCACCGTAGGAGGTGCGGGAAAAGGTCGATGAGGTGCTTATTCGGTAATATTTCATCTGTTCCTCAATGCTTTTACCCCTGAATTTTTCCTCAAAGCCCTCGGGAAACTCAATCTCTCCGAACTTTTCTTCATAGGCGATTGTTTTCATAGCGCTTCTCCCCCCCGCTTTGACCGATATTTTCCAACGGTGTATTCCAATTATAACATCCATCATTGCTAAACGCAATCTTTCCGACAGTGTACCGCGGCTTTAGGGAATACCGGCGTTACGGCATAAAAAATCCAGATTTATATTGACAGCGGCATTTAGTTGTACTATCATCAAAATCGTTGACAGTACAACTTTTTAGGAGGCTTTGATATGGACATCACCCAAAGGCAAATTACCAAAATAGCCCGTGAGGTAAACAGATTTACCGTAAGGACCCTTAAATCGGATGGTATAGGCTCTTCCGAGCTTGACCTCATCCACACAATAAGAAAACACCCCGGCATTACCCAAGCAAAAGCCTGCGCTGTTTTGGGGACCGATAAGGGCGCGGTTGCCAAGCAATGCGCGAGCCTGGAGGCAAAGGGCTATATAGAGCGAAAGGAAAACCCTGACGACGGGCGGAGCAGGCTGCTTTTCCCGACAGGCAAAGCCGAAAAACTCAAAAATTCCAAGGCACATATCGAGGCCTCCTTTTACGAATGGCTGACAGAAAGCCTGTCCGAAAGGGAAAAACAGGAGTTCGCCCGCCTTTTGGGAATCTTATATCAAAAATGCAGGGAAGAAAGCAAGGCAAGCTTCCCCCGTATTTCCGCCATTGTGGAAGAAGGCGTAGAAAATGAAGAATAAACGGCTTTCCAGCGCCATGGCCTTTATAGTGCTTTTCGGCATTGTCAGCCTTTTTTCCGACATGACCCATGAAGGCGCCTCCAGCATAAGGGGCGCCTACCTTTCCCTTTTGGGCGCGTCGGCCGGGACGATAGGGTTTGTATCGGGCCTGGGCGAAATGATAGGATATTCAATGAGATATATTTTCGGCAAGCTGACCGACAGATTTCAGAAATATTGGCCCATGACCGTGTTCGGGTATATTCTCGATGTGCTGGCCGTACCGGCCCTGGCTCTTGTCGGCGAGAACGGATGGTTTTTGGCATGTTCCCTGCTGGTGGTGCAGCGTATGGGCAAGGCCATCAAAAAGCCGGCAAAGGACACCATAATGTCCTTTGCCGCATCCCAGGAAGGGGCCGGTAAAAGTTTCGGGATCCAGGAGGTGCTGGACCAGACAGGGGCTTTTCTGGGGCCCGTGCTTTTATACCTTGTCATGCTGTTTAAAAAGGACGGCAGTGAGTTTGAACTTTATTCCCAATGCTTTGCCTTTCTGACGATACCGGGAGGCATAACAATTATCCTTTTATTTGTCACAAAGCACTGTTTCCCCAACCCCGAACAGTTTGAACCGTCACCCAAAGAATATGTGCCCTTTAAAATGAAAAAGGAGTTTGTCCTGTATATCGCCGGAATAAGCCTTTTCGCCTTTGGCTTTATCGATTACTCGCTGATAATTATGCATGTTTCGCGTACTTTTTCAAGCGGGATATCCGGCGGGCTGATGGAAACATCTGAGCTGATAAACAGCGGAAGCCTGCCTCTGATTTACGCCGGCGCCATGCTGGTAGATGCCGTATCGGCGCTGGTTTTCGGCTTTATGTATGACAAAAAAGGCATAAAAGCCCTGGTGTTTTCAACCCTTATCTCTGCACCCTTCGCCTTCTTTGTATTCATGGCCGGAACTCTGCCCACGCTGCTTTGGGGAATAGCCCTGTGGGGCGTCGGCATGGGCGCCCAGGAGTCGATACTGAAAGCCGCCGTCACTACCATGGTGCCCAAAGCCTCCAGAGCCACGGGTTACGGCGTTTTTGAATGTGCTTTCGGGATATTTTGGTTTTTGGGAAGCTGGCTCATGGGAGTGCTTTATGACATAAGCATACCTGCAATGGCAGCAGTATCGGCCGCAGCCCAGCTTGCCGCAATACCCCTTTACATTACTTCGTCAAAGAAAAGGAGATGAAAAAAGCGCCCGTTTTCAAGCGGGCGCTTTTTGACAAACTGATTTACACATTAAAGCGGAACAAAACGACATCGCCATCCTGCATGACATAATCCTTTCCCTCGCTTCTGACAAGGCCCTTTTCCTTGGCCAGAGCAAAACTGCCGCATTCAATAAGCTTTTCATAAGGCACAACCTCAGCCCTGATAAAACCCCTTTCAAAGTCGCTGTGTATCTTACCTGCCGCCCCGGGTGCCTTGGTGCCTTTGGTTATGGTCCATGCCCTGACCTCCGGCTCACCGGCAGTCAGGTAGGAAATAAGGCCCAGGCGGGCATATGAAAGGGTTATCAGCCTGTCAAGGCCGGAACTTTCAAAACCCAACTCACTTAAAAATTCGGCCTTTTCTTCCCTGCTCATGCCGGCCAGCTCGCTTTCCATGGCAGCGCATACAGGCAGAACATCGCTGCCCTCCTGCTCGGCAATCTCCTTCACCTTTTTATAACCTTCATCGTTTTCATAGTCAGCAAGCTGCCCGTCGCTCATATTGGCGGCGTATATGACCGGCTTATCTGTCAGAAGGTCTACCTGGGCAATTATCTCCCTTTCCTCGTCAGAACACTCGAAAGTCTTCGCCGTAAAGCCCTTTTCCAAATGGTCCTTTAAAGATTTAAGCAGGTTTACCTCGGCAAGATATTTCTTGTCGCCCTTGGCCAGCTTCTCGCTTTTATCAATTCTTCTTTCGAGCATCTCTATATCGGACATGATAAGCTCGTAATTTATTGTTTCGATGTCTCTTTTAGGGTCGACTGAACCGTCAACATGGATGATATTATCGTCCTCAAAACACCTTACGACATGGACTATGGCGTCCACCTGGCGTATATGGGAAAGGAACTTATTGCCAAGGCCTTCGCCCTTGGACGCTCCCTTGACAAGCCCGGCTATATCGACAAACTCGATTATGGCCGGGGTTATCTTTTTGGGGTTATATATTTTGGCCAGCTCATCCAGCCTTTTATCAGGAACGGGAACTATGCCGACATTGGGGTCTATCGTACAGAAGGGATAATTGGCCGACTGCGCGTTAAGATCGGTCAAGGCGTTGAAAAGGGTGCTTTTGCCCACATTGGGCAGGCCGACGATACCGAGTTTCATAAATATACCTGTTCGGAAGGCCCGATGAACCGGGACATTCCGCCTTTCATTATTATTGTACCCGGCGCTCTGACCTGTGTCAGTAATCTTCCGGGCTTCTTAAGGTATTATATCAGAAATCCCGCCTGTCCACAATATTTCTCTCTTCTTTCCCCGGACTGCGCACCGTTTCCCTGATGTACTCCACCGCCAAAATTCCCACTCCCACCATAAACACGCAAACGGAAAATGCAAAAACTCAGCCGTCCAGGTTTGCAAAAGTGTGACTATAAATCTTCCCGGTGGGGGTTCAACGCATCTGCGGGCGCAAACCCGGCGGCACTTCCGATCATCCTGTACAAAACCAGGAAACCTCCTATAACTGTCTTTTTCATAACGCGCCTCCTGACGTTGTTTTAAAGTTAGCCGAAACCAACCAATTTGAAAATAACATTATCCTGTTTTCATTTCATAATACAATGTTAAAGCTTTTGTTTTACATTTTACAATGCAGAAATCAGAGTCATAATAAGAGCAAAAAGAGGCATAATATTAAGCGGTGATCTCTTATTAAGATCAAAAAATATCTGCCTGATATTGTTTTTACAGCCATAGATAGCCCTTTCCGCAGGCGCCGTGTCATCCCTTTTTGTATCGCAGGGCATTGCCGCCTACAAATCCCTGGAAAAGCCGCCCTTTGCCCCTGCGGAGTTTTGTTCCCGATAATCTGGACCATCATATATATACTCATGGGGCTGGGTATGGGAGATGTATGGAGGGGCAAAACGCCTTTCAGGAAAACCTCCTGCGCTGTATTTTTCTGCCAGCTGGCTGTCAATTTTCTGTGGCCTCATTTCTTTTTTGCCAAAGGCATGTACTTTTTTTCGGCACTATGGCTGTTTCTTCTCATATGCCTTGTCATAATCATGATTATTTCCTTCTCTCTTTCCAGCAAAAAGGCCGCGTGGCTTCAGGTACCGTATCTTGTATGGAGCCTTTTTGCCATTGCTTTAAACTGCGCAATAGCTTTTCTCAACTGAAAACAGCGGCTGCTGCCCGCCTAAAGGCGGGCCTTATTTCATTTACGGGGCGAAAAAAGAATATTTACAGATTATTAATGCAAAAAAAAACGATTGAAACTATAATAGAGACAGAAATATCGGGCAGAGCAGCGGTATCTTCCCAGCGCATTTTGATCGTTGGCGAAACCCCAGGCGTTCTGTCTTTTTTTAAAGAGGTGCTATTTATGCAGAAAACCATTCTCATTATTGAGGACGATGGCAATATCAGAGAGCTTTTAAGACTTTATCTTGAGCGGGAAGGTTATAAGATAGAAACAGCCCAGGACGGACTTGAGGGGCTTCGCGCTTTTAAACGCATACATCCTGATCTTGTGCTTCTGGACCTCATGATGCCCGTCATGGACGGCACCCAGGTTATGAAGGAGATAAGAGAGATATCAAAAACCCCCGTCATCATGCTGACTGCCAAGGGCGAGACTTTTGACAAAGTAGCCGGTCTGGAGCTGGGAGCCGACGATTATGTGACAAAGCCCTTTGAAACGCGGGAACTCATCGCCAGGATCAAGGCCGTATTGAGGCGTTACAGCGACGACGAAGCGCCAAAAAAGCTGGAATTTGACAACCTTATCATCGACAAGGAATCATATAACATAACGGTAAAAGGTAAAAAAATGGAGATCCCTCCCAAAGAAATAGAGCTGCTTTATTTCCTGGCTTCCTCTCCCAACAGGGTATTTACCAGGGCACAGCTTTTGGACGATGTATGGGGGTTTGATTATTTCGGCGACACGAGGACGGTCGACGTACATGTAAAAAGGCTCAGGGAAAAGCTGCAGGATGTCTCTCCCGAATGGGAAATAAAGACGGTCTGGGGCGTAGGGTATAAGTTTGAGCTCAACGAAAACAAATAAGGCCCCCGCCTCATTCGGTATTTTTGGGGGATTTGCTAATGAGGGGACTTTTTTTTCGAAACTTCATAATATATGCCCTTGTAATATGCGTCAGTTTCAGCGCTCTGGGCGGAATATTTTCTTATCGTATAAACAGTTTTGCCCTTCAGGAAAAAATGAATACACTGTCAGACACCACTGAAAAGGCGGCAGAAAGCACCGTTTCCTTTCTGGCCACAAGCGTTTCTCTTGAGGAAATGGCGCCGGCAGCCCGGGTATACCGCACCTCAATGACCCAGCTGGCCTCCGATTCTGACGGGACTATTTTCGTCACCGACTCTGTCGGCCAGATGCTGCTTGTGGCTACTACCGAGGGATGTTACTCGCAGCAGGGCGGGTATGTGCCACAAAAGGCAGTCAGCGATGTTCTTGAAAAGGGCAGTTATTACGAGATATCGGATTTTAATGGTTACCTTTCTTCTTCCAGCTTCGTTTTAGGAGCTCCGGCGATATCCGGCGACGATGGCGTTCCCGAAATTCTTGTTTTTGTCGCCGTACCTTCCGACACTACGCTGGTATTTTTCGTAAATATAATGTCGACCTTTTTTTTCATGACGGTATGCGTACTGATAATGACCCTCATCGCAACATATTTTGTCACTTGGTCCTCAGTGCGGCCTTTAAAGCAGATAGCCTCAGCCGCAAAACAGTTTGCAAGAGGAGATTATTCAGCCAGGATACCGCTTCCCAGCCATCACGATGAAATATTTGAAATGGCGGCCAGCTTCAACAACATGGCCGAATCCATCTCCAACAATGAGACCATGAGAAGGGACCTTATCGCCAATGTGTCCCATGATCTGAGGACCCCCATGACAACTATTGGTGGTTTTGTTGATGGAATGCTTGACGGCACGATACCTTATGAGAAACAGGAACATTATCTAAAGATAGTTTCTTCAGAAATAAAGCGTCTTTCCCGCCTGGCAAACGGAATGCTGACCGTTTCCAAGCTGGAGTCGGGTGACGAGCTGGTAAAGACCAATTTTGACGTATGTGAAATGGTATGCCGAATAGTCTTTGGTTTTGAGCAAAAAATCAACGAAAAGAAGATAGATCTTGACCTGGATATCCCCGAAACCCTTAACATAAAAGCCAACCACGACGGGCTTTTCCAGGTGATATACAACCTGTTTGACAATGCACTCAAGTTTGTCGATCAAGGCGGATCGATTAAGATCTACCTTGCCGAGAAAAACGGCAGGCTTAATTTCCACATACAGAATACGGGAAGCGAGATCGACTCTGAAAGCCTCAAGTATATTTTTGAGCGTTTTTACAAAAGTGACCGTTCCAGGGGCTCCAATCCCAACGGCTCCGGCCTTGGACTTTATATCGTAAAAACCATAATCGGCCGACATGGCGGCGACGTCTACGCCAAAAGTGGCGACGGCAAAACAGAGTTTTATTTCAACATTCCCATAAGCTGAGGTGAAAAGACTTGGGATTTGGCAAAAAAGATAAATTTTCAGAAAGCAGCAGCTATTCACAATATTCCGATGTTTTCCCTTTTAAAAGCTATGATGAAATATTGGCTGCAAGGAAAAGAGCAACCAACTGCAAAAGGGGCATGGCAGTAATTGCCGCGCTGGCATTGATCGTGCTGGCTGTGGCCTTTGGCCTAAGGGGCCGTCTTTCTTCTCAAAACGACCCGGGACAGCAGGGCGAGACCGATGATCCCTCAGGCGATGAAAGTTCTTTTATCCTTCCCGTAACCGAAGCCAAGGGCGAGTCCGACGCACTCATCCTGACCTATGATGTAAGCGCTGTTGTTGAGAGCGCCAGCAAGTCTGTGGTGGGCATTATGGCTGAAAGTTACTCCAACTTTTCAACAGGCAATACCGGCTCTGGAATAATAATAAGTGAGGACGGCTATATTGTAACCAACAATCATGTTATCTCCGATGGCGACAACATTACCGTTGTTCTGTTTGACGGTTCCAACTTTCCGGCATACCTTATCGGTTATGACGAGCTAACCGACATTGCAGTTTTAAAAGTAGAGACAAAGGACCTTACTCCTGCCTCTTTTGGCGATTCATCCGAAATAAAAGCAGGAGAGCCGGCCATTGCCATAGGAAACCCCGGCGGGCTCGACCTGCAGGGGACGGTAACGGCGGGCATAATATCGGCCACCGACCGCAAGATCACGGTGGACAACAACGTAATGAGCCTGATACAGACCGACGCCTCCATCAATCCGGGCAACTCCGGCGGCCCCCTTCTGGACAAATATGGCAGGGTTATAGGCGTAACCTCAGCAAAAATCACCGCTGACGGATATGAGGGACTTGGTTTTGCCATACCGATAAATACGGTAAGGCCCATTGTCGAGCAGCTGATATCTGACGGATATGTTTCGGGAAGGCCTTTGGTGGGTGTTTCCGTAAGGACGGTAAGCCAGCTGGCCGCCGCATTTTACGGATTGCCAAGAGGGCTTTTGGTAGATGCTGTGGCACCATCCTCATCGGTGGCCGAGGCCGGACTCGCCCCAGGCGACATAATTACCCATTTCAATGGCAGCGCAGTCAAAAGCATATCTGATGTCTGTGCAATACGCAATCAGTACAAATCCGGGGACACGGTCAGTCTCTCTTTCTACCGCTCAGGGGCTACCTATGATATCGAATTTGAGCTTGACGAGCAGAAAGACAACGGTTCTGATTATGATTTCTGATTGATTTAAAAACAAAAGTGCTTTATAATGATAAAGTATTTTTCTCGCAAAGAAGGTAATATAATGGAAAATGAAATTATTCCGGCACTTACACCGGCCCAGCCTGAGGATCTGGACGAAATATACGCCCTGTGCCGCCTTGCCGCAGACAAAACCGATACTTCCGATTGGGACGACGAATATCCCAGCCGAGAGATCCTTGAAGATGATATAAGCCGCGGCAGTCTTTACAAGGTAGTTCATGATGGGAAGATAATTTCCATCATGCTGGCCGAAAGCTGGAGCGATTACCACGAAGGACCTGATGACACCGCATGGGATCCCGAAATCAAAAATCCCTGCGCCCTGGCACGTTTTTGCGTATCCCCCCTTCTTCAAGGCCACGGTTTGGGCCGCAAAGTCATGTCGGCTTCACTTGGGCTGGCCCGGTCTTTAGGCTATGACGGTGTATTTTTTTGGGCTTCAGAAGCAAACCCTCTGGCCTTGCACCTTTATGACTCCATGGGATTTCACCGCGCCGGCAGAGCAAAAGAGTACGGATGTGACTTCATCTGTTACGAAATGAAATTATAATAGAAAATGCGTATTCGTAATCGAATACGCATTTTCTTCGCCCTTTCTATTTCAGATCAAGGGATAAGGGATCAATGTAATCCCCATCCTTAAAACAGGCCAGATGCAGATGGCTTTCCATCAGGCTTTCGGTTTTCATACTGCTCCCTACTGCGGCTATGACATCGCCGCCTTTGACCTCGGTACCGACCTCAGGGCCCGTGCCGGGAGAAAGATTGCAATATATGCTCTTCATACCGTCATCGTGAGAGATCTCGACAACATACCCTAAAAGACTGTCCTCGTAAACATCGGAAACCGTACCGTCGGCTATTGCCGCCACCCTGTCACCCTGGGTACAGGATATGTCGATACCGTTGTGTGTGCGCCAATCGTCCATTGTGCTGTCATAAAGCAGCGCGTCTATCGAGAATTCCCTTATGACTTCACCGCTGACAGGCATATGGTATGACGTACTTTTTCCGAAAAGCCCTGTTTCCTCCGCTTCTCCGTCCTCTTCGGGAAGATAATAGCTTTCTTCAAGATCTTCCGAAAGCGAAGCACCGCTTGGCTGCGTCAAGATTTCCTCATCTTCGCTCATTGCATTATCTTCCACTTCGATATCAACCTGCGGGACTTCCGGCATATTTGCATCCTCTCCGGATGACATGACCGAGTCCTGGCCCAAGCCAAGATCGGTATCGGCTGTTTCGGCACTGTCAGGAAGGAAAAACAGAACATAACCCGATATGCTTATAGCTGTGACGCAAAGCATAAGGATTATGTAAAAACCCTTATCCTGTGCCAGACCGGCCAGCTTTGAAATAACGCCGTCTTTGTTGTTCATTAACAGCACCTCCAAGGCTATTATCGCCTTAAAGGCTTTTTTTTATTCAGCGATTATTTTATTGTCAGATCGACTCCCGTATAATACCATTTGATTATTTCATCATAGGTTTTCCCCTGCTCAGCCAGCGCCTTTGCACCGTATTGGCTCATGCCTACGCCGTGGCCATAGCCTTTTGTCTGAAAGCGCAGTGTATCTCCAGAAACTTCATAGGTAAAATTGGTAGAATTAAGTCCCAGCTGCTGCCTGAGCCAGACTCCGCTGACGCGCACTCCGCCGACAGCAACCGTTTCCACCCCGCCAGCTTCTGAACGCTGAGAGGCCTTGAACCACTTATCAGGAGTCTGGGAAAAATCCATTTCCGGGTAGCTTTCAAGCATTTTGCTTTTGAAATCCTCGGCGCTTATCTCGACCGTACCGTTGTATTTGGGAGACTCCTCACCTCCGGGGCTTTCCACACTGACAAGATAGGGCATTTCGGTGCCCCATACCGAAAGAGAGCTCTCGGTCATTTCCGATGAAGCCGCGTGAAATACCGCCGCAATAGGTTCCCCTTTATATGTTGCTATTATGCCCGACGTATCATCAACAGCGCTTTTTATCTTATCATAGTAAAAATCGGCGTCGCTGCCCCAAAGGCTCTCTTTCTGGGCGTCTACGTCCCGATATGCCTTGCAGTGGGTATAATCGGAGCAAAGCTGGGCACCATTATGACTTTCGGGCGCTTCCATTCCGCTGTCATAAAGCGAAAGCTGATAAAGGGTATAGGTTCTGGCGGCCACCGCCTGGGCCTTCAGCGCCTCTATAGGAAAAGACGCCGGCATTTCGGCGGCCAGCACTCCCTTCAAATAATCACAGAGCTTAAGCTCCTTTACTTCGCCGCCGTCACATAAAGTTATGACTGTGCTCTGGTCAAAGTCCCCTCCGGCGGATGGGCTTTCCCCGCCGCTTGTCCCGTCATCCGCCTGCCCTGCGCTTTCAAGGCCAACGGTGAATACGGGCAGCATATACACGCAGGCCAAAAGCAGCGCCACCGTCAAAAACAGCCTTTTCATTTTTCCTCCTTCGATTAAAACGCTTCCTCATTTTTCTTTTATGTGCTATACTGTTATCCGGATACAATCAATTCTATGCAGATCGGAAGTTATAATATGAGACACAACCGCAAAATACTCGCCTCCGCTTTCGCGGCCGTCTTTGGGACAGCCGTTGGGTTCTACCGCGCCTTTGCCGTATCTCCGCAAAGTCCCGGAGTTTTTTATTATTTTCTCCTTGCTCTGCCGGCAGCCCTCTTCTCGGCCTTCGCCCTCCTTCAGGGCAGCAGGAAAGCCCCCGAAACACATAAAGGCACCACCATTTTCAAAACGGCGGTCGTCACATCCTCACTTCTTTTGATACTTTCGTCCATAGGTGATTTCATTGGGTTCATAAATTCCGGCTCGGATCTATTAAGCGCCTCCAGCGTCGCTTTGAACCTTATATGTGCGTTAGGCATGGTGGGCTCAATTTCCTCCAAAAGCGAATCCTCGGGTGTTTTTATGACACTGCCTGTCTTTTCGGCCGGAGTATTCCTGCTGATGGTCTATAAAACCTATGCCTCGGCCTGCCCCAACCGTAATCTGTTCGCAACCGAGCTTCTGACATGCGCTCTTATATGCGCCGCCACATATTCGGCCGCTTCAATGAGGTTCCTCAACCGTTCTCGCAGCTTTACCGTAACCTTTTCCATGCTGACGGCACTCAGCTTTTCATGCTGCACGGCAATAAGCGGCATCTTAGGTATGCCTTCCGGAAAATTCATCTTTTCCCTTCCCCATCTGGCTGCATTAGCTTCATACTGCATTTACAGCCTTTCCTGGTATCTCTTCCCGCCCACAGCTGAACCTGTAATGGAGTCGCCTGGAGAACCGGAAGAAATGCCTATACCTCATAACCTTTACAATGCAGAAGAAGATATGCCGACTGACAGCCGGGTAGACGAAATAATAAGAGAGATCAAAGAAGAAAATCCGAAAAGTGAAAATGACGGCAAATAATAAAAAAGCCCCGCCAGAAGCGGGGCTTTTTTATGCTTTTAGATGCTGCATTTTTTATACATTTCTTCTATTATACCTGACTTATACTCTATATACTTTTCGATATCACAGGGATATAATCCGGCTGCCTGCATTTTTACTTCACCATATCTTTGAGCAGCTTCCGGACAGCTTCTCAGGTAGTCCCTGAAAGCAATATGACGTCTAAGCTCTGCGGAGCCCTTTGAGCAAACATAAAGATGATGTGTCATTAAATGTTCCTTTCCGCTGTATTTGAAAGCCTCTCTGTCCTTTATTCCCAGATTGCCCTCGTATTCATATCCTGCTCTTTCCAGCAGTTCTATGGCCTTCTCAAGGTCATTTACCGAAGGTATCACAACATCAATATCTATTATCGGTTTGGCCGCCAATCCGGGTACCGAAGTGCTGCCTACATGCTCGATAACCTCTTCCAAGCCATCAAGGGCGGCATGTATCTCGGCCGCTATGGTCTCAAACGCCCCTTTCCAGCCCGGGTCATATTCCCTGACTTCCACCTTTTCCGTGCGCATACCGTTCTCCTAATTAAAGCTGCTTCATGCAGCGCATCGCGTATCCTTCATCAGCCCTCTGCTCTGTCGGCCTGCCTTATCGCTTCGAATATACCCTTATCTCCGGCCTGTTTTGCATATCTGTCAATATCGCTTCTGTTCCTTACCCCGTGAGTCAGGCAGCCTGCGCCGCCGATGCAGCCCCCCGTGCATGCCATGCCTTCGATAAAATTGCCGCCAAGCACATTCTTTGATGCCTTCATCAAAGCGGCCCTGCACTGCTCGATCCCGTCACACGAAACGGCTTTCAATTCAAAATCCGAACCCTGTTCTTTAAGGGCCCGGGCCACAGCCTCGGCCAACCCGCCTGTCCTTGCAAATACCCTTCCATAATATGACGCGTCATCCAAAGGCCGCTCTTCAAGTTCGCCGAGGTCGATATCCCGACTGTCCAAAAGAGCCTGGAGCTCCTCGAAGGTCAGTACACAGTCTATATACGGCCTTACTTCTTCCCGCATGATCTCCGATTTCTTGGCTATACAGGGGCCTATGAAAACCACAGCCGTATCGGGCTCCCTTTCCTTTATATGTTTCCCCAAAGCCGCCATAGGCGACAAGTTGTGAGATTTATATTCCAGCATCTGTGGCATTTGCTTTTCCAGATACTTTACAAAGGCCGGACAACATGAGCTGGTCAGAAACCCCTTTTCCGAAAGCTCTGCTGCCTCATCATAGGCCACCATATCGGCGCCGAGGGCTACCTCCCTGACGCCGGTAAACCCCAGCTTTTCTAATCCGGCCGCCACCTGTCCCAGCTTTACCGACTTAAATTGGCTGGCTATCGAAGGCGCCACGATGGCGGCAACCTTTTTTTCACCGGCCATGGCCTCTTTAAGCAGAGATACCGCCTTCAGAAGGTATGTCCTGTCTGTTATAGCCCCAAACGGGCACTGATACACACATGAGCCGCAATCTATACACTTACTCTCATCAATATAGGCTACCTTTTCCTCCGTCATCGAAATTGCCGATGCCTTGCAGTTGCGAACGCAGGGGCGCTTGTGATCAGCAATAGCCCCATAAGGGCAAACTGAGGCGCACAAGCCACATTCCACGCATTTGCTTTTGTCTATATGCGCCTTCTGCTTTTCATCATAGTAAATAGCGCCCCGTGGGCATATCTCCTCGCACCGATGGGCTATACAACCACGACAGTCGCTGGACACCTGGTATCCCGCCACAGGACATTCATCACAGGCTATGTCAATCACCTGAACCACATGCTGCCCGGGCTTTATCCCCTCCAAGGCAATTCCTATCCTTTCGGTAAGTATGGCCCTTTCCTTATATACGCAACACCTCATGGTAGGTTTGGGGCCAGGTGCTATCATCTTGGGTATACTTGTATAGCTTTCCAAAAGCGTATCCGCAAAGGCATGCCTTGCCACTTCCCTGAGGACCTGATACCTCAAATACTGCACCTTTGTGTCAAACCTGCCGCTCATAAATAAACCTCCGCCAATTCAGACATATTTGTTATTATTTTAATATTTAATCTGCCGAATCGCAAGACCTTTTACTGCGCCCAGGTTTTTTTAAACTCGTTTATAAAAAGCTCATCGGCATAGGTAAGCTTGTGATCAGCTTTAAAGATAACTAGATCTACCATTTTTTTCCCTTCCAATGGGCACATAACCACCCCTGCCTGCTCGGCTGTTTTAGTGTCAATAGGCCTTGAAATCATAAATCCATCCTTAATGGTGCCCAGGCACCTTATGCAGGAGGATGCCGAGCTCAAAAGAAGACAGCTTCCTTTGTGGGCATCCTTTCTGCGCGAATCAGAAGTTAATAGTGTATATTGCTCCAGCATATTTTGGGAAATGATCTCACATTCCGACAGCGGATGATCTTTTTTAAGCAGTACTACATATTTGAACTCTGACAATACCTTGCCACGCAGGTTACGTTCCCAAAATGAGCGCTGGATGATTTCAAGATCAGATTTTTTCGTCTTCATAACTCCCAGGCTGCATTCATCTCTCATAACCTTTTCCATAACCTGACCAGAAACGCATTCTTCCAGGCGGCAGTCAAAGGTATTTTCGGCACATAAGGCGCTTGCCGTTCTCCCAAACGCCTCTATAAGCCTGAAAGAACTTTGTCCGGCCACATAAAAACGTCGTTTCACACCCTCGGCATTGAACATGCTTTCCAGCTCATCAGAACGCCGCACCAGGTCCCTTGCTTTTTCAAGAAACAACCTTCCGTTCTCGGTAGGAACTATTCCCTTTGATGTACGGCTGAATATCCTTATGCCTGTTTCATCTTCCAGGTCCTTTATGACGCGGCTCAAGTTAGGCTGTCCCATAAACAGGTTTTCAGCAGCTTTCGTTATCGACCCCGTTTTTTCCACTTCAAGGGCGTATTTCAAATGGGTAAGGTTCATCCTATCATCCCCTTCTTCTCAATCGCTCTTTTTATACCACAGCCCCCGGGCGGCAATGCCCGGGGGCTAAACCATGTGACACTCTTATGTTATTCTGCAGGCTGTCCGGTGCTTCCGCTTTCACCCGTTTCCCCGTCATCGTCAGACGGGAAAAGGCTGTTCCACCAATCATCAAAAATACTGCCGTCGCTGTCGTCAGGACGGTTGTCCCACCAATCATCGACATCGCTCGTATAATCATCCTGTCCTGGCCATTGATCGATATCCACGGCGTTGCCGTCATTCTCAACACTGTGTATAGTACATACATCATCAGGATAGAGGCAATACGCCCTGTCACTGACACTGACATTTACAGGGAAATTGCGGTCATCAACATATACCCTGGCCACTTGCTTTACCTCGCTTATCGGACAGAAAGCGTTGGCCGGCATGCCGCTTTCAGGACAGACATCTACCATTACATGACAGGTGCAGACCTCTGTCGGCACGTCCTCCTTGGCCACATACGCAGTAGCCACCCTGCTTCCTCTTTCATCAAGGCTGCAGTAATCGCTGGGCAAAAGCCCGCAGTCAAGGCAGTAGCTGACCTTAACCAGCTCGGTACTCCGTGTAAAACTCTTGGCAGGCAGGCCCTGATGGACCTTACCCATTACCTCCCGCCACAGATAAAGGGCGGGGTTTGTTGATACGCCTGTTATCTCCTGCTGACGGTCGTATCCGAACCAGACAACGCCGGTATAATAGGGTGTTATGCCGGCAAACCATCTGTCATTATTGCTGGTAGTCGTACCTGTTTTACCGCCAACCTCAATACCACCGCCCAAGGCCGCTCTGGAACCTGTGCCGTTTGTAACAGCATTGGTCAGCAGTTCTATCATATAGGTAGCAGTCTTAGAGCTCATTGCCTCGGTCTTGGTGGGAGTATTATCCAAAAGCAGTTCACCTGTCGAGCTGTATACTTTGGTATACAGTATGGGCTCTGTGTAATAACCGTCGTTCGTAAAGGCCGAATAAGCAGCCGCCATGTCCAGGACGGTAACGCCATCGGTCAGGCCGCCCAGCGCCATCGGGCTTAAGTTGACATCCGACTGCACCTCTGTGCTGCCGTCCTTTTTGGTCACGGTACGAGATTCCACAAGGGTCGACAGATTGAGCCTGTTATAGGCGAAATCAAAAGCCTTTTCGGGCGTAAGTCGCTGAACTATGTCAACGGCAACGGTGTTCAAGGATTTGGCAATACCTGTCAGAACGGTTACCTTGCCGCTGTATATGTTTGTTTCATTCTTTGGCCATCCCGTAGACCTGATCTCAAAATTCTTTGGAACATCGTCTATAACGGTTATCGGTGTTATAAGCCCCTCTTCAATAGCGGGGGCATATACCGAAAGGGGCTTTATGGAAGAACCTGGAGAGCGCGTGGTTTGGGTAGCCCTGTTAAGTACCCTGTCGCCCTCCTTTTCACCCCTGCCGCCGTAAAGTGCCTTGACCTCTCCGGTATATGGATCCATAAGCACCATGGCCGCCTGAGGCATGGTACCATCGCTGCCCATCTTTCCCGGGAAGTTGTCAAGATCGGTAAAGACCTCGTCCATATCAGCCTGTATGTCAACATCAATGGTGGAAACTATCTTAAGACCACCCGTATATAAAAGCAGCTTGGCAGTTTCCTCGCTGTATCCCTTCTCCTCCATCAGGTCGTCTATCACAACATCTATTATCGCGTCAACAAAATAGGACTGATACTGATTTTCCTCGCCGTTTCCGTCATCGGTGACTGCCGTGACCTCCTCGGCCATGGCCTCCTCATACTCCTCCTGGGTTATCTTGTCGTACCTGAGCATCTCCTGCAAAACAACGGCCCTTCGCTCGGCATTGTATTCAGGGAACCTTATAAGGTCATATTTGTAAGGGTTCTTGGTTATGCCCGCAATAGACGCGCACTCGGCCAGCGTCAGCTCGTCAAGCTCTTTACCGAAATAGGTATAAGCCGCCTGTTTTACGCCGTAAGCCGACTGCCCGAAATATATCGTATTGAGATACATCTCTAAGATATCCGACTTTTCGTAATTCTTTTCCAGCTCCAGAGCTCTCATTATTTCCTGTATCTTCCTCTTTACCGAGGTATCATTGTCACCCGTAAGGTTTTTGATGAGCTGCTGGGTTATCGTCGAACCTCCGCCGAAATTGTCCCTGAACGGGATTATATAGTTAATGGCGGCGCCTATGGTCCTTTTCCAATCGACGCCATTATGGCTTTCAAACCTGGCGTCTTCGACAGATATAAACGCGTCCTGGAGCATCTGGGGTATTTCCTCTATATCGGCCCATACCCTGTTCTCGGTGCCGTGGAGCTGCTGAAGCTCCACTTCCTCACCCGTTTCCGAGTCAATATAATATATGAAACTTGTAAAGTTGAGCCTGAAGCTGTCCAGATCTATATCAACATCGGAGCTTACATATTTGCTTATGTAATAGGCAAACGCTGCGCCGCATATGGCAGTGCAGGTAAGTCCTATAAGCATAAGCGTAACAAGCACAAAACCTGTATATCTGAGTATGGTTTTGCGTTCCTTTTTCTTTGATTTTGTCACTTTGCTTCTCCTTTACGCCAGGCTTTTAACACCCTGTGGGTCGTAAAATGTCATACGCTATACCTATGTAGTATACCACGCTTTATATAAATTTGCAAAATCTTTTGGGTGGCCTAAAAAGTCCAAGGGCAGCATAAAAACCGCCTTTCCGGGAAAAATACTGCCAAAAAGAGGTGCTGTTTCTGTGAAAAAGATAATAAAGTATATTGCTCCGCCTTTGGCAGCCGTCATAATGTCCTCGGCCGCGCTTTTTTCGGTAAATGAACCATCATCCGCACCCTTGCAGGTCTCACCGGCTTTTGAAAGCAAAAACACCGGGGATAAAAAAGCCTCCGGGCTTTATACTGTCAGAGAATACATGGGCAAAATAGCAGTTTACAGTTCCGACGGCCAGCTTTTAAAACTGACATCGGGAGAAGTAGCCTCCCTGCCCAAGGCTGATAGAGAGGCGCTGGCCAAGGGCATAGAGCTTGACTCTTCAGAACAGCTGGCCATGCTTTTGGAAGATCTGCTCAGTTAAAACAAAGGGGAGCATACGCCCCCCTTATCGCTATATATAAAGGAATCATTATTCCAATTCAATTATCAGCAGACCGTTTTCAGCCGTCTCGTCTATGGCAAAATACTCTCCTTCGGAGTCCTCATAGATCTCAAACCCATTCTCTGACATACTGCAATATATGTCCTGTTTTGCCTGAAGGCTATTGGTCGTCTTTATAAAAATCAAGCTTCCCGCTTTAATATCCGTCAGATTGCTGGCCACGCTCTCTGGTACATTGTCAGTTTTTCCTTCGGTTATCAGGTAATACCCAAACCCATCGGCGCTGCCGTTAAGGGAATCTGAAATATATTCCGCCAGATTCTCCATCTGCCCGGCCGAATCCTCAGCGTAATTTTCCACAACAGCCATATCACCTTCATTTTCGGAAAACCAAGCCATCTGGCTTTCAATCGTCATGGCTGTCTGGTCCGAAGAGGCGCCCGCCGATCTTTCGGATGAATTTGCATCATAGGTGCTGACGCTCACTCCCTCGCCGCTGTCGGCCAACTTGAGCTCTGCCATTTCAGAGCCTTCCTGCTCTGTCCCCAAAGATGTCTGTTTCATAAAAGGCAGACTGCCCGTAAAGGCCGAAAAACACAAAAACAACCCCGCGGCTGCTGCGACCGCAGCGGCAAAAAACTTTCTCCGTCTGCGTCCAAGGCCTTTAAGCCTTTCCTTTTCAACCGACTTCATAATATTTTCATGAAGCCCCGGAGGTATATCCACTATACCGATGCTTCGCTGCACCATGCACATCTGCCTGTAATATTCACGGCAGGCCTCGCAGGATTCCATATGCCGGACAAGCCGATCCCTTTCCTCCCCCTCAAGTTCGCCGTCAAGATACATGCTGATGAGCACATCGTTGCCTTGACAAACCTTCATAGCTATCTTCCTTTCAATCATTAGACCGAAAGGCGGTCGGTTTGTTCCCGTTTTGTAATAAATATTTTCGCAGCCTCTCCCTAGCCCTGGATATTCTGGACTTTACGGTGCCAATCTCCAGCTCCAGGCTGCGGGATATCTCCTCATATGTCAGGCCGCATATATCCCTCATGATTATTATTTCCCTGTAATTCTGAGGCAGAGCATCTATCCCCTGCTTGATCTCCCGCTTAAGTTCCGTCATCTCATAAAGCTCGGAAGGATCATAACGGGTATCGCTTATCTCATTTACATAGGTGTCATTATCCTCATCGGGTATCTCCAGCGGCAGCTCGCTCCTGCCTGAACGTTTTTTAATCCCGTCCTTGCAGACATTGACCGTTATCCTGTAAAGCCATGTGGAAAAGCTGCTCTCCTCATTGAATTTGTTCAGGAAGCGGAACACTCTGATAAAAACCTCCTGCGACATATCCATAGCGTCGGCCTCACTGCCCATAAAACGATATGCCGTGGCATATACCTTTTTTTCATATTCCGTAACAAGCTGCTCAAAAGCCTCACGGTCACCGGATTTGGCCTTTTTAACCAGCTCTTTATCCTTCATGGCGACCTATGCCTCCTTTACCCGGGCGTTTGACGCGCCTATTTCCAAACAAAGTTCTTCAAGACCTGCATAATCCGAAATTCCTGACATTTTGACCTTAAAAGCCTTCACCCCCGAAAGCCTGTTCAGATACCAAAGCCCATGCTTTCGAAATTCGGTCATTGCCTTACTTTCTCCCTTGAAACGGCAGGCATACCGCGCATGGCGCAGCATTACGGAAAGGATATCGCTTACACTTCTTTCTTCCACCCTAAATCCCGAAGCAAGAGCCAGGCAATCTTCAAAAATAAATGGGTTGCCTTCGGCCCCCCTGGCTATCATTATAAAATCTGCGCCCGTCACATCAAGGATATGCAAGCATTTTTCGGCCGACAGCGCATCGCCCGACGCGATAACAGGAACCGATACCGCCTTTTTGACCGCCTCAATGGCATAAGGGTCGGAAAGGCCCGAATACATCTGCGTCTTTGTCCTGCCGTGGACGCACATGGCGTCGGCCCCGGCCTGCTCTGCCATCTTTGCAAACTCGACGCAGGTGAAGCCGCCGCTTTCATATCCCTTGCGGAATTTCACGGTGACGGGCACATGTACCGCTCTTTTAACAGCCTTTATTATATTTTCGGCCCTGTGCATGTCGCGCATAAGGGCGCTTCCTTCGCCGTTACCGGTTATTTTCGAAACGGGGCAGCCCATATTTATATCTATGGCCGGAGCTTTCGACACCTCCAGCGCTATTCTCGCCCCCTCGGCCATGACATCGGGGTCGCTGCCGAATATCTGGGGTATGCACACAACATCCCCCTCGCGCAGCACAAGCATGCCGCGGCTTTTGGCGTCATTATATGTCAAAGCTTTGGCGCTGACCATTTCGGTATAGGTAAGCGCCGCCCCCATTTCAGCGCACACGCTGCGAAACGCAAGGTCTGTGACACCTGCCATGGGAGCTAAAAAAAATCTGCTTTCCACTTGTATATCGCCGCAGAAGATCATCTCAAAAGTGACTCCTTTATGCCTTCCATTCTCTCAGTAAGATATCCGCAGCTAAAGGGGAGCCCATATTTGTGCAGCCCGTGTACCGCCGCCAGCTCCTCGGTATATTCGCTTAAAGGATATATTTCAAACTGCTTGTCCCCATATGTAAAATGGGTTACCGCCCCTTCGATGTCCGCATCGGAAAATCCAATAAAGCTGTGGTCGGGCGCAAACTCCAGCTTTAATGTCAAAATGCCGCCCAGCATGCGGTCCTGTTCCCTTTGGCCCGAAACAAAATTCCCCAGCGAGTATATACAAAGGGTCTCTCCTCCCCTGCCGTTATCTATCCATTCTGCAGGCTGCAACACATGGGGATGATGGCCTATTATAAGGTCTGCTCCCCACTGCGCCAGAAAGGAGGCGTACTCCCGCTGGCTGTCTGACGGGGTCTGGCTGTATTCCGTACCCCAATGCATCGCTACCGCCAGGAAGTCACACATCGGCCGTATCTTTTCAATATCGTTTTTTATAGAATCCATATCTATCGTGTTTACAGAAACTTCGCTGCTCCCCAGGCCCGAATTAAGACCATAGGTATATGAAAGAAAACCTGTCTTTACGCCTTCTCTTTCGATAACTGTCCATGATTCGCATGAACCGTCAGAGGCTCCCACCACCGTCAGTCCGGCATTCTGCAGGGCGTTTATAGTGGAAACAACTCCAGATGCCCCTTTATCGGACATATGGTTGTTGGCCAGGGAAGCCACATCAAAACCGCACCATGCCAGAGCATAGGCCACCTCGGTAGGGGCGCTCAGCGTGGGGTATGAACCGACAGTACCGTCCAGAGGCACTTCCTGATTGACAATGGCAATATCGCTTTGCGAAATAAGCGGCTGTATTCTGGAATATATATGGGAAAAATCGTATCCGGTCTCAATGCGGCTGTCAAAAGAAAGTGTATTGTGTATAAGGTTATCCCCAACTGCAGTCAGAGTAAGAAATATATTCTCCTGAGAAACTTCATCGTAAGGCTGGCCGTTATTATCAGCATTCTCATTCATATCGGGCTGCAGATCAGGGGTTTCTTCCAAATTATCCCTGCCGCCTCCACAGCCGGCCAGCATGGCAAAAACAGCCAAAAAGGCAATAAGTCTTTTCATTGTCTGCACTCCTTCCGCGTTTTTGCGTACATTAGTATGATAACAAAATCACGCTCTTTTTTCAATTAAAAAACCCTGTTCTTTCGGTTACAATTCCGTATCACCGTTCGAAAGCGCCCGTGTCACCCCAAAAAAGCCTGCATATACTGTTATTGAGCCCCTCCATAACAAGGCTCAACACGACTTAGGAGGTTTTTCATGCCTGACTATTCAAACTCTGCTGATTGCAAGACAAAGATAATCAACTGTTCGGGCATAGGCGCAAATCGGATATCATCGAGACATACCGCGGTACAAAACAACCTTGAAGAACGCCTCTTCGGTATGCGGCGCTGCTGCCCGCCCCCTTGCTCTCCGTGCTGCCCTCCGCCCTGCTGTCCCTCTCTGATAGCCGGCCCCACAGGCCCCACCGGAGCTACCGGGCCCACCGGAGCTACGGGTGCTGCCGGTGCAACAGGTGCCACGGGTCCCACCGGTCTTACAGGTTCGCCCGGCCCCACGGGTGCCACAGGTCCTGCCGGAACAGGTGCCACAGGCCCCACAGGCCCGACAGGCGCTACCGGCCTTACAGGTTCGCCCGGAGCTACAGGCGCCACAGGTCCTGCCGGAACAGGTGCCACGGGCCCCACAGGCCCGACAGGCGCTACCGGCCTTACAGGTTCGCCCGGAGCTACAGGAGCCACGGGTCCCACAGGTGCTCAGGGCCTTACAGGCGATACGGGCGCTACAGGCCCGACGGGTCCCACCGGTCCCACAGGTCCTACCGGCCCCACGGGTGACACCGGGGCTCAGGGGCTTCAGGGTATACAGGGCCTCACGGGCGACACCGGCGCTACAGGTCCCACCGGTCCGACGGGCCCCACAGGTCCCACAGGCGAAACCGGCCCGACAGGCGCTACGGGCCCCACCGGCGAAACCGGGCCCACCGGCCCGACAGGTCCCACGGGTCCGACAGGCCCCACAGCGACCGTTACAGCGGCCTCCGCCGTTGAGGACGCCACAGGCGCTGACAGTGTAGTGACACAGTTCAACACCCTGCTTGCCAACCTGCGCGCCGCCGGCCTGCTTGACCAATAATTTAAATCAAGGGGCCGAAAGGCCCCTTGATTTTTTAATTTTACTTTAAAGGAAGTGTTTCTTTGTACAGATACAAAACGGCTGTATACGCTATCTGCAAAAATGAAATAAAGCACGCCGAAAGATGGTACCGTTCGGTATCGTCAGCCGATCAGATCTATGTTCTCGATACCGGCTCCACAGATGGCACAGCAGAGCTCCTTGAAAGCCTGGGAGCTCATGTGGTCAGAATGGAAATAACCCCCTGGAGGTTTGATACTGCCAGGAACATGGCTATGGACCTCGTACCACAAAACTTTGATATCTGCGTAAGCTGCGATCTGGATGAAGTCTTCAGGGAAGGCTGGCGCGACGCCCTTGACCGTCTGTGGCATGACCGTCTGGGAAGGGTTCATTACCGGTTTGTTTATTCGATAAGCTCGGAAGGCGAGGAAAGCAGCTTTTACCGGGGACTGATCCACTCCAGACAGGGATATCGCTGGAAATACCCCATACACGAATACCTTATGGCGCAAAAAAACGCCCTTGAGGAAATAAAAACCGACGAAATAACCCTCATTCACCTGCCCGACAACGACAAATCCCGCGGCGACTATCTGCCCTTGCTTGAAGCAGCCGCCAAAGAATACCCCGGCGATGCCCGTATGCTCCATTACCTTGGCAGGGAACAGATGTTCAGAGGCCTTTACAAAGACGCCATATCCACCCTTGCCAAATGCCTTGAGATATGCACCTGGGCCCCGGAGCGCTCGGCCACGCTGAGATACATAGGCAGATGCTGCCATAATCTTGGCCGCCCAAATGAAGCTGTGCAGGCTTTCATGGCGGCCATAGAATCCTGCCCCGGAATAAGAGAGCCTTATGTCGAGCTGGCTTTCGAACATTATGAAGAAGGTTCTTACCGCAAATGCCTTGAATATGCCCTGGCAGCCCTGGCAATAGACTACCCTTCTGACGAATACTTAAAAGAAAGCTTTGCCTGGGGATACCTGCCCTGGGATCTGGCCTCCTTTTCCTGCTGGCAGCTGGGCTTTAAGCAGCGGGCGCTGTTTTATGCCCGCAGGGCACTGCTTAAAGCCCCCAATTCAAAGCGTCTGGCTGAAAACTGCGCCTTTATCCAAAGCAATATATGACTTCAGATAAGCCGTCAGCTTCTCGCTTTCATTCTCGCAGGCCGAGCATATAACAGCGGCCAGCAGGCTGTCAAGAGCTTTTGCTATCATGCTCCCTCTGTACCCCATTTTCTCCAGCTGGGAAGCTTTTATATCAAGACCATTTTTATCCAGGCAGGGAGCACTTTTCTCCATGTCCTGTATCATGTGCATAAGCTGCCTGGCGTCCTCGGCCCTTTGGGCGTACCTGGGGCTGTGGGCACTGTTATCGGCAATCTTCACCTCCAGCAGCCTGTGGGCGCGCTCCCTGCCGAAAAGGGCCAGCATATACCCCGCAGCAGACCTGGTCGGCGGTATGGATATATCGTGATATCTTATCAGCCAAACCGCCTCGTTTTTCAGCGCCTTGGGGCAGTTAAGGCGCGAAAGCACCCTTTCGGCCATCTCGGCACTCAGCATGGCGTGGCCATAATAGTGGCCCTCTCCGGAAGTGTCCTGTGTAAAAGAGGCCGGTTTTCCCATATCATGGAGCAAGAGGGCCAGGCGCACATCCTTTTGCCTTTCGGACGCGGCCAGGGCCCTGACAGTATGCTCCCATACATCATATATATGGTGACGGTTCCGCTGGTCAAAGCCCACCATCGGTGCGATTTCCGGTATGGCCGAAGCTATTATCCCGCCGCTTTCCATAAGCCCCAAAAGCACATGCTCTCCCATGACTGTCTTTATAAGCTCCGACAATACCCTCTCCCCCGACACATACCTCAAAAGGTATGAGCAGGCCTTCATCTGGCTGAAAGTGTCATTTTCTGCCCTGTAACCAAAAAGCGACATGAAACGGATGCCCCTCAGGATCCTCAAAGCATCCTCGTTAAACCTGATGCGAGGATCTCCCACTGCCCTGAGGATACCCTTTTCAAGGTCATTTCGGCCGCCGAAAGGGTCTTTAAATCCCCTTTGTGGATTATATGCCATGGCATTGACGGTAAAGTCCCGCCTTTCCAGGTCCTTCTCAACCGAAAGGGAAAATGATACGGAATCGGGCCTGCGGTGATCTTTGTACCCGCTTTCGCTGCGGTATGTCGTCACCTCCACCCCTCTGCCCTCGGAAATAATGGTGACCGTGCCGTGCTTTATCCCCGTATCCACGGCCTTTAAACGTGGGAAACAGGACTTTATCTCCTGAGGCAGCGCAGAAGTCGTTATGTCCCAATCATAAGGCTCCCTGCCGGACAGCATATCTCTGACACATCCCCCGGCAAAATATGCCTCGTGCCCGTTTTCCTCCAGCCCTCTGAGGATATCAAGGGCATACTTCGGTATATCCATCCTTTCCCCTCCTTCGGATCAAAATAAAAGCCCGGCCTGTGCCGGGCTTTTTCTTTATTTTTTTGTTTTCCTGGTTTATCCCGGAGGATGAAGCGCCGGAAGCATCCGCGCCGCCCGAAGTTTCGGAAGGCGTTTCTTCTTTTTCCAAAAGCCCGGCCTCCTTGATGGAATCCCAATCGACCGTCTCCTGGGTGAAAAGGGCTTCAAAATGCTTTTCGCCGATAGTCTCATGCTCCAAAAGGGCGTTGGCTATCTTGTCAAGCATGGACATATTGTCCCGTATCAGCTTTTCACAGCGGACATATGCCTCGTCTATGATGCGCTTTACCTCGCCGTCGATTATGGCGGCTGTGGCATCCGACATATTCTTGGTCATGGCAAAATCCCTGCCCAAAAACACTTCCTCGTTGGAATTGAAGCTAATGGGGCCTATTTTATCGCTCATGCCGTATTTTGTGACCATGCCGCGGGCTATCTCGGTGGCCCTTTCAATATCGTTGGAAGCACCCGTCGATATATCATCCAAAACCAGCTTTTCGGCCACCCGGCCGCCCAGCAAAACGACCAGCTCATCAAGCATTTCATTTTTGGAGGCGTAATATTTATCCTCTTTAGGCAGGCTCATAGTAAAGCCGCCGGCCCTGCCGCGGGGGATTATCGAAACCTGATGGATAGGGTCCTGGGAAGGCAGCAGTCTTGTGACCAGAGCATGGCCCGCCTCATGGTAGGCCGTCAGTTTCTTCTCGTGATCGGATATGACGCGGCTCTTTTTCTCGTTGCCCATTATTATTTTAAGGTAAGCGTCATCGAGGTCCTTCATCGAAATGGCCTTTCGGTCGCCTCTGGCGGCCAAAAGCGCTGCCTCGTTCAAAAGGTTCTCCAGATCGGCGCCTGTAAATCCCACCGTCTTGGAGGCAATGGCATCAAAGCTGACATCCTTTTCAAAAGGCTTGCCCTTGGCATGGACCTTTAAAATATCCCTGCGCCCTTTTATGTCGGGCAGCCCGATATATATCTGCCTGTCAAACCTGCCGGGCCTCAAAAGCGCCGGATCGAGTATATCGGCGCGGTTAGTAGCAGCCAGGACTATTACGCCGGCATTATTGCCGAATCCATCCATTTCAACAAGCAGCTGGTTCAGCGTCTGCTCCCTCTCGTCATGTCCGCCGCCCAGGCCTGCTCCGCGGCGTCTGCCGACAGCGTCTATCTCATCTATAAACACTATGCTGGGGGCGTTTTTCTTGGCGTCGTTGAAAAGGTCCCTGACCCTGGACGCGCCGACGCCGACATAAAGCTCGACAAAATCCGAACCGGAAATCGAGAAGAAAGGTACTCCCGCTTCCCCGGCCACCGCCTTTGCTATAAGGGTCTTACCTGTTCCCGGAGGGCCGACCAAAAGCACGCCCTTTGGTATCCTGGCCCCCAGGCTCATGAATTTTTGAGGGTTTTTGAGAAACTCGACGACTTCCTGAAGGTCAGCCTTCTCCTCCTCGGCCCCGGCTACATCCTTAAACAGTACTTTCATCATATCGGAGGTAGCCAGCTTGGCCCTCGACTTGCCGAAATTCATGGCCCCCCTGGCCCCGCCGTCCTGCTTGTTTACCACAAAGAACCAGAAGGCCGCTAAAAGCGCCGCCAAGATTATATAGGGCAGGAAGGCCGAAAACCACGATATCTCCTCGACCTGGAAATCCTGCATCTGTATTATGCCGACGCTGCGCTGGTATGCTATCGTTTCGCCCAAATCATAATAGAACACATCAAGGCTTGGAAGCTCATACTCCAAAACGCTCTTGTCCTTGAGCTGCATCGTCAGCGTCGTACCTTCAATGACAAAGGCTTCAACCTGTTCATTTTCAAAACAGGCCACTACATCGCTGTATGACAAAGCCTCCTGCTGGTCGGGAAAATCGAGCATAACTCCTATCGTGCCCATTATGACCATTATCAGTATCACATAAAGCCCGATCCCTCCGGGAAACTTAATCACATTTCTATTGTTCTGCTGTCTGTTCAAACCCGTTTCTCACTCCTTTATACAAGCCCTGACTATTTTGTGTAAATCTCGGGCTTTAAAACACAAAGATCGGGCAGATTTCTGTATTTCTCATCATAATCAAGCCCATATCCGACGACAAACTCGTCGGGAACGGTTATCCCGCGGTAATCGACGGCGACATACGCCTTCCTCCGATCGGGTTTGTCAAAAAGGGTACACACCGCCAGGGACGAGGGATTTCTCGACTTCAAAAGCTCGATAAGCTTTGAAAGGGTGACGCCGCTGTCCAAAATATCCTCGACGATTATAACATCGCGGTTTTCGATGTTTGTGTCCAAATCCTTAATAATTTTAACCCTGCCGGAGCTTTCGGTAGACGAACCGTAGCTGGATACCGACATGAAATCAATGGTGCAGGGAACGGTTATTTCACGCACAAGGTCGGCCATGAAAACAAAAGCGCCCTTGAGCACGCTGACCAGGATAGGCTGACGGCCCTCATAATCCCTTGATATCTCTATGCCCAAACGCTTGACCTCGGCTTTCAGCTGCTGCTGGGTACAGAGCACACGGCTGACATCATTCATAAGATCATTGATCATTATTTCTCCTCCTGCATTCTATATAAAACCGAACGCCTTTATTTTTATAACACCTTCGGCGGTCTTTTTCAAGGTCTGCCAAAAGAAGTATACCGCTATTATCGCATATAACAGGCAAGCTGTCACGATATTCAGCGGGAATTTTCTTATCTATGAGATATTTTTTCACACTTTTGCTGCCGTAAGGCATGGCAATAGCGTCCCCCTGCCTTCTGGTTCTGACATAAAACGGAGGGGCCAGAAGTGCAAACTCAAAAGCCGTGCCGCTGTTTCCCCCGACCGTTATCTCGTAATCGCCGAAAACCGCTGTCTGTCCCGGCGAAAGCTCGATTTGTTCAAAATGCCTCTTCTGAGGAATTTTTTCGATGATAAGCGCGCCGTAGCCCACCCTTATCCGAAAGCCCATGCCGATATCGCAGAAGGAAGACACCCGTCCCCTTAAAGCCAGCTGCCGCGCCGCCTTTACATGGCTGTATTCCAAAACTCCGCCGAAGCCCGCCCTTTCAGCCAGCTCCCTGAGTATATAAACATGCAGCGCTTTATGGCTGGCTTTAAAGCCCTCAAGGCTTATGCCGCCTCCTGCTTGGTTTTCCTCGAGTACAGCTTTCGCCGAGGTTTTCAGATAATCCTCCGCCAAAAAAGCGCTTTCCGACGCTTTTGCTATGCCCCTGTCGGCCGCGGGGCTTATCATCCTCAGCTGGGGCAGCACATTGAGCCTTATGCGGTTGCGGCTGTATGTGTCGTCGAAATTCGTCATGTCGGTGGCATACTCAAGCCCGTGGGCCCTGTCGTATTCCTCAATATCCCCACGGGATACCGCCAGCATTGGCCTTATAACCATGCCGTTGCGCCTCGGTATGCCCGCAAGGCCCGAAAGCCCGCTTCCCCTGGCAAGATTGAAAAGCACTGTTTCGGAGTTATCGCTGAGGTTGTGGGCCGTGGCTATCTTTGCAGCGCCCTTCCTGCGGGCCGCCGAATAAAGGAAATCATACCTGAGCTTTCTTGCGGCTTCCTCCAGCCCCATACCGTTTTCCCTGGCATATGAAGGCACATCGCCTTCCCCCGTTTCCAGCTCGATATCAAGGCTTTCGCAAAGCCTTTTGACAAGTTCCAGCTCCTTTTGGGCCTCCGACAGCCTTATGCCGTGCATAAAATGAGCGGCGCAGACCTTTATCCCGAGCCGCTTTTGATTATTGGCAAGGAAATGGACCAGGCAGACCGAATCGGCCCCTCCCGAAAGGGCGGCCAGCACCCTTTCCCCCCTTTCAAAAAGGGAAAAATCAAAGCCCTCAAGGCTATCTCGGTTCTTCATATCTCGTTTCCCTGCTTCTGAAGGTGGTAAACTGCCCCTCCCACTGAAGCTCGACCTTGCCTATTTCGCCGTGCCGGTTTTTGGCCACGATGACCTCCGCCTTGTTCTTGGTATCGGGCTTGGCGTCGGGGTAATAATCGGGCCTGTATATGAACAAAACTATATCTGCGTCCTGTTCGATAGAACCCGATTCCCTCAGGTCGGAAAGCATGGGGCGCTTGTCCTGCCTGCTTTCGGGCCCTCGTGAAAGCTGTGAAAGGCACAGAACGGGCACATTCAGGTCCTTTGCCATTATTTTAAGGGAGCGGGATATTTCGGCCACCTCCTGCACCCTGTTTTCGTTTCTCTTTCCGCTTCGCATCAACTGAAGGTAATCTATCACCACAAGCCCCAGGGTGGAACCGACCCTGCGGCACTTGGCCTTCATTTCCGAAACGGTTATGTCCGAATTATCGTCTATCAGTATCCTGCTTTTGGTAAGGCTGGTGGCGGCGCCGGCTATCCTGTCCCAATCATCGTCCGAAAGGGTGCCCATGCGCAGCTTTTTGTTGTCCACCAGCGCCTCGCCCGAAAGGAGCCTCATTGCCAGCTGCTGGCTCGACATTTCCAGCTGGAATATGACCACCGTTTTGTCGGAATCCTTTATGGCCTCCCTGGCTATGTTAAGGGCTATCGAAGTTTTGCCCATGCCGGGCCTTGATGCTAAAAGTATTAAGTCGGAGTTGTTAAGGCCGCCTATCATCCTGTCAAGGTCGGAAAAACCCGTGGGAAGCCCCGGCAGTTTTCCCGGGTGGCGGCTCATTTCGTCAAGATGATTGTATACCTCGGTTATGGCGGTATTTATCGTCTTGAGCCCCTTTATCTCCCTGTCCTGCCTGACCGCGTATATCTTCTGTTCGGCCAGCTCGGCAATGGTCTGGGGGTCCTCCTGCTCTTCCTCCGTAAGGCGGGTTATCTCCGCTGAAATGTCCTGCAGCTCCCTGAGCATGCTCTTGCCCCTTATGATGCGGCAATACTCCAGGACATTTCGTGTCGTGGGGGTGGTTTCTATTATCTGTAAAAAGTATTCCCTTTCGGCCTGCTGTTTATATCCCATAAGCTTCATTTCGTCAATGACGGTAACGGGATCTATCTGCCTGCCGGAGGTGAACATAAAGGAGACCGTCCTGAAAATCAGCCGGTTGGTCTCAATATAAAAATCCTCCTCATTGACAGCCTCTATGACCGAAGGTATGCACGCCGGGTCAATGAACATCGAGCCGATGACCGCCTGCTCGGCCTCGGGACTGTAAGGCACCCTTTTTGTAAAAAGCTGGTCTTCGGCCATCGCCCACCCTCCTTAAAAATCAATATCAGTCAAGCTCGGAAACCACAACCCTGACAATGCCCGTCACATCGGTGAAAAGCTTTGCCTTGACATCATATGTGCCGAAGGCCTTTATACCCTCGTCCAGCGTCAGCCTTACCTTGGGGATATCGACATTATACTGCTCCTTTAAGGCCTCAGAGATCTCCTTGGTGGTGACCGATCCGAAAAGCCTGCCGCCTGTGCCGGCCTTTGCCTTTATCTTGACAGGCATCTTCTCAAGCTTTCCCTTAAGCTCCAAGGCCGCCTGCTTTTCAAGGTCAAGCCTGCGCTGGGCTGCATCGTCGGCTATCTTCTTGGCATTGAGCGCATCGGCCGTCGCTTCCATAGCCAGCTTGCGGGGCAGAAGGAAATTGCGGGCATATCCATCCGATACATTTATCATTTCGCCCTTTTTGCCCTGTCCTCTTACATCCTGCAAAAGAATTACTTTCATTTTTGGTTCTCCTCTTTTTTTGTTTCGTCGAGATATTGCTTAACGGCCGATTTGAGCATTTCCACCGCATCGTCAACGGTCTTGTCTGCGAACTGTGCGCCCGCCATATTCATGCTCCCTCCGCCACCTATCTTTTCAAGCACAAACTGTACATTGACCTGCCCGTAGGACCTCCCCGAAATGGCGCAGCCCCCGGAGTTTTCGGCAAAAACCACAAAGGCAGCCGAAACATCGCTTATGTTTATCAGCTCATCGACAGCCTGGGAAGCCACTGCCCTGTCCACCGGCTCGTGACTTACAACCAGAGATATGCCGGGGTAAATATGTCTTGCTCCCGATATGAGCTGGTATCTTTTTATATATCCTTCCAGATTTCCCGAGAACATCTTCCTTACATCGACGGTGTCGGCACCAATCTGTTTAAGGTAAGCCGCCGCCTCGAACGTCCTGACGCCCGTTTTAACGGTAAAACTCTTTGTATCGAGAACTATGCCTGCCAGAAGGGCTTCGGCTTCACATTTAAGTATCTCCTGGGGAGTTATTATATACTGCAGAAGCTCGGTTACCAGCTCGCTTGCCGAGCTGGCGTAGGGCTCATGCATATTTATGGCCGTCTTTTCGATATAGTTGGCTGCCCTGCGGTGATGATCAATGACCGTTATCCTTTGTATCATGTCAAGCAGCCCGGGAGCTTCGACTATGTCGGGCCTGGATGTGTCGACAACGACCAAAAGCGACTGCGCGTCGCAAAGCTCAACAGCCTGTTCTTCAGTTATGAATACTTCCTTGTACTCCGGAGCCGAAGCCAGGCGGTCTATAAGCTCCCTTGCCGAAGTTATTTCCCTGTTGCAGACTATATAGGGCGTCTTGCCGCACTTCCTGACGGCCGCCACCACACCTGCCGCCGACCCTATGCTGTCCAGGTCGGACACCCTGTGACCCATTATGAACACCTGGGACGAGTCCTTTATCAGCTGGCGAAGCGCGTTGGCCATGACCCTTGACTTGACCTTGGTCCTCTTTTCCACTTCCTTGCTCTGGCCGCCAAAAAACTCGAAGCCCGTAGGAGACTTGATAACCACCTGGTCGCCTCCCCTTGAAAGGGCCATGTCTATCCCAAGGTTCGCAAAGGAATACAGCTCCGCAAGGCTGCATTCTTCGCCCTTGCCGATACCGATGGACAAGGTAGCCGGTATCCCCTCGCTGTTTTTGACCTCATGCATGGATTCCAAAACGGAAAACTTGCCCGCCGTAAAGTTCAAAAGGGCAGCGGTATCGAATATCGTAAAATACCTTCCCCTTTCAAGCTTCCTGAAAATCCCCCCGGCATCCTTGAACCAGGAGGTCAGGCGGCTGTCTATTTCAGCCGTTATGATAGACTTTTCAGTTTCGCTTATGTTCTTGTAAAGCTCCTCATGGCTGTCAACAAGCACCATGGCCACAACCGGGCGTGTCCTGCGATATTTTTCTCTCAGGGCCGAATACTCACTGACATCGACCCAGAAAAGTGTAGCCAGGATCCCGCTGGCCTCGGCCCCTGGGCCTTTGACCAGGTTGCCGTAGACATTGTATTTTTTCTCGCCCACCTGCACATCAAACGGGCAGCAGGTTTTACCCTCCATTATCCATCTTGTATCAAATCCGGGAACAAGCTCGGTTATGTGGGCGTCAAATACCCGTGAACCCCTGGTCATACTTTCAAAGCCCTGGTTTTCCCATACTATCTCGCCATTGTCAAGCCTCAGTATAACCATGGGCAGCGGGAAATTTACTATCGTATTCTTTGAAGCATTATCTACCTGGAAAGCCAGGCTCTCCACATACCTTCTTACAAGGTTGCCCCTCTTCCTGGCCTTCATTTTATAGAACGCCAGCACCAGGCCCACCAATATGCCTTCGATAACGGCAACGGGGATGGAATAGTAAAATGTCACCCCGACAAAAAGTATCAAAAGGGCAAATATCGTCTTAAATCCAGGTTCCAGGAGCTTTGCCAGCTTTTTATCCATATACTTTCCCCTCATTTCCCGAAAGACAGCTTTCGGACAGCAAGCAATATTATATAACAGTATATCAAAAAGCCTTATAAAAGTAAAGAAGCCGCTTATCACAGAAGGCGGCCCAAATACCGTTGTTTATGGGAGGCATGGTTATGGAAGGTGCGCCCTTTTTTCAAAATAACGCCTTATAACAGCGAAAAACTGCTTTCCCAGGTGGCAGGAGCATTAAAAACAAGAACAGAGCTTATCTCAAGGGAAAAATACCCCCGCCTTTGGGGAAAAAACGATACGCTTAAAAATGCCCGCAGCGAAAATACCCCAAAAAACAGTTTTATAAAAAAAGCCATGAGCATTTTCTGCCTTGCCGCAGGCATTTTTCTCATCATACCTGGTATCACTGAGCCAAAAACACTCTTCGTACCCCTGGCAGCTGGTATCTTTTCGGCGGCTGTTGGTGCTTTTGGACTTATGGTCAATATCAGCAAAGGCCATGACCCTTTTAAAAAAGGCGCCGCCATGCTGCTCAGCGGTTTGGAAAACCCAAAACCTGTAACGCTGTCTTTCGGCGAAAGCGGTATGGCACTGCCTTCGGAATCCGGAGAGAAGCGTGTAAATTATGACAGCTTTGAAAGGGTCATTGAAGGCCCTGACATATTCCTTGTGGTCTACGATGGCAAAATTGCAGTACTCCAGAAAAATGACCTTGCGGCTCCCCTTTCGGAATTTAAAGAATTTATCTCAAAAAAAACCTGCTTCCATGAAAGTCTATGATCCAAGGCGCCAAAAGGCGGCGGAATTCCCGCCGCCCTTTTTATTTTTATCACTCTACCTCTGTTATTATCGGCAGGACCATCGGAGTACGCTTTATCTGCTTGTAAAGATATTCAGAAAGATCCTCCTTTATCCTGTTTTTAATGGTGCTCCTGTCTCTGAGCCTGCGCTCGGCCATGCACTCTTCCACGGCATTCCTTGCTATGCGCTTCATGCCCTCGTTGAGATCTTCCGCCTCCTTGGTAAAAATGAAACCTCTTGAAATAATATCAGGTCCAGAAATAATGGCCGTAAGGTCTCGATTCATTACCGTTTCCGCAACGATTATGCCATCTTCCGACAAAGCCTTCCTTTCGCGCAGAACGGCGGCGCCTACATCCCCGACACCATAGCCGTCCACCAAAACCCTTCCAGCCTGGACAGTCTGAGTCTGAACAGCCTTTCTGCCGTCAAGCTCGACCACCGAACCCAGGTCGCCGATAATTATATTCTTGCTGTCTATGCCGCAGGTCTGGGCCAGGCTGGCGTGCATGAGAAGATGGCGGCATTCGCCGTGGACCGGCATAAAATATTTGGGCTTAACCAACGAGAGAATTATCTTAAGTTCCTCCTGGCAGGCATGGCCTGAGACATGGACATCGGCTATGGCGTTGTAGACCACATCGGCCCCCCTGCGGAAAAGTTCGTTGACCATCTGGGAAATAGCCTTCTCGTTGCCCGGTATGGGCGAGGCCGAAATGATTATCCTGTCGTCCTTGCCGACCTCTATCTGCCTGTGTCCTGTAAAGGCCATGCGGTAAAGGGCGCTCATCGGCTCACCCTGGCTGCCCGTAGTTATAACTACCAGCTGCTCTTTTGGATATCGGTTTATCTGGCTCAGCTCGATCAAGGTCTTGTCGGGCACATTAAGATACCCAAGCTCCAGCGCCACCTTGAGTATATTCTCCATGCTGCGGCCCGAAACGGCCACCTTGCGTTTATACTTTATGGCGGTATTTATTATCTGCTGTATCCTGTCCACATTGGAAGCAAAGGTCGCGACGATTATCCTCCGGTCACAGCCCTTGAAGTAGGCGTCAAAAGATGCGCCTACCTTCCTTTCGCTCATGGAGTAGCCCGTGCGCTCGGCATTGGTGGAGTCGCTCATCAGAAGCAGAACCCCTTCCTTTCCCAGCCTTCCGAACCTCTCCAGGTCTATCATCTCTCCTCTTATGGGGGTGGTGTCTATCTTAAAGTCGCCTGTCATGACGACCACTCCAACCGGAGTCTTTATCGCCAGGCCGACGGCGTCCGAAATAGAGTGGTTGACCCTTATCAGTTCTATGTCGAAACATCCCAGCTTTATATGGTCGCCGGGTTTTTTGACATTTATCTTTACCTTGCCGAGGTTCTTGTGCTCCGATATTTTGAGTGACACCATTCCGGCTGTCAATGCCGTGCAGTAAATGGGCACCTTGATCTCCCTGAGAAAATACGGCAGCGCACCGATATGGTCCTCGTGGGCATGGGTCAGGACCACACCTCTGACCCTTTCCCTGTTCTTGATAAGATAGCTCATATCGGGTATAACCAGGTCTACCCCCAAAAGCTCGTCATCAGGGAAGGTCAGGCCACAGTCAACAAGGAATATGTCGTCGCCGTATTCAAACACGGTCATGTTTTTGCCTATCTCATTGAGGCCTCCCAGGGGTATTATCTTAAGCTTCTCCGAACCCTTTTTCTCCTCCTGTCCGGCAAGACTCCTGACACTTTTGACAGCGCCGGCCTTCGCCTTGGCAGGCTGCTTTTTTTCAGACTGTTTCGACTCCTTGGCTTCGGTCACGCTCTTTTGCTTTTTGGCCGAAAGGCTGCGGGGCCTTCGGTTCTGAGTATTCTTTTTTGTTTCCATTTTATCTCCGTTTCTTTCTTTTGCGGCAAAAATGCGCATTTCGGCGCACAAAAACAAAGCCGGCCGTCCACATCAGCCAACACCTAGCCGCAATATGATTTTTTTATATATCGAGCCCTTCATAGACAAGCTCATGTCGGGCTTAATTCCGCAAACTATAAAAAGCGCCTTAGCGCATATACTCAAATTACTATATCATATTATTCTCATTTGTGCAAATATTATGTCGTACAGGCAAAAAAGCCCGCGGAAAAATCCGCGGGCTTTTTATCAGTTTTCCTTTTTTTCGCACTTTCGGCATTTATCGCACGAGCCACAGCATCCGCCGCCCGAGCGGCTCTTTTTGAATGCCTCATACACAAGGAAAGCCAAAATGGCCAAAACCACAATATCAGCTATATTCATATCATAACCCCAGCAAAGTACCTGCATTATATACCACAAATGCCGCAAGCCACGCAATCGATGTCTGGAAAACCATCATTCCCACGGCCTCCAGCAAGCTTCCCATCTCGCGCCTGACGGCCGCCATAGCGGCAACGCAGGGCATATAAAGCAAAGTAAAGACCAAAAACGAAACAGCGCTTAAGCTGCTGGGGAACAGCGTCCCCAAAACACCGGCCAGCTGCCCCTCGGCGGTCCCCATCAGCATCGTGAGGGTGCTGACTACAGCCTCCTTGGCGCCCAGGCCTGTCATCAAGGCAGCGGCACACTGCCACTTGCCGAAGCCCAGAGGAGCAAATACGGGAGCTATCCATTTGCCTATGGCCACCAGCATGCTGTCCGAAGGATCGCTGACCATTCCAAAACCAAAATCAAGGTTCTGAAGCAGCCATATCACTATCGAAGCCATGAAGATTATAGTAAAGGCCTTTACCAAAAAGTCCTTGGCCTTTTCCCACATGAGCATAAGGCAGGAGCGTGCCGACGGCAGCCTGTAGGCGGGCAGCTCCAAAACAAAAGGCGCAGGCCTTCCCCTGAAAAGGCTGCCCTTTAAAAGGAAGCCCACAAGTATGCCCATAATTATTCCGGTTACATAAAGCCCCATCATGACTAAAGCCGTATGATGCGGGAAAAAGGCCTGGCACATGACCGAATATATCGGCAGCTTGGCGGAACATGACATGAAAGGTATAAGCAGTATCGTCATTTTCCTGTCCCGCTCGCCCGGAAGGGTTCTTGTAGCCATTATAGCCGGCACCGAACATCCGAAGCCGATAAGCATAGGCACAAAGGACCTGCCCGAAAGGCCAATGCTCCTTAAAAGCCTGTCCATGACAAAAGCCACCCTGGCCATGTACCCCGTGTCTTCAAGTATTGACAAAAGGAAGAACAGCACGACTATCGTCGGCAGGAAAGAAAGTACCGATCCGACACCCGCACAGGCGCCGTCGATTATCAGGGAATGCAGCCATGGGCTGACGCCTGCGGATGTAAGCGCCGTGTCTATAACGCCCACAGCGGCATTTATGCCGCTTTCAAACCAGGCGGAAAGCACCGGCCCTACCAGCCCAAAGGTTATGGCGAAAACCGCCATCATTATCCCCAGGAATATGGGTATGCCGTATATCCTGTGGGTCAGTATCTTATCTATCTCCCAGGAACGCTTCTGCTCCTTTGTTTCTCCCGGATGCCTGACCGATTTTTCACATACTCCTTCTATAAAAGTATACCTCATGTCGGCCAAGGCCGCTTCGCGGTCGGTGCCGAGAGTCTGCTCCATATCCTCCACGATATGGCTTATGACATCCATGTCGGCCTCATGTATGTCAAGGCGCTTTGCCATAAGCTCATCGCCCTCAATAAGCTTTGTGGCGGCAAACCTCCGCGGCACTCCGGCCTTCTGTGCATGGTCTTCTATTATATGTACCACCGAATGTATCGCCCTGTGCACAGCCCCGGAACAGAAATCCACCCTCTGGGGAAGGATGTTGTTTTCTACAACTTCAATGGCCTTGTCTACCAGGTCGTGCACGCCGTCCCCCGTTATGGCTGCTATCGGTATGACGGGTATGCCCAGCTCCTCGCTCATGGCCTTTACATCTATGCTTCCGCCCGAACCTATCATCTCGTCCATCATGTTGAGTGCCAGCACCATGGGCTTGCGGAGCTCTATCATCTGCAAAGTCAGATAAAGGTTCCTTTCTATATTGGTAGCGTCGGCAATATTGATAATGCCCGCAGGTTCATCCGACAGCAGGTAATCCCTGGTCACTACCTCCTCAGCCGTATACGGGGAAAGAGAATATATACCGGGCAGGTCGACCACATGGGCCCCCTCATGCTTGAGTATATCCCCTTCCTTCCTTTCCACCGTAACCCCAGGGAAATTTCCCACATGCTGCTTGGAACCCGTCAGCAGGTTGAAAAGGGTCGTTTTTCCACAATTTTGATTTCCGGCCAACGCGAATGTTATTTCCATAAAATCACCCCTTAAGAGTAATCTTTTCGGCGTCCTCAAGGCGCAGCGTCAGTTCATATCCCCTGAGCTTTATCTCAATGGGGTCCCCCATCGGCGCTTTTTTCCTCATCTGTACCTTTGTCCCCGGAGTAAGCCCCATATCCAAAAACCTGCGCCTCAAAGCGCCCTGGCCGCCGACAGTATCGATAACGGCGCTGTCGCCTATTTCCAGCTTGTCGAGTGTCACATCAACCTCTCCTTTCACAGCAGTTAGCCACCGCTCATAAAGTTTATCGTAGCACAAGCTAACCCTGCTGTCAACACGGCAGCACGGCAAATCCGCAAGTCTTTCAAACAGCCTTGAAAGCCCTGCCCTTAAAATATATACTTTACATTGATACAGCTGTATACACATCTTATTGCAAAGGGGTATTTAAAATGAAGATCATGGCCATCGACCTGGGGGATGTCCGCACAGGTATAGCCTTTTCCGATATTACGGGGCTTATTGCCGGAAGGAGCTTTACGGTAACCGAACGAAACCGGCAAAAGCTGGCTGAAAAAATATGCGCCCTGATAAGGGAAGAGCAGCCGGAGCAGGTTGTTTTGGGGCTGCCTGTCAACATGGACGGCACCGAAGGGGAAAGGGCGGCTTTGTCAAGGGAATTTGCGCTGACGCTGGAGCAGGGCTGCGGCATGAAAATACTTCTAAGGGATGAACGCGGCTCTTCTATATCCGCCAACAGGATACTCAGTGATGCCGGAAAAAAACGCGAAAAGCAGCGCGCCAGGGTCGATGCCGTCGCCGCGTCGATAATACTTCAGAATTATCTTGACGAGCTTCGTCTCAAAAAAAGGATTTAACAGGAGTTTTTACTGTTAAACTCTTGTGTATTTTGACTAATATTGTATAGAAAAAGTACAATTTTCTGTTTTTTTCGTTTTTCCGCTTTGTAACACTCTGATTTGATGATATAATATAATCGGAAGTATAGGTATTGTAGCATTTGGGTATTTATGCCCTTTTGAAAGGAGAAAACAGATATGACAGACAGGCAGCAACAACTTGTTAAGAACGTAGACGCCCACAAGCAGATGATCCTGGACGCCGAGAGATGGCTCTGGGCCCATCCCCAGACGGGCTACACCGAGTGGGAAGCCCACAACTATCTGGTAGAGAAGTTCGAGGCCCTGGGCTATACGCTGACCCTGGCCGGCAACATTCCCGGCTTCTATACCGATATCGACACCGGCAAGCCCGGCCCCAAGCTTTGCATCAT
>CALWAP010000003.1 GCA_944375715.1 uncultured Clostridia bacterium | reverse complement strand
AAATTAAAGTCAATAGGAAAATTAAAATAAATTTCAGGAATAGTGGTGGCTGTCATTGGTCTTTGCTATTGTGTTACCTTATGGCACATGAGCATTCGCACAGGGAACATATCCGGGACAAAATATGTGTTGAATGACTTCCCCTTCCGGGGCCCGCACTATATTGCAGCACGGCTCATGATTCCAGAATGACGGCCGCCTTCCGCCCGGGCAAAAGCGTTGTATTTCTAAAATATTCTGACGGCGGACGCAAAGATCCCGCCCGGAAAGGGTAGGCTCACCCCCGGCATTTTCTGCGGCTGCATATAAATTTTCACCGGGGGCACAAAACAAAAAGGGACGCTTTGCGTCCCTTTTATTTTCGCGGGCTTTAAAAGCCCCTTATTCAAGAACGGAATCTACGCCCTCGATGCCGGCGCACATAAGGGCGGTCAGCATAAGCTGCTGCACGCCGAGGTATGCGCCCTTGACGGGATATTTTTCGCCCAGGTTGTGAACCTTGTTGTCCTTGTCGGTGCCCTCGGGATAATAGCCGCGGCCGATGCAGACGGCGGGAATGCCCTTGTCGATGGCCATGTTGCAGTTGGTCGAGCCTCCGGCCGAGAAATTGCCCTTTATGCCCAGGCTTTCAAGGGCGGCGTAGGTGCTTTCGACCATGGGGGAGTGGACATCCTGGGTGCCGGCCGGCACGTCGCAGTACTGCTTCATGTCCCAGGTTATGGTATCCTTGCCCCAGCGGGCCGTTTCCTCGTCGCAGGCCTCCCCTATGGCCTTGAATATCCTGCCGTCCAGCTCTTCCAGAAGCTCCTTCGAGTTGGAGCGGAAGTTGAACTTTATCGTGGCCTTGGGCACGATGGCGTGGACCCCGGCGTCGTTGCCCGCATGGAAGTTTGATACGCAGAAGGTGGTGCGGGGGTTTTCCGCAACCTCGAAATCGGCTATCTTGGCAACGGCCCTGGCCGCGGCGTGCAGCGGGTTGGCCATCTTGCCGAAGGCTCCGTAGGCGTGACCGCCTATGCCGTAGAAATTGACCTCGTAGGTCTTGAAACCCGTGGCCTCATATGTAATGTCGGCTATGTCGCCGCCGTCAATGCTGATGGAAGCGTCCAGGTTTTCATAATTGTCGTCCAGGAAATCCTTCATGCCGCCCAGGGAGCCCATGCCCTCCTCGCGGGTGGTGGCGACGAACACAAGGTCGCCCTTGGTCTTTATGCCGGCCGTGTCAAGGCCCCTTATGCAGGAAAGCAGCATGGCCAGGGCGCGGGTGTCGTCACCTATGCCGGGGGCATAGAGGAAGCCGTTTTTTTCCTCCACCTTCTTTACGCTGCCGAAGGGGAACACCGTGTCCAGGTGGCCTTCGATAAGGACCCTTTTGCCCCCTCCTGAGCCCTTCCTCACGCCGACGACATTGCCGCCGCGGTCGATATGGACATCCTCAAGCCCCAGCTCTTCCATCTTCTTTTTCATTACCTCGGCCCTTTTTTCCTCGTGGAAGGTGGGGGCCTCTATAAGGGTAAGCTCTATCTGCTCGTTGATGCACCTGTCCTGGTCCTTCTTTATGGCCTCCAGGCCCTTCTTTACGGACTCTAAGGAGGAAAGGGCCTCAAATGTGTCCTTTACCTTCTGCGATACCTTGTATTCCATAATGTTTTCTCCTTTTTAATGTAAGGGGCCTTTGCCCGAAGGCAAAGGCCCCGATCAGATGTTTTGCTTATTTAAGTATGGAGTCGGTCCCGCCTTCGATGCCGGCGCAGAGCAGCAGAAGGGTCATGACCTCCTGCGGGCAGCGGTATGCGCCCTCGGTGGGGAAATACTCGTCCAGGTTGTGGCACTTGGTGTCCTCAAGACCGCCGCCGATGGTGACGCAGGGGAGCCCGCGGGAAACAGCCATGTTGCCGTTTACCGATCCGCCCTCGTTGAAGTATACCTTCTCGGGATCAGGGCTGAAGTGCCTGGCCGCAAGATATGTGGCCTCGACCATGGGGGCGTGGATATCCTGGTTGCCGGCGGGAACATCGCAGTACTGCTTCGAGTCCCATGTAATGGTATCCTTGCCCCAGCGGGCCGTTTCCTCGTCGCAGGCCTCCTGTATAGCCTTGAAGATGCGGTCGTTAAGCTCTTCCAGAACCTCGGCCGAGTTGGAGCGGAAGTTGAACTTTATCGTAGCCTGGGGCACAATGGCATGGACGCCGGCGTCGTTGCCCGCGTGGAAGTTTGATACGCAGAAGGTGGTGCGGGGATTTTCGGGGACTTCGAAATCGGCAATCTTGGCAACGGCCCTGGCCGCGGCGTGCAGCGGGTTGGCCATCTTGCCGAAGGCGCCGTAGGCGTGGCCGCCTATGCCGTAGAAGTTGACTTCATAGGTCTTGAAGCCGGTGGCTTCATATGTAATGCTCTCGGTCCAGGCGCCGTCGACGCTTATCGAGCCGTCGATATCGGGGTTGTGGTCCAGGAAATCCTTCATGCCGCCCAGGGAGCCCATGCCCTCTTCGCGGGAGGTGCCGACAAACACTATGTCGCCCTTGGTCTTAAGCCCGCTTTCCTTAAGGCCCCTCAAGGCCGAAAGCAGAACGGCCAGGCCGCGGGTGTCATCAACGATGCCGGGGGCGTAAAGGACGCCGTTTTCCTGCCTTACCTCCTTGACGCTGCCCATGGGAAAGACGGTGTCAAGATGGGCCTCGACCAAAATCTTGGGCCCGCCGCCGACGCCCTTCCAAAGGCCAACCGAGTTGCCGTAGGGGTCCACATGGACATCCTCAAGCCCCAGGGCCTTGAAATATTCGCAATAGGCCTTGGCCCTGTTTTCCTCGTGGAAGGTGGGGGCTTCTATAAGGGTAAGCTCTATCTGCTCCTTGATAGACTGCTCCTGGTCCTTTTCAATAAACTCAAGGCCCTTTTGGACCTCGGGCATGGCCAGGACTTCCGAAAAAGCCTTCTCTACCTTGGAAGATACCTGATAATCCATAAATCTTTTCCTCCTTATATGTTTGTTTCGCGTTTAAGCTATGACTATCGCCAGGATAACGGCCGTGTCGCCGCTGTCGTTTACAAGGCTGTGGCTCTCGCCGCAGCAGGTGAACATGGCATCTCCCTCTTCCAATTTATGGGGAGTGCCGCAGTCGTATACCGTCACGCTGCCCTTTAAGACATAATATATCTCAGCGTCGGTTTCATGGGGATGCTCGCCGATAGAGGTCCCCGGCTCCAGCGTCATGCGGTTGAAAAGCGTGGCCTTGCCGTGCATGTCCTCGGGCCCAAAGACCATATCGGTATGAGCCTTGCCCCGGCCCCCTCTGATATTCTCCCTGATGATGTGGGCCATATCGGCGCTTTTATGTACCATTTGCTTTCCTCCTTGTATAAAATCGGGCCTTTTAACCCATTATCCTATTAAAATAATAACACAGCCAATGCGCCCGCACAAGCGGGGGCCGCCTTTCAAAACGCCGAAAAACAACCCCTTTTTTTGTTGAAAACCACATATTTAAACCCCTTCTTCCTTGACACCTTAGGTTAAAAAATATATAATAAAGTATACAGCTGACATGAAAGGCAGACATATGGAAAACAATAAAAACAGCCGTCACGAAAGACCCTCGGCGCTGCGTTTTTATATCTCGGGCGCCCTTTTTCTTCTTTACAGTCTCATATTCCCTTTTTACAGCCTGGTCCATATAGCTTTGGGGCTTGCGCTTTTCGGGGCCTGTTTCGCCCTGTGCACCCGCTTCCTGCCGAAAACGGCGGTGCAGGCTGAGGAAAAACCCGTCAAAACGGGGGACCAGGCCCTGGATTCGACCTTGGAAAAGGGCATGGAATATGTAAAGCGCATAGAATCCCTGTGCTCCCTTATCGAAAATGCCGGCGTTAAAAGCTGCCTTGAAGATATCTGCCGCACCCTGCGGGAGATCTTCAAAGCAGCCGCTCAGAAACCCCGGAAGCTTTCCATGCTGAGAAGGCTTTTGAGCTATTACCTGCCGACCCTTTTGAAGCTTGCGGAATACTATGAAAAGCTTGAGCATGTAAGCGCAGGGGAAAATGTGGAAAGCTCTCTTAAACGGATCGAGGAAAATCTCAGGCTTTTATCCCCCGCCTTTAAAAAACAGCTGGACCTTCTTTTTGAAAACGACGCTTTGGATATAACCACCGATATAGAGGTCATGGAAAATATGCTCAAAGCCGAGGGCCTTGCGGGAAACGATGTGTTCGGGCTTTCCTTCGGCGACACTGAACAAAGGAGATAGTTAAAATGGATGAAAAAAACATCAGCCAGACGCCTTTTCTGACCCTCGACCCCGACCTGGGGCAGAGCGCGGAAGCCGCACCCCAAACACCCGAAACCTCGGGCCGGGCGGCGGCCAAAACCACCGACGACCTGCTTTCCTCCATGAGCGATGAAGAAAGGCAGATGGTCAGGGATTTTTCCGAAAAGATAGACATTTCCAACTCCAATATGGTTTTGAGATACGGCGCCGACGCCCAGAAGAAGCTGGCCAATTTTTCGGAAAGCGCCCTTGGCAACGTGCGCACCAAGGACCTGGGCGAGGTCGGGGACATGATAACCGACCTTATAGGCGAGCTTAAGGACTTTGAGGAAGACGAGGATGAAGGCGGCATATTCGGCTTTTTCAAAAGGCAGGGAGATAAACTGTCCCGCCTTAAGACCAAATATGACAAGGCCGAAACCAATGTCGAAAAGATAGCCTCCATGCTGGAGGACCACCAGATCCAGCTTTTCAAGGACATAGCCCTTTTGGACCAGATGTACGAAAAGAACCTTCTGAACTTCAAGGAGCTTACAATGTATATCGCGGCCGGAAAGCTGCGGCTTGAAAAGGCCAGGGAGGTCGAACTCAAGGAGCTGGCCGACAAGGCCCGCGCTTCGGGCAAGCCTGAGGACGCCCAGGCGGCAAACGACCTTGCCTCCCTGTGCGACCGCTTCGAAAAGAAGCTGCACGACCTGGAGCTTACAAGGGTCATATCCATGCAGATGGCCCCCCAGATCCGCATGGTGCAGAACAACGACACCCTGATGGCCGAAAAGATCCAGACCACCCTTACCTCCACCCTGCCTTTGTGGAAGAGCCAGATGGTGCTGGCCTTGGGCCTGGAGCATTCCAACAGGGCCATGCAGGCCCAGAGGGAGGTCTCGGAAATGACCAACCAGCTGCTTAAAAAGAATGCCGAGACCTTAAAGCAGGGCACCATCGGCATCGCCAAGGAAAGCGAAAGGGGCCTGGTCGACATCGAGACCTTAAAGCAGACCAACGAGACCCTTATCTCCACTTTGGACGAGGTAATAAACATCCAGAACGAGGGCAGGCAGAAGCGCAGGGAAGCCGAGCAGGAGCTGGGCAAAATTGAGGACAGCTTAAAACAGAAGCTTTTGGAGATAAACAGTGACAGATAGCCTTTACAGGAAAAAACAGAAGAGGGCGGCTTTGGCCTGCTGCCTGATGGCGGCCCTGGGGCTTTTGCTGGGCCCCTATGCCTCGGGGCTAAGGCTTGAAAAAAGCCTTGAGGACATATTTTATAACGGCGAAAGCGGAAACGGCATCGGCGTCGCCTCCGATTTGAGCGACAGGGCCGACTGCGGGATAAACCTTGCCTCCGTAGGCTCCCGCTATCTTGAAAGCTCCCTTCTTTCACCCCTTAAAAACGCCGCCCAGGGCCTGCGCTCGGCCGGAAGCTTACGCGAAAAGGCCGAGGCAAACGAGACTTTGGAGCGGGAGTTCAGGGCCGTAACCTCCCTTTTGGAGTCTGAAAGCCTTTCGGACAAGGACAGGGAGCTTGTTTCCTCCCTTGTCTCGATGTTCGATTCCTGCTCATACACCATGTCCCACGACGGCTATAACGCCGAGGCATCAGGATACAACTCGGCCATAAAGACCTTTCCCGGCAGCCTTATCTTTTCCCTGATGGGGCTTGAAACCGCCCCGATTTTCAGGTAAGGAGGGGAGAAGGATAAGCTTTTTCAGAAAAACAGGGCTTTTATTGGCCCTGACGGCGCTTTTGGGGCTTTTAAGCCCCTGCATTGCCGCCATACCGGAGCAGAGCGATGCCTTTTATGTCTGCGACAACTCAAATGTCATATCCCAGAGCACCGAGGAATACATATGCTCGGAAAACTACCGCCTTTACGACCTGGACGAGGGGGCCGAGGTGGTTGTGGTCACAGTCGATTTCCTCGACGGCTACAACGCCGAGGAATATTCCTATGAGATATTCAATTCCTGGGCTTTGGGGGACAAGGATGAAAACAACGGCGTCCTTATCCTGCTTTGCCCCGGCGAGGAAAAGTATTGGCTGATGTCGGGCACCGGCCTTGCTTCTTCAGCCCTGAGCGCCGCAGGCCTTTCAAAAATAGCTTCCGAATATCTTGAAGCTCCCTTTGATGCGGGGGACTATGACAAGGCTGCTTTGGACACCTTCAAGGCCGTCGTTTCGGAAATAGACAGCTATTACGGCGTCAGCCAAAGGGATATCGAGGAATATTCCTCCGGCGGCTATTATGAAACCGGGGCGGAGGGCCAGGGCTACTCTTCCTACAGCCCCTTCGGCGGCTTTGGCGCCATTATCGCGATAATCTTCGTACTTATAATCATCTCGGTCATAATATCCTCCTTCACCCGGCCCGGGGGCCGCGGCGGCTTCGGCGGGGGCAGGGGAGGCGGGAGGACCGTCATATTCATGCCCGGCCCGAGAAGGCCCGGCGGTTTCGGGGGAGGCTTCGGAGGTTCCCGCGGAGGAGGCTTCGGGGGTTCCCGCGGCGGCTTCGGCGGCGGGCGGCGCGGCGGTGGCGGCGGCTCCCGCGGCGGCGGCGCCGGGCGCCGGTAGTCCTTTTAAAAACGGCTTTTGCCGAAAGGAGATTTTTATGCTCGGTTTTTACAATTACACGGTCGTACTGACATACATAGGCATGTGCTCGGGGGTGTGGGGCATAATCCTGACCCTCAGCCGCTCAAGCCCCCGCCTGGGGGTCATGTGCCTTATGCTGTCGGGGCTTTGCGACATGTTTGACGGCACCATTGCCAAAAGGCGGGAACGTACCTTTGACGAAAAACGCTTCGGCATACAGATAGACTCTCTGTCCGACCTTATCTGCTTCGGCGTGCTGCCGGCCTGCATAGGTTATGCCATAGGGCTTAAAAAGCCCTACCAGATGATAATACTGCTGTCCTATGCCCTGGCCGCCCTTATCCGCCTGGCATACTTCAATGTCATGGAGGAGCACAGGCAGGACACCGAAACGGGCCGCAGGGAGCATTACGAGGGCCTGCCCGTGACGACTTCGGCCCTTTTGTTCCCCTTTGTCTTTGTAGCCGTGCCCTATATGGGGATAAGGTACATGACTGTGGTCTATGGCTTTGCCATGGTCTGCTCGGCCTGCGCCTTCCTTATAAACTTCAAGCTGAAAAAGCCCGACATGAAAGGCATGCTGTTTTTGGCCGCCGTCGGGCTTGTCGAGCTTATTTTGCTGGTGACGGGAAATGAAGTCTTTTAAAGGAATTGTCCCTGAAATCTACGGCGGCAGGCTGTCATTTTTAAGGGGCGTTTCCTCCAGCCGCGGCATCAGCGCCCTGGGCGGCGCCTTTTTGTCGACCCCCGTTTCAAAGCCCCTTATAAAGGGGTTTATAAAACGCAACAATATCGATATGTCGGAATACCCTTTGAGGGATTACAAAAGCTTCGACGATTTTTTCACCCGGGAAATAAAGCCGGCAAAACGCCCTGTGGACATGGGCCCTTTATCCCTTATATCCCCATGCGACGGGCTTCTGACCTGCCTTGAGATAACCCCTGAGCTGGAGTTCGTCATCAAGGGGGGACGGTATTCGGTTGCCTCCCTTCTCAAAAACCGCGATCTGGCCCAAAAATTCCTCGGCGGAAGGTGCCTTATTTTCAGGCTGTGCGTACACAACTACCACCGCTACTGCTATTTTGACAACTGCCAAAAGGGCGTCAATATCCCCATAAGGGGAAGGTATTACACCGTCAGGCCCGAGGCTTTGGGGGTGGCCGACTATTTTTCGGAAAACAGCAGGGAGTATACCCTTTTGAAAACCGAAAACTTCGGCACGGCCGTCCAGGTCGAAATAGGGGCCGCCATGGTGGGCAAAATAGTCAACCTCCACCAGGCGGGCAGTTTTAAGCGCGGGGAGGAAAAGGGCATGTTCCGTTTCGGCGGCTCGACCATTGTCCTGCTTCTGCAAAAGGGCAGCTGCGGGATCTTCCCTGAAATAGAAGCCGCCTGCCTTAAAGGAGAGGAATACCCCGTCAGGATGGGGCAGGCCATCGGCACGGCCCTTTGAAAAGGAGATTTTTAAGGCTGCTCCCCAAAATGACGGAAAAAAGCACCTCGGATGGCGAAAACCCTTCCGTAGGACAAAAACGCCCCCACAACAACCATACCCCGAAAAAGGAGGATATATGAAAAAGAGCCTTGGCACGATAAACGCAAAAAGACTCTTTACCGACATTCTGTCTGACATCGCGGGAGGCATGCTGATAGCCATAGGCATCTATAACTTTGCCTCCCACGCCGACCTGCCCGTGACGGGCATTACGGGCATATGCCTTATTATTTACAGGCTGTTCGGCCTGCCCATCGGCCTTTGCACGATAATCCTCAATATCCCCATCGCCCTTATCTGTTACCGGCTTCTGGGGCGGGGGTTTTTCCTGCGCTCGATAAAAAGCATGGTCATTTCCTCCGTCATAATCGACACCGTGGCCCCGCTGCTGCCGACCTACGACGGCGACAGGCTGCTGGCCGCCGTCTGCGCCGGCGTCCTTTCGGGGCTGGGGTATGCCATAATCTATCTTTCGGGCTCTTCGTCGGGGGGCAGCGATTTTATCATAATGGCCGTCAGGGCTGTCAAGCCCCACCTTTCTCTGGGCAACATATCCTTTGTTTCCGACAGCCTTATAATCCTGGCCGGCGGATACCTTTTCAGCGACACCGACGGCATAATTTACGGCATGATAATGGCCTTTCTGCTTTCGCGGGCGGTCGACAAGGTCATGTACGGCATATCCCGGGGCAAGCTGGCCCTTATAGTCACCGACAAAAGCAAGGCGCCCGCGATGGCGGCCGCCATCGAAAAAAGCTGCGGCAGGGGAGCCACCCTTTTAAACGCCGTCGGCAGCTATACAAACGCCGAAAAGCAGGTGGTCATGTGCGCCTGCGATTCAAAGCAGATGTTTTTGGTCAGGAAGGCGGCCTCCCTTATAGATCCCAATTCCTTCACGATAGTCCTGGAGTCCAGCGAGGTGCTGGGTGAAGGTTTCAAAACTTAGCATATAGTATAATTTAAACGCGATACTCCGCAAAGTATATTTATTTTTATACTTTACGGAGTTTTTTATTTTTTTATACTAATCGTATAATTTTCCTTTTTGACGTCCTTTTTTGCTCTTTTGTACCGCCACGGGGCCTTAGAAGGCGGCTTTGGTTCTTTTTTATGTCCCAAAGATAAAAAAAGGGCGTGTTATCTTGACTTTTAATCATTATGGGGTTAACATTATTTTGTACGGAGGCGTTCCGTATTTAAAAGGTACCAAAATTATTATTGGAGGAGATACCAATGAACGCTTACATGCAAAAAGTTCTTGACGAAGTCAAGGCCCGCAACAAGGGCGAGGATCTGTTCATCCAGACCGTTGAGGAAGTTTTCCAGAGCATCGAGTCTGTTGTCGAGCAGCATCCCGAGTATGAGAAGGCCGCCCTTCTTGAGAGAATGTGCGAGCCTGACCGTCAGATTTCCTTCCGAGTCACATGGGAAGACGACAATCATGAAATCCATGTCAACCGCGGCTACCGCGTACAGTTCAACGGCGCCATCGGCCCCTATAAGGGCGGCTTAAGGTTCCATCCCTCTGTTACCCTGGATACAATGAAGTTCCTTGCCTTTGAGCAGACCTTCAAAAACAGCCTGACCAGCCTGCCCATCGGCGGCGGCAAGGGCGGTTCCGACTTTGACCCCCGCGGCAGGAGCGACGCTGAGATCATGCGTTTCTGCCAGGCCTTCATGACCGAGCTCTATCGCCACATCGGCCCCGATGTTGACGTTCCCGCCGGTGATATCGGCGTTGCCGGCCGTGAGATAGGCTTCCTGTTCGGTCAGTACAAGAGGATCAAGAATGTCTGGGAGAACGGCGTCCTCACCGGCAAGGGCATGAGCTACGGCGGCTCCTACTTCCGTCCCGAAGCTACGGGTTACGGCGCTACATATTATCTGGTCGAAGTCCTTAAGCACTTCGGCGAGACCATCGAAGGCAAGACGGTCGCAGTTTCCGGCTTCGGCAATGTTGCCTGGGGCGTCTGCGAGAAGGTTGCCCAGCTGGGCGGCAAGGTCGTCACCATCTCCGGTCCTGACGGCTACTGCTACGATCCCGACGGCATAGTCACCCCCGAGAAGATCTCCTACCTGCTTGAGATGCGTGCTTCCGGCCGCGACCGCGCCCAGGATTACGCCGACAAGTTCGGTGTCGAGTTCGTTCCCGGCAAGAAGGCTTGGGGCGTAAAGGCCGACATCTGCATGCCCTGCGCTTATCAGAACGAGATAGGCATGGAAGAGGCCAAGCAGATCGTCGCCAACGGCACCAAGTATTACATCGAGGTTGCCAATATGCCCACCACCAACGAGGCTCTTGAGTACCTCAAGAAGAATGTCCAGATAGTTGCTCCTTCCAAGGCCGTCAATGCCGGCGGCGTTGCCACCTCCGCTCTGGAAATGGCTCAGAACTCCATGCGTTACAGCTGGGAGCCTGAGGAAGTCGATCAGAAGCTCCATCAGATCATGAAGAACATCCATGACAACTCGGCCAAGGCCGCTGAAGAAGCCGGTCTGGGTTATGACCTGGTTGCCGGCGCCAACATCGCCGGATTCAAGAAGGTCGCCGAGGCTATGATGGCTGAAGGCATTTTCTAAACAAATGCGTATTTGCCCTTAACGGGTAATAAAAAGCTCCCGCCAAAAGGCGGGAGCTTTTTTACTGTGTGCAGAACTTCGGGGTTTGTGCCATATCGCATAGGCTTTTATATCAAGCCGCTTTATTAAAAAAGCCCGCGGAGGTTCCGGGGGCTTTTCTCAGCTTTTATTTTTCCGTTCTTTTGACCCCAAGGCATAATGCGCTGTCCAATACCCCACGACCCAAACGGCCATAACGCTCATATACCTTTCGTGCCAGGGGTTTGTCAGGGTAATAAAGGCAAAAAGGACCAAAAGTACGCCGCAGGCCCAAAGCCCCAGCTTCTTTTCCCACAAAGCTGCGTCCCTTTTTTTGGGGGCATAGGGGAACACCGCCAAAGCGTAGGCTGCCAAAAGGGGCATGGAATACTCCGTATCAAAGGCAGCCACCTCTATTGCCAGGGGAATGACTATCAAAAGCCACAAAGGGGTGTTGGCCCTGAGCTTTACCAGGGCGTTTTGCGAAAGCCTGGGGGCGGCGATATAAAGCGACACCGCAGCCAGCCCCAAAGCGCCAAGGGTCATAAGTTTCATCTCAGCTTACACCTCCATATGAAAACATGCCGCCTGTCCTTATGCCCATTATAATATATAATGTATGCTTTTTTCAATATCACACCCTTTGAACTCCCATTCCTCCGTCATTTTGCCAAAAGGAATACGGAAGATTGATTTGACGGCCAAAATCCCATCCGCCCCTTTGCCACTATTGACGCAGCGAAGAACGCCGCAATAAAAATGGCAAAGGCCTTTATTTATCCCCCTCTTTCCGGCAGGTATCTTGAAGGCCGAGGACTTTTCTGGTAAAATCGGGACAGAATAAAAAAGAGGTGCTTTTATGAAAAAGTTCGATTTGAAGGAAATGCTGCTTATCACGGCGGCCACCGCCGTCGTAGCCTTTTCGGTCTATTATTTCCTTGTACCCGCCGACATACCCTTGGGCAGCGTGTCGGGCCTTGCCATAGTTTTAAACAGGCTGTCGGGCCTCAGCGTGTCCCTTTGGACCCTTATATTGAACGCGGGGCTTTTGGTCATAGGCTTTATCCTTATAGGCCCCGAGTTCGGCTCGAAAACCGTCTATACCTCCCTTTTAATGCCCCTGTTCATGGGCCTTTTTGAAAAGATCTCGCCCGACAGCGCCTCGATAATGGGCGACCCGATACTCGACGCCGTGTGCTTCCTTTTTATATGCAGCGTCGGGCTGACGATACTTTTCAACCTGAACGCCTCGTCGGGCGGGCTGGACATCGTTGCCAAGATACTCAACAAATACCTGCATATCGAGCTGGGCCTGGCCATGTCGGTTTCGGGCATGTGCGCCGCGCTGCTGGCGGCTTTATGCTATGACACCCGCACGGTTATTTTAAGCGTCCTGGGCACATATTTAAGCGGCGTCGTGCTGGACCACTTCATTTTCAGCTTCGGCGGCAAGAAAAAGGTCTGCATACTCTCTAAAAATTATGAAAAGGTCAGGGACTTTATTTTAAACGACATAAACCGCGGCGCCACCCTTTACGAGGCCAAGGGGGCCAAGGAAGGGGAAATGCGGTGGGAGATCAATACCATCGTCGACAAATCGGAATACCGCAGGATAATAAGCTATCTTCAGAAAAACGACCCTTCGGCCTTTGTCACCGTCTATTCGGTAAGCGAGGTTTTGGACAATTCCAAAAGGATGCCCAAGTCGGAAAAATAATTTATAAACAGGCTGTGGAAAAGGCCTTTGCCTTTTGAAAAAAGCCTTTTTTAAAAGCAAAACAAAAAGGCGGGCGTAAGCCCGCCTTTTTACCTGCCTTAAACTCAGGCCTTGGCGTTTTTGACTATCCTGTCGACAGCCTCCACGATATTCTCCTTGGAGGTGGCCAGGTTGAACCTGACATGACCGCCGAAACGGTCGCCGCCGAACCAATCGCCGTAATCGACAGCCAGACGGCACTTGTCCTGGATGAACTCCTTCATCTTGCCCTCTTCGACATAGGCGCCCAGGTCGACCCACAGAAGGTATGTGCCCTCCAGCGGTGAAACGACAGCCTTGGGCAGCTTTTCCGCAAGGGTGTTCTTTATGTAGTCGGCGTTCTCCTTGACAATGGAGATGACCTCCTCGAGCCACTCCCTGCCGCCTCTGAAGGCGGCGGCGACGGCCACATAACCAAAGGCGCTGCCGCCCTTGATCCTGATCGAATTAAGGAACTCGTCATACTCGGCCCTTAGCTTCTCGTCGGGCAGGATGACAAAGGAGTTCTGGCAGCCGGCCAGGTTGAAGGTCTTGGAGCCGGCGGTGATGGCGACCACCATATCGGTGTAGCCGGGGATGTTGAGGATCTCGGTGTGCTCATGGCCGGGCATAATGAGGTCGTGATGGATCTCGTCGGCCACGACAAAAACTCCGTGCTTGCGGCAGATGGCCAGCATCTGCTCCAGCTCTTCGCGCTTCCAGACCCTGCCTACGGGGTTATGGGGGGAGGAGAGGATAAAGAGCTTGACGTTGTTGTCAACTATCTTCTGCTCAAAGTCCTCGAAATTTACGGTGTAAACGCCGCCGTTGTTGATAAGGTCAGAGGAGACCAGCTTCCTGCCGTTATTGTTGATGGCGTCAAGGAACGGATAATAAACGGGGGTCATGACTATGACGGCCTCGCCGGGCTTGGTCTTCATGTTGACATACCAATTTATCGGCGAAACGACGCCGGGGGAGAACCTCAGCCATTCCTTCTTTATCTCGCAGTTATGGTACTTCTTTTCCCAATCGATAAAGGCCTGATGATACTCGTTAGGGACCTTGTAATAACCGTAAATGCCGAACTCGGCGTACTTTACTGCGGCATCAATGGCGCACTGAGGCACCTTGAAGTCCATATCGGCGACCCAAAGGGCCATAAGGTCGTTATCGCCGAATCTTGCGTCCATCGAATCCCACTTGTTGCAGTCGGTGCCGACCCTGTCGACATACTTGACAAGATTGCTCATTTTTGTTTCCTCCTGTATATATTTTTTTATATATCGGCTCACGCAGGGGCTTAAAGGACGCCCCTTACGGTAAAGCTGCCGCCTCTCGGGCTTTGGCAGGTAAGCTCAAAGCTGTCGCCCTCTTTGCCCTTTACGATAAAGGCGACCTTTTTCCTTAAATCGCCCGCAAGCTCGGTGGACATGGTTATGCCGCGGGATTGGGCCTTTTTGGCCATGCGGCCTTCCAGGTGGCCCAGGCTGAGCCGGCTTTCGCCTATGGCCTCTACGCCGGAAACAGAGACGCTGACCCCCCTGAGCCTCTTTATCTTAAGGGCCTCTTTAAATACATAGGTGGGCATATAGCCTATGTTGGCGCACTCGGCCGAAACCTCGAAAACGCCCTCCGAGACCTTTTTTGTGCTGATGTTTTCCAGCCTGAGCCTGGGCAGCATCTTTATCAGCCTGAGCATAAAGGCCGTATGCTTTTTAAGCTCCTGCTCAAGGTAAGGCACAGGCGGGTTCTGGAAAAGGAACTTGACGTCCCCTCCGCCTATTTCGACCCTGCCCAGCTGGGGATGGTCAAACTCCGTCCAGGGCTTGAAGGCCTCCTTCCCGACATTTTCATCCAGCCACTTAAGGGCTAAACACAGCTCCTGCTCGCGCTCGCTGTCGGTCTTGTCCTCCCTGGGCGGATAGGAGGCCTTGACCCCGGCCCTTTCCATCAGGTCCCAGCACTCTATCGTCATGGCGGGGACACCCAATGTAAAGTGGCAGAAATCGTCAAAGCCGCCGCTTGTGCGGGGATGGGAAGCCGGCATATACTGATCGTAAAGGTTCAAAACGGGATAGCCGTTTTCCTCATGGGCTATCTCGCCTATCATGCGGTAAAGGTCGATATCCTGTTTGATGGCATCCTTCTGGCTTTTATATCCGGGGGTATAGAGGTTCTGGCCGCCCGAGGTATGCATGTCGATGACGCAGCAGACATTGGGATGGTTTAAAAGGAAATCGGCGTTGGAGCGGGTTTCGGGGTTGGAAAGGGGATAATCGCCCGAGCCCTTCTGGCTGTCCTCGGTCTCCCAGCCGATGGGGTAGTTGCGGTTGAAGTCGTTGCCGAAGGGCTGGGGGGCCGCCTTTATGTCAAGGCCGTCATAAGGCCCTTCCATGTAACCCTCGTCAAACACGTCGTAAAACTCGCCTTCCAGCTCGTCGGGACGCCTGGCCGTCATGACCCTTCCGTCCTTATCTGACACCTTCCACGCGCCGTAAGGGCTTTTGACCCTCATAAGGCGGATAACGCCGTCGCCGTCCATGTCCTTTCTCTGAAGGCCGGGCACAAGCTCGGGCAGGGGGAACATGCGGGGGGCCGAACGCAGTGAATCGGCATTTGTCAGGTAAAACTCCGAGCCGTCGGGGGAGACCCTGGGCATGGCGTAAAGGGTGTAATTTTCCAAAAGGTTCTTTATCTCGGGCTTTTCAAGATTGCTGAATATGCTGTCCAGCAGGTACATGACCGTCATGCTGCCCGTTACCTCGCCGGCATGGATATTGCCCTCGACATAAAGGGCGGGTTTATCCCCGGCGCTGCCCGTTTCGGTATCGGTGACCGTCAAAACCCACTGCTGCCTTTTTTCGGGGGTCTGTCCCGCCGAGGAAAGGGCGGCATAGCGGGGGTACTTTTCGGCATAGCCTTTAAGTATTTCCTCTATCTCGCCGTAGCGGTAATAGTGGTCATAAACATGTGTAAGAGCCATTTTTCCAAAGAGCCTCCTTTTTATTCTGATATATTTTAATTTTAGCATCTGCATCCAAAATCTTCAATACCGCATACGTTAAAAAGCTATACGGGCAGGTGATCGCCCAGAATGACACAACAAAACAAGGCGACAAAGAAAAAAAGGGATGACAGGCAAAACTCAGAATAGGGAAAAGCTATTTCCTTTTGTCATTTCGGCTTTTCCTTTGTCATCCTGAGGGCGCAGCCCGAAAGGTCCCCATCTGCATACTCCGTTTATTTTAAAAGGGCAAAGCAGCCAGGCGATCATTTGCCCCATTCGGGATGGCAAAACAAAAAAGGATAGCCAAATAAAAACGGCGGCGGGATTTCCCGCCGCCTTATATTCATTTCCTAAAGGCCGTATTCAAAGGAAAGGCGACCGCCCGTGCCGATATAATTGATATCCACCACGGCCTTTTCAAGGCCGTTTTGGCTTATATACCCGCCGGAGCCGGCCTTGATGTTTTCCACAAGCTGTGCAAACCTCTGCTCCAGGCTTCCCGCGGCCTCATCGGGCAGGGCGGAGCATATCTCAACGCCGATATAAAGCGCCCCGTCCTTTATGCCGAAGTGGGAAAGAAATATCTGCTTGTTCCAGCTTTCCTCCAGGCCCCGCTCTTCCATAAGCTCCTTTAGGTTGTCGCTGGTATAAAAGCTTTGGCCTTCCCCGAAAAGCTCTTTGTCAAGGCTTGACACAAAATCATAGGCTGTTGTCTGGGCCTCCTTTTCGCCCTCGGGCTGCCAGGCTATGGCGTCATAAAGCTCGTTTTTGTTTGACGCCTGGGAAGTATAGCTTTCCTGCCGGTCGTTGCGGTGGGAGCCATCCTCGCTTCGGTAAATTATGTCCACCCCGGCCAGGCGGTAATATCCCACCACATTCGATTTAAGCGCGTCCCGGGCCGAAAGGAAGAACTGCTCGACAGCCGCGCTTTCGTCGGATATATCCTCATTTTCAGGGTCGTATCTGACCTCGATATCGGCGTATATCTGCTCGAACTGCTTTTCGTTATAAAGGCGGTTGAGCTCCAAAGTATCCTCAAAGCTTATCTCCCAGCTTTCAAGGGGCAGGATATTCTGGCTGCCGGCAAAGGCGTCGAAACTTTCCTTCAAGACCTCCTGCTGCTCCGCAGGGCTCATTTGGCAAAGATACTCCAAAAGGGCCGTTACATACTGCGCGCCGGAGCCTTGGTCAAGGCCCTTTATATATTCCATGGCCTCGTCAAGCCCGGGCAGCTCCTTTAAGGGAAGCTCGGGCAGGGAAAGGGTCTGGCCCTGCCCTTTATCCTCATTTTCCCCCGAGCAGGCAGGCAAAAGGAGCATCAGGGCGCAAAGGGTAAAAACCAACGCTTTTTTCATAAATAACCCTCCGTTTCGGTTAAAAAACATACTCGTATGCTTCTTTCCTTCCGCAGTCGTCCACCTCTATAACCGCCCCTTCAAGGCCGTTCTGCTCTATGTAATAGTTCGCCCTCTCCTCCTTTTTGATATCATTGACAAGCTGTGAAAATCTTTCATCTAAACTGCCCTTTACCCCCTGCGGCAAGGGCGAATGAGAGCTTAAGCCGATATAAAGTGCCCCGTCCTTTATGCCGAAACGGGTCAGGAATATCTGGCGGCCGTAGGACAGGTATATCCCGCTTTCCCCGAAAAGCTCCTTGTCAAGCCCCCATACAAAGTCATAAGCTATCGTCTGGGCCTCCTTTTCGCCCTCGGGCTGCCAGGCGATCTCATCATAAAGCAGGTCCCTGTTGGTGCCGCCCCAGGTATAGCTTTCCCGCCGGTCGTTGCGGTAGGAGCCTTCCTTGCTTCGGTAAACTATCTCCACCCCGGCCAGGCGGTAATAGCCGACCACATTCGATTTAAGCGCGTCCTGGGCCGACAGGAAGAACTGCTCGACGGCCGAGCTTTCGTTTTGGGTCTTCGATGGGTCATAGGACACCTCTATTTCGGCGTATATCTGGGCAAAGTACTTCTGGTTGCAGGCGGTGTTCATCTGAAGGGTGTTTTCAAAGCCTATCTCCCAGCTTTCAAGCGGCAGCAGCTTCTGGCCGCTTGCAAAGGCGTCGAAGCTCTCCTTCAAAACCTCCTGCTGCCCGCCTTCGCTCATAAAGGAAAGGTACTCCAAAAGGGCCCTGAGGTACGCCCGGCTGTTTTCCGGGCTGAGCCTGTTTATATACTCCATGGCCTCGTCAAGCCCGGGAAGCTCCGTTAAAGGCAGCTCGGGCAGGGAAAGGGGGCTTAGCTGCCCCAGCTTTTCCTCATACCCGTCGGGCATGTCCCGCTGCCCCGAACCGCCCTCCGGGGCGCTGGCGCAGGACGAAAGCAGAAGCAGGCACAGAATTAAAATTATGCTTCTTTTCATAATATTTCCTCCTCACATTTCAAAAGTTCGGCGGAATATCTCTTTACAGTTAAATTGTACCATACAAAAGCAGGGAAGCAACTATCTTTTGTGCAAGTTTTCTCTTTGTTCATAAAAGGTTCGGAAATCAGACTTATTTTCCCACCGTTTACGGCTTTGTCTTCCCCTGCGTTAAATGCCTTTCCCCTCCCGGGGCGGCGGGAAAAAGGGCCGGGGAATAAAAAAGCGCGGGCAAAGCCCGCGCTTTCATACCGGAAAATTTTACCTTACGGTCATGTAGGTGCCCAGCATGTCGCTGAACAGCTGCTCGAGATCCACGATGTCGCCGTCGGCGGGAACCATCGCAGGCTCGTCATCGGTTTCGGTCAGCTTTGTTTCAAAGTCAAGGGCAAACTCGCCGGTGCCCTCAACCAAAAGCTCAAACTTGCCTTCGCTTGTCAGGTTGTCGGAAGTCATGTCCAAAACCATCTTGAAGCCCTCGTACTCCATGTTCATATCAAGGGTGCAGCCGATATCCTCGCCCGCAATGGTGACCTTCATCACAAAGTCCATAACCATGCCGTCAAGCTCGGAAAGAGCGGCGTTAAGCTCTTCCTCGGTCATCATGCCGCCTTCCTGCATGCTCTTCATCATGCTTTCAAGGTCAAAGCTCATGGTGTATACCGTCTTGGAACCCGACTGCCCGATTTCAATGGCGTCATTGCCAAAGACAGTCTCGTAAACCATTGTATAAAGCATGGCAGCCTGATCGGGAGCCATATATCCCATCTGGGACGAAAGGGTGCCGTCTTCCAGCATTACCCTCAAAAGCGAGCCGATGTTCATGCTGTTTCCATAGGCCGCATTCATGATGCCCTCTATGTCTATGCCCATCTGGGAATAAAGGTCATAAAGGGAGGGCAGGCCCAGCCAAGTCTCTTCCGACGAGCCGGTCAGAAGGGCGATAAGGCTGCCCCTGAAATACATGCCCTCGGTGGAAACGATATAGTCGGTATCTGCGCCGTCAATGGCGTTAATCAGGTCTTCGGTCTCCTGGCCCATGGCTTCCAGGCCGTCCTTCAGCCCGCCCAGGTCAAGGCCCAGGGTGTATGTGCCCGAAGCGTTAAGGCCCTTCATAAGGCTCTCGCCCTCAAGGGTAACCTCGCAGGGCCTGCCGCTCATGGTGTCAAGGTCCATTGTGAATTTGATGCTGTCCTTGGAGCGATAGGCCTGGTCCATATCCTGAGCGCTCATAAGGGCGGCCATCATCTCGTTGAACTCGGTAAAGCGGCTGTTGATGTCGGCCTCCAGCTCATCCCAATCGATGATATAGGCAACCCAGATATCGGGGTCCCAGGTGACCGTCAGGCCCAGGGTCTCGCCGATGAAGCGGGCGGGGACATAGGTGCGGCCCGTGGCGCTGTCGATATAGGGGGCGACATCCATCGTGACGGTGGTGATGTCCTCACCCTTCTGGTATGTCATTTCATAAGAGCCGATGGCCAGCTTCATTACCGAACCGTCCTCAAACACGGCCTGGATATTGCCGCTGTCATAGGACACAACAGCCCCGAGGCCCTCCAAAATGGCCCTGTAAGGCACAAAGGTGCGGTCACCGGTCAAAACCGGCCTTGCATCCTCAAAGCTCATGTAGCTGCCGTTCATCCAGACATTGACGCCCTCCTTATAGGGCATAAGCGCCTTGGCCTGGTCGATAAGGGCCTGACGGTAAGTCTCATCCTCGCCGACTATTACCGAGGTGGGGCCGTCGGCTCCGCCGATAATGCCTATCGTGGCGTCATTTTCGGGTGTCGGCTCATACGCCATGACCGACGAGCATGAAAACACCATGACGGCGGAAAGCAGCATTGCCAATAACTTTTTCATCACTGTTCCTCCTTTTTTAAATCCGGGACAAAAACTGTCCTTTGGCTCCATATTATAACATTACCGCGATATAATCAATAGCGTAATCAAAATGTAATGCAAAATTAATACAGGAGCCTGAAGACCGACGTCTCCTCCGAAAAGCCCTTGAGGTTATAAAGCACCAGGGCGTTTTCGATGTTCTCCTTTTGGATATAGGCCGAAAGGGACGAGCCGAAGGACCGCAGGTCTATTACATGGATCTCGCTGTAATGGGGCATGAGGAACTGCACAAAGCAGTTGGCGTAAGAGTCCTTTATAAGCAGCAGCTTCCCGCCCTCATTTCCCGTCTTTATGACCGAAAGTGGCTGGTTGCCGCTTAAAAAGACCGAGTATTTGTCCTTTTTTTCAAGATAGCTTCTGTCATATATGCCCTGGCTTTCCTCCTGCATATTGTAGGAAACCGAGGGAGAGCCGTACTTATATGCGTCTATCCGGTCCTTTTCGAAATAAATCCCCGCTTTGGAATAGGTGGTGCCCAGGAAATCCTCGGACAGGACCTCTTTTTCAAACCCGGATATGTCGAGGGCGTTTTCCCCCATAAGGGCCTTATAGCCGTAATAGGCCCCCAGGCTGGTCCAATGGTGGTCGGTCTTATAGTATATATATTCATCGGTATGGGCTGAAAGCTCGCTTAAACAGTCGCAGCTCAGTATGTCGGAAGCCATCGACAGAAGCTCTTTCTGGCTTATATCGGCGCTTTGGCCTATTTTGTCCTTTAAAACCTCCGCTGCCGTCGGCACCAGCATAAAATCAAAGCTGCCGCCGTTTTTTTCGAAGCTCTCCTTAAACTGCCTTACATAATCGAGGTTTTTAAGATAAAGTTCATTGTCCGCCTCGGTGAACATCTCGATAAGGTACCCGTCCTTTGTGACATAAACGCCACCCGTGTCCTTCCTGCCCTCCAAAAGCTCGATATAGCTTTTAAGGCCTATCCATGTATCCCTGAAAGGGAAGGTGTCGCTGACCCAGCTTTCGAAATCAGAGGTGAAATCGCCGTTTAAAAGGCTTTCAAAAGAAAACTCGGGCAGGGAGGCAAGGTACCTGTTTTCGGTTTCGGAATAGGAGGCCTTGGGCAGGAAGACAAAGCACATGCTCAAAAACAGCAGTATCGCAAGAAACGAAAAGGCGCAGGCTCTTTCCTTCATAACTCTTCCTCCTTAAAACCTGAAATACAAAAACGGGTTGTACGTCCCGGCCACAAGGCAGGCCACCGACGCCGTAAAGCCCAAAACCAAAGCCGCGGCCGAAATAAAGGCGGCTTTTTTGCTTTCGCCCGCGGTCAGTTTTTTCCACAGGCTGTTTACAAACCCGCCCGAGCCGATAAGCCCCAAGGCCATCAGCGGGCCCATGGACGAAAGGTAGTAAAGGGCGCTTTGGGACAGAAGGGGGCCTTTGAACATACCCTCAAGATACCCATGTACCAGATTAAGGTCCTCGCAGGCAAAAAGCACCCAGCCCAGGCACACGGCAAAGAATGTATATGCCCTGGCCAAAAGGGGCGCTTTTTCAAGCCTTTTGAGCAAAAACAGCTTTTCAAAGGTCAGGAGCACGAAATAATAAAGCCCCCATAAAAGGAAGTTCCACCCGGCGCCGTGCCATATGCCCGTCAAAAGCCAGACGACAAGCATATTGAATATCTGCCTTTTAATGCCTTTGCGGTTGCCGCCCAGGGGTATATAGACATATTCGCGGAACCATGTGCCCAAAGACACATGCCACCTGCGCCAGAACTCGGTTATAGAGCGGGAGGCATAGGGGTGCAGGAAGTTTTCGGGGAAGGAAAAGCCCAGCATGCCCCCAAGTCCCAAAGCCATGTCGGAATAGCCCGAAAAATCATAGTATATCTGAAGGGCGTAGCATATTATCCCTATCCATGAGCCCAAAATGCTTTCCTCGGGCCTTGCCATGAAAAACTCCCACACTGCGCCGAAAGAGTTGGCCAGCATGACCTTTTTGCAAAGGCCGCAGACAAACCGCGAGCAGCCTTTGCCGAAAATATCGGTGTTTTCCTCGCGGCCTTCCATCTGGCAGGCTATGTCGGAATACCTGACTATCGGCCCCGCGATAAGCTGGGGGAACAAGGCCACATAGGCCCCGAAGGAAATGATGTTTTTCTGCACCGGCGCCTCGCCCCTGTATACGTCTATCGTATAGGACATTGTCTGGAAGGTGTAAAAGGATATGCCGATGGGAAGGGACACTTTGGGCACATAAAGGGAAAGGCCGAACATCGAGTTCAGGCTCCGGGCCAAAAAACCGCTGTATTTGAAAAAGCCCAGCAGGGAAAGGTTGATTATGACCGAAGCCAAAAGCCAGGCCTTGGCCCCCCCGGTGCCCCGGAGCTTATCGGCCATATAGCCGCAGGCGAAATCGACGACTGTGGAAAAAAGCATGAGTGAGACATAGACGGGCTCGCCCCAGCCGTAAAATATGAGGCTGACAAAAAATATGACGCCGTTCCTAAGCCTTTTGGGCATGAGGAAATAAAGCCCCAGGGCCAAAGGCAGGTATAAAACAATAAAAAGTGGACTGCTGAAAACCATCCGTTTCCTCCGAATATCCAGATTGCCCGAAAAAGGGGCCCCGCAGGGCCCCTTTTTCTCCGAAGATTATTCCTCAAAAAGGGCGTTAAATGCGTCTACGCCTATCTGTACCTGCTCTTTTGCAAACTCAGCCGCCTCTTCCTCGGTGGCATCCTCCCGTTCATCCACAGCTCCCAGCATTATAAAGGCCACATAATCGCCATTGCGCACCACCTGGGAGGCATTGACCTTTGCAAGGTTGGCGGGATACCACATGCCGGTCTCCACCATATTGTCGCGGGCCGCTTTCAGCGTCTCCTCGACGCTTTCACCCTCGCCCTCCTTGGCCTTTACCACCAAAAGCCTGTCGGGATGGAAGCTTATCATGGTTATACCCGCCTTGATATCCTCGACCTTATCCATGTCAAGGCCGTAGGTGACGGTATATTCTTCCTCATTCATGTCGCCGTCGGGCAAAAAGTCCTCGCCGTAGGCCTCCTTGATGGCATCATAGACATCCCCGGCTGTATAATCGTATGTTTTTTCCTCCTCCTTGGAGCAGGCGGCAAAAAGCCCCAGCGACAAACAAAGAACCAGGAAAACCGATATTTTTTTCATATTTATTGACTCCTTTCACACAAAAGCTGCTTGCAGAAATTAGACAGCCTCTTTTGATATATGTTCCCGAAAATTGCCCGACTAATCAAAAGCTTTTATCTTTATTCAAATTATAACCCGCCGCGTCAAAAAGAAAAAGCCCCGGAGGGCTTTTTCCCGTTTTCGGTTTTTTATTCTTTTTCAAAAAGATCATAGAATGCGTCGACCCCTATCTGCACCTGTTCCTTGGCAAAAAGGGCCTGCTCCTCCCCGGCATAGGTCGTCAGGTTCTCGTCAACGGCCCCCAGCATAATAAATGCCACATAGTCATCTTTCCGCACCACCTGGGCGGCGCTGAGCTTGGGCAGGTATGTCACCGTCCATATGCTGTTTTCCACAAGGCCGTCGCACACCGCCCTCAGGGCCTTTTCCACCTCGTCGCCGCGGCCGCTTTTGGCTTTTATAACCACAAAAGGCTTCGTCCCAAATCCATTTATCTTATTAACATTATACATCAAAAGGTCAAAAATAAAAAGCCCAGAAGGGCTTTTTTCTTTTATACGGCTATGCGAGTGACGACAAAACGCCGTCCAGAAGCAAAACCAGCTCCAGAGCGCTCCTGAACTGCGCGTCCGACTGCTTTTCCAGCCATAAAACCGATCCCTGCCACGAACTGTTCTGCCTGAAAAGTATGTTCAGGCGAAAAGAAGCAATGGCCCTTTCGCCCTTTTCCCCGTTTTGAGGCTTAAAGTCAGGAAGGCCGCCAAGCCCCGGCACCAAAGCACGGCTTTCGTTGGTCCTTTGTGGATAGCTTATTTCGTCGCAGAGGTTTTCCATAATCAAAAAGAACTGCGTCAGGTTATCAAAATAACGCGGATTTTCAAAATACGGGTTCTCTATGTAGCCCGAAATGCACTTATTGTCATACCCCGTAACGCGGACAAGGCTCTGCTTGACATCGTAAGGGGTAAAAGACGCCAGATATTTAGACATAAATATATACCACCCCTCAGCTCCTTCCTTGATCCAATTAGAATATAGCACCTTCAAGTTACATCAAGGTTACATTTAAGTAGGTTTACCTGCGCTTTTTTTGGCATTTTTTCACCCGGGCGCTGATTTTTAATACATTTTTATGCTGTATCGGCTTGAAAAAGTCTTCGAGTTACCGTATAATATATCTGTATCAATTAAAATGTAATTTTATACGTTGTATTTGCATACTGTTCGGTGGTGAAATAGATGGACGCCCTAAAAATAAATATGCTGGGTGAGTTTTCCATATCATGCGGCAGCAAAACGGCAGACGGCTCTTTAAGCCGCTCAAAAAAGCTGTGGACCCTACTTGAATACCTGGTGGCTTTCCGCGACAGGGAGGTTTCTCAAAACGAGCTTATTGAACTTTTATGGCCCGAGGGCGAAACCGAAAACCCCGCCAACACCCTCAAGACCCTTATTTACCGTGTGCGCTCGGTTTTGGACGAGCTGGGCGGCATGGGCGGCAAGGAAATGCTCATTTACCGCAGGGGAGCCTGTTCCTGGAACCGTGAGCTTGAAATGGAGGTCGACACCGACATATTTGAAGACCTTTTAAAAAGGGCCGAAAAGCAGGAAGGCGATGCCAGGCTCCGGCTGCTCATGGAGGCTCTGGAGGTATACAAAGGTGATTTTCTGCCCAAAACCGCGCTGGAACCTTGGGCTGTGCCTTTGTCTACATATTATCATTCCCAATACCTCAAGGCCTCATATGAGGCGCTGCACATGCTTTCGGCCGACAGCCGCTACGGCGAGATGATAGGCATTTGTCAAAAAGCCACGGCCATCGACCCCTATGACGAGGAGCTGCACTATTGGCTTATTCTCTCCCTTTACAAAACGGGCGAGCAGCAGCAGGCTTTGCAGCACTATGATTATGTCACCGACATGTTTTACAGCCGCTTCGGCGTCAACCCCTCCTCCCGGCTGACCGACCTTTACAAGGAGATAATCTCGGTCACAAAGACCTCCCAGATGGATCTTTCGATAATCAAGGAGGAGCTTAAGGAAGATTACACCCCCGGCGCCTTTTACTGCGAGTACGCCATATTCAAGGACATATACTTCCTCAATATGCGCACCATTGCCCGCACGGGGGCGTCGGTACATATCGCCCTTCTTACCCTCAGCGGGCTGGGAGGGGGCAAGCCCAAGCAGAAGGCCTTAAACCGCGCCATGGAAAAGCTCAAGGATGCCATCGGCCTTTCTTTAAGAAGGGGAGACGTGTACACCCGCTTCAGCGTCTCACAGTACCTGGTACTGCTGCCATCGGCCTCCTATGAAAACTCGATAAAGGTTGTCGAAAGGATAATAAGGGCCTTCAGGCAGCAAAGCCCCAAAGCGGCCGTCACGATAAAATACAGCGTACAGCCCATGACCCCCGACGGCATCAACCCCGTAAGACAATAAAAACGCCCCGAACGGGGCGTTTTTTTTATCTTTCTTTTTATGACTTCGAGCCTTTTGACCCGCCCAATGACGCGCCTTCCAGAAGGTTTGTGTCAAAGGAGAAGGTCAGGCTGTCCTTATCCCTCTTTTTCTTGAGGGCCAGGGATATAAGCCTATCCACAAGCTGTGGGAAACTTACGCCGCCGGCCTCCCACAGGTAATAGGAAAGGGAACCGGGGATGGTGTTTATCTCATTTACAAATATCTCGCCCGTTTCGGAATCCATCATGAAATCTATCCTGGCCACACCCGAGGCGTCTATGGCCTTGAAGGCCGCAAGGGCCATTTGCTGTATCTTTTCCGAAACCCCCTGCGGAAGCTCGGCCGGCACCTTCCTTGTCAGCGAGGCCATGCCCGAGCCCTGGCCGCCTGATTTGGCGCCCCCTTTGCTGCCCGACTTGCCGCCGCCGCTTTTATACTTGTCGGCGTATGTCAGGATATCGGTGGCGTTCAAAGGCTCCTCGCAGACCGAGGCCACGGCCCCGTCCCTGTCGCCCAAAACGGCGCAGTTTATCTCCCTTAAGTTCCGCACGGCCCTTTCGCAAAGGGCAAAGGGTGCAAAGGAAAATGCCAGGTCCAAAGCCTCTTTGAGCTGTTCTTCATCCCTTGCCTTGCTTATGCCCACCGAGGACCCGAGGTTCGAGGGCTTGACCACCATGGGCAGGGCTATCTTTTCCAAAAGCCCCTTTATCTCACCCTCGGGGTCCTTCAGATAATCGCCTTTTGAAATGAGCACGCCGCTTAAGCAGGGCAGGCCGGCGCTTTTAAAGACCTGCTTCATGACCCACTTGTCCATGCCGACGGCCGAGGCGCAGACCGAACAGCCGGTATAGGGCACCCCCCAATACTCCAAAAGGCCCTGAAGGGTGCCGTCCTCGACGTTTGTGCCGTGGGCCCCCAGAAGGGCCGCGTCTATCTCCTCGTAATGGGGCCTGCCCAAAGCCTTTGGCGGGAAGTCCATCAAAACCGGCCTGCCCTCCAGCCTTACGGGCACCACCTGCCTGGCCCCGGCCAAAGCCGAGGGTATGTCCTTATAGGCTTTTATGTCCAGAAGGTCCCCGCCCGTAAAGAACCGCAGGTCCTTTGTTATGTAAAGTGCCACCGGCCGGTATTTGCTTTTGTCCAGAGCCTGGGCTGCCTGCAATGCCGTTATGACCGACACCTCATGCTCGACGCTGCTGCCGCCGCATATCACCGCTACCTTTATCGCCATCTGCAAAATCTCCTTTTCATCAGTAATTATCGGGCAGGTCGTTTAAAAGCAGGACCATGCGCCGCCCCTCAAGGCCTCGCACATAGGCAAGCCCGCCGCTCAAATCCTTCCTTTCGATTATCCTTTGGGGGTCAAAGCCGGCCTTTAAAAGCCCGGCCTTGATATGCACGCCCCGGCGCCCGTCTACCAAAACGGCTATATCGCACCTTGAGGCGGCGTACTGCCCAAGCTGTGCATTCAGCTCGCCTTCCCGGCTGCCCAGCTCGACTAAGCCGGGGGTCAGCATTATCCTTGTCATGTCCTTTGCCATACACAGGGTGTCAAGCGCCGCCTTGGCCCCCTCGGGGTTGCTGTTATAGGCGTCGTCTATGTACCAAAGCCCGCCGGCGCCCCCCGTCAGGCAGAGCCTGTGGGGCACGCTTTTAAGCCCCCTTACGGCGGGGACCAGGCGCTCAAGACTTATCCCCAGGCTGTGGGAAACGGCTATGGCCCCCAAAATGTTCTGGACATTGGCCCTGCCTAAAAGCTTTGTCTCAAATGCCACGGCCTTCCCGTCCGGGGCGGTTACGGTGAAGCGTGAGCCGAAGGGCCCCACCTCTATATCCGAGCCGCGGTAATCGCACCCCTCGGCCGTGCCGTAAAAGGTGACATTCCCGTCATAGCTGCCGGCGGCTATGATGGGCGAATCGGTATTCAGGAATGCGCCGCCTTTATCCTTTACGGCATTGTAAAGCTCCAGCTTCTCTTTTGTTATATTCTCCTGGCTTCCGAAGGTCTGAAGGTGCTGGGGGCCGATGGCCGTCACGATGCCCATGTCGGGGGTGAAAAGCCGGCACAGCTCCTTTATGTCGCCGACATGCCTGGCCCCCATCTCGCAGAGGAATATCTCGTGGGTCGGCAAAAGCCCCTCCCTTATGGCGCGGGTGACGCCCAGGGTGGTATTGTAATTACCGGGAGTCATATATACATTATATTCTACCGAAAGTAATTCATTTAAGAAGTATTTCGTCGATGTTTTGCCGTAGCTGCCCGTTATACCTATGACTTTAAGCCCGGGGGATGAGTTCCTTATCCTGACGGCGTCCTTTATGTAGTGTCGGGAAACGGCCTTTTCCACAGGGGACATCAAAAAGGCCGCGGCCATCAGCAGGAAGGGGGACATTATGCATAAAACAGGCATAAGGGGCGGGCATAAAACGCAGGTAAGCGAAAGGGCAAAGGCACAGGCCAGCATCCTTTTGACCCTGTATGTCAAAACCAAGGGCTTTTTGGCCGGCCTTTCGGGGTTGCAGAAAACGAAAAGGGCCGAGGAACCGGCGCACAAAAGGGGCAGGGAAAGGGCGCAGGCTGCCAGCGCCAGAGCCATGGGGAATACCCTGCGGAAGGCAAAGACCTCGCCGCGCCGCTCTTTAAGGTGCTTTAAAAATGGGCCGTTTTGGTACGAGCTCAGCTGATAAATATGCACCCACTTTTTAAGCTGTACCCAAAGTGAGGGCAAAAGCAGGGCGTAAAGGATCAGATTTTTTATCAATTTACATCTCCTCCGTAAAAAGGAAGGCCTTCAAAACGGCGTAAAACTGCTGCGGGTTATCGACAAAGGGGAAGTGACCCGCCCCTTTTATGACGGCAAGGCCCGAACCCTTGATAAGCCGCTCCATCTCCTGCCCCGCCCAAAGGGGGGTGGCCGTGTCGTTTTCGCCCCATATAAGCAGAACGGGGCAGCCTATATTCATCATAAATGGCCTCATGTCGGCGTTTACCACATTGGAAAGTGTCTTGCGCATGACGGGGGTGGCGTTTTTATAATCCTCCGACGACCGCCTTTCCCGCCTGACCTCATAGGCCTCTTTGAAAAGGGGGGCAGTCAGGGCGTTTGTCCCCAGAAAGCGCAGGAGGGAATAAAGCCTTGCCTTTGCCCTGTATAAGGCGCTGCGCCTGGGCGGCACCCCGGCGGCGTCTATGAAAACGGCTCTTTCCACCTCGAAATCCCTTTTTTCGCCCATCAGCCCCGCGGCCACCCTGCCGCCGTGGCTGTGGCAGACAACAGTGCATTTTTTTATCCCCAGGCTGTTTATAAACCCGTCGGCTATCTTTATGTAATCATCCACCGTAAGGGGGTTTTCGGGGTCGGGGGAGCCGCCCACCCCCGGCATATTGAGGGCCGTCACCCTAAACCTTTGGCTCAGAAGGCTTAAAACGCCCGCATATATGCCGTAAGGCGCGCCCCAGCCGTGGAGGAACACCAGGTCGGGGCCTTCCCCCCAGGCGTCGTATTCCAGCTCATGCCCGCAAATCTCAGTTTTCATAAAACCTCCGTGAAATCGGCGCTTTTGATAAACCCGCCCATAAGCACCAGCCCGTTTTCATTATAGCACACCGCCGACTGCCCGGGGCTTGCGAACGGGGCGGGCGTCACAAGCTCCAGAAAGCCCTCCCTGCGCCACAGGGCCTCAAAAAGCCCCTTGCCGTGGCGCAGCTTTACAAAAAGGCGGCTTTGATCCTTTATTTCCTCGTGAAAAACGATATCCTCAAGATACACCCTTACGGCCATGGGCCTTTTATGCGAAAGGGTGATATCTCCGGTTTCGGGGTCTATTTTTGTGACATAAAGCCTTCCCAGAGGGCTTGACACATTAAGCCCCCGCCGCTGGCCGACGGTATAGCCGCCGATGCCCCGGTGGGTCCCCAAGACATTCCCCTCGGGGCTTATGAACCTGCCGCCCGGCTGCTCAAAGCCCAAAGAGCGCAGAAAGCCCTCCGTATCCGTGCCGCCCGGCATAAAGCAGATATCCATGCTTTCTTTATAGCTTTTTTCTATAAGCCCCAAAGACAAAGCCTTTTTAACGACCTGCTCCTTTGGCTTTTCCCCCAGGGGGAAAAGGCAGCGGGAGAGGGTGCTGCGGCTTAGGCGGTAGAGCATATAGCTCTGGTCCTTTTGGGAGGGCGAGGCGTAAAGCCGCCCGTTTTCCGCCACAGCGTAATGGCCCGTGGCGATAAGCCCGGCGCCTGTGCGCCCGGCATACTCCTCCAGCGTTTTGAACTTGACAAGGGGGTTGCATATGACGCAGGGGTTTGGCGTCATGCCCTTAAGATAGCTTTGGGCAAAGGGCTGTATGACCCGCTTTTCCATCAGCTCCCTCGCGTCGGCCCTTTCAAGGCCTATCCCCAGCCTGCCGGCCAGCGCGGACGCCTTCCGGTAGCCCTCTTCCGAAAAACCGTGAAAATCTATATAAAGGCCCGATACCTCGTATCCGGCGTTTTTAAGCTCCAGCGCGGCCAGGGCCGAATCGACCCCGCCCGACATTCCCAAAACAACCTTTTCCATAAACCTCTCCGCAAAACCATGGTCACGGCCGCTGCAAAAAGCCTTCGGGCCTTTTATCGCAAAGGCGCGGCTTCAAAACCTCTTTGCACTTTCGCCGCCGTTTCAAAAAGGGCGGGCAGGGGGCGCCTTTGGCCGCAATGCCCGCCGCTTCCGCACACACTGTTATCCTACAATAAAGATGTGCTTTTTGCAATCAAAATATGCTTTTCCCTTACCTTAATTATATACAAACATCAAAAAGCTATTGAACGGAAGGTGCCTTTATGCTATAATTAAGGAGTCAATCCGGCAATATCCGGCTCCCTCGGAGCAGCTTAAAAAAGGGGTGGGGCGCAAGGCGGCTCCGTCCCGATTTTTTTCGCACAGGTAAGGAGGCGCAGGCAATGTATATACATCTGGGCCGTGACACCGTAGTGTCGGCCAGGGAGGTCGTAGGGGTCCTTGACCTGGACACCTCCACCTTTTCAAAACACACCAAGAACTTCCTGACCTCCTGCGAGAAAAAGGGCCGGGTCATCAACATATGCGACGACCTGCCGCGCTCGGCCGTTGTGGTCAGCCGCGGCGGACAGCAGCTGGTATATATTTCCCAGCTGTCGACCCGCACCCTTTTGAAGCGGGCGCAGGGGCTTCAGGGCATTTAGCAAACAAAGACAAGGAGCTGTACTTTTTTATGATTGAAAGGCCAAAGGTCGATACCGCCTACGACGAAAACCAAATACAGGTGCTGGAAGGGCTGGAGGCCGTGCGCAAGCGCCCCGGCATGTATATCGGCACCACCTCATCCAGGGGGCTTCACCACCTGGTATACGAAATAGTCGACAACGCCATAGACGAGGCGCTGGCCGGCTACTGCACCCATATCGAGGTCGATATCCTGCCGGGGGATGTCATAAGGGTAAATGACAACGGCAGGGGGATACCGACGGGCATACACCCCAAGATGGGCATATCCACTTTGGAGGTCGTCTTCACGGTGCTCCATGCCGGCGGCAAGTTCGGCGGCGGGGGCTACAAGGTGTCGGGCGGCCTTCACGGCGTCGGCGCCAGCGTCGTCAACGCCCTTTCGGAATACCTTACGGTCACGGTCAAAAACGAGGGCAAGATCCACGAGATGTCCTTTGAGCGGGGAAACAAGACCTGCGACATGCATGTAACGGGCGAAACGCAGGAGACAGGCTCCTGCATCACCTTCAAGCCCGACAGCGAGATCTTTGACGAAACGGTATTCGATTACGACATACTGCTGACAAGGCTCAGGGAGCAGGCATTTTTGAATGCCGGGCTCAAAATAACCCTGACCGACAGGCGGGGCGATGAGACAAAGCAGGCCGTCATGGTCTATGACGGCGGGGTTCGCAGCTTTGTCGAGCATTTGAACCGCAACAAGACGCCCCTTTTCGACGACGTCATATACATCTGGGGCAAGAAGGGGGACAGCATAGCCGAGATAGCCATGCAGTACAACGACGGCTACAACGAGACCATAATGTCCTTCGCCAACAACATCAACACCACCGAAGGCGGCATGCACGAAACCGGCTTCAAAACGGCCCTTACCAGGGCGATAAACGACTACGCCCACAAGTTCAAGCTTTTAAAAGAGGACGACAGGAACCTTTCGGGCGAGGATGTGAGGGAGGGCCTGTGCGCCGTCATATCGGTCAAGCTGACCGAGGCCCAATTCGAGGGCCAGACCAAGACCAAGCTGGGCAACGCCTTTATAAGGGGCATGGTCGACTCGCTTATGTACGACGGGCTTTCGGCCTATCTGGAGGAAAACCCCGCTTCGGCCAAGCTGATAGTCGAAAAGGCCACGACGGCCCAGCGGGCCAGGGAAGCCGCCAAAAAGGCCAGGGAGGCCACCAGGCGCAAGACGGCTTTGGAAAGCGCGTCGCTGCCAGGCAAGCTGGCCGACTGCCAGGAGCGCGACCCGGCTTTGACCGAAATATACATCGTCGAAGGCGACTCGGCCGGCGGCTCGGCCAAAAACGGCCGCGACCGCAGGTTCCAGGCGATTCTGCCCCTTTGGGGCAAAATGCTCAATGTGGAAAAGGCCAGGCTCGACAAGGTGTATTCCAACGAAAAGCTGATGCCTATGGTCACGGCTTTCGGCGCCGGCATCGGGGATGAGTTCGACATATCCAAGCTGCGGTATGGCAAGATAATCCTGATGGCCGATGCCGATGTCGACGGCAGCCACATAAGGACCCTGCTTTTAACATTTTTCTTCCGCTACATGAGGCCCCTTATCGAGGAGGGCCATGTATATATAGCCCAGCCGCCCCTTTACAAGATAGTGCCCAGGGGCAAAAACCGCACCGAGCTTTACGCCTATACCGACGAGGAGCAGGCCGAAATGCTCAAGACCTATCCCGGCGCAGAGATACAGAGATACAAAGGCCTGGGCGAGATGAACCCCCAGCAGCTGTGGGAAACGACGATGGACCCCGAGCGCAGGATAATCAAGAAGGTCGAGATGAAGGACGCTTCCCTGGCCGACGAGATCTTCACGGTGCTGATGGGCGAAAAGGTCGAGCCGAGGCGCGACTTTATCGAGCAGAACGCCAGGTATGTCGTCAACCTCGATGTATAAAAGCCCCAAAGGAGGATAAAGATGTATACACCTTCGGCCCTTTTAAACGGGACCATAAAAAAACTTACCCAGGAAAAGGGCGACTTTGTCGTCTCCACCTTCCTGGAGGGGGCGGAAGCCCTGGCCATAGAAGGGGACAGGCTGGTCATAGGGGTACAGTCCGACCTGATGCGCACGACGCTGGAGCAGCGCTTTTCCTCCAGCATGGCAGGCATAATCTCCGAAATAGCCGGCAGGCCCATGCAGCCCAGGTTCATTTCCGACATAAGGCAGATAGAGAAATACAGGGAAAACCCAATGGGCGCCTCGCTGCCGATAGCCTATGCCGGCTACACCTTCGAGACCTTCATAGTCGGCAACTCCAACAAGCTGGCCCACGCCGCGGCCATGGCTGTGGCCAAAAGCGCCAGCGAGCCCCAGGGCTCCAAAAGCTCGGGCACGGTCTACAACCCCCTTTTCATCTACGGGCAGTCGGGGCTGGGAAAGACACACCTGCTTTACGCCATAATGGAGATGACCACCTCCCACCGCTTTGACAAGAAGGTGGTCTACATAAAAGGTGACGACTTCACAAACGAGCTGGTCGGGGCCATAGGCGACAAGGCGGTGGCCGATTTCAGGGCCAAATACCGCGGTGCCGACCTTTTGCTGGTGGACGACATACAGTTCATCGCCGGCAAGGAACGCACCCAGGAGGAATTCTTCCACACCTTCAACAGCCTTTACGAGGCGGGCAAACAGATAGTCCTGACCTCCGACCGGCCGCCCAAGGAGATGTCAACACTGCAGGAAAGGCTGACCACCCGCTTTGAGTGGGGCCTTATAACCGACATACAGCCCCCCGACCTGGAAACACGAATGGCAATGATAAACGCCAAGGCAAGGCTTTTGGAGATCAATCTGCCGTCCGAGATAACAGAATACATAGCCTCCTGCATAACCAACAACGTGCGTCAGCTGGAGGGGGCCGTAAAGAAAATGGCGGCCCTTCATTCGATGCTGGGCATACCGATAGACATGGAGCTGGCTAAAAGGGCCATAAAGGACATATTCAAGGAAAGCCCGGGCCTAAACCCCACCCCCCAGCTTATTTTGGAAGAGGTTTCGGCCTTTACGGGGGTACCCAAAGACAAAATAATAGGCACCTCAAAATCCAAGGACATAGTCAGGGCAAGACAGATAATGATCTACCTGATAACCGAACTTACAGACCTTTCACTGCCGGCCATAGGCAGATTCATAGGGCGCGACCACACAACAGCCCTTTACGGCAGGGACAAGATAGCCGAGCTTTTAAAAACCGACCAGGTGCTTCAAACCACTATCGAAGACCTTAAAAAGAACATCCGCAGCAGATAAAAAGCTCACAGCCCCCTGTGAAAATCACAGGAAAAACCCTGGTGAAAACCTGTTGACAAAATTGCCATACACAGACCCTGTGGAAAACTTTGAAAATCCCACAAAAGCCTGTGGAAAGCAAAACCGGCTCCCCAAAAGCCCTCAGGACATTTTCACACATTTTCACAGATACTATTACTACTACTAAAAATATATATTAAATAATAAGAAAGAAGGAAGCTCATGCACATAATCTGCGACAAACAGGTTTTAAACGACGCCCTTTCGATATGCCTGCATGCCGTATCGGGCAAGAGCATGATCGAAGCTCTGGAAGGAGTACTTATAACGGCCGGAGCCAAAACCGTGACGATAACAGGCTACGATATGCAAATGAGCATCGAAAAATCATTCGAATGCCAGAGCATCGAAACAGGCTCCTGCATCATAAACGCCAGGATATTTTTCGATATAATCCGCAAAATGCGGGGCGACGAGGTCGACATCTCGGTGGACCATGACTTAAACGCCGTCATTTCCTGCGGACGGTCGGTATTCAACATCAAGGCCGAAGACGCAAGCGAATTCCCCTCGCTGCCCGAGGTCTCATCCAAAAGCGGCATAACGCTGCCTTCAAACACACTGCGCTCGATGATAAATGACACGATATTCGCCATTTCGACAAACGAGAACAAACCGGTGCACATGGGCACCCTTTTTGAAACCGAAAATGGCGTACTGTCGCTCATTTCGGTGGACGGCTACCGCCTGGCCGTCAGGAAAGAGGAGATAAAGGGCCTTGACACTTCAAAAACCGCGGGCTTTGTCGTCCCCGGCACGACACTTAGGGAGCTTTCAAGGATAATGCCCGATTCCGACGAGGAGGTCACCATTTATCCGGAAAAGCGCCACGGCATGTTCTCCTTCGGCAGCGTCACCGTCATAACAAGGCTTTTGGAGGGCGAGTTTTTAAATTACCGCACGGCGGTGCCCGGCGATATGCCAATATGCCTTCAGATAAACAAAAATGAGCTTCAGGAGGCCGTGGAGAGGGTTTCCCTTATCATATCCGAGCGCCTGAGGAATCCCGTAAGGTGCCTTTTTGACGGAGACAATTTAAACCTTTCCTGCATAACGGCTCTGGGCAAAAGCTTTGACAGCATCCCAATACCCTTCTGTCCCGAGAAAATAGAGATAGGATTCAACAACAAGTATCTGCTGGACGCTTTAAAGGCCTGCCCCGACGGGGAGGTAAAGCTCTACCTCAAAAGCGCCCTTTCCCCCTGCGTCTTAAGGCCGCTGGAGGGTGAATCTTTCCTGTATCTCGTGCTGCCCGTCAGGCTGAAAGCCGAGGAGGTTTAAAAATGAAGGAAATCGAAATAGCCACCCCCTTCATAAGGCTTGACGCCCTTTTGAAGCTGGCCGGCATCACATTAAGCGGCGGCGAGGCCAAAAAGGCCGTGCAGTCGGGGCTTGTACTTGTAAACGACCAGGTCTGCATCGAAAGGGGCAGGAAGGTATACCCCGGCGGCGTCGTAAGCTATATGGGACAGGTGATAAAGGTCAAATGAACATAAGCTCATTGAGCCTGCGGGGTTTCAGGAGCTACAAATCGGGCAGCTTTGAGTTTTCGCCCGGGGTCAACATAGTCTGCGGCCCCAACGCCAGGGGAAAGACCAACCTTCTGGAAGGGATATACATGCTTTCGGGCGCATATTCCTGGCGCAGCCGCAAAAGGGCCGAGCTTGTAAACTTTGAAAGCCGCACGGCCCTGATAAGCGGCAGGGTAAGCTCCAGGGGCAGGGAATTTGAGCTTTCGGTCTCGATGCCGCTGCAGGGAAAGAGTTCTTTCAAGTCAAACGGCGTTTCGCTGAAACGGCAGTATGAACTGAGCGAATACCTAAAATGCGTCATTTTCTGCCCAGAGGACCTTTTTCTGGTAAAAGGCGGGCCTGAAAAAAGGCGCAGGTTTATTGATTCGGCCCTGGGACAATTAAGGCCCAGATATGCCGCCATACTTTCGGAATACTCCCGCCTGTGCGATATGAAGCAGATACTTTTGAAAGAGGGCGGGTATTCGGGCGTCATGCCCGAGATAAACCGGGGGCTTATCTATTACGGCGCCGAGCTTATCTATTACAGGGCAAGGTACATAAAGGAGCTTTCGACAGAAAGCGAGATAATCCACCGCAATATATCGGGGGGATTGGAGAGGCTGGAGCTTAAATACAAGACCCTTTCCAACATAGAGGACCCATTGGTGCCGAACGAGCGCTTAAGGGAGTTTTACCTTGAGCATATGGCAGAACACTCGGACGCCGAGAGGGATTCAGGCTCGGTGCTGTCGGGCCCCCACAAGGACGACCTTGAGATATACATAAACGGGTATTCGGCCAAGAGCTTTGCCTCCCAGGGCCAGGCCAGGACGGCGGCGCTGTCATTAAAATTTGGCGAAAGGGAGCTTATGAGGCTGGATACGGGGGAATACCCCGTACTGCTTTTGGACGATGTTTTGAGCGAGCTGGACGATGACAGGGCCGATTTTGTCGCATCCTCCTCATTGGGCGGCCAGACCGTCATAACCTGCTGCGTAAAGCCCCGGGCTTTCAGGGGTGCTTTGATGACCGAGCTTTAAAGGAGCTGATATTATGAAGCTGCACAAGAGTTATACCGACAGGATAATAATGGGCGTCTGCGGCGGCATAGCCGAGACCTACGGCATAAACTCGATGGTCGTAAGGGCCGGCTTTCTCCTGCTGGCCGTTCTGACAAGGAGCATGTTTTTCGGGCTTTACATGCTTCTGGCCTTCATGATCCCGTACGGCAGCCCGGGAGGCACCGAAGGAGGCAGACGGAAGAAATACAAACCTGAGGACCCTCCCTTTGACATATCCCAGGCCCAGGACGTGGAGGTCGAAAGGGACGAAGACAACAAATGGCGGTAGCGCCTTAAAATACAGGTGAACACATGAGTGAATTACTATTTGAAAATCAGAAGATAATCAATGTAGATATCGAAAAGGAGATGAAAAGCTCTTTTATCGACTATGCCATGAGCGTTATCGTATCCAGGGCGCTGCCAGATGTGCGCGACGGGCTGAAGCCTGTGCACCGCAGGATACTTTACGCCATGTACGAGGACAACCTTACCTCGGACAAGCCGTACCGCAAGTCGGCCACGACGGTGGGTAATGTGCTGGGCCGCTACCATCCCCACGGCGACGCTTCGGTTTACGACGCCATGGTGCGAATGGCCCAGGACTTTTCGCTGAGGTATCCCCTGATAGACGGCCACGGCAACTTCGGTTCGGTGGACGGAGACCCTCCGGCCGCATACCGTTACACCGAGGCCAGGATGTCAAAAATAGCCGAGGAGATGCTGACCGACATCGAAAAGGAAACGGTCGGCTTTACCCCCAACTTTGACGACAAGCTCAAAGAGCCGGAGGTCGTGCCCTCGGGCTTCCCGCAGCTTTTGGTAAACGGCTCCAGCGGCATCGCCGTCGGCATGGCCACCAATATCCCGCCCCATAACCTTTCGGAGGTCATAGACGGGGTCATATGCCTTATCGACAACAGGGACGCAGGGCTTGAGGAGCTGGGCAAGTACATAAAAGGACCAGACTTCCCCACAGGCGGCATAATATTGGGCCGCTCGGGCATAAAAAGCGCCTATCTTACGGGCAGGGGCAAAATATATGTCAGGGCCAGGACCGAGATAGAGGAGTATAAGGAAGGGCGTTACCGCATTGTCATAAGCGAGCTTCCCTACCAGGTCAACAAGGCAAGGCTCGTTGAAAGCATTGCCGACCTGCACAAGGAGCGCAGGGTAGACGGCATAACCGACATAAGGGACGAAAGCGACCGCAGCGGCATGAGGGTCGTCATCGAAATGCGCCGCGACATCAATCCCCAGGTGCTTCTCAATCAGCTTTTTAAGCTGACCCAGCTGCAGGACAGCTTTTCGGTCAACATGCTGGCTTTGGTAGACGGCCAGCCCAGGGTGCTGACACTTAAGGAGATGCTCCTCCATTACCTCGATTTCAGGTTCGATGTGGTCACCAACCGCACAAGGTACCTGCTTAAAAAGGCCTCCGACAGGGCGCATATTTTGGAGGGCCTGGCCATTGCCTGTGACAATATCGACGAGATCATAAGGATAATCCGTTCCAGCTATGACGACGCCAAGGAAAGGCTGATGGAGCGTTTCGGCATAACCGATATCCAGGCACAGGCCATTTTGGAAATGCAGCTGAGACGCCTTCAGGGCCTCGAGCGTGAGAAGATAGAAAACGAGCTTTCAGAGCTCCATACCAAAATCGCCGACTACAAGGATATCCTTGAAAAGCCCGAAAGGGTCTACGGCATCATAAAGCAGGAGCTTTCCGAGATAAAGAAAAAGTACGGCGACGGACGCCGCACCGAGATCTCCCACGATGAAAACGATATCGACATAGAGGACCTTATTGACGAAAAGGACTGCGTATATACCCTTACCCGCCTGGGCTACATAAAGCGCCTGCCCAGCGACACCTATAAGTCCCAGCGCCGCGGGGGCAGGGGAATAACCGGCGTCACCATGCGAAATGAGGACGAGGCGGGCAGCATGTTCACGGCCTCGACCCACGACAATATCCTCTTCTTTACCTCCATGGGCAGGATGTATAGGCTCAAGGGCTATCAGATCCCCGAAAGCTCCCGCACCTCCAAGGGCATGAATGTCATAAACCTTCTGCAGCTGGAAAGCGGCGAGAGCATAAGCTCCATGCTGGCAGTAAAGGATATGGATTCTCAGGGATTCATACTGCTGGTCACCGAAAAAGGCGTTGTCAAGCGCATGGGCCTTGATATGCTCTCCAATGTCCGCAAGGCCGGCATAAGGGCCATAACTTTGGACGAGGACGACAGGCTCATTTCGGCCATGCTGACGGGCGGCAGCGACAATGTGATAATCGCCACGGCCTATGGCAGCGCCGTCAGGTTCTGCGAGACCGAAGTAAGGGCCATGGGACGCACAGCCTTCGGTGTCAGGGGCATAAAGCTCCGCGAAGGCGACAGGGTCATCGGCGCCGACAGGGAGGTCCCGGGCTGCTTCTACCTGACGGTCACTAAAAACGGCTACGGCAAGCTGACCGAAAGCTCGGAGTTCAGCCTCCATCACCGCGGCGGCTACGGCATAACGGCCCACAACCTGACCGACAAGACGGGCGAGCTTATGGCCATAAAGGCCGTTGACCCCGAAAAGCATGATATAATCCTGATGACGGGAGAAGGCGTCATGATAAGGATAAAGGCCTCCGACATAAGGATCTGCGGCAGGGCCTCCCAGGGCGTTATCCTGGTCAGGACCGACAGCGAAAAGGGCGGCGTAATAGACATAGCCCTGGCCGACGGCTCTGAGGAAGATGAGGATATCCCCGGCGCAGGCGAAGCCATGGAAGAAGGCGCAGAGGAAACCGAAGTGCCTGAGGAAACCGAAGAGCCGGAGAACGAGCGATAATGAAAAGGGTCGAGATATACACCGACGGGGCCTGTTCGGGCAATCCCGGCCCCGGCGGCTGGGGAGCGATACTCAGGTATAACGGCCTTGAAAAGGAGCTTTCGGGCGGCGAGGGCCAGACGACCAACAACCGCATGGAGCTTACGGGCGCCATAATGGCTTTAGAGGCTTTGAAGCAAAGCTGCGAAATAGACCTTTACACCGATTCGCGCTACCTTTGCGACGCCTTTTTAAAGGGATGGGTCGATTCGTGGCTCAAGCGCGGCTGGAAAAAGGCGGGGGGAGAAAAGGTTTTGAACATAGACCTCTGGCAGCGCCTTTTAAAGGCCATGGAGGGACATGACGTCCGTTTCCATTGGGTCAAGGGCCATGCCGAAAACCCCTTCAACAACCGCTGCGACGCCCTGGCCGTTTCGGAAAGGGATAAATACAGGTGATATTATTGCGGGGACAATGTCCCCGCAATATTTGACTTTTCTATTTTAAATAAACTTCATTTTGGGAGTGAGATCATGAGCGACCTTATCGCGGCATATTCGGGCGGCACCCCGCCCTGCGCCATAGGCATAGTCAGGATGACGGGCGACGGCTGCCTTGAGACCCTGAAAAAGGCATTTTTCCCATACTCGCCTTTGGAGGACAAAAAAATGGCCTATGGCAGGCTGAAGGCTATCGACGGCAGGACCTTTGACATCTGCATGGCCTGCTTTATGAAGGCTCCTTCGACCTACACGGGGGAGGACATGGCCGAAATATACTGCCACGGCTCGGAGGCCGTCATTGCCCTTTGCTTAAAAACCCTCTATTCCTTGGGGGCCAGGCCGGCCGAGGCCGGCGAGTTCACCAAAAGGGCCTTTTTGAACGGCAAGATGAACCTTGCCCAGGCCGAGGCCACTGCCGACCTTATCTACTCCCGCTCCGAGCAGGGGGCCAAGAACGCCGCCGCCCTTTTGTCGGGGCACTATTTCAAGCCGATAGGCCGCATGAGGCAGGAGATAATGGACACCGTTTCACATTTTTATGCCGTCTGCGATTATACCGACGAGGATATCGACCCCTTTGAATATCAGAAGGCCGAAAGCTCCTTTAAGGAAAAGGCCGGGTACCTTCAAAGCCTTTATCAGGGCTACCTGCGTTCCAGCGCCCTTTCCGAAGGGGTAAAGGTGGCCCTTATAGGCAGGCCCAACGCCGGCAAAAGCTCCCTTTTCAACCGCCTGGCCGGCTTCGAGCGGGCCATAGTGACAAACGAAGAGGGCACGACCAGGGATGTGGTCGGCCATACCGTAAGCATTGGCGGCAAGCTGTTTTCACTGATGGACACGGCGGGCATAAGGCAGGGCCAGAGCGAGGCCGAAAGGCTTGGGGTACAGCGCTCAAAAAAGGCGCTGGACGAGGCCATGCTGGTAATAGCCCTTTTCGACCTTTCACGGCCTGTAACACATGAGGATATGGAGATCGCCCAAATGTGCAGGGGCAAAAAGGCTGTTGCCGTTTTCAACAAGACCGACCTTCCGAAAAAGGCCGATGTTTCGGAGCTTGAAAGGCTGTTTGAAGATAAAATATATGTCTCGGCCGCGGCAGGGGAGGGGATAGGCCGCCTTTGCCAATGGCTCGAGGAAAACTCGGGCGCAGGCTCCGATATCCTGATAACCGGCAGGCGCCAGGCCGAACTTATCAAAATGGCAGCCGACTCCCTTTCAAAAGCCGCCGAGTCGGCAGCAGGCGGCATGACGGCCGACGCCTTTCTGCTGGACGCCGAACAGGGCGCAAGGCTGCTGGGCAGGGTGCTGGGCGATGATGTCGATATCGATATCGCCCATGGCATTTTCTCCCGTTTCTGCGTGGGAAAGTAACAACTTTAAGTAATATATTAAATATTTATTCCTTTTAGTATCTGTTTTGCACTCGCGCACCGCAGCTTTTAATTTGTTTATCAGCCGGCCGATAAAAGCTTTGTGGTGTGGAAGTCACATTTACGCTCGTGTCCACGGCAGGATAGAAAGGGCGCAAAGCACAGTTTTTTTATGCTTCCCGTTTATATAAAAAGAGCTTTAAAACCGCTCCTTCTGCCTTGGCAGGGGAGGGGAGTACAAATACTAAAAGTATAAAATATATTTCATTATACAAAATCCAATCATTTTCAGAGGTAAAAATGGCTTATTACGGAGGAAAATACGATATTGCCGTCATCGGCGCGGGCCACGCCGGGATAGAGGCGGCGCTGGCCGCGGCCAGGCTGGGGCTTGAGGTGGTGTGCTTTTCCACCTCGCTGGACGCGGTGGGCAACATGCCCTGCAACCCGTCGATAGGCGGCACGGCCAAGGGCCAGCTGGTCAGGGAAATAGACGCTTTGGGCGGCGAGATGGCAAGGGCGGCCGACAGCTGCTGCATACAGTTCCGCATGCTCAACCGGGGCAAAGGCCCGGCTGTATATTCGCCCAGGGCCCAGGTCGACAGGCAGGCTTACCGTGTATATATGAAAAAGGCCCTGGAAAACCAAAGGGGGCTGCACCTCAAGCAGGGTGAGGTCACGGGCATAGAGGTGGAAAATGGCGCCGTTACGGAAGTTTCGTTAAGCTCGGGCCTTACCTTCAAGGTGGGGGCTGTCATAATGGCCACCGGCACATTTTTAAAGAGCATGACCTTTACAGGCCCCTTGGGGAGGGAGGCCGGGCCTGACGGGCTGCTGCCGGCAAACGGACTTTCAGGCTGCCTTGAGGCTTTGGGCATAAAGCTCAGGCGGTTCAAGACGGGCACCCCTGCAAGGCTGGACGGCAGGACGGTCGATTATTCAAAAATGACGCTGCAAAAGGGGGAAAATGTCCCCGAAGGCTTTGTTTTCGGCGGCAGCGCGCCGCGCTCATCCATGCCGTGCTATATGACATATACAAATGGGCGCACCCACGATATAATAAGGGATTCTTTGGACCGCTCGCCCCTTTTTACGGGAGTTATCGAAGGGGTCGGGCCCCGCTACTGCCCCTCCATCGAGGACAAGGTAGTCAGGTTCCCCGAAAAGACAAGGCACCAGCTTTTTATCGAGCCCTGCGGAATAAATACTAATGAAGTATACATTCAGGGCCTTTCCACATCCCTGCCCGAGGACACCCAGATAGAGATGATACATTCGATAGAGGGCCTGGAGAATGCCGAGATAATGCGCTTCGGCTATGCCATTGAATACGACTGCCTCGACCCGACGATACTGACGCCAATGCTGGGCCTAAAGGATATAAAGGGGCTTTACGCCGCAGGACAGCTATGCTCCAGCTCGGGGTATGAGGAGGCGGCGGGCCAGGGCCTGGTGGCCGGCATAAACGCCGCCCATTACATACTCAAAAGGCCGCCTTTTGTTTTGAGCCGACAGGACGGGTATATCGGTACGCTGATAGACGACCTTACGACAAAGGGCACGGGCGAGCCCTACCGCATGATGACCTCACGCTCGGAATACCGCCTGACCTCCCGCCAGGACAACGCCGACATGCGCCTTATGAAAAAGGGCTGGGAGCTGGGGCTTTTAAGCCAGGAAAGGCTTGAAAAATGCCTTGAGAAATACCGGGTGGCTGAAAAAGAAATTTCTCGTTTAAAGAAAACTTATGTGCCGCCCTCCGAGGCTGTAAACTCACTTTTGATATCCCTGGGCACCGAGGGCATATCCTCCGGCGCCAGCCTTTTCGACCTTCTGAAAAGGCCCCAGGTGACCTATGCCTCCTTATCCCCAATAGATCCGGGCAGGGGGGAGATAAGCTGGGACGCCGCCGAACAGGTGGAAATAAATGTAAAATACGAGGGGTATATAAAAAGGGGCCTTAAGGAAATAGAGGACAGCCGCAGGCTGGAATCAAGGCTTTTGCCCGAAGATATAGATTACATGGCGATAAACACCATCCGCACCGAGGCAAGGCAGAAGCTGTCAAAAATACGCCCCATGACCCTTGGCCAGGCGTCGAGGATATCGGGGGTGTCGCCCTCAGACATCGGGGGGCTTATCGTGTGGCTTTCGTCAAAGGAGGGAAGAAATGTTTGAGGACAGCCTGAAAAAGGCCCTTTCGGGCTTTGGAATGGAGATAAATGAGGAACAGGCAAAGAAAATGCGCCTTTTTTATGATTTCCTCATAGAGAAAAATAAGGTCATGAACCTTACGGCCATAACGGGCGAGGATGAAAGCGCCGTAAAGCATTTTGCCGACAGCCTTTACCTTTTTAAATGCGCAGAGCTTAAAGGCAAAAGGATACTCGACATCGGCTCGGGGGCGGGCTTCCCGGGCATGCCCCTTTTGATATACGACCCGTCTTTGGACATAACCATGCTGGACAGCACCCAGAAACGCATAGATTTTATAAACGAAAGCCGCAAAATGCTGGGCCTTGGGGGAAGCACGGTATGCGCCAGGGCCGAGGAATACGCCCTGAAAGCAGGAGCTCAATTTGACATCGTCACCTCCCGGGCAGTGGCCCCTTTGAACATACTGACCGAGCTTTCGATGTATTTTCTCAAAAAAGACGGGCTTTTCATGCCGATGAAGTCCTCATCCTATGACAGTGAGCTTGCCCAGGCCCAAAGCGCCGTAAAAAAGATGGGCGGCCTTTTTGTAAGGGCCGAGACCTATCCTTTAATGCCGGGGCTTGAGCGCAGCGTCCTTATCATCCAAAAGGCCGATGAGGGCCGCAAACCCCGCAGGTATGCCCAGATAGTCAAAAAACCCCTTTGACTTAAAACATATCATTTTCCTTTTTCGGCAGGATGCGCCACTTCTTTTTGGTAAAATATAGAAAAAGGAAGTGGAAAAATGGCCTTTTCATTGGATTTTAAAGGGGGTAACGCCCTTCGGCAGATACCCCTTTCGAAAATATATCCCAATCCCTACCAGCCCAGGCGGATTTTTGACACGGCGGCTTTGAACGAGCTGGCCGACAGCATAAGGCGCCTGGGGATAATAACCCCCCTTACCGTCAGGCGGGAAGGGGAAGGGTATATGCTCATATCGGGCGAACGGCGGCTCAGGGCGTCAAAAATAGCAGGGCTTGAAAAGGTGCCCTGCTATGTAATCGAGGCCGACGACAAAAAGGCTTCGGCCATGGCCCTGGCCGAGAACCTCCAGCGCAGGGATCTGGACCCCTTTGAGGAGGCCGAGGGCCTTTTGAAGCTGACCACCGATTTCGGCCTTACCCAGGCGGCTGCGGCCGGGCTTGTGGGCAAGACCCAGGCGGCCGTCGCCAACAAGCTGCGCCTTTTGAAGCTATTTCCCAAAACGGTTGAAATAATCAGGCGTGAGGGGCTAAGCGAGCGCCACGGCAGGGCGCTTCTGGCTTTGGATGAGGAAACGCGGCAGGTAAAGGCGGCCGAGTATATCGCCAAAAGGCATATGACGGTGGCCGCCGCCGAAAGCTATATAAAATCCCTTATATCGCCAAAGGAAAGGCCCAGAAAGCAGGTTTATATAAAGGACATACGCTTTTTCATAAACAGCGTTTCAAACGCCGTACAGAAGGTGCGGCAGGCCGGCATTGACGCCGAGTGCGTCCGCTCGGAAGGGGAGGGCTTCGTGCGGCTGGTAATAACGCTGCCTTCCCTTAAAAAGCAGTAGCCGGGCTTTCACCCGTCACCCATAGATTAACTGCGCCCCATGCGATAGAAGCCCGGCGCCGCCTGCGCAGCGTGCGGCTTATGCCCTGGTTATTATATATTGCCTGCAAACTCCTGTCCCTTTCTCAGCGTTTTTAAACCAAAGCGCTGTGCCTCAGTTGCTTATTTTCCTTTTTGTGAGAGCATATCAGGCAGACCGCCTGTTTACGTGCATAAAAAAGGCCCCGATTTTCGGGGCCTTTTTTTATTCTATCCTATCACATCATAAAGGCGCATTACCGTCACAATGCTCTGCTCGCGGGTGTAAGGGTCCGTGGGGGCGAACATGCCTCCGCCGACCCCGTCCATTACTCCGCTTGCCTGCATGCTTCCAACCGAGCTTTCGGCCCATGAGGCTATCAATGCCTTGTCTTCAAAGTCCGGCAGGGCATTTTCCAGAGGTTTACCTGCGGCCTCAGCCAGACGGCAGAGCATGGTGGCCGCCTCCTGGCGGGTAAGGGGGGCAGAGGGGTCGAACCTTCCGTCCCCGACGCCGTTCACAACGCCGACTGCGGCCATTTTCTCGACATTTACATCCTGGGTATCGGTGAAATAGGCCCTTTCGGCTATCTCTCCCTTGATTTTTTCATAAAGCCCGACGGCCAGGGCGCAGAACTCGGCTCGGGTAGCCGCATTGCCGTATGCCGATTGCAGGCTTTGGGGGACAATGCCCGTTTCAATGCCGTATGCGACCTTTTCCTCGGCCCATGCGGAGGGGCGTTCGGCAGGCTGACTTTCTTCGGCCTTGCCCTCCAGCATTATATAGCAGTCCTGGCCGCTCATGGTGTCGGCCGAAGCCACCAGATGATAAACCTTCCGGCTTTCGGGATAGAAAACATCGCCGTTTACGGGTGAATAAAAGACATAGTCTGTGCCAAAGCTCCTGTCTCCCGAGATTTCGGGGTCGTAGGCCGTCAGCCCGCCTCCCGCCATGACGGGGTAATCGGAAACAAAACTGAATGTCGTACCCTCGGGGAAAATGAAAAGGTCGGTACTTCTGCCCGAGACGGTTGTGTACTCCCGGGTTTCGGTGGGCGCCTGGTTTGCCATTATATAACTGCAGCCTGGCACGCTGCTTTCCGAGGCCAGGGCGGTAAGGGTCATGGACAGGGCCATGAGGGATGCCAGGATTGCCGATATCTGCTTTTTCATGATAAGCTCTCCTTTTTCAATGTGTTTTATATGTCAATGATACCACACCGCCCTTTTTGACGCAATAAAAGGTGAAAAAATGCTGTAAAGCCCATGGGCTTTACCGTTTCACGTGAAACGCTCTTTTCCCGTTTCATGTGAAACATATGTGGCAAAATAACGCGATTTCTTTTGCATGGCAGGGCTTTAGGTGGTATAATCAATTTATCACAAACAAGCGTTTTTTTATTTTGGGAGTAAATATGGCAAAAATAATTGCAATAGCCAACCAGAAGGGGGGCGTCGGCAAGACAACTTCGGCCGTGAACATTTCGGCCTGTGTCGCCGCCAAGGGACGCAAGGTGCTTTTGTGCGACCTTGACCCTCAGGGCAATTCCTCGTCGGGGCTGGGATACGAGCCGGACAACAGGGAAAACATATATAATGTGCTTATCGAAAAGGCTGATATAAAAAAGGCCGTCAGGCACACCAAGTGGTGCGACCTGCTGCCCTCCGATATCGAGCTGGCCGGGGCCGAGCTGGAGCTGGCCACGGGTGACCTGAGGGAAAAGGCCCTGGGTCTGGCGCTCAAAGAGATAAAGGAGGGCTATGACTTCATATTTATCGACTGCCCGCCCTCTTTGGGGCTGCTGACGATAAATGCCCTGGCCTGTTCGGACACCGTTTTGGTGCCCATGCAGTGCGAATACTATGCGCTGGAGGGCCTGAGCCAGCTGGTATCCACCATACGCACGGTCAAAAAGCTCTATAACCCTCAGATAGACATCGAGGGTATACTGCTTACCATGTATGACGGCAGGACCAACCTCACCTTGCAGGTGGCCGAAGAGATAAAAAAGTTTTTCGGGCCTAAGGTATACAAGACGGTCATACCGCGCAATGTCAGGCTTTCGGAGGCCCCCAGCCACGGCAAGCCGATTATAGCCTATGACAGGCTTTCCAGGGGGGCCGAAGCCTATAACGAGGTGGCCAACGAATTTTTAAAGCATCAGGGAGGTGGACGCAGATGACTTCAGGCAAGGGCCTCGGAAAGGGCCTTTCGGCGCTTTTCGGGGAGGAAATGGAAAAAGAGCAGGTCAGGGGCATACCGATACTTGAAATCGAGCCCAACCCCGACCAGCCCAGGCGGGAATTTGACCCCGAAAGTATGGCCGAGCTGGAAGACAGCATCAGGCGCAACGGCGTCATAACCCCCATATCGGTCAGGAAGGCCGAAAAAGGCTATACGATAATAGCCGGCGAGAGAAGGTGGCGGGCCGCCAGGGCCGCCGGGCTTTCGGAGATACCGGCCTATGTCATGGAGGTGGAGAGCGAACGGGACGCCTACCGCCTGGCTTTGATAGAGAACCTCCAGAGGGAGGACCTCAACCCCATAAACGAGGCTATGGGCTATCAGAAGCTCATAGAGGATTACGGCATGAGCCAGGAGCAGGCAGGGGAAACGGTGGGGCGTTCCCGTTCCTATATTTCCAATTCGTTGCGGCTTTTGAGCCTTCCCGAAAGTATACAGGCCATTGTGGCCATGGGCGCCATCAGCGCGGGCCATGGCAGGGCATTGGTGGTGCTGGACGAACAGAAGGCTTCTGAGGCCACCCGCATGATAATCGAGCAGGAGCTTTCGGTCAGGGAGACAGAAAGCCTTGTCAAGCGTATGCTCAAAAATGACGAGGAGGGGCAAAAGCAGGAGGACCCGGCTCTTTTGTATGTAAAGGAGCTGGAAAACAACCTCAGCTCCAAAACGGGCCACAGGATAATGATAAAGCACGGCAAAAAGAAGGGCAGGATCACCATCGAGTATTACGGCAACGACGACCTCGATGTGATATGCAGGGCCCTTGACAATATAACTACGATAAAAGGGGAATAGCTATGCTGGATATAAGACTGATAAGGGAGAACCCCGACGAGATAATTGCCCGCCTTGCGGCAAAGGGCAGGGACGCCAAAGAGGATATCGCCAAAATCTTAGAGCTGGACAGGGAAAGAAGATCCCTTATCCAGAAAACCGATGAGCTCAAGGCCCGTCAGAACAAGGTTTCCAAGGAAATACCCCGCATGAAAAAGGCCGGAGAAGATGTCAGCGCCATCGTTTTGGAGTCGAGGCAGCTTTCGGACGAAATAAAGGATAACGACAACCTGCGCAAGGAGACCGAGGAAAAGCTCAATGAGGTAATGGCCGGGCTGCCCAACCTGCCTGACCCCGACCTCAAGCCGGGCGGCAAGGAAAACAACGAGGTTTTGAGGATGTTCGGCAGCCCCAAGCAGTTTGATTTCGAGCCGAAAAACCATGTGGACCTGTGCACCGACCTGGGGCTTATCGACTATCCCAGGGGGGCCAAGCTTTCGGGCAGCGGTTTCTGGATTTACAGGGGCATGGGCGCAAGGCTCGAGTGGGCCCTTCTCAATTACTTTATCGAAACACATCTCAATGACGGTTACGAGCTGGTCATGGTGCCCCATATGCTGGGCGGCCAGGCCGGATATGTTTCGGGGCAGTTCCCCAAGTTCAAAGACGAGGTCTATTGGCTGAAAAACGACGAGGGCGAAAGGGAACACTTCATGCTTCCCACGGCCGAAACGGCTCTTGTCAGCCTGCATATGGACGAGATACTGACCGAAAAGGAGCTTCCCAGGAAGTATGTGGCCTACACCCCCTGCTTCCGCAAGGAGGCCGGCAGCCACCGTACCGATGAAAGGGGCATGATAAGGGGCCATCAGTTCAATAAGGTTGAAATGGTGCAGTACACCCGCCCCGAGGATTCCGACAAGGCCTTTGAAGAGCTGGTCGGAAAGGCCGAGGCGCTGGTAAAGGGCCTGGGCTTCCATTTCCGCACGGTCAAGCTGGCGGCCGAGGACTGCTCGGCTTCGATGGCCAGGACCTATGATATAGAGATACACATACCATCGATGAACGGGTATAAAGAGGTATCCTCGGTGTCCAACGCCCGCGATTACCAGGCCAGAAGGGGAAATATCCGTTTCAGGCGCGAGGAAACGGGCAAGACCGAGTTTGTCCATACATTAAACGGCTCGGGCCTTGCCACCAGCCGCATACTGCCCGCCATTGTCGAGCAGAATCAGCAGAAAGACGGCAGCGTTTTGGTGCCCGAGGTTTTAAGGAAATACCTGGGCGGCATAGAGGTCCTGACAAAGGACATGAACCACATCTAAATGAATGTTCTCAAAACGCCCTTTGAAAAGGCAGTAACGGCCCTTGCGTCGGCTGTTTGGGCAGCTTGCATTATAATCCTTATAATTTTTTGGGCAGATATACCAAACAGGATACCCACCCATTTCGGCATGAGCGGACAGCCCGACAGCTGGGGCGGCAAAGCCTCCCTTGTGTTTCTGGTTATTGTCGGCCTGGGCTGCGATATACTGATGGCCGTCTGCCGCAGGTTCCCCAAAACATGGAATACGGGAGTGCGGATAACCGAGGAAAACAGGGAAAGGGTGTATTCCCTTACGGCCAGGATGCTTGGTGTCATAAGGCTCTGCATGGCTTTTATGTTCTCATACCTCATTTACTGTTCTGCCGCTGCCAAGAGTGTCAATACGCCGCTGCTGCTTGCCCTTATATTCGCGCCCATGCTGTGGTATCTTGTAAAAATAATTAAGGCGAAATAGGGCAAAAAAACTGAAAACCGTCCGTAAAGCACAAAAGGGCGATATGGCATGCGAAAGGACGATATGCCCTTACGCTAAAAGCCCCTCGTATGAGGGGCTTTTTTGTTTTTAAGAAGAATAGACCGGATAGGGCAAAGAGCCTATTTGCCCTTACGCGAAAAGGCAAAAGGAGGATATTCCTTGCAGCATAGCAGGACAAATGTCCCTGCCGGCTGAACTCTGCCCCTTGTTTTATTTGCTTTTGACGGGATCTATGCAGCGGACAGCTTGCGCTGATGCGTAAATCATCGGCCCGAAACGTCGGAAAACAGGCATTTATAAAAGAAAAAAGCCCCCATTTATAATTTTTCTGTTTTTAAATTTGAAATTAGTAGTCAAATTTGACTATATTGTTTTGGGCGTGAATTTTTATCAAAGTCAAAACAGACTACAAAAGTTGTCTTAAACGACTACTATTTTCTGTGCGTTTCTGGTACAATATAAATAGATAAAAGTTATGGAGGCAACCTTATGGGGAATTTGAAAAATAATATTGACCATTATATGAAATTAAAAGGGATAAAAATGTATAGTCACTTGTTGGTTAATATTGCACACGAATTAGGAATCAAGGGACAAGATGCATATCAATTTGCAAATAAAGAAAAATCAAATTTTTCAAAAATGTTAAAGGATGAACGACCTCTGAAATATGAATTTATTATTCCTCTTGAAAAAATATTTGGTGTTTCATTGGCAAGATTATTAGATGAAGATGCATATAAATTGCCGACAGAAAAAGATAATGTGCCGTTTAATAAAGGTTTCAGATATTATGCATACCTTGATGATCCAAAACTATATAAAGAAGAATTCGATCTTTTGCTCACAAAGGATGGAAAATCAATCCTTACTCAAACAGATGAATTTGGGAAAACATTCCTTGATTATGTAGTTGAATATCATTCGGTTAATGGTATCAGATACCTTCACGAAGAATATGGAATAAAACTCAAATGGTATCATAATCAGTTTGAGTTCAAGAAAGACTCTGGCATGACTTGGATAAACTTTGAAAATTGCATTGAGTTTGCAAGACTTGTTGCAAGTATGAACGATGCAGCACTGTTCAATGATATTTATGATTCTTACAATATGTTTTTCTCAAACGGATACTATGCTTCAAATGATACTATTTTTTGCCGAAGTGAATATTTGGAAATAATTTTAGATAACGACGCTTTATTTCATTCAATATTTGAAAGAAGACCATATGAATATGTGTTGGCAGGAAGCCGTGTTAAGCGAGAAAAGCAGGTTAATTCTATTATATATTATTTAATTAACCCCATAATAAACAATTGTCTAAGATATGCATTGGAACACTTGGATAAGTATAAACACAGGGCAATCAATGTATTAAAATTCGGAATAAAGCATAATACAGAAATTTTAAATGAGGTTGGTGCAGATACATATTGCATTTGTAATGAACTTGGCGGGGTAATAAGTTCTGGACGAACGGATTGGTTTAGTTGTGATGTTGATGATATTGCTGTTTATGTTGACATAAAAGTAAATGATGAGGAAATAAATGCTTTAATAGAACAACTGCCAAAGTTCAAAAAAATATACTAGGAAACGGAGTGACAAGTATGTATTATTTTCAATATATCTCGAAAAGTGAAATTGCACCGCTAAAAAATCAAGTGATAGAATTGATTGGGCTGGTACAAGACGAAATTAGAAACTATTTTACATTTCAATACGAATTTATCGGTAGTGTAAAGCGAAATATGGTAACCTGCGATGTGAAAAGCAATATCGGGTTTGATTTTGATGTGAATATTATGGTTAATGACGATGACGAAGAATATTCTGCTAAAGAAATCAAGCAGATACTTATGAAAGCATTTAACAAATATGCATACAAATATAGTTATGATTTTTGCGAGGACAGTACACGAGTGTTCACCATTAAAGTCAAAGATAGAAAAAATTCTCAAATATTGTATAGTTGTGATTTTGCCGTTGTAAACAATTACGGTGAAAATCAGCAGGAGTATATCCGTTTTAACAAAAAATCAAATTCATACTATTGGGCGGAGCAATCAGATGGGTTTTGCCTTCTGCGAGGAAAAATAGAATTTTGTAAAGATAATTCTTTATGGGCAGAAGTTCGAGAGACATATATTGAAAAGAAAAATTGTAATACCGACAAAAATAAAAAATCCAGATCAATTTTTGCTGAAACAATTCATCAAGTCTGTCAGCAAAACGGGTATTATCGATAGCAAAAGCGGAGGATACGTTTTTATGTATTGTAAAAATTGTGGTAGAATTGTAGATGATACTTCATCATATTGTAATAACTGCGGGGCACGGCTTGATAATAAGTTCAATGCAAATGTTTCTGAAGATAGTTCAAGTTTTGGGTTTGCTATTTTGGGATTTTTTGTTCCGATTGTTGGTTTAATCCTCTTTCTTATATACGAAGGAAAGAAACCTAAACGAGCCAAGTCAGCAGGTAAAGGCGCTTTAATTGGCTTTATAACAAAAATCGTTTTATCTATTATTCTTGTAATTTTGTATACCGTTTTTGCTGCTTCGACTTTTAGTAACATATCAGATGATATTGAATCTAATATACCTGCAATTGGTGATGTGTTTAAAGAAGAAACGACAGATGAAATTTTAGAAAAATATGTTGATGTTTCTTTTGGGGAATTCAAAGTGACTAATAATGGCTACTTCTCCGAAACATCTCTTGATATTACAGTAAAAAACAAATCTGAAAAACAATGCACTTATTACATAACAATTGAAGCAGTAAATGCAAACGGTACAAGAATTGAAACAGATATGATTTACGCTGATAGATTAGGCGCTGGACAAGAGATATATTTGAAAGCCTTTGAATACGTAGATCAAGAAAAATTAAATCAATTCAAAAATGCAACCTTCAGAGTTTTAGAAATAAACAAATATGATTATTGATTTTTCAAGTGAGGTGCTATATGGGTAAGCATTTTTTTGATTTCGAGGACAGTGATTTTACTCATTCTATCTCTGACAATATGGCAATAGATTCTGACGGAGATTTATTGATGAGAATGAGCGATAATATGGCAATGGATATGGATTCAGGCGAACTACATATTATATCCGGTTGGTCTAACGATGAAGATGATGATTAAAATAACGGCGGTAGAGAGATTTTTAATCTCCCTACCGCCACTGTCATTTAGGTGTAAATTTATATCATTACTTACGATTTCTGTGGCTCTGATGCGGATATTATTCATCTTTTGCACCCATTGCATAGTATCTTTCGCTTTGAGCTTTTCCGCAACATTTTCTTTTTCGGCGAATTGTTTTACCAACCGAAAAAACAGTTCCTCTGCCTGCTCATCAATATCAGCAAGGTAACTGTTCAGTTTGCCGCTTGTCAGCAGGTTAATATATCGCACTTTATGATGTCCTTTAAGATACCTTACGTGACGCTGCCCCCATATACCAATGTGTTTTCCTTTCTCGGACGGTAATGTAAGGTCAGGAAGATAATAATCGCCTTGTAATGTATAGCTGATACCTATTTGTTCGTTATAAATATTCTTTTGCATAATCACGCCTCCTTACAGATCACTTTGAACTTCTTTTTCTTTGCGTTTATGATTTTAAGCAAAAGTTCGTCAACTGCGTCGGTGTATCTTCCGTTGGCAATCAAACGGTTTCTTAATTCATTCAGGCTGTTAATAATAATTTTACGCTCGTATTCATTAAGCACTATGTTATATTTTTCTTTCATCACTGTCACTCCCTCAATAAATCTTCAAAAGGGGTTTCGGAAGTGACGAAAGTATCAAGCATAAATTTAGCTCCTAAGCGAAATCCCATAATAAAACTGTCTAAATTAGATTCTCCGTTAACAATGCTCCAAGCGTTTACATAGTCGAGAAATTGCTTTTTGTTTTTATCAGATAGCGCTGTTGTCAAAAAATCTTCATTCGTCATCAGGATTTTCATTTGTTTTTGAACAGCCTTATTTTGTTTTGTGCTTCTCGCTTGCGGCTCGATGTTTCCGTATTAAAATTCTTCAATAAAGTTTGCCATTGTGTAATCCTCCGTTATGAATTGAATTATCCTTACAATTCAATCATTCTGGCTGACTACAAAAGCCAAAGGGAGACAACTTCCTTACGAAGTGTCTCCCTTTAGGGGGCTTTTTTATGTAGAAACAGGTTTATTATTCGGCAGCTCCGTATTCCTGGCAGAGCCTTACGAAGAACTCGACGGCGCTTGCAAGGGTGGCGGTGTCGATATGCTCGTTGACCTGATGGGCGCCGCCCGAACGGGGGGAAGCCGTACCGGCCGAATAGCGGTAGACGCTCTTGGTCGGGGTCAGGTCGCAGTAATAGCGGGAGTCGGTGCCGCCGAATACCATGGTGGGCACGAACTTGACGCCGGGGTGCATATCCTCGGTTATCTTGCACAGCAGGCGGTAGCCGACGCTGTCGGTAACCGAAATGGTGGGGGCGTTGTGGCCCTTGACAAGCCTTACGCCGACATAATCGGGCAGGACGGCCTTGAAGTGGGCCATCAGGTCCTCTAAGGTGTCGCCGGGCAGCAGGCGGCTGTTGGTGATTATCGAAGCGTGCTCAGGCAGGATATTGGCCTGGTCGCTGCCCTTGGCCATGGTCGGGGTGGTCGTCGTGCGGACAAGGGTGTTGAGGGAGGGGGTCTTGGCGCATATCTCCTTCAGCTCGTCCCAATTGGCCTCTGGGTCTTTAAAAAGCTCGCCCAGGCGGCCCTCGGTAAACTCGGCCTGGGCCTTCATCATGTCGATAACAGGCTGGCACAGCTTGAGGGGCATGGGGTTTTCCTCCAAAACCCACATGGCGTGGCCCAGCTTGCCCAGGGCGTTGTGCTCGGGGGGCATGGCAGCGTGGCCGCCCTTGTCGTCGACATAGAACTCGTGGTCGGCATAGCCCTTTTCGCAGGTGCATATTGTGGCCACGGGTACGCCGTTTTTCTCCGAAACGCCGGCGCCCTCGTCGATGACCATGCCGAACTGAATGCCCCTGTTTTTAAGCTCGTCGGTGATTATCTGGCAGGCGGCGCCGGGGCCGCCCATTATTTCCTCGTTATAGCCAAAGGCAAGGTAAATGTCGCAGTCGGGGGTATAGCCCTCTGCCAGCAGCATTTCAACGGCGTCCAGCTCGGCCTGCATGACATTCTTGCAGTCGGTGGTGCCGCGGCCCCAGAGTATGCCTTCCTCGTCGATATGTCCCTCAAAGGGGGGATACTTCCAGGCCGAAAGGTCGCCTTCGGGAACGACATCCTGATGGGCCATCAGAAGCAGAGGCAGGTTTTTGGACTTGCCGGTGCCCTTCCAATGGAAAAGCAGGGCTGCCTTGCCTATGACTTCCTTTGTAAGATGCTTGTGGATAAGGGGATAAGCCGTTTCCAGATAGGCGTGCAGGGCCTTGAAATCATCGACCCTTGTCTTTTCGGGATCGGCGCTGGAGACCGTGGGGATCTTTACCATTCCCTGAAGGTGCTCGGCAAAGAGCTTGTTGTCGTACTTCATTTTATTCACCTCGTTTATTTATTAAGCGCATTATTCGGCGTCGCCGTACTCACGGCAGACCCTTACAAAGAACTCGACCTCGCCGTAAAGGGTGGTGGCGTCGATATGCTCATTGACGGCATGGGCGCCGCCCGAGCGGGGGCTCTGGATGCCGCCGCCATAGCGGTAAACGCTGTCGGTGGGGGTCAGGTCGCAGTAATAGCGGGAGTCGGTGCCGCCGTAGACCATGGCGGGAACAAACTTGACACCGGGGTTTAAGTCCTCGGTTATCTTGCAGATAAGGCGGTAACCGACGCTTTCGGTCGAAGAGATCTTGGGGGCGTTGTGGCCCTTGATGAGCCTTACGCCGACATAATCGGGCAGGACGGCCTTGAAGTGGGCCATCAGGTCATCCAATGTATCGCCGGGCAGCAGGCGGCTGTTGGTCACGATGGAAGCGTGCTCAGGCAGGATATTGGCCTGGTCGCTGCCCTTGGCCATGGTCGGGGTAGTAGTCGTGCGGACATAGGTGTTGAGGGAGGGCGTCTTGGCGCACAGCTCTTTAAGCTCTTCCCAATTTGCCTCGGGATCGCGGTAAAGCTCGCCAAGGCGGCCGGGGGTAGAATCGGCCTGGGCCTTCATCATCTCGATAACGGGGGCGCAGAGCTTTAAGGGCATGGGGTTTTCTTCCAGGGTCCACATAGCCTCGCCCAGCTTGCCCAGAGCGTTGTGCTCGGGGGGCATGGCAGCGTGGCCGCCCTTGTCATCCACATAGAACTCGTGGTCGGCATAGCCCTTTTCGCAGGTGCGGATGATGGCGACAGGCACGCCGTCGACCATGGATACGCCGGGGCCTTCGTCGATGACCATGCCGAACTGAATGCCCCTTGCCTTAAACTCGTCGGCCACTATCTGGCAGGCAGCGCCGGGGCCGCCCATTATTTCCTCGTTATAGCCAAAGGCAAGGTATATGTCGCAGGAAGGGGTGAAGCCCTCTGAAAGAAGCTGCTCGACAGCGTCAAGCTCGGCCTGGATATGGCATTTGCAGTCGGTGGTGCCGCGTCCCCACATGATGCCTTCTTCGTCCACATGGCCGGAGAAGGGGGGATACTTCCACATGGCGTGGTCGCCCTCGGGCACGACGTCCTGATGGGCAATAAGCAGCAAAGGCAGGTTCTTGGACTTGCCGGTGCCCTTCCAATGGAAGACCAAAGCCGCCTTGCCCCAGACCTCCTTTTCAAGGTGCTGGTGGACCAGGGGATATGCCTTTTCCAGATAGGCGTGCAATGCCTTGAAGTCGTCTACCCTCGTCTTGTCGGGGTCGGCGCTGGAGACAGTCGGGATCTGGACCATTCCTTTAAGGTGCTCGATGTAAAGATCGTTCTTTTCCTTCATTTTTTTCACCTCGGTTATATAATGAGGGCGGGAGGTATCCTCCCGCCCCGTATCTTCCTCACGCAGGGCGGGAAGGATTTTTACTTGTGTTCCTTAAGCCACTCGATGGCGCACTGAACGTAAACAGCCGCACCATAGGGCAGGGCTTCCTCGCTGAAAAGGACCCTGGGGTTGTGGTTGGAAATGCGCTTTGAATGGTCGTCAACGCCGGCGCCGAGCCAGAATATCTGGCTGGGGACCAGCCTTCCGAAATACGCGAAGTCCTCAGAGCCGGTGGCGCGGGCCTTTTTGGGTATCATGCGCTCGGCGCCGACCACATCGGTGGCATACCTTACGACATCATCTGTGAACTCGGGGTCGCAGTACATGGCGGGGGAGGAGAAGAGCCAATTTACATGCGCGCTGCCGCCGTAGGCCTTGGCCGTCAGGTCGCTTACCTCCTCGACGCGCTTTCTCAGGTGCTGGATAAGCTCGTCGTTAAAGCCGCGCATCGTGCCCAGAAGCCTGCCCTCGGAGGGGATGACATTGGTGGCGCCGTCGCCGAAGAGCATGGAGCCCAATGTCATGGTGCACTGCTCGGCGGGGTCTACCTCCCTTGACAGAAGCTCCTGCAGGGCAAGGTAGATATGTACGCCTATATTGATGGGGGAAATGCCCCTGTGGGGGGCCGCGCCGTGGCAGCCCTTGCCGTTTACGACGATTTCAAAGCCGTCGGCCGAGCCCATGGTCAGCCCCTTGCCGAAGTCCAATGTGCCTATGTCGGCCATAGGCCCTACATGGATGGCGAAGGCCACATCGACATGGGGGTTTTCCATGACGCCGGCGTCGATCATATCCTTGGCCCCGCCGAAGGTCTCCTCGTTGGGCTGGAAGCAGATCTTGACGGTGCCCTCTATCTCGTCCTCATGCTCCTTGAGCATCTTGGCCGCGGCCAGAAGCATCGACATGTGGAAATCGTGGCCGCAGGCGTGCATGGCGCCGTCGTTTTTCGAGGAGAAGGGAAGGCCCGTGTCCTCGGGCATGGGCAGGGCGTCCATATCGCCCCTTATCAGTATGCACTTGCCGGGCTTTTTGCCGCCGGCCAATGCCACAAGGCCGCACTTGCATATCTCCTGGACCTCATAGCCCATGGCCTCCAGCTGGGATCTGACGTATTTTACCGTTTCGGGCAGGTTGTTCTGAAGCTCGGGGTACATGTGGAAATGGCGGCGGTTTTCCACCATTTCGTCCTTGAGCTCAAACGCCCTTTCAAGATATTTATTCATTCGTAAAACCTCCGTTTTTACTGTGGTATGACATATATATTATACCAAAGCGCAGTGCCGCTTGGGAAGTTTTTGCCTGATTATTTAAACAAAATTCACAGAGAATTTTCATATAATTTCCACAAAAAACAGGTGATAACCTATCAATATCACAGCCTTTCGCCTTAAAAAGTTGCAAAAGCGGCTCCGGTTTGCTATAATTTGACGCAGTAGGGGGACCCCCTTATAAATTAAAAAGGAGTTGATTTCAAGTGATAGCCATTAAAGGCGGAAAGCTGCTTACCGTTACAAACGGCATTATTGAAAAGGGCAATATACTTATCGAAAACGGCAAGATAACGGCCGTCGGGGCCGATGTGGCCATTCCCGAGGGCGCCGAGGTCATCTGCGCCGAGGGCTGCTGGGTCACCCCGGGCCTTATAGATGTCCATACCCATATCTCGACCTTTGCCGAGCCCCAGCCCAGGCCGGTCATCCATGACGGCAACGAGACGTCCTCGCCCAACACCTGCCAGATAAGGGGTATCGACGGCCTTAATCCCAAGGATATGGCTATCGAGGTCGCCAGGAACGCCGGCTTCACCACCTGCTATACAGGCCCCGGTTCGGCCAATGTCCTGGGCGGCACCGGAATCGCCTTCAAGACAAAGCCCGGCGAGACGGTATATGATATCGTGATCCCCGGCACCGAAATGATGAAGATGGCCTTCGGCGAGAACCCCAAGAATGTCTACGGCTCCCGCCATGTGCTGCCCAACACCCGCATGGGCGTCGCCGCCGTTTTGAGGGAGGCCCTCTTTAACGCCAAGGCATATTCCGACGCCAAGCTCAAGGCCGAAAAGGAAGGCAAGGAACCCCCCAAGCCCGATTTCAAGCTGGAGGCCCTGGTGCCCGTCGTCAGGGGCGAGATGAAGTGCCGTATCCATGCCCACCGCAATGACGATATCGTCACGGCCGTCCGCATTGCCAAGGAGTTCAACCTCGACTTCGTCATAGAGCACTGCACCGAAGGCTATATGATAAAGGACTTCCTCAAGAAGGAAAATGTCACCGCCGTCGTCGGCCCGCTGGATATGCAGCCCGCCAAGATGGAGATATGGAACGCTACGTTCGATAACCCCGGCATTCTGGAAAAGGCCGGCGTAAACTTCTGCCTTACCCAGGATACGTCTTCCTTCACGAAGATCCTGCCCATAAACATAGGCATAGCCATCGCCCATGGCCTGAGCTATGAGTATGCCCTTAAGGCCGTCACCATCAACCCCGCAAAGGTCCTGGGCCTTGAAGACCGCATGGGTTCGCTGGAGGCCGGCAAGGACGCCGATATCGCCATATTCAGCGGCGATCCCTTCTGCAACTATACCCTTTGCCGCACCACCATTATCGACGGCGTTGTTTACAACCATTAATCAAGGTTTCAGTAAAAAGGCCCCCGAAAGGGGGCCTTTTTATATAGTTTTCTGGAATTAAATTGAAAATCATTTGCAAAAGGGTATTGACAAAGGCATATGGGTGTGGTATTATAATTTAGCAATCAGATATCGCGGAGTGGAGCAGTTCGGTAGCTCGTCGGGCTCATAACCCGAAGGCCGCAGGTTCAAATCCTGCCTCCGCAACCATTTTGAAAGACGGCCTTTGGGCCGTCTTTTTTTTGCTGTTATGCTCCTTTTGCAATCGGCAAAGCCATGTGTGAACAGCATAAAACCCCCCGCACTCGCGGGGGGTTTTAATGATATCTGTACCGTTAAGCTCTTTTTTCGGCGTATTTTATGACGGCCTGGCGCACCCATTCCAGGCGGTTATCGTCGATATCGGTGGGGACGGTGCAGTCGGCGCCCATCATAATGCCGACCTGTCCGGCTTCGTCAAGTATATTAAAGACCCTGGCCTCGACCTCCTCGCGCGTACCCTTGTCCAGGACGCCGCTGCGCTCGAAGCCGCCGAAAACAGGCTTGCCGCCCAAAATCTTTTTGCCCCGGCCCAGCGGCACCTTTTCGCCCTCAATGGCCCAATTAACCGCCGCCACGGGGTAATCGGCAAAGGTTTCAAGCCCGCTGGGAACCGCCAGCGGCCCGCCGCAGATATGGAGCAGGTTTATCCCGCTGAGCTTATTGGCGTCCTCGATAAGCGCCTTTTCGTGGGGGGCTATGTATTTGCGGTGCAGTTCTGGCGGGACGATGCTGTTCTGGTTGTTGACCGCAAGGTAAATGCCGTCGACCCCGCATTCGGAAATCAGCATGCGGTTCAGCTCCATAATGCGCTGCCCCAGGATATCCAGGGCGTCTGAAACGGCTTCGGGGTCCTCGGCCATATACTGCTTGAACCTGTGCTCGTCGCCGCCGTTGCCCAGCATACCCTTGCCCGAAAGGCTGAAGCGCAGCACGGTATAGGGTGAAAAGCTGGTGCCGTATAAGGGGGCGTCGGTGTCGCCGTAGATCTCGCGGACCCTTTTGGTCAGCTCGCGGGTGCGGCTTACAAACTCCGAATCCATTGAAACAGGCTCTATCTTCCTCAGGTCCGAGGCCTTTTCCGCAAAGGAACAGTCCAAAGGCAGAAGCATAAGGGTGTCGTTCATGACCTTGGCCACATCGGGGTCAAAGACCTTCCTTGCCAGGCGGTGGCCTTCGATATTGCGCTCAAAGGCGGCGCGGTCGGTGACGCCCTTGCCGAAATCCTGGGGTTTGCAGAAATGGTGGAAAATGGCCACGGGCACACGGTCCATCGGCCTGTTATTGAGGAATGCCGAAAACCGTTCCTTTCTTGTCATAGAAAAAGACCTCCTTAAAATTATTTTTGCGATAAGGGCTTTGAGCAAACATAAAAAAATCGGTATCCTGCTGCCCGTTTGCTCCGTTACATTATACCATGGATATATGCCCGGCGGCGATAATTATATGCCGCGGCAAAAAAAGAAAGGGCCAGAGGCCCTTTCACATCACTGTTTTGACTCTGCCGGCCCGTAATTCCTCGGCCCGTAAATGGCCGTGCCCAGGCGCACTATGGTGGCGCCCTCCATGACGGCCAGCTCAAAGTCGCCGCTCATGCCCATGGAAAGGGTGTCGGCGTTTTTGTATCCTTTTTCCCCAAGGCTCAAAAAAAGCTCCCTCATGCGGGCGAAAAAGGCCCTGGTCTCGTCGGGCTGCGCCCCGGCGGGGGGGATTGCCATCAGGCCCCTCAGGCGCAGGTGGGGGCTGTTTTCGGCCCTTTCGGCCAAAGGCCACAGCTCGGCGGGCGAAATGCCGCTTTTGCTTGCCTCCATGCCGATATTTATTTCCAGCAGGATATCCTGGACGATATCCAGCCTGCGGGACGCTTCCTCTATCTTTTCCAAAAGGTGCAGGCTGCCGACGCTTTCTATCATGGCCACCTTTCCCACGACCTTGTTTACCTTGTTGGTCTGAAGATGGCCGATAAAATGGCAGGGCTTTTGAAGATAGGCCCCGGCTGAAAGCTTTTCCCTTAATTCCTGCTCGCGGTTTTCGCCGAAAAGGTCTATATCAAGTCCGGCGCTGGCCATGACCTCCTGCACCGTGCGGGTCTTGCACACGGCGCAGAGCCTGACGTTTTTGGGGTCCCTGCCGGAAGAAAGGGCGGCTTTCTCAATGCGCTGCCTTATCTTTTCTATGTTAGCGGCCATTTGTTCCTTTGTAACTTCCATATATGCTCCCTCCCACTTATCGGTTTTGGCCAAAACGACGCCTACCGTCTGATTTTAAGATAATCCCTCAAACATTTTTTGTCAAACAGTCATGCCGCTTCTTTTATATCCGGGCCTCAGGGGGCTTTTTTTCGTTTTGGGCGTTTTTGCGCCTGACCCTGTTTATATGCCTGACAAAGTTGCCGCTTTCGATATACTCGGCCAGCACATATTGGTCCAGCACGGGCACCGAGCAGGAAAAGTCGCCCAAAACCCTTTGGTATGTTTCCAAAAGGCTTTGGGGCAGGATCATGTACCCTATGCGCATGGAGGGGGAGAGGCTTTTTGAAAAGGTGTTTATGTATATGACCCGCTGCCGCTTGTCCAGGGCATAGAGGGTCTCGGCGGCCTGGCCCGGCTTATAGAACTCGCTGTTGAAGTCGTCCTCGACAATATACCTCTGGGCGCCGGCCCAGCGCAGGTATTCGTACTTTTTGGGCACCGAGGTGGTTATGTCGGTGGGGAAGCTGCGGTATGGCGTGACATGCAGCACGTCAATGGCGCTGTTTTGAAGTTCGCGGCTTTCTATGCCGTCGGGGCCCATTTTGAGCCTTTTTATGTTGGCCCCGGCGCTTGAATAGACCGCTTCTATCATGGGATATGAGGGGTCCTCTATGCCGTAGACCCTGCCGCGGCCCAAAAGCTTGACCACCGTTTCGTAAAGCTGCTCGGCCCCCGAGCCTATGACTATGTTTTTGGGCTGGACCGTCATGCCCCTGTGGCGGCTCAGGTAATCGGCCAGCACATTCCTTAAAACGGGGCAGCCCATGCCCGGGGATTTGACAAACAGGCGCTCCCTGCGCTCCGAGATGACCTTCCTTATGGTCTTGAACCACAGGGAATACTCAAAATCCCGGCTTTCCCCGTATGGGATATCCTCGCTTAAATATTCAATGGGTGTGGAGCTTTCTTCCCCGCGGTAAAGGGCGTCTATGCGGCAGACGAAATACCCGCTGCGTTCGCGGGATGTGATGTACCCCTCGTCCATCAGCATGTCATAGGCCGTCTGGACCGTGATGACGCTGCACCCGTACCTGCCCGCCGTCACCCTTTTGGAGCTGAGCCTGTATCCCGGCGGGTATTCCGAGGAGAGTATCCTGTTTTTTATGTCCCGGTAGATCTCGTAATAAAGCTTCATTTGATTATATTATATTATCCTCTTTTGGTTATTTTAATAAGACCACATATGGATTATACTATCATCATCACAAAAGGTAAAGGAGAAACCACAATGTCATATAAAAGGATACTCACGGTACAGGACATATCCTGCGTCGGTCAGTGCTCGCTTACGGTGGCCCTGCCCATTATCTCGGCCTGCGGGGTCGAATGCTCGGTGCTGCCCTCGGCGGTGCTTTCGACCCATACCTACGGCTTTGAGGGCTACACCTTCAGGGACCTTACCGACGATATGCCCGCTATAACCGACCATTTTGTCAAGGAGGGCATAAAGTTTGACGCCATATATACGGGCTATCTGGGCAGCGAAAAGCAGATAGAGTATGTTTCCCGCCTTTTCAGCGACGTGGCGTCCCAGGGGTGCGTCAAGATAGTCGACCCCGCCATGGCCGACAACGGCAAGCTCTATCCCGCCTTTGACATGGATTATGTAAAGGCCATGAGGACCCTTTGCGCCAAGGCCGATTATGTGCTGCCCAACCTGACCGAGGCCTGCTTTTTGACGGGCGTTGAGTATAAGGAGGAGTACGACAGGGCATATATCGAAAATATAATAGGAAAGCTCTGCGCCCTGGGGGCCAAAAATGTCATATTCACGGGCGTAAGCTACCGCAAGGGCATGACGGGCGTGGTCGTCTGGGAGAATGGCGCCTATTCGTATTATGAGCACGAGTTTCTGCCCGGCAGCTGCCACGGCACGGGCGACATATACGCCTCGGCCTTCACAGGCGCGCTTATGCGGGGCAGGACAGCCATGGAGGGCGCTAAAATAGCGGCCGATTACACCATGGAGTGCATAAGGGCCACCGCAGCGGAAAAGGACCATTGGTACGGCGCCAAGTTCGAAACCGAGCTGGGCAAGCTGATAAAGATGATAGGGGACTAAGGCCTGGGTATCAGGCAGTCATACCTTATGGTGCTGCCCTTTATCTGAAAGGACGGCTTCATATTTCCCAGAAAAGGCGCCTTCAAGGGCCGCTTGACGACTATTTTGGAGGGGCTGCAGCAAAGGGCCGCCGATAAAAGCTCCTGCTCATTTTCGCACGGCTTTTCAAGGAAATGCAGAAGCTGGAACTTCTTTTTGATAAGCCCGCTTTTCTTCCTTTCGGGGAACATGGGGTCTAAAAACACCACATCGGGGGAAAAGTTAAGGTGCGGCAGGGCCTTTATGCTGTCCTTGTTAAAAAGCTCCATGCGCGAAATAATGTCTTTTAAAAAGGGGACCGCAAGGCCCCTTTTTAAAGCGTCGTATAAAAGCAGGAATATGACGGGGTCCTGCTCGAAAAGGGTCACCTTAAAGCCGTAGGCCGCAAGCAAAAAGGCGTCCTCGCCCAAGCCGGCCGTGGCGTCTATGGCCGTGGGGTTTTGGATATTTCTGACCCGGCAGGCCTTTATCAGGCTTTCGGAATTAAGGCGGTTTGGGTATGTGCGGGAATGAAGCCGGACAAAATCCCCCCTTAAAGCCCGGCCGCCTTCCTCCAGCGTTATCCCGTAACTTCCGACTTTGACAAAAAGCCCCTCGGGGAGGGTGTCGGGATAGGGTAAGGCCGGGATTTCAAGGGTGTTTTCGGCCAGGGATACAAGGCCCATGTCCGCCCCCTTTTCTTTAAAAAGCCGTATGTTTTCCATAATTCCGACCGCCTTTCTGCCTTGTAAAAGCTCTGTGTGCCGATAGAAACAGGCAACTTTTATTTGTATTTCTTCTTTAATGCGGGAATATCTTCCTTGTCGATCCATTCCTCTGTATATCCGCAGTCACAGCACACATATCTATGCACCAAAACAGCGGAGAGGTTTGTCCACCCGACTTGAATATTGTTTCCCGCGCCATATGCCCCGGCCTTGCCTTCAACCCTTATAATATCCGTTCCGCCGCATTTTGGGCAAATATTTTTATATTTCATGGTTAAGACTCTCCTTAATTTGAAACGGTTCGGTTTCCCATATCTGTCATTTTCAAGGCGGGTTTATTTATATCCGTTTCGGTATCTGACAAATATGGCTGACAGAGCCTTAATAAAAAGCCGCCCTTTTAAAGGGCGGCTTTTTAATTATATCATTTGTCAAAGGCCCTTCAAAGCCCTATCTTCCGAAAAGGTTTCCGAAAAAGCCTTTTATGCTCCCGCCGCTTTCAAAGTTTTCAAACTTCCAATTATCATGGTCGTCCTTGAACCATTGGCAGTCATAACCCTCATCAAGGCCCACTGCCTGATGCCAGATCCTTCCGCAATAGCGGGGGAAATAGCCGCTGCCCTTTATCCTGCCGTTTAAAAAGTCGTCGGCCAGCTCCAGGTCCTGACGCACTCTCGGCGTGTCATATATCTCCAAAAGGTCGTCCTGATAGTTGTTGAAGACCAAAGCGTCCAGGGGCCTGGGGCTGCACTCCCCGGCGTACATATCCTGCCAGAAAGCCAGGGCCGAGGCTCTGTCACCCAGCTCGTAACAGCACTTGCCCATATGGGCGTAAAGGTCGTAAAAGGGGCAGTAAAGGTCATTGTCCTGTGTAAACCCGCCGTATATCTGAAGGGCCTGTTCATACTTTTCCCTCACGGTCAGCACATGGGCGCACTCCATCTGCTCGAAGTCTTCCAGCATATCGATGCCCCCCATTTCCAAAAGCCTTATTACGGCTTCTTCGGCCAGGGGCAGGTCGTCTTCAAAAAGCTCGTTTATCATGAAGATGCCGCCTTTATGCTCGAACATGTTGGCAAAAAGGCTTGATAAAAGGTATATAAGGCCCTGCTGCTCCAGGCGGTAAAACTCCTCGCACTTTAAAAGCTCCCTGGCGCAATCCAATATTTTTTGGCCGTTGTTGTTGACGCAGACGGCGCACAGCTTATGGTATTTGTCCTCGTCGCTTTTACAGCTGTCCAAAGCCTTTTGGGCCCACTCGGCAGCCGGCCTGCTTTCGCCTATGATGTCATAGGCGCAGGCCAAAATATAGGCGCTGCCCGCCAAGGGCTGTATATCCCAGGAGCTTTCGGCATTTTCTATGGCGTCATGGCACCTAAGGGCTTCCAGGTCTTCCATGGCCTCCTGCATCAGCCTTAAATGCTCGCCTTTGGCTATCGCCGCCTGCCTGCGGCGCTCGTTTTCGGCCATGCGGCGCTGCTCTTCCAGCCGCTGCCTTTCTTCCTCCTGCTTCAGCCTTTGCCTTTCAATCTCCCTTTGCCTGCGGTCCTCCTCCAGGCCCTTTCTTATCATCTCGTCCCGCAGGCGGGCTTCCTCCCGGCGCCTGAGCATTTCCGCCTGCCTGCGGCGCTGCTCCTGCATATTCTCGGCCTCCTGCCGCCTTTGGGCTTCGATGCGGCGTGTGTATGAGCGTATGAAAGCGTCAAAGGTGCCCTCGTCCAGCCCGCCGTCATATTCCTCGGGGGAATAGCGGCTGACAAAATCCCGTATTATCTCTGAAGGGATTGAAGAATACCTGCCCCGGCCCGTGCCCCCGTGGAAACCGTAGCTGCGGGTCACCACCGATATGGTCTGGGAAGCAAAATCGTCGTAATTGTCAAAGACCTGCTCGGCAATATCCTTCTGGGGCATGCCCTTCACAAGGTAAAGATAAAGTATATTGGCCCTGTCCCGGTCGCCTATCGACTGCAAAACCCGGCAGTCGTTTTCCGTCATACGGCCCATAAAAGCTTTCCTCCTGTCCTAACGCGCCTAAAAGCGCCTTCTCCGTCACAGTATATCAAAGAAAATGTATAAGCACAAGCGCTTTTGTGACCCGGAAAACAAATATATATAAAAACAGTCTTAATTCGGCAACAATTTTATGGTACAATAATTAAGTAAGTTAAGATATACCCGGCAAAAAAGGAGGAAAAATTGAAAAAAATCAAAACAGAACTTTCGGAGCTGAAAAAACTAAGGCCATTAAACCTTTTGGCCCTTTTCCTGGCCGGCATGGTAAATGCCTTCGGGGTGACGGTGTTCCTTGCGCCGGTAAAGCTCTATGACAGCGGCATATCGGGCACGGCCATGCTTTTGAGCCAGGTAAGCGGCGTAAGCCTTTCCCTGTTCCTCATTGCTTTGAACCTGCCCCTTTTCCTTTACGGGCTTAAACGGCAGGGGATAAGGTTCACATTTTACGCTTTATACACGGTGGCGGTCTACTCTTTATGGGCATGGCTTATAACCGATGTGCTGCCCATTGATGTCAGCATGGCCTCGCCGCTGGCAGGCTCCGACCTTTTGCTCTGCGCCCTTTTCGGCGGCATGATATCGGGGCTGGGAAGCGGCCTTGCCATCCGCTTCGGCGGGGCCATGGACGGCATAGAGGTCATGGCCGTCATATTCGCAAAGCGCCTGGGGCTGTCGGTGGGCACCTTTGTAATGGGTTATAACGCCCTGCTTTACATCGTCTGCGGCTTTGTAATAAAAAGCTGGATATTGCCCCTTTACTCGATAGTGACATACATGGCGGCCTTAAAGACGGTCGACGCCATTGTCGAGGGATTTGACAGGGCCAAATCGGTCTATATCGTCACAAGGAAGGATAAAGAGGTCTGCAAGGCGCTGTCCGAGGCCTTTGAGCAGGGGATAACGGTCATGGATTCCAGGGGCTTTTATTCGGGCAGCCCCAGCCGTGTCATATGGATAGTCGTAAACCGTTTCCAGATAAGCAGGCTCAGGGAGCTGGTGCAGGATATCGACAAAGGGGCCTATATCGCCATATACGAGGTGGCCGACATATTCAAAATGGAAGCCGAAAAGGCATAAAAAAAGGGGCCAAGGCCCCTTTTTTATGCCTTTTTTCAAGATAAGTGTTGTTGATAGCTACGCAAAAGAAACGGGGAGCCGTTTCGCCTGAGATTTAGGAAATCCGGCGGTTTTGACAAGTATGTCGTTTGAATTTTCTGAATGTACATGCCGGCAACACTTAACATAAAAGGGGATTTTTTATTGTTCAAGGCGGGAAATTATCGACTCTGTAAGGGTGAAATATTCCTCCATCGGGTCGTCGCCCCACCCCAGGCTCAATATATCGTTCCCTCCGTGCAAAAAGCGGGGCCAGTCCCCCGCTGAACCCCCCAGCTCCAAAATCAGCATGGGCCAGATGGTATCGTCGGCGTATATCATTTCGTCGGCATTGCGGTAAAGGGCGTAATGGGCGACCCTGCCGGCTATTTCGATATGCCTGTCGGGAAGATTGGCGACGGTATCGGGGGTATACAGCCTGACGCCGTTTTCGCCAAACCACTCCCACAGATAAAATGCCGCTATTGTTTCGGCAGCCGTCTTTGAAAAAAAGACATTCAGCTCGGCTGTTCTGAGGTTGTAAAGCTCCAGGTCCTCCTTAAGGTCCTCATCGCTTAAAAGGCTTATGTATGTGTCGGGGATGACCCGGCGGTTTTCGATATGCCCGGCTATTTTTTCAAAAACAAAATCTTCCGCCCCTTTGTCATTTTCGGCATAGGGCGCATTTTCGCTGCCGCAGGCCGGCAGAAGCAGGCACAAAATAAAGGCAAAAGCCGCAAGCTGCCTTTTCATTCTTTCACCCCTTCATAAAGCCGGGAGGATATGGACTCGGTAAGGGTGAAATATTCTTCCATAGGGAAGTTATAAGTATCTTCCATTTCCTTGTGCAGCCCGCCTATATCATCGTTCAAGCCGTCATCGTCAAATATAAGCATAATCCAGATGATATCGTCGGCCTTAATCATCTCGTCTGCGTTTCGGTAAAGGGCGTAATGGGCGATCCTGCCGGCCATGTCAATATACCTTTCGGGCAGCTCCATAAGGGTATATGAGGAATACTTCCTGACCCCGTTTTCGTCATACCAATCCCAACCATAAAAATCGGCTATAATGTCTATGGCAAAGCGGGTGAAACGATTGTTCAGTTGGAATGTATCGGTGTTGTACTGCTCTATATCGGCTTTCAGCCCCTCATCCTTTAAAAGGTATATATACGAGTCGGGCACTATTTGCCGCTGTGCTATGCACTCGATTATTTTACCCGAAAGCCCCCAAGCTTCCTGTGTTTCCACTGTTTTTAAGGAAGAAGGGTTTTGGGAGGAAGGGGCGTCATTCGAGCAGGCGGAAAAAAGAAAGCACAAAGCCAGAATAATAGCGGTTTTTTTCATCTTCCCACTCCTTTCATATGCTTGCGTTGGTTTCAGTCACTTTCCCTTTTACTAAAACCCCATGGCCGATAAAAGCTCCGAAACCGACATTTCCCCGTCGCTTTCAAAAACCGCCGAGCCGTCGTTTCCCCCGGGGGCGTACCACTGTATTTCCAAAAGGCGCCCGTCGTTTCCCAGCCACAGGTAAAACCGGGTGTCCTTTCCGGGCGCCGACAGGGATATGGTGTGGGAGGAAAAGACATGGGCCTTTTTGGGGACAAAGGAGAAGCGGGAAAAATATGTGCAGAAGGCCGAAAGCCGGGAAGGGTCTTTGATATCCGAATAATGGCTTACATCGGTGTTTGTCACATACATGACGTCTATTTCCTCAATGTCGGAACAGTCAAGGGAGCAGGCCTTAAGCACCTTTTCCTCAAATGAGCCGCCGGAGGGCCTTAAAAAGAAAAGGCATACGGATATGCACGCCACGGCCAGGAAAGCGCAGATAAAAACCTTTTTTTTCATATTTACCTCCCTGCTTTTGTCTGTATGGCAAGGGACGTGGGCTTTTGAACTTCATATTGTGCAGATTATATATTTATTATAACATTTATATTTTATTTTTGCAACATTTTGGCTTAAACCCGTAAGAGGGCCTATGTGTGGTATAATATAGAAAAGGAGGCAAAAGCATGGAAATACTTCTTCTTATTGCCCTTTTGGCAGGGGTTATGTACCTGGTTTGCGATCTGATATACCGCAGCGGCAGCTATTTCAAGGTAACTAAAACGCCCTATTTAAAGGTAAAAAGCGATAAAGGCATATACGGCGAGTACCTTACATACAAAAACCTCAGGGGCTTTGAAAAGCGGGGGGCCGTATTCCTTTTCAACCTTTATATCCCGTCGGGCAGGGGCGAAACCACCGAGATAGACCTTGTGATGATATGCAAAAAAGGCATTTTCGTTTTTGAAAGCAAGAATTACGGCGGCTGGATCTTCGGCAGCGAGGACAAAAGGTTCTGGCACCAGACGCTGCCCGCGGGGCGCGGCGGAAGCCGCAAAAACAGCTTTTACAACCCCATCATGCAAAACCGCGCCCATATAAAGCATTTAAAGGCCCTTTTGGGGGAGGATATACCCATGCGCTCGGTCATAGTCTTTTCCGAAAGGTGCAGCCTCAAGGCCGTAACGGTGCAAAGCGGCGATGTCCATGTCATAAAAAGGGGAGAGGTCTTTGAACTTGTAAACAGGCTGTGGGAAGAAATGGCCGACGCCCTTACCAGCGAGGCAGTTGAGGAAATTAAAAGGAAGCTTGTACCATATATAGACCCGGGCGAAGGGGTAAAAGCGGCCCATATCGAAAATGTCAGGGAGCACAGCCAAAAAAACCGAAGGTTTTGAAAGAGGTTGACGAATAACCCGCCCCGATTTTGCAAAAAATTTGCACATTTGCCCCTTTAAGTACATAAATCGGGGGCTTAATATATAATGTGAAACTTTTTGGGCCTTAAAATGGTCAAATCCTGGAAAAGGAGGGGAGAGCCGTGGACGGCAGGCGCGGGCATGACGATACCGATGAGATAGTAAAAGATATATATATGTCGGCCGTTTACGGCATAAAGCCCGAAGGGGAAGAAGAAGCTTCCGACGACACGATGATATGGGGCGGCATTGGCGAAAGCCCGAGCCTGCCCAAAGACGATTTTTCCGACCTTTCGGTTTTTGCCGAAAAGGCCTTTGCCAAAGATGCCGAAATGCAGAGCGCCGGCAGCGGGCATGATATGTCCCGGGAAAAAGACGGCCTGCCCGAAGCTGCGCCTCAGGAAAGCGGCAGAAACATCCGCCCCGAAGCCCGGGAAAAAAGTACCCGCGGCAGGCGCGAGCTTATAAAAAAGGGCAGGGAAAAGAAAAAGGGCAAACCCCAACGCAGGGCAAAGCTTATAAGGCTCCTGTCGGCCCTTCTGGCCATAGCCGGCCTTTACTGCATAGCCGTTTTCTCCGACATACCCTTTATAAAAAAGTGGCGTGATATTTATATCGAAACGGCCATGGGCACCATGACCCATCAATGGCTGGCCACCGCCTTCATACCCGACTTTGTCATCGAGGAGGTCATGACGGTCAGGGAGGATTACGAGGAGTTCCAGCAGGGGATCGACACGAATTGGTCGATAGACGAGCTTAAAAACGCCGGAAAGAAGATAAAGTGGAAGGACCTTGAAAAGAGCTTTTTCAAGCTCTATCCCGAAATAGACAAGGACTCCTTTGAAAGCTATATGGAAGGCCACGAGGATGAGTCGATAACCGAAAGCGGCTATCTTGTGATAGACAAGGCCTCCCGGGGCGACGAGGACACGGGCATACGCACCGCCTCTGGCGACAGGGTGCTGGCCATCGACACGTTAAACGGCATTACGATAGCCATGGTGGAGGGCAGCGATTATGCAGGCTACCTTGCGATAATCAAGGACCCCTCACAGGTCGGTGTTTCCCCGGCTTCGACATTGGGCACCCAGGGGCAGCATATCGCCGGCATAGCCGAGGAAAGTAATGCCGTTTTGGCCGTAAACGCCAGCGGCTTTTACGACCCGGGCGGCCATGGCAACGGCGGCACGGTCCACGGCCTTCTGATAAGCGACGGGGAAAAGCTTTCCGATTGGAGCTGGGGCACCAACAAGGTCATCGGCTTTGACGAAGACGATACCCTTTATGTCGGCACCTATAAAGAGGAAAACGATCTCAGGGACGCCGTCGAGTTCAAGCCCATGCTGGTCTATGACGGCATAAAGGCGGTCGAGGGCTCGGCCGGCTGGGGCATATCCCCCCGCAGCGCCATCGGCCAGACCAAGGACGGCCAGGTGCTGCTTTTGGTGGTTGACGGCAGGCAGCCGGGATATTCCATAGGCTGCACCATGGGCGATTTGGCCGATATCATGCTGAGGTACGACGCCTACCAGGCCTGCAACCTGGACGGCGGCTCTTCCAGCATAATGTATTATAACGGCAGGAAGATAACAAAGCCCTCCTCGGGTGACAAGACAAACGGCAGGTACCTGCCCGACGCCTTTACGGTCGCCGCCAGATAGGAAGGCGCGGCAAAAGCCACACTTTGATTTTACCAAAGTGCGGCTTTTTGTTTTACATAGGGCCTTTAAAATAAAACCAAAGGGTAAAACCCTTAAAAAACAACCTTGAAAAGAGAGGTAAGAAAATGAAAAGACTGATTGCCCTGGCTTTGGCCCTCGTGATGTGCCTTGGTTTCTGCGCATGCTCGGGAGAAGAAGCCGGCGAAGGCACAAACCCCGAAAACGTCAACATGCAGGGTGATATAAAATCACCCAAATATGTGTTCCTTTTCATAGGGGACGGAATGAGCTATCCTCAGTTCCAGGCGGCCGCCGATTATCTGGGCGCTTTGGCCGACGAGGATTATGAAAAGGCCCTGCCCAGCGTGGATTACGAAGAAAGGCAGAATGCCGTGCTGGACGGCCCCAAGGATCTTTCCTTCATGGGCTTCCCGGTAGCAGGCTCGGCTGTCACCTATGACGCCTGTTCCTTTGCCCCCGACTCGGCCTCGACGGCCACCTCGATAGCAACGGGCGAAAAGACCTATTCGGGCATGATAAATGTCAGCACCGACGGAAGCCAGAGCTTTGAGACGATAGCCGAAAAGCTCCACGAGCAGAAGGGCTTCGAGATAGGCATAATCTCCTCTGTAAACCTGAACCATGCCACCCCCGCCGCCTTCTATGCCCACCAGGCCAGCCGAAACGACTATTATGAAATAGGCCTGGAGCTTATAGACTCGGATTTTGAGTATTTCGCTGGCGGCGGCCTTAAGAAGGTAACGGGGAATGAGGGCACGAGCGAAAGCCTTTACGACCTGGCCGAAAAGGCGGGTTACAAGGTGACCTTCACCCAGGCCGACGCCGAAAAGGTAAGCGCCGATGACGAAAAGGTCATCCTGATAGACGAGAACCTGGCCGATGACGACGCCATTTCCTATGATATGGACCGCAAGGAGGGTCAGTGGGCCCTGGCCGATTATGTCGAAAAGGGCATAGAGGTCCTGGACAACGAAAAGGGATTTTTCATGATGTGCGAGGGCGGCAAGATAGATTGGGCCTGCCACGCCAATGACGCCGCCGCCACCGTCACCGACACCCTGGCCCTGGACGCTGCCGTCCAGAAAGCTATGGAGTTTGCAGAAAGCCATAAGGACGAGACCCTTATCATCGTCACGGGCGACCATGAGACGGGCGGGCTGACGATAGGCTTTGCCGGCACCGACTACGACACCTACCTGGACAGCCTTGCAAGCCAGAAGATCTCCTACGCCCTTTATGACGAGCAGTATGTGGCGGCCTACAAGGAAAACGGCACCTCCTTTGAGGATGTAATGAAGGATGTCGAAACCCTCTTCGGCCTTAAGATAAAGGGCGAGGAAGGTGACAGGCTGGTCCTGACAGAGTACGAGCTGGAAAGGCTCAAGGCGGCGTATGAGCTGACAATGGCCGAAGAAAAGCCCGAATACACCCAGGAGCAGTATGTCCTCTACGGCACATATGAGCCCTTAAGCGTCACCATCACCCACATACTCAACAACAAGTCGGGCATCGACTTTACAAGCTATTCCCATACGGGCCTGCCCGTGGCGGTCTTTGCAGACGGCGCGGGAGCCGAAACCTTCGGCGGCTATTACGACAACACCGATATTTATGTCAAGCTCTCCACCCTGCTTGATGTAAAATAGCCGAAGGCCCGGTTTTTAAATACAAGGCGGGGAGCTTATGCTCCCCGCCATAAGTTTTCGGAGGACATATGGATTTTATAAAAAGGCACAGGACCCTGGCCCCCACGCTTTTGGCCGCCGCCATACTGCTGGCCCTTATTTTCCTGCCCACGGGGTTTGAGGGGGCGCTGACCTACCAGAATGCCGACAGGGTAAAGGCAAGGGTCCTTTCGACCGACGAAAGCGACATTGTTGACACCGGCCTTATCCGCACGGGCGAGCAGCGCTGCACGGTGCTTATTCTGGGAGGTATGTTTGAAGGGCAGGAAACCCAGGCCGTAAACAGGCTAAACGGCTCACTTTCCCAGGACAAGATATTTGCCCCCGGCGACACGGCCTTCATAGCCGTCAGCCACAGCGGCGGAGAGATAACGGCGGCCACCATGGTAGATCATTACCGCATTGACAAGGAAGGGGTGCTGGCCCTTATATTCCTTCTGCTTTTGGTGGTTTTCGCGGGCAAAACCGGCCTTAGGGCCATACTTTCCTTTGCTGTCACGCTGCTTACCATGTGGAAGGTGCTGGTGCCCTGCCTTTTAAAGGGCTATGACCCCATAGCGGCAGCACTGCTGACGGTGCTTTTTATGAACCTTGTGTCGCTGAGCCTCATTTACGGCTGGGACAGGCGGTGTTTGGCTTCGGCCATGGGGGCGGGGCTGGGCATAGGCGTAACCGCCCTTTTGGGATATGTTTTCACCGACGCGTTGATGATCCACGGCGCCGTTATGGAGTCCAGCGAGAGCCTTCTTTATGTCGGCCTTTCCAATATCGATTTGACAAGGATATTCATAGCCTCGGTGTTCATCGGCTCGTCGGGGGCCATAATGGACCTTTCGGTCGACATATGCTCGGCCGTTTACGAGGTCACCCAAAAAAGGCCCGACATATCCCAAAAAGAGGCGATATTTTCCGGCTTTGCCGTGGGCAGGGCGGCCTGCGGCTCGACAACGACGACATTGCTTTTAGCCTACTCGGGCAGCTATATCGCCCTTTTGATGGTATTCATGGCCCAGGGCACCCCCATTGAGTTCATACTCAATTACAAGTATGTGTCGGCCGAGATAGTCCATACCATCGTCGGCTCCTTCGGCCTTATCACCGTGGCGCCCCTGACGGCGGTCACCTCGGGGCTGCTTTTTGCGAAAAAAAAGCCCTTGCGGGAAGGGGCCGAAAAATAAAAAGCGCCCTGCGGCGCTTTTTATTTTTCTTTAAGCCTGTAAATCACGGTGAACACCGCCCTGGAAAGGGAGGTCGTTATGATTATCCCCAAAGCTATGGCGAAAACCTGCAGCGTCAGCGAGCGGGCCTCCCGGGCAAAAAGCTCGTAGCGGCTTTCCAGAAGGTAGCTCATGGCGTAATAAAGGGTGCCGCCGGGGATAAGGGGTATTATCATGGGCACCATCAGAACGGTAACGGGGGTTTTTATCCGCCGTGCCAATATTTCGGCCAGGGCCACAACGGCGGCCGAGGCGAAAAAGAGTGAGGTATAAAGCCCCGCGCCCATTATAAGCATACAGAATATGTAAACGGCCCAGCTCATTCCGCCCCCAAAAGCGCACCACAAAAGCCTGCGCCCCCTAAGGTTAAAGAGCATGGCAAAGCCCAAAGAGCCTATGCAGGCGGCCGCCGTTTCGTAGTAAAGCTGTATCATATGGAGTACCCCCCCAATCCGTAAAGCACCACAGCCGAGCCTGCCGCGATGGCCAGGGCCTTTATGACTGCCTCACAGAAGCCCGCAAGTCCCGATATCGTGTCGCCGTTTATAATGTCCCGAAGGGAGGTCGTAAGAGCCAGCCCGGGTATAAGCAGCATGATGTTGCCTATGATTATCTTGTCGTGGGAGGCGCCGGGCAGAAAGGCGCAGAGGATAATGACGGCAAAGGCCGTCAGGGCGCTTGAAAAGGCGTTCATCAATATGCTGTTGAGCCTTATCAGCCCCCCAAGGCTGACCGCCATGTAAAGCACGGCCCCCGATATGGCCGAGGCCAGGGCATCTAAGGCATTCCCGCCGAAAAATACCGAAAAGGACGCCGATATAAGGCAGTATATGAAAAGCTGCTGCTTTGGTGTATAGCTTTTCTTGTTTTTAAGGGCCTTTACCTCGGCCTGGAACTCCTCTAAAGGCGGGGGGCAGGCGCATACCTTCCTTGAAAGGTCGTTTGCCCTGGAAACCAGGTCCAGATCGGTGCCCCTGGCGCGGACCCGCCGGGTCTGGGTGATGGTGGCCCCGCCGGGGGCGCGGGCCGTCAGTATTATGCAGGAGGGGATGGAAAATACCTCGGCCGAGGAAAAGCCGCAGCTTTTGCACAGCCTGAAAAGGGTATCCTCGACGCGCATTATCTCGGCCCCGTTTTTAAGCAGCATTTCGCCGATGTCCAGGATACAGGTCATAAACCCTTCCTGCATGGTGCGCGAAAGGGCAGGTGTCTGTTCTTCCACAAAGATCCTCCTCTGCTCTTTTGGTATAAAACCATATCACTTAAGTACTTCAAAATCAAGACTTTTTTGGAAAAATAAAGTTCCTTTTGCGCCACCAGATGCCCGGATATCGGGACGCCTTTCCCTGTGCGGAAGGCAAAAGGCGGTTTAGGGGCGTCGGGGGCATGGGTGCCGGGGCTTGGCTGCCGAAAAATGCCTGTTCCTTGCGGGCGCCTGAAGCTGCCCTTTTTGCCAGGAGCAAAAAAGCGGGCGGCTTTATGCCGCCCGCTTTGGCTTACGCCTTATAGGGGTCGGGCATGGTCTGGTTGCGTATGGCGTAAACATCGCCGTACTTTACAAAGCTTTCGAACTTGCTTCCCAGCCTCTGCCTCATCCGGTCAAATGCCTTCTCGGCATCCGAGAGTATCCTTTCCTCATCGCACAAAAGCATCTTGCGGTTTTCCATCATAACCTGGCCGTCCACAATAACGGTCTCCACATCCTGGCCCTGGGCATGGTATACCACCCTGTGCAAAGGCATTATGCCGAAGGGGGCCAGATGGGGCTGGCGGGTATTTATGATTATCATGTCGGCTTTTTTGCCCACCTCCAAAGAGCCTATGTCCCTGTCAAGGCCCAAAGCCCTGGCCGGGATAATGGTGCACATCTCCAAAACCATGCCGACGGGGGCCAGCAGGGGGTCGTTGTCATGGGCGCGGTGCAGGACCTGGAACACCTTCATATCCCTCCAGATATCATAGCTGCGGTCGGGGGCCGTGCCGTCGGTGACGATGGCCACGTTGCCGCCCGCCCTTAATACCTCGTAAACGGGGCAGCGCTTTTTGATATTGGCCCTGGTGGTGGGACCGTGGAACAAAACGGCGCCCGTTTCGGCGAATATTTCGATTTCTCGCTGGGAAAGGCCCGTCGAATGTGTAAGGGAGGTGGTGGGGTTTAAAAGCTCGGGGGTGGTGTCATAGACAAACTGCACCCCGCCGCCGTAAAGGTGGGTGTGAAGGGGAGAGCCGTATTCCTTTGCAATGCGGTACATCTCTTTATTCTTCCAAACGGCAAAATCCTTTGTCTCGGCCAGGGGGTTATAGCCTATCGAGCCGGGGGCCACTATGCAGATCTGGCGGGGGTGTTTGCCGTTGAGCTCCTTTACGGCCCTTTCGGTGGTTTCAACCATCTGCTCGGGGGTCAGCGTGTGCTCCTTATGGCTGTCGCCCTCCCAGACCCAGGGATGTTTGGGCCAGGGGCCGTCGCAGGAGCCTATGCCCGAAACCTGCCTGAGCCCCGTTTTCAAAGCGCCCTCAAAGTGGGCCTCAAGGTTTTCCACCCTGTCGGGCCTCGGCGTGCTGCCCAGCATGGAAACGCCCGTCGTAATGCCGAATTTAAGCCTTTCGGCGGCGGCCAGAGCGCCTTCGGCATACCAGAAGAAGTCGTCAGTGTAGTGGAAATATATATCCTCGGCCATCTTGCCCCACCAGGCGCCTTCAAACTGAGTGTCGTTGCTTTCGCCCATGGTTTTGGTAAGGCAGTGCCCGGCGTGGCCGTGTCCGTCGACAAGCCCCGGCATAAGGCATTTTCCGCCGGCGTCTAATACCCTTTCGGCCTGCGCGCTTTCACTCAGTTCCTCCAAAGGGCCTATGGCGGCAATCCTGCCGTCCTTTACGGCAATATAGCCCTTGTCATAGATATGGTGGCTTGGGTCGGCTGTTATGATAACGGCGTTTTTAATCAGAAGATCATACATGGCGCTTCCTCCTTTTAGTTTATGAAGTCATGATACCATATTAAAGGGGAAAATCAAAACCCCGGCTTTAAAGGCCGGGACGGCTTTTACTTCAAAAAAGGGGCAAAAGGCTCAAAACTCCCCGTTATTGGGGCCTTTGGGGACGCTGTTTGTGCAAAAGGCCGAAAGTTTGAAAAAAGCGCCCAAAATGGGCGCTTTTCCTTATTTATGGCCTAAAACTATCTTATCATCGGGTATTTTGGCCATCACTTTTTCCTTAAACTCTTCCTTGGGGACATCGAAAAAGGATACCGAGACGGCTTCGGCTGAAACGCCCAGCTCCTGCATGACGACGTTTTTGATGCCCTCGGCGGCCTTTTGCTTAATTTCGTCCGAGCGCCCGGGGTAGAGCATTACTGCGATATGGGGCATAGCTTTTCCTCCTTTTTATTATTTAAAGGCAGGGCCTTTATTTTATCGTGTCGGCCTTTATAAGGTTGGTGGTGCCTGAGCAGCCTATGGGCACCCCGGCCGTGATGACCACCCTGTCGCCCTTTTGGGCTATGCCTTCCTTCTGGGCAGTTTCGGCGCAGAGGGAGAACATGCGGTCGGTGGAATCGGCCGAACCCGTAAGGTACGGCGTCACGCCCCAGGTAAGGGCCAGCGAGCGCCTGACGCACTCGGAGGTGGTGACGGCCGCCACAAAGCAGCCGGGCATGAAGCGGGATATCATTTTGGCCGTATAGCCTGAGGTGGTGGCGGCCAGAATGGCTTTTGCGTCAAGATCCCTGGCCGTCATGCAGGCCGTGTGGGCTATGGCCAGGGGCACCGTGTCGCAGGCGGCCTCACGCTGGGCAAAGCGCTTCCAATAATTTATGGCCCCTTCGGCCCTTTCGACTATCTCGGCCATGGTCTTGACGCTTTCTATGGGGTATTTGCCCGAGGCCGACTCGCCTGAAAGCATGACTGCCGAGCTGCCGTCGAAAACGGCGTTGGCTACATCCGATACCTCGGCCCTGGTGGGCCTGGGATTGCGTATCATCGAATCGAGCATCTGGGTGGCCGTGATGACCGTCTTGCCCAGGCTTATGCTCATTTCTATCATTTCCTTTTGTATGACGGGCACCTCGCTGGCCGGGATCTCGACCCCGAGGTCGCCCCTGGCCACCATGACTCCGTCGGCCTCGTTTAAAATATCCCGCAGGTTGTCGACACCCTCGCGGTTTTCTATTTTGGCAATTATCTGTATGCGCCCGCCGCCGTGGGAGTCAAGCAGTGCCCTTATATCCCTTATATCCTGGGCCTTGCGCACAAAGGAGGCGGCTATGAAGTCAAAGCCCTGCTCGCAGGCAAAGGTGATGTCGGCAATGTCCTTTTCGGTCATCGAGGGCAGGCGTATGCTGCTTCCGGGCAGGTTGATGCTCTTGTTGTTGGAAAGGGTACCGCCCGTTACAACCCTGCATATTATGTCACGGCCCTTTATCTCGCTTACATTAAGCTCCACAAGGCCGTCGTCGATAAGCACCCTGTCGCCCTGTTTGAGCTCGCAGTGCAGGTTTTCGTATGTCACCGAAACCTTATCCTGGGTGCCGGGGATGTCCTCGGTCGTCAGTGTGAACATGTCGCCGTCATTAAGGGCTATAGGCCCGTTTTCAAACTTTTTTATCCTTATCTCGGGTCCCTTGGTGTCCAGCATGGCGGCCACCGGCAGGCCCAGGCGGTCGCGGACCTTTTTAAGTCGGTTCAGGGTTTCCAGATGGCTTTCGTGGGTGCCGTGGGAAAAATTGAACCGCGCGGCGTTCATGCCGCCCAATATAAGCTGCTCGATCTTTTCCTCGCTGTCCGAAGCGGGGCCTAAGGTACAAACGATTTTAGTCTTTCTCATAAACATTTCTCCGTTTATTTTTTTATTCTTTATCCTTTTGCCTTCACCTTTATAATACGCCAAAGATAAAATAAAATAAAGTCGTTTGGCGGTAAAATTTCCTTTACAAAACCGTGCCGCCTTGTTTTGCGGCAGGGGCTTCCGCGGCGCCCGCACGAATAAAGGGGATAGGTGAAATACTGAAAGTAATATTAATCGGTAATATTAAAAATAGTATATCAATTAACAATACAAAAAGCAATATTGATAAAAATATAAACTTAAAGTTTTAAATATCTGCCACAGAGCAGCCTGTCCATTTTGCGAAAAACTTAAAAAAACGCAAAAAAAAGGGCACGTCTGCACGTGCCCTTCCTGGCGGAGAAAGAGGGATTTGAACCCTCGCGACGCTTTCACGCCCTACTCCCTTAGCAGGGGAGCCCCTTCACCACTTGGGTATTTCTCCGGATGATTATATTTTGCTCCGCTCACTTAATAATGGCGGAGAGAGTGGGATTCGAACCCACGGATGCTTGCGCATCGCCGGTTTTCAAGACCGGTGCCTTAAACCAACTCGACCATCTCTCCTCAACGATGCTAAGATATTCTATCATATACCCGTATATTTGTCAACCGCAAAAAAGCCCTGTTGCAAAACACGGCAGGTTATGGTACCCTTGCCTAAAAAAGGGGTGGTTTTATGGCCTTCAGGCCCATAGGCCTTGAAAAATAGGACAGGCTGGAAGAAAAGGCCCGGGGGTTTGGGCATAGGTAAAACCTATAACCTTTTAAAAAAATATCGGATATTTATATTTGCTTTTTGGAAGAAGGGGTGGTATATTCTTTACAGAACAAAGGCACTCCATTTTCCTCAATCACTATATATCATTAAAGCTCCTTTTTGGGGCTTTTTTGATATATTCGGACAAAAAGGGGAGGCATATGCGAATAAGATATCTTCAAAAGGAGGGCTACGGCCTTTCGCGCTGGTCGGGCGGCGTCACTTCGGAAATATATATTTATCCCGAAAACGGAAATTATTCACAGCGCGACTTTAAAATGCGGGTAAGCTCGGCCGAGGTCGAGCTGGAGGAAAGCGTCTTTACGCCCCTGGAGGGGATAGACAGGTGGATAACCCCGCTGGAGGGTTCCTTTGAGCTGAGCCATGACGGCGGACCTTTTTTGAAAATGGGCCCTTTGGACCCGCCCCATTTTTTCAGCGGCGGCAGCCGCACCCTGTGCCGGGGCAAAGCCAGGGACATAAACCTGATGCTCAAGGGAGCCGGGGGAGAAATGCGCATTGTCAGCTCAAAGGTAAAGGTGAGCGGCATCTGCCTTGTATATGCCCTTTCGGATATGACGGCCGTTACAGAGGGGGCCGATATCTTAGTCCGGGCGGGCGACAGCCTCCTTTTTGAGGGCAGCGGCGAGATAGAGCTTACCGAAAAAAGTATTCTGTGCCATATGGAAATATGAAAAAAGCAGGCTTCGGCCTGCTTTTTGTTTTATAAAAGCTCGGGTATCCCCGAAAGGTCCGGAAAGCAATAATCGGCCAGGGGGCTTGGCTGCCTGTGGACATATACCGAAGTAATGCCCATGGCTCTGGCCCCCAATATGTCGGCCTTAAGGTTGTCGCCCACCATGATATAGCGGCTTTGAGGGCAGCTTTCCATGGCCATGGCAAAAAACTCTGGCCGCGGCTTGTCATAGCCGCACACCCCCGATATGAAAACGCCCGAAAAATATTCCCTTATGCCCAGGGCGTAAAGCACCCTTTCGGCTTCGGGGTAGTTGTTGGAAAGCAGAAGGCACCGGGCGCCTTTGGAAACGCAATTCCCAAGGGCCTCTTTGGCGTCGGGGTAAAGGGTATAGTTGTCCATGTCGAGAATATGCTCCCTTATATAAGGCATGGCCCGAAGGGCGGCCGAGGGCGAAAGGCCCAGAAGGCGGTATGTAAAAAAGAAACGCCTGAACATCTCCTCCCAGAAGGCTTCGTTTACAAAGGCGCGGTTGTTTTCAAAGGGCCTGTCCCAGATATATCTGCCGCGGTTGGCCGCCTTCAGGCTGTCGATGTCGGGCCAAAGATGCCTGGGCAGCACCTTTTGGGCGGCATGGAGAAGGGCCTTGGACCATATGCCGTGGGCATGGGCCAGCGTACCGTCCAGATCCCATATAACGCAGGTTTTCATAAATCCTCCCAAAGAAAGAGAATAAAAAAACGCGCCGCCGGCGCGTAAAAAAGGTGGGACGGCCGGAAGAAAGGGTTGTGTGAGGGTTGGCCGCCCCGTGTTCGACGAACGAGTGCATTATAGCATACAATTTTCTGTTTGACTACCCCTCTTTTACTTTTTTTTGCGTGAAACCAGGAAGCCTATGCATCCCGATAAAAAGTCCCTCATCTGCACAAGGGAGGCAGTGGCAGAATGTCCCGGGACGCCGTTTTCCGCCATATGTCCTCTGATGGCAAAGAGTATCCCCAGGCAGAAAAGCCCTATGAAGATAAGCGTTGCCCCCTCAAGGTTGGGGCTGCCGCTGCCGTCGGAAGCGGCCAGGCTTATGATATAGGCGTAAAGGGCGGCGCAGGAGGTGCGGGTTATCACGTCTATATCGGAAGCGGCGTTCTGCGGCTCGGAGGGTTCAAAGAGGATAAAGGCCGTCCTTAAAAGCAGCAGCATGAAAAGGGCGGGCATAAGCCGCATAGCCGCTTCTTTTTTGTTTTTTGCCGGCAAAATATCACCCCTTATTATTTTATGCCGGATAAAATAAAATGAAAAAAGGTATTGACAAACGCCAAAAAAGCCTTTATAGTATTGAGCCATAATTTAATTATGCTAAAGCGATGACGAAGAGAAGTAGCCTCGGAAGGTCGGACACAGTGAGCGGGAGACGGTGGGAACCCCGCGCCGGACGCCTTGGCGAATAACACTTCGGAGCGAAGCCCGAAAGATTTTCAAGTAGGGGGACCGGTTTACGGCCGTTATACCGTACGGGCTTGACAGAGCCTTTGAAAGGGGCCGTTTCATACGGCAAATTAGGTGGCACCGCGGAACGCAGCATTCGTCCTAAAATAATTTGGGACGCTGCGCATATTTTCCGGAGGTGTTTTTTTAATGTGTACGATTCTCGGGTTTGAAAAGATGTCGGTAAGTGAAAAAGAGGCATTTGAGCTTTTGGAAAGGACCCATTCCAGGGGCCCCGACGGCGCCCGCGTTGTAAAGGCCGGGCAGGGCCTTCTGGGCTTCAACCGCCTTTCGATAATGGGCATAGGCGAAAGCGGCATGCAGCCCTTTGAGCACAAGGGGCTTTGGGCCGTCTGCAACGGCGAGATATACGGTTTTGAGGAAATAAGGGAAAGCCTAAAAGGGGAGTATGAGTTCAAAGGCCATAGCGACTGCGAGGTGATACTGCCCCTTTACGAAAAATACGGCTGTGATATGTTCGCAATGCTCAGCGCCGAGTTTGCCATGATAATCCATACCCCCCGTGAGGGCATCATCGCGGCCCGGGACCCTATCGGCATAAGGCCCCTTTTCTACGGAAAAGACCGCCTTGGGGGCATGGTGTTCGCAAGCCAGGCCTTAAACCTTCTGGGCGTATGCGGGGAAATACTCCCCTTCCCGCCCGGGTGCTATTACAGGGGCGGAAGGTTTATAAGGTACGCCGACCCCGCCGAAACAAAGGGGTATATAACGGGCAGCCTTGACGGCATATGCCCCGGCATAAGGCAAAGGCTGGAATATGCCGTAAAAAGGCGCCTTGTGTCCGATGTGCCATTGGGCTTCCTTTTGTCGGGCGGGCTTGACTCGAGCCTGGTCTGCGCCATCGCGGCCAAGATGGTCAAAGAGCCGATACACACCTTTGCCATCGGGATGGACAAGGACGCCATAGACCTGAAATACGCCCGCAGGGCGGCAGAGTATATAGGGGCTGAGCACACTGAGGTCATAATTACCAAAGAAGATGTCATAAAGGCCCTGCCCGAGGTCATAAAGGCCCTGGGCACCTGGGATATAACGACCATACGGGCGGGCATAGGCATGTACCTTTGCTGCAAGGCCATACACGAACAGACCGATATAAGGGTCATACTGACGGGCGAAGTCTCGGACGAGCTTTTCGGGTATAAGTATACCGATTTTGCCCCATCGCCAAAGGCTTTCCAGGCCGAGGCCCAAAAGAGGGTAAGGGAGCTTTATATGTACGATGTCCTCAGGGCCGACAGGTGCATAAGCACCCACAGCCTCGAGGGGAGGGTGCCCTTCGGCGACAGGGATTTCGTTTCCTATGTCATGTCGATCGACCCGGCCCTCAAAATGAACATTTATCAGAAGGGCAAATACCTTCTGCGCTATGCCTTCAAAGACAGCGGGCTGCTGCCCGATGACATACTCTGGCGCGAAAAGGCGGCCTTTTCCGACGGCGTCGGGCACTCGATGGTCGACGACCTCAAGGATTTCGCTCAAAGCGTCATTTCCGACGAGGATTTCGAAAAGGGCTGCGCCTCCCTTGATTACTGCCCGCCCTTTACGAAGGAAAGCCTTCTTTACAGGCTCATTTTCGAAAAATATTATCCCCGTCAGGCCCGCATGATAAAGGACTTCTGGATGCCCAACAAGGCATGGGAGGGCTGCGATGTGGACGACCCCTCGGCCAGGGTGCTTTCAAACTACGGAGCCAGCCGCTATTAAGGCTTGGCGGCGCTTCCCAAAATGTCCTTTAATACCAGCAGGGCGTCCGGGTCATTGTAGCCGTATTCTGATTTAAGGCTTGAAAGAAGCTCCAAAAGGGCCTTTTGGTACCTTTCTATATCGACTGTGCCCTTATAGCTTGCCAGCACGGGGTACTTTTCGGCCCACAGGGCTGTCCAATCAAGGCTTTTCTGAAAATTGCCGTCCGACTGCGAAATGGCGTTTTTTATCTCCTCCAGCCGCACGTCAAAGCTTAAAAGGCTGTCCAGGCTGACGCCGTAAAAGGCCGCCATGGCCTTGGCCTGGCGTATGTCGGGCATTGAAAGGTCAAGCTCCCAATTCGATATCGTCTGCCTTGAAACCCCCAGCTTTTCGCCGGCCTGCTCCTGGGAAATGCCCTTTTTCTTCCTGGCAATAGCAAGGCTCTGTCCGAGCGTCATAAAAATCACTCCTTTTTTAAGGATTATAGCTTAAAAGGCGTTTTGTGTCTGCATAAAAAAGCCGTCATTTTCGCCGCGTTATAAAAGCCCGCAGGCTATCATGGGGCTGCCCTTTTCGATGCCTAAAGAGGCCGTTTGGTAAAGGACGACGCCGGGGGAGCCGGCATACTCGGTGTGCAGCACTCTGCCGTAGATATCCTGTATCTCGCCCAAAACCTCACCTTTTGAAATAAAGTCGCCGGCATTTTTCTTCGGCAGCCAGCAGCCGCTTACGGGGGCGTTTATATACTTGCCCTTTTCAAAAATCCTGACAGGGTGCTTCCGGGGGGCCTTCCCGTCGTTTAAAAAGCCCATGCCCCGCAGGATGTTCAAAGTGTCTTTGATATCCAGGCTCACTTCCTCCCGGCTCCAAAGGCCGCAGCCCCCGCGCTCAAGGATAATGGCGGGCACCGAAAGCTGTCCCGCATAGCTGTAAAAGCCGTTTTCGGCCTCCGAGCGCACGGCGTAGGGGACGCAGGAGTAAAGGGCCATCTCCTTTGAAAGCCGGGATACCTCGGGCGACGACGTGCCCTGGAAATATGCGTGGGGCACAAGCTGCTCGCAGAAGCCGCCCGAATGCAGGTCCAGGATAAAGCCGCAGCGGGGGATTATCTTGCGGCAGAGGAAATCGGCCGTTTTCAGCGCGGCGCTGCCATGCCTTTCCCCGGGGAATACCGAGTTTAAGTTGAGCCCGTCGGTCATGGTGTCGGGGGTGCGTTTTATGAACCCCTCGTAGTTTACGCAGTGCAGGAAAAGCACCGTGCCCTTTATCTGCCCGGGGGTAAGGGAGGAAGCCATACGGGTAACGGCCCTTATGCCCACATATTCGCGGCTGTGCACCCCGGCCGACACGGCCATAAAGCCGCCGGGGGTGTCGCCCTTTATAAGGGTGGCGGGAATGGATACCCCCTTTGAAACGCATAGGGTAAAGCGCTTTTTGTATCCGCTCATAAAAGATCTCCTTTACATATAATAAAAGATTATAATGCAAAAGGGCTTTGAAAAAATTAAAAAAGGGTAAACAAAAAGGCGGGCAACGGTGAGGCTTCATAAGGAAGCTGTCTTTACTTGGACTTTCACAAGATAACGGCGGAAGAGAGATGCCAAAACTCTTTGCCGCCGTTTATCTTAGTCATCATTTTCATCGTTCGACCAACCGGATATAACAAGCAGTTTTCCAGAATCCATATCCGTTGCCATAATATCTCCCATTTTGATAATATCCGTTTTGCTGACAGACTTGATGAATTGTTTCTGCAAAAATAGATCTGGATTTTTTATTATCATCGGTGTTGATATTCTTTTTACATATGTAAATATCTCTGACTTGTTGCCACAATCCGTGCTTTTTAGTCCACTCCATTTTGGATGGCAACTCCATATACTCTTTCGGTTGGTATTCCCACGAATAACTGTTTTGTTTTTTGTTGTAGCGAATATATTGTTGCCGCCCATTTCCACATTCATATATAATGCAAAAATCACAACTATGTAAGATGCGGGAGTTTGTTCCATCTTTTACTTTGATTGTAAGAACACGGGTGGAGTCTTCGGTATAATCGTATCCAAAAACCGGACATCCATAAGGGTTAGTAACCTTATCGAGACCCTTGTGAAGAATGTTTCGTATTTCTTTGGCAGAATAGTCTCCGTCGGGGTCATTTACTTCAATATTCACATCGAAGTCAAAACCAATGTTAGAGTTCCGGTCGCGAGTTATCATATTTCGTTTGCTACTGCCCACGAAATGATATTGAAAAGTGAAATCATCTCTTACTTCATTCTGTAATCTGTGGATAATTTCCAAAAGTTCATCTCTAATCGGTTTCCATTCTTCTTTTGGAACATACTCGAAATCGTGCATAATAATATCTCCTTTTATCCCAAGCCGCCCAAATAGATTTTACTGAATCTAAATCATATTAATATATACCTATTAAACGTAAATGTCAATGATTTTTTCAATGAATTTTGATGTTTTGAAAACAGCGAAGAGAAAGATGATGTCCATAAGTATAGCGAGCATCGGATTGTGACACCACAATCCGAAAAGAGGTTAAATATAAATCCTTGGGGCACCTTCCTTACGGAGGGTACCCCAAAGCCCGCTTTTTTTGTTTTAAACTATGCCGGCATATTCCATGACGCCCCTGCGCATGGTGTAGTGCCTGACTCCCTTCCTCAGGCAGGAAAGGTCGTGAGTGCTTATCAAAACGGCCTTGTCCTTCTGGTTTAAAAAGCAGTCGAGGATAATTGCCGTGTTCTCCTCGTCCAGGTCGGCCGTCGGCTCGTCGGCGATTATGACCGAAGGCGAGGGGATAAGGGCCCTGGCTATGGCCGCCCTGCGCCGCTCGCCGCCCGAAAGCTCGGAGGGGTAGCTCTGGGCCAGCGGCTCCATGCCGAACTGTTTTAACAGCTCCATGGCCTTTTCTTTTATCTCGTTTTTGCCCATGCCGCTATTAAGAAGGGAGGGCAGGCAGACATTTTCCAGCACCGTGAAGTTGTAAAGCAGGCTGTCCCCCTGCAATACATAGCTTATCTCTTTAAGCCTCAGGGCAGTCCGCCCCTTTTTGGGAAGGGAGGTGATCTCCCTGCCGTTTACCGTTATGCTGCCCCCGTCGGGGGTGATTATGCCCGAAAGCATGTGGAACAGTGTGCTTTTGCCGCAGCCCGAGGGGCCGGTCAGCACCAAAACCTCACCTTTGCCGGCGCTTATGCTGACATGGCTTACGGCCTCGAATGTCTTTCCCTGGCGGGAATATGTCTTAACAAGGTCATGCGCTTCCAAAATCATAATTCTTCCCCCTTTATAAGCCCGTCAAGATCGGCCCTGCCCACCTTGAAGGCCGAGTAAAGGGAGGACAGGAGCGATACCCCCAAAGAAAGCCCCAGGCATTTGAGCCCCAGGGACAAGAGGAACGAAAGGGAGGCGTTTATCCTCGGCAGCTCCAGCGCCAGCTTTAAGGGCACCTCGAATATCATTATGCAGGCAAAGGCCAGCCCGGCCCCCAAAAGCCCGCCCGTAAGGCCGATGGCGGCACCTTCGGTCAGAACTATGCCCGAAAGCTTTTTGGAGCTTACCCCCAGGCAGGAAAGTATGCCGAACTCCTTTGTCCTTTCGTTCATCGTGATGGTAAAAACCGAGGCCAGAGCCGCCGTCACAAGTATCACCATCAGCCAGATAAGCACACTCGTATAGCCGCTCATGCTCTCCACCGAGTCGATGGCCCCGCTCAGGATGGCGTTTGTGGTGTAGGCCTTTACGGGCGCGCCATCTATGGAAAAGTTTATCTGCCTTGCGATAGCCTTGGCGTCGGCCCCCTCCTCGACCCTTATCATAAGGGAAGAAACAAGCTCGGACGCGGGTTTTTCCGGCTTGCCGAAGGCGTCCTCCCAGCCCTGGCTCTGGCGTATCTGCTCAGCTGTGCCGGCCGTCATGAAAACGCAGGTGTCATAGCTGGTGCCTGTCTTTTCCAGGCGCCCTGTTATGCGGTAATCCTCCCCGAAGAACTTTATGCTGTCAGGCTCGGGCGGGTTTATAAGGCTGCCGATGTAAAGCTCGCCGTCGCCCGGCAGCTTAAACCCCTCCTCCATGAGCCATGGTGCGATTATGAAGTCGGTCTCAGGGTCAAAGACTATCATCTGGGTGGCCGCCGAACAGCAGTCGGCCGCCAGGGACGCCATGTAGAGCTGGGGCGTGCATTCGGCGATGCCCTCTATCTTCCCGATCTCGCTTACCCATTTGCGGTCGAAGGTGAAGCTGCAAAGCTCGCCTAAAAACAGCGAATCGGCCATTTCCCTTTCGTATTCCTCGGGCACGACTATGATGTCGGCCCCCAGGCGGCCTATGGTGTTGTCGAGGGTGCCTTTAAGGCTGTCGGCCAAAACCGTGCAGCAGAAAAGGCAGCCCGACAGCATAAAGGCGAAAAATATCATGCAGGCGCTTCGCAAAGACCGCCTTCTAAGGTTTGTAAGCGCAGTTCCCACTATCATTTCAGCGCCTCTCCCTTAGGCCTTTTTGAGAAAGATACCGGCAAGCTGGCATACTACGCCTGCGGCCGATACGGCCATGACGGCGGGGAAGGCCGTCGTGTTGCAGGCCATCGTTTCCACGGCGCAGCCGCCGATAATGACCTTGATAAGCAGTACCGGCATGGCAAATCCCACAGCGCCGGCAGCGAAAAGGGCCGAAAGGCCGGCCTTGTCCTTGACGATAAGCTCAAATGCGCATACCGCCAAAAGTATCACGGCCACGGGGATAAGGGCCCTCATGCACCAATGGCACTTCATTATTTTCTCGGCCGTGGGGGTACAGGCAGGGAAAAGGGTCCAGGGGCCGATGGCCAAAAGGGCGGCGCATAGGGCCGAAATGGCGGCGATGATCTTCTGTTTCATTTTGAAAGACTCCTTTAAGTTGTAATATACTGTCGGCAAGCGCAAAAAAAGAGGGCTTTTGGCCCCTGCCGCCTACTATATAATCACAAAATAAGGGGAATGTCCAAATGTTATTTCCGATACCTCGGCGCGCTGCGATAGACTTTTTCTATCAAATATCGGAAAAATGCAAATAATACCCGCCCCCCGTGGGGGTATAAGCAGGCAGGGAAAAGGCCGCGCTGTACAGCGCGGCCCTTTAAAGCGTCTTAATAAGGTTATTCCCCCGGGGGAAGGAGGGAGTTCATGGCGGCGACGGCCGCTATGATGACCAGGGTCACTATGAATATCCCCAGCCAGCCCAGGAGGGACTTTTCCAAGACCCCGTTTGTCAAAAGCCTTTCGGCGAAAACATTCATTGATATACCTCCCTCAGATTATATAGGAGCTGAACAGCGTCATTATAAGCCCGCCGGCTATGACCGACGCTATCTGCCCGGACACGTTTACCCCGACGGCGTGCATAAGCAGGAAGTTCTGGTTGTCCTCCTCCAGGCCCATCTTGTTTATTACCCTGGCCGACATGGGGAAGGCCGAAATGCCGCAGGCGCCTATCATCGGGTTTATCTTCACCTTGCTGAAAAGGTTGTAAAGCTTGGCCACCATGACGCCGCCTACCGTATCAAAGACAAAGGCGAAAAGGCCCAGGCCTAAGATCATCAGCGTCTCGGCCGTAAGGAAGCTTTCGGCCCTCATCTGGGAGGCCACCGTCAGGCCCAGGAACAGGGTTATAAGGTTGGCCAGGACCTTCTGGGCCGTTTCCGAAAGGCTGTCCAGCACGCCGCAGACCCTTAAAAGGTTGCCGAACATCAAAAACCCGACCAAAGCGACGCTTTTTGGCGCCACGAGGCCCGATATGACGGTTATGACGATGGGGAAGAGTATTTCGGTCATCCTGGAAACCGGCTTGCTGGCGTAAGGCATGCGTATTTTCCGTTCGGCCTTGGTGGTGACCAGGCGGACGACGGGGGGCTGGATGATGGGCACCAGCGCCATGTAGGAATAGGCCACGACTATTATGGCGCCCAGGTATTTCGAGCCGAAGGTGGTGGCCACGAAAATCGAGGTCGGGCCGTCGGCCGCGCCTATGATAGCTATGGAAGCGGCGTCCAGCACCTCAAAGCCCAGGAGGGCGGCCATGCACAGGGTGAAAAAGATGCCGAACTGCGCCGCCGCGCCGAATATCATCAGCCTGGGGTTCGACAAAAGCGGCTTGAAGTCGATCATCGCGCCTATGCCGACGAACAAAAGCAGGGGGAAGAGCTCGTTCGATACGCCGGCGTTGAAAAGCACGTCCAGCGGCCCTTCCTCCAGCGCCTGGGTGACGGCGCCCGAGTTGGGCAGGTTGACAAGTATCGTGCCGAAGCCTATGGGCAGGAGCAGCGAGGGCTCCATCTCCTTTTTGATGGCAAGGTAGATCAGAAGGCCGCCTATGGCCCACATGACGACCTGCTGCCACTGAAGCTCAAGCACATTGCCGAAAAGATCAGTGAATGCCTGCATTGCGATATCCTCTCTGTTGTTTGTTTAATTGAAATGCCGCGCCTTATAGCGCGCGGCAATCAAAAGATATATTATATACCTGCCGCGGCTTTGTCAAGCGCCGCGGGCAAACCTAAGCGGAACCTTAATGCCGGCGCGGCGGACGGCTTTTGACATTTTTTTAACGCCGGGCCTTAAAATAGGCCCCGGAAGCTTGCAATTGCATCCTGCACTGTGCTAATATATTTAATGTTCCATTGAAAATCTTCATCCATGCTGCATAGGAAAGAAGGAAAAGGAGAGCGCTTATGGAAATACAACTGCAGGAACTGATTGACCAGATCAAAAAAGACGGCGTCGCCGCGGCCGAGGCTGAGGCCGAGGCCATAGTCAGCGGCGCGCGGGAAAAGGCCGGGGAGATAATCGCCGGCGCCAAGGCCGAGGCCGAGGGGATAATCCGTGCGGCCCGGGAGGAAAACGACCGTTTTGTAAAGTCGGGCGAGGATGCCGTGCGCCAGGCCGGGCGCAACCTGCTTATTTCGTTCAGGGAAAGCGTTTCGCGCGAGCTTACGGGCGTTTTGGGCGCGGAGGTAAAGGCCGTTTATTCCCAGGATGGGTTTGCGGAGCTTATAGCGCGCGCTGTCGAGGGATGGGCCGCGAGGCCCGACGCCGGCAGCCTTGAGCTGATTTTGGGCGCGGAGGATCTGCAAAAGCTCGAAGGAGAGCTGCTTTCCGCCCTCAAGGGCCGGATGCTCAAAGGCGTCACGCTCAAGCCCGGCGAGGGTTTTGACGGCGGTTTCCGCATTGCCGAAAAGGATGGCGGGGTCTATTACGACTTTTCTTCCGAAGCGGTGGTGGAAATGCTGTCCAACTACCTCAACCCCAGGATAACGGCGCTGCTGAAAGAGGCGGAGTAGCATGTCGACTTATTACCTGATGGCCCAGCTGCCTTCTTTGGACGGCCTTGGGGAAAACGCCCCGCCGCCCATTGGCGAGGAGCGCTTTTTGCAGCTGTGCGGGAGCTTTTTGGGGAAAAAGGCGCGGCTGAGGCTGGAAAAGCTCAGGCTCATGCCTCCGCGGGAGCATGAAAAGACCGGCTCGGCGCTGATAGACGCCTGGAACCAGGGCGAGCGCCGGCTGCGCATAGCTTTGGCCGCCGCCAGGGCCGAGAGGATGAAAAAAAGCTTTGACGGCAGCACGGACGGCTTCCCGCTTGGGCTTTTGAAGGCGGCCAGGGAAGCGGCGGCCATTGAAAACCCGATGGAGGCCGAGCTGTTTTTAAACCGCTTCCGCATGGATTTCCTGGAATCCATAAGGCCCAGGGACATGTTTGCGGAGGATTCGGTTTATTATTACGGGCTTAAGCTTAAGCTTATGCTGCGTATAAGCCGGTTCGACTTGAAGTCCGGCAGGGAGGCTTATCGAAATATTTACGGCTCCGTCCTGGGCGGAGACCGGATGGAGGTTCTGTCATGACCAAACATAATGCAGGAAAGGTTGTAAGCGTTAACGGGAACCTTGTTTCCGTCGAGTTTGACGGGAATGTTTCCCTTAACGAGATCTGCTTTGTGAAGGTGGACGGCGCCGAGCTGAAAAGCGAGGTCATCCGCATCCACGGGAAGGTCGCGCAGGTGCAGGTCTATGAAATGACCGACGGCATAAAGTGCGGCGACGAGGTGGAGTTTACGGGCGAGATGCTGTCCGTCCTTTTGGGGCCGGGGCTTTTGGGCCAGATTTACGATGGCCTTCAGAACCCGCTGCCCGAGCTGGCAAAGCAGGCCGGATGGTTTTTGGAGCGCGGGGTTTACGCCCAGCCCCTGGACCTGGAGAAAAAATGGGAGTTTACCCCTTTGGCAAAGCCGGGGGACACGCTGAGGGCCGGCGAAGTGCTGGGATTTGTCCCTGAAGGGGCCTTTACCCATAAGATATTCGTGCCTTTCAGCCTGCTGGAGGGCTATACGCTCAAATCCATTGCCGAAAAGGGCATGTACGGCATAACCGAGACCATTGCCGTGCTGACCGACAGCCGCGGGAAGGACATACCCGTTTCCATGTCCTTCAGGTGGCCGGTCAAGCGCGCCGTCAGGTGCTATAAGGAGCGCCTGGCCCCCACTGAGACCATGGAGACAAAGGTAAGGCTTATAGATTCCTTCTTCCCCGTGGCCAAGGGCGGCACCTACTGCACCCCGGGTCCTTTCGGGGCGGGCAAGACGGTGCTGCAGCACACCATGTCAAAGTACGCCGATGTTGATATAGTCATAATAGCCGCCTGCGGCGAGCGCGCGGGCGAGGTTGTCGAGACGCTTACCGAGTTCCCCGAGCTCACCGACCCCAAAACGGGGCGTTCGCTCATGGAGCGCACGATTATAATATGCAACACCTCGTCCATGCCGGTCGCCTCCAGGGAGGCGTCGATATACACCTCGGTCACATTGGCCGAGTACTACCGCCAGATGGGGCTTAACGTCCTGCTTTTGGCCGATTCCACCTCCCGCTGGGCCCAGGCCCTGAGGGAAATGTCGGGCAGGCTGGAGGAGATACCGGGCGAAGAAGCCTTCCCGGCGTATCTTGAATCCTATATAGCGGCCTTCTACGAAAGGGCCGGCCGCGTGCTGCTGCCCGACGGAAGCACAGGCTCGGTAACGATAGGCGGCTCGGTATCGCCGGCCGGCGGCAACTTTGAAGAGCCTGTCACCCAGGCCACGCTGAAGGTCGTCGGCGCGTTCCTCGGCCTTTCGAGGGAGCGTTCCGACGCCAGGAAATACCCTGCCATAGACCCCCTTATCTCCTGGTCCAAATACCCGGGGATAATCGGCGCGGGCGAGACGGGCTATCTTAAGCAGCTGGTGCTCCAGGGCAGCGAGATAAGCTCGATGATGAAGGTCGTCGGCGAGGAAGGCACGAGCCTCAGCGACTATATAGTCTACCTCAAGGCCGATATGCTGGACGCTGTGTATATGCAGCAGAACTCCTTTGACCTGGTTGACGCCAACTGCGGCGCCGAGAGGCAGAGGTATGTCAGCGCCAAGCTCGTGCGCGTATTGGGCAGCGATTACGCCCTGGAGGACCAGGACGGCGCCCGCGGGTTCTTCCAGCGCATGAGGCAGAGGTTCATAGATTGGAACTACGCCGAGTTCGGCTCGGAAGATTTCAAAAAGCTCGAGCTTGAGATAGACAGGCTGTATGAAGAAGGCAAAGGCGCCATTTCGGCCCGGGCCGAGTCTTTGTTAAAGGGTGGTGAGAATTAATGAACCAGGTATATAACCGTATCGAATCGATAACGGGCAACGTTATCACCGTCAGGGCCTCCGGCGTAAAGTACCATGAATTGGCCCAGATACGCACGCGCTTCGGCAAATCCCTGGCCGAGGTCATAAAGCTGGACGGCGATATGGTCTCGCTGCAGGTGTTCGCCGGCGGCCAGGGCGTCTCGACGGGCGACGAGGTGCGCTTTTTGGGGCGCGAAATGCAGGTGGCTTTCAGCGACGACCTTTTGGGGCGCATATTCAACGGCTCCGGAGAGCCTATCGACAAGGGCCCCGAGCTGACGGAGAACCGCAAGCCCATAGGCGGCCCGTCGGTCAACCCCACAAGGCGTATTTTGGCAAACCGCATGCTCAGGACCAATATCCCCATGATAGATATGTTCAATACCCTCGTCGTCTCCCAGAAGCTGCCCATATTCTCCATTTCGGGCGAGCCGTATAACCAGCTGCTGGCCAGGATAGCCATGCAGGCCGAGGCCGACGTCATCGTATTGGGCGGCATGGGCCTTAAATACGACGATTTCCTTTATTTCAAGGACGCCCTTTCAAAGGGCGGGGCCCTGAGCAGGACCGTCATGTTCATACACACGGCGGCCGACCCGACGGTCGAATGTATGATGATACCCGACATGGCCCTGGCAGTGGCCGAGCAGTTCGCGCTCCAGGACAAGGACGTGCTGGTCCTGCTGACCGACATGACCAACTTTGCCGACGCCATGAAGGAAATAGCCATTACCCAGGAGCAGGTCCCCTCCAACCGCGGATACCCGGGCGACCTTTACTCCCAGCTGGCCTCCAGGTATGAAAAGGCCGTCGACTTCGCCAATTCCGGCTCGGTGACGATTTTGGCCGTCACTACCATGCCGGGCGACGACGTCACCCATCCCGTGCCTGACAATACGGGCTACATAACCGAGGGTCAGTACTATTTGAAGGGCGGGCGCATAGAGCCCTTCGGCTCCCTTTCCCGCCTTAAGCAGAATGTCAACGGCAAGACCCGCAAGGACCACCGTGCCCTCATGGACGCCATGATCCGGCTTTACGCCTCTTATAAAGAGACGCTGGAAAAGAAGAACATGGGCTTTGCCATGAGCCGCTGGGACGGCAAGCTGCTTAAATACGGCGAGATGTTCGAGGACCGGCTTATGGACCTGTCGGTAAACCTTTCGCTGGAAGCGGCGCTGGATTTGGGCTGGGAAATACTTGCCGAGTGCTTTGAAAAGGACGAGACAGGCATCAAGTCAGACCTTATCGAAGAGTTCTGGCCTTTGAAGTAAGGGGGGAGCTATTTGGCAAGCGTCAAGCTGACTAAGAATGAACTGAAGGTGCAGAAGGACGCGCTTAAAATGTACCAGAGGTACCTGCCGACCCTCGCTTTGAAAAAGCAGCAGCTCCAGACCGAGATATACGCCATACGCTCCAAAGCCGCGTCGGTGCGCGAGCAGCGCGAGGAGCTGGAGCGGGGCTTTGATTCCTGGATAGCCGTATTCAGCGAGCGCTCGGCTTTCCCGGAAAACGCCGTCAGGGTCAAGAATATCCGCCGCGGCGAGGGCAATATCGCCGGCGTCAGCATCCCGACCTATGAGGGCGCCGATTTCGAGCGGGGCGACTACGACCTTTATGAGACGCCCCTTTGGGTAGATACGGCGGCCGACCATATGGAAAGGGCCTTGTCCCTGGACCTGGAGGCCGAGGTGCTGGAAGAGCAGGTCCGGCTTTTGGAGGCCGAGCTGCGCGTGACCTCACAGAGGGTCAACCTTTTTGAAAAGGTAAAGATCCCCGAAACCCAGGAGAATATCCGCAAAATATCCATTTACCTTGCGGACCAGCAGGTCAACGCCGTCGTCCGTTCCAAGATATCAAAACGCAAGCTGGCCGCGCGTTCGGCGCAGGCCGGGGAAAGGCAGGTGGCGGCGCTGTGATAGTACCCATGAAAAAGGTATCGCTCTTCATGCTGGCCAGCCGCAAGAAGGAGGCCCTCAAGAAGCTGCGCCGCCTGGGGCTCTTGCAGATAGAGATAACCGAGGGCCGCGGCGACAGGGTCCAAAGGATAAAAGAAGAGATAAGCGCCCTGGAAAGGTGCGTATTCAGCCTGGGCAAGCCCGGGAAGGATGCCGCGGGGGGCGATATGCCGCCTGAGGAGGCCCTGGCCCTGGCCAGGGAGGTAGCCGCCCTTTCGGAAGAAAAGCAAAAGCTGCACGCCGAGCGTTCGGCCCTGCAGGCCGAGCTGGCGCGGCTCCAGCCCTGGGGGGAAATTGATCCCGGGGAGCTCGGCGCGCTGGAAGGCGAGGGCATAGGGCTCGGGCTTTATGAGATGCCGGCGTCGGAATACGACGCTTTGGGCGATGATGTAAAGACCCTGCGCCTGGAAAGGACAAAGAACTCGGTCAAATGCGCGGCCGTAAGCCTTAAGGGCGAGGGGAACGGCCTCCCGCCCGCGTCTTACCGCTTAAAGCTGCCTGCCTGCTCCACGTCGGAAATAAGGGGCAGGATAGCCCGGGCAGAAAGCCGCATGGCCGAGATAGACGGGCTGATAGCTTCCCACGCAAAGGATATCCTGCCGCTTAAGTTGGCCATAGCATCCTTGGAAAAGGAGCTTCAGTTCGAGGTTTACAACAGCGGCATGCCCGAGGAGGGCCTGCCGGCCGGGGATGGCGAGGTGCGCCTTGCATATTTCCGCGGCTATATCGAGACGGAAAACGCCGGGCGGCTCATGCAGGCCGCCAAGGAAAACTCCTGGGGCCTTTTGATAGAGGACCCCACTGAGGAGGACAATGTGCCGACCAAGCTGAAGAACAACCGCCTGGTCAGCCTGATTTACCCGATAACGGACTTTTTGGGCACCGTCCCCGGTTATTTCGAGTTCGACATATCGGGCTGGTTTTTGCTTTTTATCCTCATCTTTTTCGGGATAATCTTCGGCGACGGGGGGTACGGGCTTATAGTCTGCGCCGTGTCCGCCGCGCTGATACTCAAATCGCGTGCCGGAAAGAAGCCTGTCCCGCCGGCTTTCGTCCTGGTGGGGCTTTTCGGGCTCTCGACGGTGCTGTGGGGGGTGCTGACATGCACATGGTTCGGCATTTCGCCGGAATACCTGCCGCAGTGGCTTAAAAGCCTGTCGGTCCCCTTTATCTCCAATGTCTATTCCGACCGGCTCTGGTACCCGTTCGGGCCGGGCGGTGCGGGGCTGACGACCTCGCAGAACCTGCAGATATTCTGCTTTACCCTTGCCCTTGTACAGCTGGTCATAGCGCATATAAAGTGCGCTTTGCGCAACCGCAGCTCGCTTAAGGTGATAGGCGATATAGGCTCGGTCATGCAGCTGGTGGGCATGTATTACGTCGTGCTCAGCCTCGTTGTGAACTCGGCGGTATTCCCCTTCGGCCTTGTGGTAAACGGGGTTCCCGTCGGGACGATAGCCATTTCCCTTGTGGGGATAGGGTTCGCGCTGAACTTCGTGTTCGCCAATTACGAGGGCAGCATAGGCAAATCGGTCCTTGCCAGCCTGGTCGATATCGTATCGGTGCTGCTGGGGGTCGTCAACGTATTCTCGGATATCGTCTCATATATCCGCCTTTGGGCCGTCGGCCTGGCGGGTTCTGCCATTTCGGCGACGGTAAACGAGCTTGCGGGGCCGCTTTTGGGCAATTTCATGTTTATGGTCCTGGCTATCGTCCTTTTGGTATTCGGGCATGGGCTGAATATGATCCTCAACGTATTGTCGGTCATAGTCCACGGCATCCGCCTTAATACATTGGAGTTCTCCTCGCATTTGAACATGTCGTGGAGCGGACACAAATTCCAACCGTTTGAAGAATAATTGATAAAAAGGAGAATCATTATGAATCTGGGAGTATTTGGCTCGGCATTGGTATTGGGTATTTCGGCTATAGGTTCGGCAATCGGCATCTGCATCGCGGGCCAGGCGTCCATAGGCGCCTGGAAGAAGTGCTACCTCAGCAATAAGGCGGCCCCCTTCATCCTGACGGTGTTCGCCGGCGCGCCCCTGACCCAGACGATTTACGGCTTCCTGCTTATGCAGCAGATGCAGGGCTCCAGCGCCGACCCGACGTTCCTGTTCAGCCTGGGTATCGCCTCCAGCCTTGCCATCGCCTTTTCGGCCGTGGCCCAGGGCATGGCCGGCGCATCGGGCGCCGACGCTCTGGCAGAAAGCGGGAAAGGCTTCTCGCAGTATATCACCGTCGTCGGCCTCTGCGAAACCGTCGCCCTTTTCGTGCTGGTTTTCAGTATGGTCGCGATAGGCTAAAAGCAAATATCCCCTTTTGAAAAACCCGCGGGCACAGGCCCGCGGGTTTTTTGCGTATAGTGATGAAGGCGGCGCAGAGCCACGTACTTTCAGGCGGAGGCGGGAAGCGCCCTCGCTGCGCCATTTTGAGGCTGTGGGATAAAAACCCAATGCAATAGGGGGAAGGCGTCCCTGCGGCGCCTGCGGGCCCGGGAAAGGCTCCTGCGCGCGGCGCTTGCCCTGGGAAAGGCGCGCCGGGCGATGCCTTTTCAAGAAAGCCGTAATGCAGCATGGAATAAAACATAAAAAAAGAAACCCCGCTCATATAGCGGGGTTTGTGGTGGAGGCGAGGGGAGTCGAACCCCTGTCCGAAAACACATCCACAGATCTTTCTCCGGGCGCAGGCGGATATCCTTATTCCCTTGCCCCTAAGTCATCCGCCCGACTTTGGGGTTCGGTAGCTTCATTATGCATGGTGCGCTCAAAGCTTTGCGCACTCACGGACGCCACTGATCCACGCCTTTATCCGGCCCGTGGCCCTGCCGGTAAAGACGGCTGCTTTTAATTAAGCAGCAACAGCAAGTTTATTGTTGTTGTTTAATTTATAAAGTTTGCACATTTTAAAGAAGATATGCGCTTCTGCCCGCTTGACCTGCCTCAGCGTCCCCGTCGAAACCGGTACGCCCCCATGTCAAGTGAAAATATTAAGTTGTAACGCAGAAAGCGCATATCACGGCCCATCCGGGCCGCGGCGCCTGTGCGCCGTAGGATTTGCGGCGGCTTATCCGCCGGAAATCTATTTGATAAAAGGGGACCCCGGGAAACCGCAGGTTTTCAGGGGAGATGCTTCTGCCCGCTTGACCTGCCTCAGCGCCCCCGCCCATGCCGGTACGCCCCCATGTCAAGTGAAATATTAAACCCCTGCGCCGAAGCGCATATCACGTCCCTTCTGCGCCGTAAATCTATTTGAGCAAAGGGGCCCTACTGAAACCGCTATCCGCGCCCCTTTGATTTGACGGCCCTGGCCATCTCCCGCACGGCGTCGCTTTTGGCCGAGGACTCGCGCTTGTCATAAAGCTTTTTGCCCTTGCCCAGCCCCAGCTCTACCTTGACCCTGGAGTTCTTGAAATAAAGGGACAGGGGGATAAGGGAATACCCGTCCCGCTGCACCAGCATCTGGAGCTTGCTTATCTCCCGCTTGTGCATAAGCAGCTTACGGGTGCGCATAGGGTCCTTATTAAATATGTTGCCCTTTTCATAGGGGCTTATATGCGCCCCCACCAAAAACAGCTCGCCGTTTTTGACAATGCAGTAGCTGTCTTTAAGATTGACCGTACCCATACGCAGGGACTTGACCTCCGTGCCTGCCAGGGAGATCCCGGCTTCATAGCGGTCCTCTATATAATAGTCGTGCCCGGCTTTGCGGTTAAGGGTGATGGTTTTGGTTCCCGCCTTTGACAAAAAGGTCACCTCCCTATATAATATTTTTCATCGGTCGGTAAAAAAATAATAAGGTAATTATGGCTTCAAGTCAAGTTACAGTTGCATTACATCCGGCCTTGTATCAATATATCGTATCACGTCCCCGAAAAATGTCAATATATAGCGCGTAAAGAAAAAGTTGAAAAAACCCGAAAAAAAGATGAAAAAAAGTGTTGACAAAGGAGGAAGGGGTGTGGTAATATAAACAAGCGCCAG
>CALWAP010000002.1 GCA_944375715.1 uncultured Clostridia bacterium | reverse complement strand
TGGCCGTAAGGCCCAGGGTGTCGAAGGCGGCGCTTAAAAGGGCTTTTCCCTTTTCGGTGGGTGTGCAGTAAGCGGCCATCATGGAAGGCTTCAGCCTGGCATTGCAGGTTATGCCGTCATTTTTGTATCTTTCAAGCTGCACACGCCTGGCCTTTTCGACCCTTTTTAAGATATCGGCCGAACATTCCTCCTCTTTTCTCAAAGAAAGGCTTTGGTAATCGACGGCGGGGACATTTATGTGTATGTCTATACGGTCCAGAAGGGGACCCGATATCCTTGACATATACTGCCTGACCGAGCGCTCGGTGCAGGTGCAGCGGTTGCCCGGCTGGCCGTAATAGCCGCATTTGCAGGGGTTCATGGCGCAGACCAGCATTATTTCGCTGGGGTAGCTGTGGCTGCCCGATACCCTTGATATCGTAATTACGCCGTCCTCCAAAGGCTGTCTTAAGGCCTCCAGCGAGTCCTTGGAAAACTCGGGCAGCTCGTCCAAAAACAAAACGCCGTTGTGGGCCAGCGATATTTCCCCGGGCCTGGGCAGCCGGCCGCCGCCCGACATGCCGGCCGAGGATATGGTGTGGTGTGGGGAACGGAAGGGGCGGCAGGTGACGATGGGGTTTTCGGGCGTAAGCAGCCCCGCCACCGAATAGAGCTTGGTGGTTTCCAGCGCCTCTTTTTCGGTAAGGTCGGGCAGGATGGACGGCAGGCATTTGGCCATCATGCTTTTGCCCGAGCCGGGAGGGCCTATCATCAGTATGTTGTGGCCTCCGGCAGCCGCTATTTCCAGGGCCCTTTTGACGCTTTTCTGGCCCATGACATATTTGAAATCGGGGAAAGTTCCCCTTGTGGGCACAAATGGGCGGGGAGGCACGGGGGAAATGGCGCGCTCGCCGTTTAAATGGCCTATAAGGCTTTTGACATCCTTTAGGGGGTATATTTCGGCGCCCACGGCAAAGGACGCCTCGGAGGCGTTTTCCCACGGCAGGAATATTTTACTTATGCCCTTGTCAAGGCAGGCCAAAACCATCGGCAGAACGCCCGAAACCGGCCGGACCTGCCCCGTCAGGGAAAGTTCGCCGATAAAGGCGCAGTCATCCTCGGGCACGCGCACCTGGCCCGAGCAGGCCATTATGCCCACCAAAACCGCAAGGTCGTAAACAGGCCCCTCTTTTTTGAGGTCGGCCGGGGCCAGATTGACGGTTATCCGTCTTAAAGGATAGTCGAATCCGCTGTTTTTGACGGCAGAGCGCACCCTGTCCTGGGACTCTTTGACCGACGCGTCGGGCAGGCCCACTATGTCGAAGCGGGCAATGCCGGGGGACAGGTCGCATTCGCATACGACGCGCATGCCCTCTATGCCTGAAATGCCCGCCGTGTTTACCCTGACAACCATACAAACACTCCTTTTCTGTACTGATTTTACTATACGCAAAGCGCCTTTTCAAGGATTAGGGGCGGGCTGGGGCCTACTTTCGGAGGCAGACCGGGCAGGTGACCGGGATTTTGCGGGTAAACGGAAATAAATACAGGCTTTGGGGGCAAAAGGGGCATGTTTTTTTAACATATTTGGTATTGAAAACGGTTTACATCGGAAGTAAACTTTGATAGAATAAATATGGTTTAAGGTTTGTATTACTGTTGACCATAAAATATTTAAGGAGGAGAAATCCACTCATGGCAAGACAAATGAAAACTATGGATGGTAATACGGCTGCTGCGCATACCTCGTATGCCTTTACCGATGTAGCCGCCATTTACCCCATCACGCCTTCGTCTCCCATGGCTGACCTTGTTGACCAATGGTCTGCCGGCGGCCTGAAGAATATCTTCGGCCAGGAAGTCAAGGTTGTCGAAATGCAGTCCGAGGGCGGCGCCGCCGGCGCTGTGCACGGATCGCTGGCCGCAGGCGCTCTGACCACCACCTATACGGCGTCCCAGGGCCTGCTGCTCATGATACCCAATATGTATAAGATCGCGGGCGAACTGCTGCCCTGCGTCATCCACTGCTCGGCCAGGGCCCTGGCTTCCCATGCCCTGTCGATTTTCGGCGACCATCAGGACGTAATGGCCTGCCGCCAGACCGGCTTTGCCATGCTGGCTTCTGCCAATCCTCAGGAGGCCATGGACCTGGCCGCCGTCGCCCACCTTTCGGCCATCAAGGGCAGGGTCCCCTTCCTGCACTTCTTTGACGGCTTCCGTACCTCCCACGAGATCCAGAAGATCGAAGTCTGGGACTACGAAGACCTGAAGGAAATGGTCGATATGGACGCTGTCAAGCGCTTCCGCGACAACGCCCTCAATCCTGAGCATCCCGTACAGAGGGGCACGGCTCAGAACCCCGATATATTCTTCCAGGCCAAGGAATCGTCCAACCCCTTCTATGAGGCCCTTCCCGCCGTTGTCGAGGAATATATGGACAAGGTCAACGCCAAGATAGGCACCAATTACTCCCTCTTTAACTATTACGGCGCCGAGGACGCCACCGACGTCATCATCGCCATGGGTTCCATATGCGACACGGCCGAAGAGGTTGTCGATTACAAGCTGGCCCACGGTGAGAAGGTCGGCGTTCTGAAGGTACACCTGTTCCGTCCCTTCGTCGCTTCCAAGTTTGCCGCCGCTCTGCCCAAGACGGTCAAGAATATTGCCGTTCTGGACCGCACCAAGGAGCCCGGCTCTCAGGGCGAACCCCTTTACCAGGATGTCGTTATGGCTCTGGCCACCGAGGGTGTTCATTATGACTTTATCTGCGGCGGCCGTTACGGCCTGGGCAGCAAGGATACCCCTCCCTCCAACATCTTTGCCGTTTACGAGAACCTCAAAAACCACGGCAAAAAGACATTTACCGTCGGTATCAACGACGATGTCACCAACCTGTCGCTCGAGATTAAGGACTGCCCCGATACGGCTCCCGAAGGCACGGTTGCATGTAAGTTCTGGGGTCTCGGCGGCGATGGTACCGTCGGCGCCAACAAGAACTCCATCAAGATCATCGGCGACCACACCAACAAGTACGCTCAGGCTTATTTCGCATACGACTCCAAGAAGACGGGCGGCATAACCGTTTCCCATCTGCGTTTCGGCGATAAGCCCATCAAGAGCCCTTATTATATAACCAAGGCTGACTTTGTCGCCTGCCACAACCCCTCCTATGTCGGCAAGTACGATATCGTCCAGGATATCAAGCCGGGCGGAACCTTCCTTCTGAACTGTCAGTGGGATATGGAGGAGCTGGAAAAGCACCTGCCCAACAAGATGAAGGCTTATATCGCCAAGAACAACATCGCCTTCTATACCGTCAACGCCATTGACAAGGCCCGCGAAATAGGCATGGGCAAGCGCACCAACACCATTCTGCAGTCGGCCTTCTTCAAGCTGGCCAACATCATCCCCATCGACGAGGCCGTCACCTATATGAAGGAAGCCGCCAAGAAGTCCTACGGCAAGAAGGGCGACGATATCGTCAACATGAACTACAAGGCCATCGACACGGGCGTTGACGCTCTGGTCAAGATCGATGTCCCCGCCTCCTGGGCAACCCTTGAGGATGACACCAAGGCTCCCGAAATCAAGGGCAACAGGCCTGAGCTTGTCAAGTTCGTCAAGGATATCCTTATCCCCGTTTCGGCCGAGAAGGGCGACAGCCTTCCCGTTTCTGCCTTTGTCGGCAGGGAAGACGGCACATTCCCCTCGGGCGGTTCTGCCTATGAGAAGCGCGGCGTAGCCGTTGACGTTCCCGAATGGCATCCCGAAAACTGCATTCAGTGCAATCAGTGCGCCATTGTCTGCCCCCATGCCACCATCAGGCCTTACGCCATGAACGCCGAGGAAGTTGCCAATGCTCCCGCCGGCCTCAAGAGCGCCAAGATGATAGGCAAGGGCTGCGAAGAGTATCAGTTCGCCATGACCATTTCCCCGCTGGACTGCATGGGCTGCTCGCTGTGCGCCAATGTCTGCCCGGCTCCCAAGGAGAAGGCCCTCGTTATGGTTCCTCAGGAGAGCCAGCACGAGCAGCAGGCCGTTTACGACTATGCTGTTGAGCATGTCACCAAGAAGCAGCTTCCCTTTGCCGAGAATACCGTCAAGGGCAGTCAGTTCAACCAGCCCCTGCTCGAGTACTCGGGCGCCTGCGCAGGCTGCGTAGAGACGGCTTATGCCCGCCTTGTAACACAGCTCTTCGGCGACAGGATGTATGTGGCCAACGCCACGGGCTGCTCCTCCATCTGGGGCGGTTCGGCTCCTGCCATGCCCTATACCGTAAACAAGGAAGGCAAGGGTCCCGCCTGGGCCAACTCCCTGTTCGAGGATAACGCCGAGTACGGCCTCGGTATGGCTACCGCCATTAAGCAGATCCGCAAGGGTCTTGCCGAAAAGACCGAAGCTTTGCTGGCCCTGTCCTACACCGACGCTGCTTTGAAGGAAGCCGGCGCCAAGTGGCTTGAGATGTACAAGGCCAACGAGAAGAACGACGAGGTCGTCAAGGCCTATGTCGAGGCTCTGGAAGGCGCTGTTGTGGAAGGCTGCAAGTGCGATGCCTGCACGCTGGCAAACGACATCCTTGCCAAGAAGGATTACCTCAACAAGAAGACCGTCTGGATCTTCGGCGGCGACGGCTGGGCTTACGATATCGGATACGGCGGCCTGGATCATGTTCTGGCTTCCGGCGAGGATGTCAATGTCTTCGTATTTGATACCGAGGTTTATTCCAACACGGGCGGCCAGGCTTCCAAGTCTACCCAGATCGGTCAGGTTGCTCAGTTTGCTGCCGCCGGTAAATCAATGCCCAAGAAGGATCTGGCCGGCATAGCCATGCAGTATGGTTATGTATATGTGGCTCAGGTCGGCATGGGCGCCAACCAGCAGCAGACCGTCAGGGCTATTGTCGAGGCCGAGAGCTATCACGGTCCTTCGATAGTCATCGGTTACGCTCCCTGCGAGATGCACGGCGTCAAGGGCGGCATGTCCAACTCCCAGGCCGAGATCAAGAAGGCTGTCGAGGCCGGTTATTGGCACCTCTTCCGCTATGATCCCAGGCTGGCCAAGGAAGGCAAGAACCCCTTCCAGCTTGACAGCAAGGCTCCTACCGGTTCTTATCAGGACTTCTTAAAGGGCGAGGTCCGTTACACGGCTCTTACCCGCTCCTTCCCCGAAAGGGCCAACACCCTCTTCGAGCTGGCTGAGGAGACCGCAAAGGCCAAGTATGAGCGTCTTGCCAAGAAGGCTCAGCAGGACTAATCAGATAAAATAAGGCATGTGCCTTAAGTTAAAAGCGCCCCGCTTTAAGCGGGGCGCTTTTTTCAAAAAGACCTGTTTTGTGCTTTAAAGGCACCTGGCTGTCATGGTTTCGGCCATGGGCCGGGGGAACTATTTTAAAGCGCCGGGGAGCATACATGCGTCCCGCGGGCCTTGACTTGAAAGGGGCCGCGGCGTATTATTTTAGTACAAAACAAAATAAAGGAGAATGAAGCACATGAGCGATATTTATGATTCCCTGCCCTTGACAAGCATAGCCGCAACTGTACTTGATGTCCTTGGCGTCAACCCGCCGGAAGGTTTTGCTCCGGCAAACGATATCGTGACCGAAAAGGCCGAGGCCGCCTTTGGCGGAAAGGCCGACAGGGTGTTTATATATAACCCCGATGCCGTTGCACTGTGGCTCTTTCAGAAATATACCGGCCTTTTTAAAAAGGCCCTGCTCAGAAGCGATTTGCAGATACCCATGCTTTCGGTTATGCCCAGCGTCACACCCGTGTGCTTTGCCTCCATGTATACAGGCGTCATGCCCGAATCCCACGGCATAAAGGCTTATGTAAAGCCGGTGCTCAAGGCTCATACGGTATTTGACTCCCTGGCCCGGGCCGGCAAAAGGTGCGCCATAGTTTCCACCTCGGGGGACAGTATTTCGGAGATATTCCGCGAAAGGGATATGGATTATTTTATTTACGATACCCACCAGGAATGCAATAAAAAGGCCCTGGAGCTTATTGCCGAGGACAGGCACAGCCTTATAGTTCTTTATAACGGCAATTACGACGCCACAATGCACAAGTTTGCCCCCGAATCAAATGAGGCCCTGGCGGCTTTGGAGGAGAATGTCGAAACGTTTTCCCAAATGCATGACGCCATATGCAGCACCTGGAAGGGGCATAAGACCCTTATGGGCTTCTGCCCCGACCATGGCTGCCACGAGATCGACGGCGGCATGGGCAGCCACGGGCTGGAGATGATCGAGGATATGAACATAATACATATGTTTTCCTTTATAAAATAGCTTTTGCGGGGAAATAAAAAAGACGCCTTCGGGCGTCTTTTTTGCGTGGGGTTATTCTATTTCAAACCCGGCATAAACTATACTGCTTGTATAATTACCGGGAGATTTAACTTCAAGGATTTCTTTTGATATGCGATAGCGGCCTTTATCAAGGCTGCCGTAAAGGGCCTGCCAGCTTTCCTTATGCTCGGTCGTGCCGCCGGGGGTGATTATATAGGCCTCGGAGGTCCACATAAGGCTGTCTGTAAGCCGGAGCACATCCTGCCATACGCCGTTTTCGTATTTCTCAAGGGAGAACCATGAGCCCGTTATAAGGTCGCCCTTTGGCTCGTAGCCCGACTGATGAAAAACCACCGTCAGGCCCTCGGATGTGATATCCTTTACCGAAAGGGCAAGGCCGAAATCAAAAGCAGCCTCCGAGTTTACCGCAGTGCTCTCCGTGCCGTTTGGGGTTTCGGGCGCCGGCAGGCCTGTGCCGGGCAGGCTTGTATATGCCGCGATGCCGCTCAAAGCGGCCGAAAGCAGCAGGGCAACAAAGGTTATGGTCATTATTGGTCACACCCTCCAAAAAATAAATTATATATTTTATACCGGCAAAGCGGAACAGGGGTTCCGATATTTTTGTCATAAATACAGAGAAGGCCAACAAGAAAGGGGAGGTAAGACATGAAGCCCAACAAAAGGATCTATGACGCTTTTATGAGGATATTCATTGTGCTGTGTTATTTCATGCCCTATGGTTTCCTGGCCATAAAAGGTGATGTGCAGAGGGGGAGCATTCTTTATTATTTCCTGGCCTTTGCCGCATCGGCCCTGCTGGCCCTTTTAAGCGGGATAAAAAACCACAGGCTTGTGTCCCTGGGCGGCCAGGCGCTGTCCCTGGCGGTTTCGGTCAGCCTTGTGCTGCCCTTTAATGAGGAGTGGGCCTACTATACAAAGCCGCTGACGCCCCTTCAGCTCCTGCTGGCCGTGACGGCCATGATGCTTTTGGTGCATCTTTTGATATGGCTTTTTATAAGCAGGGGGAAAAGAAAATAAAAAAAGACGCCGAAAGGCGTCTTTTTTTTAAAGTTCATTCAATATATCGGCCTTTTTGCGGTCATACTCCTCGCGGGTTATGAGGCCTTTTTGATAAAGATCCAAAAGCTTTGCCAGACGGGCTTCGGGATCCTCGGCAGAACTTTCGTCACTTTCGGAAGCTTCGAAATCGTCTTCGACAATATATTCGCCCCCATAGCTGGAATCCTTGGACGCGAAGAGGTATCTTATACTATTGGCCGTTATGGCGGCAGCGATCACCGTCCACAAAACGCCGAACATACCCGCCTGGGGGATGACGATTGTTACGCCTATGACACAGAAGGCAATGCCGGCTATAAGGGAGGGGATAAGGGCGTATTTTGAGGGACGGTAGCGTATACGGCGTCTGCGCATTTTACTCTTCCTCGTCTTTCCGGCCGTGATAGGCCTCCTTGACCAAAAGCAGCTGGATCATGGCAATGACACAGCAGGTGACGGCGCTGACCGTCGATATGATGTTGATCCATGTGGCGCTGGCCATCATGGTCACCCCCGAAACCGAGGCGGCTATGGCCGAGATTATCGTCAGGATCGTCATTATGCGTATGGTTTTTCTGTGGTTATTCATTGTTCCTCCCGGAGGTAAAGCAAAAGCGCCGCAATATGCAGCGCTTTGACTGTTTATGGATTAGAGCGCGGCCTTGGCCTTTTCCACCAGCGCGGCAAAGCCCTGGCTGTCGGAAATGGCTATTTCGGACAGCATCTTGCGGTTGAGCGAAACGCCGGCCCTCTTGAGCCCGTTCATGAAGCGGGAATAATTGATGTCGTTCTGCTTGCAGGCAGCCGAGATCCTGGAAATCCACAGCCTCCTGAAATCACGCTTTTTCAGCTTGCGGCCGACATAGGCGTAAACGCCCGACTTCATAACCTGCTGATTGGCCATCTTGTAGTGGTTCTTCTTGGAACCCCAGAAGCCCTTGGCCAGCTTTATGACTTTCTTTCTTCTTTTGCGCGTCATCATCGCGCCTTTAACTCTTGCCATATAAGAACATTCCTTTCGTTATCCGGGGTTTATTTGTAGGGTATAAGGCGCCTGATCTGAGGTACTACCGTGGCGTCGGCATAAAGGGCCTTGCGGAGCTGGCGCATCTTCTGCTTGGACTTGCAGCCTTTGATATCATGGCGTCTTTTGGCACTGCCGCGCTTAATTTTGCCTGTCTTTGTAAGGGTAAATCTTTTTTTGGCGCCGCTGTGTGTCTTTATTTTGGGCATAACTTTTCTCCTCTCTGTTCTGCTTACTGCTTCTTCTTTTCGGGAGCCAGGAACATCAGCATCTGACGGCCTTCGAGTTTGGGAGGCTTTTCCACGGTACCTGCTTCTGCGCAGGCTTCGCCGAAGCGCTTAAGCACTTCAAGGCCTATGTTGGTGTGGGCCATCTCCCTGCCCCTGAAGCGTATCGACGCCTTGACCTTGTCGCCTCCGGAAAGGAACTTTATGGCAGCCTTGACTTTGGTGTCAAAGTCGTGGGTGTCAATCTTGGCTGAAAGCCTTACTTCCTTTATCTCGACGACTTTCTGGTTTTTCCTGGCCTCTTTTTCCTTCTTGGCCTGCTCGAAGCGGAACTTGCCGTAATCCATGACGCGGCAGACGGGCGGCTCCGCCTTGGGAGCTATCTTGACCAGGTCAAGGCCCCTTTCCACGGCGACATCCATGGCCTTCTGCAGCGTTACGATGCCCAGCTGTGATCCGTCCGAATCGATAAGCCTTACTTCCTTATCGGTGATCTCTTCGTTGATCTGATGCTCTTGAGCGCTAATGCCGAAACACCTCCCAAAAAATTAAAAAGGACGGCAGAAATACCGTCCTTGCAAGCACAGCGAAAACGGGGCCAAAGCCCGCAGTTTAAGCAATGTTGACCTCTTCTTTCAAAAATTGAGGTGAGGATGGTAAAATCCTGCTTTCTTTTCCGTTGGTATTATATCAGCATACATTCTTTATGTCAATGGCTTTTTTGTCCTGCAAAAAATAATCGGGCAAGCTTTAAATCCCTTGCTTTTGGCGCAGTCTTTGCTATAATTACCTCATAATATATATTTGACGGAGGAACAGAAATGGACGATTTTTTTGACGGCGATATAATGACCCTGGAAGACGAGGATGGCAATGAGGTCGAGGTCGAGCTGATGGATACCCTCGAGTATAACGGCTGCACCTATTTTGCATTCATTCCCGCCGAGGTCAGCCTGGACGACAGCTATGAGCTGATGATAATGAAGCAGGAGATATATAACGGCGAGCAGACCTTTGCCACGCTGGATGACGAGGATGAGTATAACGAGATGTACCAGATCTTCTCCGAACGCCTGGAGGATGCCTTCGAAGAGGAGGACGGGGAAGAAGAGGAAAGTGAGGAATAGGATATTGATTTGCCGGTTTATGTGTATTATAATATAAATTAAGGTAAACAATATATATGGATGTTCCCAAAGCAGGGATGCGGCGCACTTTATTTAACCGCAAAGTGTTTTAAGGGATTGCGGAAGTTCTTTCCCCGATGGCAGACCTCCCGTTTTCAGGAAGTTGGGAGCCGTTTAAAGGAAAGACAGCGAACCCACCTGCTTATATAGCGGGTTAACTTAAAGCCCGCATTCCCGCTTTGGGAACATCTGTAAAGGCTGCCTTTGGGCGGCCTTTTGTTTTCAGAAAATTAACGGAATGTTGAAGAGGTATTTACATATACTGTGTTATAATACTTTAAAATTGAAAGGAGAAACGAATGAACAAGGAAATCAGGAAGATCGCCGAGAATGAAGATATCGACGAGCTTATTTTCCGCGACGAAGTTTACTACGTCAGCGAAAGGTAAGGATTAAAGCCGCGAAAGCGGCCTTTTTTCTTGTCCCGCTTGACCGATCAGGGGAAAAAGGATATATTTGGATTAAAGGAAAGGCAGGGAGTAGTAAATGAAAAAAATAGTTAAGCTGATGTTCAGTCAGACCAGCATTATAATCCTGCTTCTTGCATTCCAGGTCCTTTTCCTTTTTTCGGGAGCGCTGAGAATAACCGAAGATGAGCATTTCACCTATCTCAGCGGCGCCATAAGGGCTTTGAGCGTAGTTGTCATGGTATATATCATAAATAAAGGCGGGAATCCCGAATCCAAGCTTTCATGGATAATACAGATAGCCGTGTTTCCGATTTTCGGCACATTCCTTTATATTTTTGTCCAGGGACAGAAGCTGCCTTTGGTTTTTAATAAGGAAAGTAAGCGCATAAGGCGAAAAACCTCTGCCTATGTCAAGCAGGAGGGGGATATATTAAGGGAACTGTGGGCAAAGGACCGCCGCAAATATAATTTTGTAAAATACATGAACGAGTATGCCGATGTTTCGGCATTCAAAAATACCGATGTGACCTATTTCAGCCTGGGCGAGGAAAAATGGAAAGTCATGCTCAGAGAGATGGAAAAGGCCGAAAAATATATTTTCCTCGAGTACTTCATAATTGGCGAGGGGAAAATGTGGGGCAGCATTCTGGAAGTCCTAAAGCGCAAGGCGGCCCAGGGGGTGGATGTCAGGGTGATGTACGACGGCATGGGATGCCTTACCCTTCTGCCGGCCAGCTATCCTTCGCGCCTCAGGAAAATGGGCATCAAGTGCAGGGTGTTCAATCCCTTCAGACCACTGCTGTCAACTATACAGAATAACCGCGATCATCGAAAGATATTGGTCATAGACGGGAAGACAGCCTTTTCAGGCGGTGTTAATCTTTCGGATGAGTATGTCAATATAACGGCGCCCTACGGCCATTGGAAGGATACCGCCGTCATGCTCAAGGGCAAGGCGGCTTTCAGCTTTACCATAATGTTCCTTGAGCTTTGGCAGATAGCCGAAAGGAAAAGAATAGATGATTACGAGGTATTCCGCCCTGCGGATTTCGGCGGCAGGGAGGTAAAGGGCTATGTCATGCCATACTGCGACTCGCCATTCGACGGGGAGCTGGTTGGCGAGACGGTGTATATGGACATACTTTCCAAGGCGAAGGAGTATGTTCACATAACGACGCCTTATATGATAATCGACAATGAGATGATAACGGCTCTTGGTTCGGCCGCCAAGAGCGGAGTCGATGTAAAAATAATCGTGCCTCACAAGGCCGACCATTGGTATGCCCATGCTGTTGCCAAAGCATATTACGCCGAGCTTATTGCCAGAGGGGTAAAGCTTTACGAGTATATGCCGGGCTTTATTCACAGCAAATCCTTTGTATCTGACGGTAATACCGCTGTTGTAGGCACCATCAATATGGACTACCGAAGCCTGTATCTGCACTTTGAGTGCGCCGTGTGGATGTACGACCATCCTGTTATTGGGGATATTGAGGGCGATTTCCAAAGGACCCTTACAAAATGTCGTCCTATTACGGCTGAAAGCTGCAAGGTAAGGGGTGCGCGGAAGATCCTTTATGCCATACTAAGGGTTTTTGCCCCGCTTATGTGATAAAAAACATAATAATGAAATAAAAGGGCCGCGGCACAGCCGCGGCCCTTTTTGTCCGGTATAAATGGAGCTATGTAGGGCCGGATATATCCGGCCCGCCGCCTGAACGCGGCTTTTCAGGATAATCAGCCGTTATCGCGGCAGTTGAAGTTGAGGGTCACATTGCAGCAGCCACAGCTGATCTCGCTTTGGTCATCGTCATCATCGTCGCAGCAGCCGCAGCTGTTGCAGTTGTTGTTGCAGCAGTTATTGCAGCCGCAGCTGTTGTTGCACCAGCAGTTGTTGCAGCAGCACCATCTGACAGGACGGCAGCATCCGAAATACCTTCTCCAGAACATAAACTCACCGGACCTTTATATATATTGACGGTTTTTTTACCGCCTGATATATCTTATGCTGCGTCTTCATTTTTGTGCGGGTTGACAGTGGTTCAAGGCTCGTTTATACTGTTATTTTGAGATGGAAGATTGGGGGGTATGGGCTTGGAAATAAGCGGCAAGAAGACAGGGGCCTATTACGAAAGCCTGCTTTTGATAACTACTCTGACATGGAGCATGTCTTTTATATGGTCAAAGACTGTGACCAATACGGGAATGGACAGCGGGGTTTACCTCTTTTTAAGATATACCCTGGCCTTTTTGCTCCTATTGCCCTTTTCGGCAAAAAAGTTCAGGCGCATGACAGCTCGTCAGTTTAAGACCGGTGTTATGATGGGGTGCATAGTCTTTGGCGGCATGATATTTCAGACCTGCGGGATTGCCCTGACGACCCCCTCAAACAGCAGTTTCATAACGACGGCGTATGTGGTCATAGCGCCGTTTACCACATGGCTTTTGATGAAAAAGAAGCCGCAAAAGCATATTTATGCCGCAGTGGGACTTTGTCTTGTGGGGATATACATACTAAATATGAAGCCGGGCGAGATCATCAGTCTTAACCTGGGAAACGCCCTTACCCTTCTGGGGGCAGTAGGCTGGGCCTTTCAGCTGACATACACCTCGGTGGCGGGGGAGTATATGGATCCCATTTTGCTTTCCGCCCTTAATTTCGGAGTAACGGGTCTGGGCGGGCTTTTGTATTCGGCTGTGAGCGGCGGTCTGGCGTCCATTACGGCGCAGCAGCTTTCGGGCGCATGGCAGGCCATTGTGCTGGCCGCGGTATTCCCAACTATCGTCGCCAATGTAATACAGGTTTATGCCCAGCATAATGTCGACGCTAATAAGGCGGCAGTCATATATACTCTTGAAGCGGTATTCGCCACCTTTATATCGGTGCTCATGGGGTTTGAAAGCTGGAGCCTTTCGGTGATTGCCGGGGGCGGAATAATTTTCTGTGCCGTTTTGGTGGCGCAGCTGGGAGGCAGAAGAAAAAATGTTTGATAACAAACCAATATTTGACATGCTGGACAGGCTGGGTATAAAGTATACTGCTGTAAAACATGACGCTGTACATACGATGGAGGATTTAAAGCCAATAGAGCAGCAGTTGGGAGCCGTTTTTTTCCGCAATCTGTTTTTGTGCAACCGCCAAAAGACCAAATATTACCTGCTGCTTATTACGGGCGATAAGCCCTTCCGCACTTCCGAGGTTTCAAAGCTTCTGGGTGTGGCGAGGCTTTCCTTCGGCTCCGGCGAAGCGCTGGAGGAGATGCTGGGGGTGCCTGCCGGCGCGGTAAATCCCCTGAGCCTTGTGTTTGACAGGGAAAAAAGCATAACCCTTGTCTGCGACAGGGAGATACTTTCGCTTGACAGGGTGTGTATGCATCCCGGCACCAACGAGGCAAGCCTGGTGATGGATACGGGCGACCTTTTTGAAAAGGTGCTGCCCGATATGAATATAAGCCCCGTGTGGCTTGATATCAAAGGTGAGGTGTGATTTATGGGTTTTTTCAAAAGGGTGCATGAGATAGTAAAGCTGATACCCGAAGGGTGCGTCATGAGCTACGGCGACATAGCCCAGGTCATGGGCGAGCCCAAAAAGGCGAGATTTGTCGGCTTTGCCATGAAGTTCTGCCCCGGAAGCTACCCTTGGCAAAGGGTTGTCAGGCAGGACGGCAAGGTGGTCACGGGCAACCTCCAGGTAATGGTCCTACAAAAAGAGGGCGTGATTTTTACTGAGCCGGGATATGTCAACATGGAAAGGTGCAGGATTATGCCTGCCGAAATGCAGCTCATTATCGACGGCGCGTCGGTGGAGAACAGCTGATTTAGAGCAAAATGAAAACAATAAGATATATTGTGGTTTGATATTACTTAAAGTAATCGATTTTCGCATAAAAAACGGGAGGCTCTGCCTCCCGTTTTTTTATTTGTCTGATACCCTTATCATACGGTATCCCACGCCGATGTGCGTTTGGATGTACTTGGGCGAATCGGGCGTGGGCTCTATTTTCCTGCGGAGGGTGGCCATAAAAACCCTGAGGGAAGGGGTATCTGATGCCAGGGCGCTGCCCCATATTTCCTTTAAAATGAAATTGTGGGTCAGTACTTTTCCGGTATTTTTGGCCAGCAGGCACAAAAGCTTGTATTCTATGGGAGTAAGATGTATTTCCGAACCGCCAAGATAGGCGCAGCCCGCGGCGTAATCTATTTTAAGGTCACCGTTTTCATAAATGCTGGACTGCTCCATAAGCTTCTGGCTGTCATACCTTACACGGCGCAGGGCCACTCTTAACCGGGCCAGCAGCTCATCTATGCTGAAGGGCTTGGTCAGGTAATCGTCGGCCCCGGCGTCCAAAGCCGAGACCTTGTCCTGGTCGTCGCTGCGGGCGCTGACGACTATTATGGGCATGTTGGACCAGGTGCGGACCCTTTTGATTATCTCTATGCCGTCCATATCGGGAAGCCCTAAGTCAAGTATCATAACATCGGGGGCATAGGAGACCGACTCAAGTATGCCGCCGGCGCCGTTTTTGGCCGCGTGATACTGATAGTCATGGGTCTCCAGAGTAGCGGCTATGAGGTTCTTTATGGCCGGATCATCTTCAATTATCAATATTTTGGGTTTATTCATGGGTATTGACCTCCACTGCTTTGAGATTAAAGCTGAATACGGCGCCGTGGGGGATGTTGTCCCTCACCGAAATGCTTCCTCCGTGGGCCGAGATTATCGAGCGGCAAAGGGCCAGGCCCAGCCCCAGGCCTCTCCTGCCGTCAGCCGAGGCTTTGGCGCCCGCCGTATAGAACATATCGAATATCTTTTCCCGGCTTCCCATAGGTATGCCGGGTCCGTCGTCGGATATTTCCACTATGACCTGGCCGTCCTTTTCAAAGCCGCTTATTTTTATGTGCGAACCTGCGGGCGTGTATTTTATAGCGTTGTTTACGATATTTATTATGACCTGTGTCATAAGGGTAGAGTCCATATAGGCCATCAGCAGGTCGTTTTTCAGGCTGAGGCTTATTTCATGCTCGCAGCTGCGGCGGTCAAGGTGGGATAAAGCCTCGTTGAGGACGTCCTCCAGAAGCTCGGGCTGTATGTTCATATTGACGCTGCCGTTTTCCAGCCTTGTCACCGATAAAAGGTTTTCCACCAGGCTTATGAGCCACCTTGAGTCGTCGTATATGTCGAGATACAGGCGCTTTCTTGTTTCGGGGCCCATGGAATCGCCCGTTTCCAAAAGTATGCCGGCGCTGCCCGTTATGCTGGTCAGCGGCGTGCGCAGGTCATGGGAAATGGCCCTTAAAAGGTTGGAACGCAGGCTTTCCTGCTTGACAGCCATTTCGGCCTGCTGCTTTAAGCGCATAAGGCGGTCCTTTTCCAAGGCCATCCCGCATTCGTCCAATATGGCCACCATAAGGCTCCGCTCATAGGCCTCGAAGGGGCTATAGCCCTCTGCGGGGAAGGCGGCGACGGCCAAAGGGCCGCTGCGTCCCCTGACTGCCAGGTAAAGGCATTTGGAACGGGGGAGCGTGTCGGTAAAGGCGCCGGCGTGTTTGTTGTTGGCCCAGACCCACAAGGCCGTTTGCCTTTCGGTTTCGGAAATGTATTTTTCCGGCAGGGGCCCGCTGGCGCCCGAGGGCATGTATGGCTTGACCTGCCCTGTGAGCCCGTCTTCCTGCGCAAGGTAAAATATTACGGGCCTTTCCAGCAGCTTTATAAGCTGTTTTGCCGTAAAGCTGAGTATTTCTTCCTCATTTTCCGCCTTCTGGAGCAGGCGGCTGGTCTCCAAAAGGGCCTCGGTGCGGTAGGCCTTGCGGGCCGACTGCCTGGCTTGGGTCTTTATCCTCATGGCCAGGGAGCTGGTTATGAGGCCTGATATCAGCATTATGAGGAATGTAACAGGATAGCCTGCGTCATAGGCAAACAGAGTGAAGCGGGGCTCCGTAAACAGAAAATTAAAAACAATAACATTGAGCATGGCCGATATAGCACTTAAAAAGCGGCCTCTTGTCCATATGGCGGTTATCAAAACGCCAAGGATATAGACTGTTATTATATCGGCATCCCTGAGTCCGGCGGTATAAAATACCAAGCCTATGGCCGAGGCGGCAGCTGTCATGGCAAAGGTTTTGACAAGGTCCGAGGGAGTAAAGAAGAATGATGATTTTAAGAGCCTGCCATAGCCGCGGTAGGAGGTGTGGGAGGAGTCGGGGATTATATAGACATCAAGCCCCTGGACCAGCTGCGTAAGCCTGTCGGCCAGGGCTTTGGAGCGCAGGCCGCTCCGGTGGTTGGTGCGTCCGATGACTATTTTGGTAACGCCGCTGGCCAGGGCATATTCGGCAATATGAACGGCAGGGTCGCCGCCGTACACGGTGGTTATCCTGGCGCCCAGCTGTTCTGCCAGCTTTATATTGTCTCTGAGCCTTTCCTGGTCTTTTTGACTTTCAGGGATGGTACCTGACTGAACGTATATAGCGGTAAGGCTGCCGTGAAAAGCCCTGGCCAGCCTTGAGGCCGAACGTATTACCCTGGGGCATGAGGGCGAAGGGGAGAGGCAAACCAGAATATGCTCATTTGCCGTATACCCCCGGGAATGTGACGGTGACGGCTGCTTTTTTATCCTGTCGGCAAGGCGTCTTAAAGCCAGCTCGCGCAGGGAGGAGAGATGAACGCCCTCGGGGCTTTCGGGATCCTTTACCGGCAGGTCTACGAAGAGTACCTCGTCAGCTCTGTCAAACAGTTTGTCGGGAACACCGAAGGGATAAGCCTCCCCGGGAGGAGGAGTCAGGTCTTTAAGGCTTTCAAGGGCGCACAGATCCAACGTGGTATATACTGTGATTCCTGACCGCAGAAGTTCGGCAATTTCCGAAAAACGCCTTTGATGGCGGCAGTTTTCGGAATTTACATGTGCCGGATCACAAAGCAGGATTATATCGGGATGAAGGGCAAGCGCCCTGTCCAGGTCGGGCTCGCTGCCGTTTTTGACCCGGGGCAGCATATCCAGGCCGCATGCATCCTGAATATAGGCGCTTCCTATGTCGCCGACAGCGACTCTGCGTCCGGCTTTGGACTCGGCAAGGGCATCATGAAGCATGACATTTGTTTTCGGCGCAGCCGCCGTATAGCTGAAATATATCCTTAGCTGCCCCTTTTCCGGGGAAGGCGATCCGGTTTCAGACATATGGCCTCCTTTTTTAGCGGCAGGCCGTTTTGCCTGCTTTAAGGTATTATAACATATAAACCGCCTGTTGCCATATGATTTTGATTTTGGCCTTAATGCAGTCTTAATACAAGACACAAAATCCTAACTGCCTGTTAACCGCCTTGGTGATATCTTAATGATTGAAAAAGGCGCGAAGGCGCTTTTTCTGCAACTTTTTTCTCCAGGAGGGAGAGCATGTTTTTAGGCAAACGGAAACTGCTGCCGGGGCAGATAATCATTGTGGGCTTTGCAGCGGTTATACTTATTGGGGCCCTGATTTTAACGCTGCCTTTCGCTACGGCAGACGGCAAAGGCGCTTCCTTTTCAGACGCCATATTCACTACAACATCGGCCGTGTGCGTGACCGGCCTTGTCGTCCAGGATACGGGCACATATTGGAGCACGGCCGGCCAGGCAGTAATAATAGCGCTCATACAGATCGGGGGCATGGGGGTAGTTACCGTGGCCCTGGGACTGTCCATGCTGGCGGGCAGGAGGATAGGCCTGAGCCAGCGTTCGCTTATGCAGGAGTCGCTCTCGGCGCCCCAGGTCGGCGGCATAGTGAGGATGACCGGATTCATTATAAGGGGCACGATTACCATCGAGCTTATCGGCGCGTTCCTTTTGTCGCTGCGGTTTGTGCCTCAGTTCGGGTTTATAAGGGGCGTATGGTACGGCCTTTTCCATTCGATATCTGCCTTCTGCAACGCGGGGTTTGATATCCTGGGCGGGCATTACGGCGAATACTGTTCGCTGACGGCATACGAAACAGACCCCCTTGTCAGCTTTACGATAGCTTCCCTTATAATAATAGGCGGCATAGGCTTTTATGTCTGGGATGACATCAGGCGGAAAAGGGCCGATTTCAAAATATACCGCCTCCAAAGCAAGATGGCGCTGAGCACCACGGCCATGCTGCTTATAATACCGACGGTATTCCTCTTCTTCTATGAATTTTCCGATGCAAAATGGGGGCTTACTGAAGGTTTTGGCAGGCTGACTGCTTCATTTTTCCAGACGGTTACGCCGAGGACGGCCGGCTTCAATACTGTCGACCTTACAATGCTTACAGAGCCATCGGTCTACCTGCTGACGGCCCTTATGCTGATAGGCGGCTCGCCCGGATCGACGGCCGGCGGCTTTAAGACCACGACCCTGGCCTCGATAATATTCTGTATACGTTCGGTGCTGCGCAAGAGCAGCGATATACAGTGCTTCGGCAGGCGCATTGGCGGAGATATCCTGCGCCACACGCTGACGATATTCTCGCTTTATATTTTCTTATTCTTCCTGGGATCTTTTGCTATATGCTGCCTTGAGGGCGTGACGATGACCGAGGCTTTCTTTGAAACGGCATCCGCCATAGGCACCGTCGGCCTGACCCTTGGCATAACACCGGGGCTTGGGCAGGTATCCAGGGCCATACTGATAGCCCTGATGTTTTTCGGCAGGGTAGGCGGGCTGACACTGCTGTATGCCCTTTCCGGCATGTCTGCGCCCGCGCCGGGCCAGCTCCCCAGGGAAGAAATATCGGTAGGTTAAGAAAAAAGGAGTGTTTTGAAAGTGAAAAATGTTCTGCTTATAGGTTTGGGAAGATTTGGAAGGCATGCCGCCATGAAGCTGCATGACCTTAAGCATCAGGTCATGGCTGTCGACATCGACGAAGAGAAGGTAAATGAAGTCCTGCCGTATGTTACAAGCGGGGTTATAGGCGACGGCACAAGCGAGCAGTTTATACAGTCCCTGGGGGTGCGCAATTTTGATCTGTGTATTGTGGCCATAGGCGACAATTTCCAAAGCTCGCTGGAAACAACGGCCCTTCTGAAGGAAAACGGCGCCAAATTCGTCGTATCCAGGGCCAGCCGCGATGTACACCGCAAGTTCCTTCTGCACAACGGGGCCGACAGCGTCGTTTATCCCGAAAAGCAGATGGCGTCCTGGACGGCTGTCAGGTATACCGCCGACCATGTATTCGATTATATCCAGCTGACCGATGATTTTTCGATATACGAGACATCGGTCCCCAACGAATGGATCGGGAGGACGATAGTGGACCTTCGTGTCAGGCAGCAGCACCAGATCAATATCCTGGCCGTCAAGTATATGGGCAAGCTGGAGCCCATGCCAGCAGCCGACCATGTTTTCCGCAAGGGGGAGACGATATTTGTAATGGGCAGCAACAAGAGTCTTTCACGTTTCCTTAAAGCTTAGCGTTTTAATACGTCCTTAATGCCGCAGATGATTTCCTAAGGGCGCAAAAAGGCGGATTGGTGTATTATGACGGTGAAAGGAGATGAGCCTGTGGAAATCCTGCTTACCGTTATGATGACAGTCTTTATAGGGGCCGTTGGCTTCTGGGCCATGGGCTGCATGGGGGATATGGCCGATCTCCTCAGCCGCTCAGATGAAGAAACAGATGAGCAGATATCTGTGCCCAAAAGGCCGAACGCCGCGTCATAATTATAAAAAAGCCTTCGAAAGAGGGCTTTTTTTGTTGCCGCAGGCCGGGCCGTATTGCGATATCCCCTTTAATGTGTTATCATTTAATCACGGAAAAAGGCGCCGCATGGGTTTTCCCGGGCGGCGGAAAAGGCGGCAAGGCCGCTTTTAAGAAAGGAGAAAACACTTATGACGTACGACAAGGAACTGTTTGTCAAGCATCTTCAGGGCATGGTGCAGATACCCACGGTATCAAGCGCCGATCCCGATCAGACGAGGGTGCCTGAGTTTGAAAAGCTCCACAAGTACCTGGAGGAAGCATACCCCCTGGTACACAAGACCCTTTCGAGGGAAGTTATCGGCAAGTGCGCCCTGCTTTACATATGGAAGGGCACCGGCAAGTCGGATAAGCTGCCCCTTCTGATGACGGCCCATCAGGACGTCGTGCCTGAGGGCGACCATTCGATGTGGAAATATCCCCCCTTCTCCGGCCATATAGATGAGGAGGGCGTCATGTGGGGCAGGGGCTGCACCGACTCCAAGTGCAATATCCAGGCCTATCTTGACGCTATCGAGCTTCTGATCGCCGACGGCTTTACGCCCGACTATGACCTTTACCTGGCGTTCGGCTATAACGAGGAGATTATGGGCGGCCCCGGCGCTGCCGGCAAGATAATCGCCGACGAGCTTAAGTCCCGCGGCGTTCAGTTCGGCATGGCCATCGACGAGTGCGGAGGCATTTCGATAGAGGACGGCAAGACGATAGCCACCATTATCGTAAGCGAAAAGGGCTATGCCGACTATGAGTTCTATGTGGAAGATCCCGGCGGGCATTCGGCCTTCCCGCCCGTGCACACCGCTCTAGGCAAGCTGGGCAATGCCATCTGGACTTTGGAAAACAACCGCATGGAGACCAAGCTGGTTGCCCCCGTCATTGCCGAGATGAAGGCAAGGGTGCCCTTTGTAAAGGGCGAGCTTAAAGAGCTTTTCAAGGATCCCGAGGGTAATTGGGAAAAGATAAAGGCTCTGGCTGAGACCGACAAGAGCGTCAACCAGATGGTCCGCACCACGACGGCCGCCACCATGGCCAAGGGAAGCGATCAGGCCAATATCCTTCCCGAGAGGGCGTCGGTCATAACCAACAGCCGCCTTCTGCCCGGTGAGACTCTGGAGGACCTGGAAAAGCACTTTGCTTCGGTCATGCCCGAGGGCGTCAAGTTCCGCCTTGTCAAGGGCCACAATCCCCCCGCCATTTCGACGACCGACAGCTATGGTTACCGCCTGGTTACCAAGATAGTCGAGGAAAAGTACCCCGGCGTCACCTTCATCCCTTCGATGCTGGCCGGCGGCACCGACTCCCGCTATTACTGCGACCTGACCCCCACCAAGAGCGTATACCGCTTTACCGGCATACTCTCCAGCGCCAAGACGGGCGGTGCACACCAGGTAAACGAGCATATCGATACCTCTATCATAGTTGACAATGTCGATTTCTATGTAAGGCTCTTTAAGGGCTACGGCGATGCCGAATAATTGAAGTTTAAGGGCGGCACTTGTGTGCCGCCCTTTTTTATATCCGTATGTTTAAAAGACTATGCAAAGCCGAACGGCGCCCCTTAAGGGACGCCGTTCGGCTTTGCAGTATATAAGAGAATGGGTTTAAGCTTTTAAGAGGAAGGAACAGCTCAGCCTTCCACAGGTACATAATTTGCGCTGTTTGTTATGATGGCGTAGGTCTTTTCGGCCTGGGGCGTGATGGGGAACTGATAGTAGATGACATCTCTCGCAGAGGGAAGCGACGCCGAATCCAAATCATCATAGGGGTCGGGGACAGCTATTTCAAGATAATATGTGTCCTCGGTCTCTGTGGTGTGGCCATATGTCGATATTGACCCACTTAAAAGGTCTGTACGCAGAGCAGTCAGAAGTTCTTTGTAATGAGGGCTGTCAATGGTAAGGCACTCATCGTAATTCCAGGGGTAGACATATGCCATGGAAAGGGAGGCTTCTTCGGAAAAAATGCCGGCGTACATGATGTCAAGGGCCTCGGGGTCGGTAAAGATCTCAGACATGGCCTTGTCATAGCCCATTATGTCGTAGGGCTCCAGGGATACGGGCAGATCGTATTGCCTTCTTAACTCATTGCCGTTTTTAAGGTTGTAAGTGAAGTAGGCATAAAGCATATCACAGTCGTGCCAGGCCCTGGAGCTTTCGTCGTAATAGCTAAGATTTGCCTTTTTATTCTCAACTATAACCGAGTGCAGCGCCGTTATTTTGTCGTAAATCGGCGAGTCGGAGGGAACCTTGATATTGGCACCGTAAACCGACAGGTAAACCGAGTCAGCCTTGTCGGGAGAGGGGACATATGACTCCATGCCGAAAAGGTCAAAGCTTATAGAGACCATAAAGAAAACTATCAGCGCGACGGGTAGCAGAAACCCCCTCCAATATTTAAGTACCTTGAGGCTCTTTTTAAGAAGCATTTCAGAACCGAAATAGCCTATGGCCGAAGCGGCAGTCATGCATATGCCCAGCCAGAGGAGGCTGTGCCCGTCGTTGTAAAGCTGGTAGGACAAGGCATAGAATACAAAGCCCACTATTACGCCAAACCCTGCCGTCATGCAGTATTTGAATACGGGGCGCAGGGGTGCGGAAGAAACGACCTCGCCTGACGACTCGCTCTTGCGGCTTTGGTAAAGCATAAAGGCCAGAGCTGTCATGACGCATCCCGCGGCGGCTAAAATGACATAGTAGGTGTTGCCGGAAAAGGCGTAGTAGCTGCCTTGGCCCATGTTAACATTAAAACGCATATAATTGTGGATAATGGGCGAAAGGGCGTCAAGGACAAAGTCCGAGCGGAAGGTCATGCCGTATATGAAAAAGGAGGACAGGGTCCTGATAAGCCCCTCAAGAATAACAGCCGCAAAGTTGAGTATCAGGTAGAATACCGTGCCAAAGGCCACATGGCCCGTCAGATGGCAGCAAAGAAGGGAAAAGCCCGTGAAAAACACACAGAAGAATACATAGCAAAGCAGCCATTTCCCAATATAGTACCAAGCGTCGCCTCCCATTGTGGGAGTCAGCATGATTGCCGAAAATGCACCTATCAAAGCAGCAGGGACAAGCAGTACGCCCAGCTGGACTATGAGATGGGTAGAAAATATGCAGGAACGTTTTACGGGCAGCGAATGGTAAAAGCCGATGCTCTTTGAAGAATACAAATAGTTGCACAGTATCTCGCTCAAAGCACAGCAGAAACCAAAAGCCATCAGCGTGCCGCCTATGAACATGGTCATCAGTATATAATAACCCAGGCGTTCGGGGTTTTCACCGTAATAGCTGCTGAGGTTGCCTAAAAGCACCGGCATGGCGAATATCCAGATAACGGCGTGAACTGCCCACAGGGGCATAGTGCGCTTGAAAGCCGAACGGGCTATTGTCGGATTAAAGAACCCTGTCTTGGAAGTCATAATCGGCGCCTCCTAACTCATAAATGAATATTTCCTCAAGGCTCAGGGGCAGAAGATCAAAGAATACCGGCGAAAGACAGGATATTTTTTTGGCTATCTCGTCCTGACGCCCTCTGACAATGAGGGTACGTACCTTCCCAACGCTGCTGTCGTGCAGTATGTCAAGAGAGGAAAGGTCGGGCTCCTCCTCAAAAACGGTCTGCACCTTGACCATGTTGTCCTGAAGCTCGGAAAGGGAACGCTCGATAAGAACTTTTCCATGGTCGATGATACCGACGTGGTCACATACATCCTCCAGCTCCCTTAGGTTATGGGAGGATACCAAAACAGTGGTTCCCCTTTCGGCCACATCATTCATGATTATTCCCCATACCTTTCGCCGCATGACAGGGTCGAGGCCGTCCACCGGCTCGTCAAGTACCAGATAGTCAGGACGGCAGCATACGGCCAGCCAGAAGGCAGCCTGCTTCTGCATGCCTTTGGAAAGATGTCGTATGGCCTTTTTCTCATCCAAAGGGAAGACTTCCTTCAAAGTCTCATAGCGCTGGGTGTCAAAGGCCGGGTAGATACCCTTATAAAAGTCCCGCATATCTTTAAGGCTGGAGGAAAGGAAGGCATATATGTCATCGGATATATAGGCTATACGCGCCTTTACACCAGGGTTTTCATAAACCGGCTTGCCGTCGACCGTAATGCTGCCGCTGTCAGGACGATATATGCCCGTTATATGGCGGATTATGGTCGATTTGCCCGAGCCGTTGGGCCCCACAAGCCCGTATATTCCTCCTGTTGGGACAGTCAGCGTCAGGCTGTCCAGGGCCTTAAAACCGTCAAAGGTTTTTGTCACAGCTTCGGCTTTTATCATAGAGTTAAACCTCCTTCTTTCCCGGCAGCCTGTCACAGAGCTCCTGCCGCGTTATACCGAACAACATCAGCTTTTCGCACAGCCTGTCAAAATCGGCCAGCAGTTTTTTCAGCTGCATGTCATCGGCCTTTTCCGGTTTCGACGCAAAGCTGCCCCGGCCCGGTATGGTGTAAATAAATCCCATGTTTTCCAGCTCCCTGTATGCCCTCTGTATTGTATTGGGGTTTATGGCCATCGAGGTGGCAAGTTCCCTTACCGAAGGCATTTTTTCGTCTTTTTCAATGGCTCCAGACAGGATAAGCCTTAAATATTTGTCCCGTATCTGTTCGTATATCGGCCGTGGATCGCGGTAATCGATATCTGACACAGGCTCTCACCTCCTACAGTTTATTTGCAGGTTTGTATCAAGCGTATTAGGTGTATTAACTTAACTAATACAGTTATAGCACATGCAAAGGCTTCTGTCAACGCTTTTTTGCTGATGAAGCGTGCAAACAAATAAAAAAATACAACTATAAATTGTATAATATGCCTAAAGATGTAAAGACTCTTCACAAAGCTGTGGTTTTTACATATAATATATAAGTTGATTAATTGACAAAGGGGACAAACTATGGAAGAAAAAGGACGACTCCCTGATGAGGGACTGAAAAAATCTGTAACGGTGATCCAGGCATTATCGCTGGTAGTCGGGATGATAATCGGAAGCGGTATATTTTTAAAGCCGGGTGTCGTGCTGCAAAGTGCGGGCAGCCCCCTTATGGCAATAGCGGCCTGGGTAGCGGGCGGCATTATTACGCTGGCATCGGCGCTGTCGGTGGCTGAAATTGCCTCGGTCATACCCAAAACGGGCGGGCTTTACATCTATCTTGAGGAGCTTTACGGCGATATATGGGGATTTCTTCTGGGCTGGGTGCAGACCGTTATATCCTATCCGGCGTCTATTGCGGCCCAGGCCATAGCTTTTGCGACATACGCGGCCGTTTTCGTGCCCATGGGCTCATGGCAGCAAAAAGGCCTGGCTATTGCCATTATGGCTTTTGTACTTGTGATGAATATAATTTCTACCCGCTACGGAGGGATTATTCAGACAGTTGCCACAGTGGGCAAGCTTATACCTGTTGCGGCCATAATCGGTTTTGGAATAATGGCTGGCAGCCCCGATTTTTCGGCCGGTGTGTCCACGGGCATGACAGGTTTTGGTGCGGCTATTCTGGGTACCCTTTGGGCATATGACGGCTGGATAGGTGTCACCAACATGGCGGGTGAGCTGAAAAATCCCGGAAAGGACCTTCCCAGGGTCATATCCGGGGGCGTCATATTTGTCGTCATTGTTTATGCCCTTTTCAACATAGCCGTGTTTGGCGTGCTGCCCTATGACCAGGTCATGGGTTCGGCTACTCCAGGCTCCCAGGCGGCAGTAGCGCTGTTCGGCGAGAAGGGCGCCGTCTTTATAACGGCGGGCATAATGGTTTCGGTCTTTGGCGCCATGAACGGATATACCATGACAGCGGCCAGGGTGCCTTTGGCCATGGCAGAAAGGAAGCGCCTGCCCATGTCGGGAGTGATAGGCACTTTGCATCCCCGTTTCAGTACGCCGGCCAACGCTCTTATCCTTCAGTGTGCTTTGGCATGCGTATATATCCTGACGGGCTCGTTTGAGACATTGACCAATATACTCGTCTTTGTGCTTTGGATATTCTTCACAATGGGTGTGCTGGGCGTTTTCATCCTGAGGAAGAAGTATCCCCGCAGGGAGGGCGGCTACCGCGTGCCCTTTTATCCCCTTGTGCCGATAGTTGGCGCTTTGGGGGCAGCTTATATAATAATAAGCACCATCCTTTCAAGCCCTGTTCAATCGATGATAGGCATAGGAATAACACTTTTGGGGCTGCCGGTATATGCCCTGATAAAAAAGGAAAACTCATAAAAAAAGCCCCGAAAGGGGCTTTTTTTATTATCTTTCCATTTTGACAGGCCTGCCTCCAAACACATTTTGAAATCGGCCGTCCTTTACGGCAGTCTTGCCGTTGACCAGCACATATTTTATCCCGTCGTTGCGGCGGAAGGGGTGCTCGTAATCGGCGTTGCACTTAAGGCCGTCGTAGTCGAAGATGGTTATGTCGGCCGCATATCCTTCTTTTATGAAGCCGCGCATTCCAAGGCCGTAGACTTCGGAAGGCATGCCGGTAAGGCGGTATACGGCCTGCTCGAGGGTATAAAGTCCGTGGGAGCGGACAAGCTCCAGCCTGCGGACCATGGTGGCCATGCCCCTGGGATGGCCGCCGCCCTGCTTTTCAGGGTCGTCGGGGGCACCGTAATCCGACCAATCGCTGCCCGCCATGACCCAGGGGGTCGAGAGGAAGGCCAGCATATCGCTTTCGTTCTGGGAAAGATATATTCCCTGGACAAAGCCGTCGTTTTCTATAAGCAGGTCGCAGCAGGCGTCAAAGGGGGTCTTGCCTGTCATTTCTGCTATCTGCGAAAGGGTCTTGCCGACAAATTGCGGGGTCTTGGAGGCTCCGGCTATCAGCGAACCCTCGAAGCCTGCGGAATAGATGTTGCTTTCAAATTCCTGGGGCTCGTTCATTATGGAATAGAGCATTTTTTCCCTGATATGGGGATCCTTAAGATCCTTTACGGCCTGTTCCCTGCCGTGTGTCACATATTTTGGGGGTATCTGGCTCAGAAGGGGGGCCGATCCGCCCGTGAAGGGGTACTGATCGGCCGTGATGACCATGCCGTCCTTCATGTTTTTTTCCAGAAGCTCTATGACCTCCTGTGATTTGCCTTCTAAAGCGTGGCCAATGACCTTGATGTGGGAGATGTTGACCGGTATGCCCGAAGCCCTGCCTATTTCCAAAGCTTCCTCAATCGAGGGGATAAGGGTCAGGCCCTCGCCCCTTATATGGGTCGTGTAAACGCCGCCCATGCTTTTGGCCACCCTGGCTATTTCGATAAGCTCCCTTGTGCCGGCAAAGACCGACGGTGTGTAGACAAGGCCCGTGGAAAAGCCCAGGCACCCGGCCTCCATGGCCTCGGCCATAAGCCGGCGCATCTCTTCCAGCTGGCTTTCGCCGGGTTCGCCGGGGCCGTAGCCCATGACCTTGCCCCTTATGTTGCCCTGTCCTGCGAAAAACGCAAGGTTCGTTCCCAGCTTCCTTCCGCTTACATAGTCAAAAAAGGAGCGGTAGCTTGCACAGGCTTCTTTGTATTCCTCCTCGCTTACGCCGCAGGCAGGGTTGTAGTCGCCGTAGTAGGGGGCGGCCATGGTGCCGCACTGACCGGCGAGCTCGGTAGTGACGCCGTCTTCCAGGTGGTTATATCCCGTGGTCCGGTCGGAAAAGACCGTGCTGTCGGAATGGGTGTGGGTGTCGATAAAGCCGGGAGATACGAAAAGCCCCCGGGCGTCAATTACCTCTTTGGCGCCTTCTTCTATATTTTGCGCCAATTTTACGATTATTCCGTCCTTAACAGCGATATCATTTCGGAACCTTTTTGATCCCGAGCCGTCTATAACGGTACCGTTTTTTATTACCAGGTCGTACATGGCGTTCACTCCTTCTGTTTTCGGATTTTTTTATATGTTATAAGCAAATTATATACTGATATGGACAAAATCTCCATATAAAAATAACGAAGATGAAGGAATTTTCAAAATATTTATAACTGACCGCTTGATTTAAAATGTGAATGTTATATAATCCTGGTATGTAAGGTTTGTGTAAAGAAAAAGTGTATTGGGGAAAGATATAGTTTTTTTGGAGTGTGCTTAACGTGAAAACCTTATTGAAAAATAAAATGAAGCTGCCGACCTTTGCGGCAGCGGCGGCAAACAGGCTGCTTTGTTTCTGGAATGGCCTTGTGCGGGTGCTGGATCAAAGAAGCTTCCTTTTCTGCTTTTTGGCTTCTCCCGCCATTAACCTTCTGGTGGAGATGCTCAGCAGGCGCTCGCCTTTAAAGGGTTTTGAGTATATGATCCAAAGCCCGGGGCCTTTTCTTTATAATTGCGTATTGATATTTGTCACATTGCTGGCGGCCAGCATATTCAAAAAGAGGGTGTTTTCCATTCTCTTTGTTTCGGCTCTGTGGATATGGGCGGGCATAGTCAACTGTTCGCTTTTGGGTATGAGGGTCACTCCCTTCGGCGCCACCGACATACTCAATATGAAGTCAGGGCTTGATCTTATCGATCTTTATATGACGCCCTTTCAGATAGCTCTGGCCGTAGGCGGCGTTGTTTTGTTCATAGTCGTTACTATATGGCTGTGGCTTAAGTCTCCCAAGTGCAGGGGCCATTATTTAAAGCGCGGAGCGGTATTTACAGCGGCTGCCTTCAGTTTTTCGATCCTGACGGCCCTTGCTGTGCGCTCAGGCACTATTTCCGAAAGTTTCGGCAACCTGGCCGATTCATATAAGCAGTACGGTTTTGCCTACTGTTTTGCAAAAAGTGTCGTAGACATGGGTGTCGACCGTCCTGATACATACAGTGAGCAGACACTGAACCAGCTGACTCAGGAGCTGGAAAACGCCCAGAGCGCCGCAGGCGAATCGGAGGAAAGGCCCAATATAATCTTTGTGCAGCTGGAATCGCTGTTTGATGTCAACAGGCTTAACAACCTTACGTTTTCCTCCAACCCGATACCTAACCTGACAAGGCTCAGGCAGGAGTATTCCTCAGGTCTGTTTACCGTACCTTCTATCGGTGCGGGTACCGTTAACACCGAGTTCGAGGCCATGACGGGCATGAGCCTTGCCTATTTCGGCACAGGTGAATATCCTTTCAAGACCATTCTGAGGTCCTCTGTCAGCCCCTCCATATGCTATGACCTGGAGGAATACGGCTATACCAGCCATGCCATACACAATCACAAGGGCAGCTTTTATGACCGCAACAAGGTTTATCCTAACCTGGGCTTTGATGATTTTACATCCATAGAGTATATGGATAACATCAGGAAGACGCCTTTGGGCTGGGCCAAGGACTCGATACTGACCGAGCAGGTCATAAAGGCCCTGGACAGCACCGAGGGCAGCGATTATATCTATACCGTGACGGCCCAGCCTCACGGCAAATACCCGACCTCGGGTGACTATGATCTTCCTATTGCGGTGTACGGCGCCAAGGACACCGAAACGGCTATTCAGTGGCAGTATTATGTTTCACAGATATATGAGACCGACAACTTTGTGGGTTCCCTTGTCAAGGCTCTGGAAAACAGGGGAGAGCCTTATATCTGCGTCTTTTACGGAGACCATCTGCCCTCCCTTTCGGTTGAGGACGAGCAGCTTTCCTACGGCACCAATTACCAGACCGAGTATGTCATCGTAACCAATATGGATATCGAAAAGCAGGACGAGGACATCTGCGCCTATCAGCTTTCGGCCAAAGTGCTGGAAATGGCCGGGCTTAAGGGCGGGATAATGCCTACCCTTCACCAGACCTTTGAGGATGACGGGAAATATTATGAATATATGGAGCTTTTGGAGTACGACATACTCTATGGCGACCATATTTCCCTGGGCGGCGAGATGCCTTACGAGCCTACAGAGATGACAATGGGCATTGACGAAATATACATCGAAAAGGCCTACCTTACCGAGGAAGGGCTTGTGGTAGAGGGCGTAAATATCACCGACAAAAGCGAGATATTTGTAAACGGCAAGCCCTTCGGCAAGACCGAAAGGGTCGATAAAGGCGTGCTTATATCGGATGATACCGGCATAAGCGAGGGAGATATTGTCCAGGTGGCCCAGGTGGGCACCGACGGCGAGCCTTTGAGTTATACATCAGAATTTGTGTTCCATGAATAAATAAAAAGCCTCCCTTAGGGAGGCTTTCTTTTATTTTACAATGCAGTATATGTCCTCAGGCGTTTCGGATATCTTTTTCTCGATAAGGGATATCATTTTTTCCTTCTTTTGGGGAAGCTCGCCCCTTACGCGGAAGGTGACCATGTCGTGAAAGCCGTCAAAGACGGCGCTTTTAAGCTCCAAAAGCTCTATGAGCCTTTTGGCTTCCTGAAGGTTTTCGCGTTCGCTGGCCGGTGAAAAGGTCCCGTTTTCGACCGATTTGTAAAGGGGGGAGCGCCTGTGGACAAATAGGGAAAAGTTTATTATCCTCGAGGGCTGGGTTTTGTTGAAGAACGAAGCCGTGGCCTCGGCGTTTTCAATACCCCTGCCTTTGCCGGCAATGCCGGTCATCATGTGGGCGTCAAATATAAGCCCCGCTCTTTGCAGCCTTTCGATCTGTTCATATGCCTGGGCCAGCGTGTGGTCCTTGTTCGTAAAGGCCAGAACATCGTCAAGGCCGCTTTCTATGCCGAGGTAAAGGTGCCTTGCCCCAAGCTCGCAAAGGGCCTTGAGCTGGCCGTCGCTTTTTTCGGAAATGTCGGTGACGGTGGCGTCCATATTGACGCTTTTGCAGGAGGGGAGATGGAGCTTTATCATTTCAAGGATCTTCTCAAGGCTTTCAAACGGCAGAGAAAAGGCGTTGCCGTCGCCTAAGAAAATGGTTTCGGGCGCGCCGCCCATGTTTTTTACCCTGAGTATCTCGGCTTCCACCTGCTCAAGCGGCAGCTCCCGGTATTTGAGGTGTTTGAAAAGCATGCAGAATGTGCATGCGTTATAGCGGCAGCCCACCGCGGCGGGCAGCATGAAAGAACCCCTTTCCATCGGTCCACGGCATATTTGGCCTTCATATTGCATATAAATCAGCCCCTTTCTTTTTGCCTGTGTTTCAGCTATAATAATTATAATGCCTAAAGGAGCCAAAAAGCAATGTGGCCCGGGCTTTTAAAAATGACAGCGGAGGAAAAAGTATGCCCCAATACAGTGTCGAAAGCGTCATGACTAAGGGTGATTACAGGCGCTTTCTTTATTATGCCGTATTTTTCAAAAACCCCAAGGTGGTTTTAGGCTGCAACCTTATAGCGCTTATGGCGGCAGTATTGTTCAGCTTTGGCCCCGGCGGGCTTTATGTGCCAAGAGCGGCTTTGTACTTTGTTGCCTTTGATTTTCTGGCGTTGGGCGCGGTTGCCTTTTTAACGGAGAAAAGCAACAAAAACCATATGGGCAAAAAGACAGAAACGATAAATTATGCCTTTTATGATGAAAAGGTCGGCATAAAGACCGAGGAAATGAAAACCCAGCGGAAAATAAAGTATTCACAGATATACTCGCTGGAAGAGAGCAAAAGGTTTTTGATATTCTTCCTGACAAACCAGGACGCGCTGCCCCTTAAAAAGAGCTGCTGTGAGGATGTAGACGGCCTTAAGGCTTTCCTTAAGAGCAGGGTCAGGGGATACAGATAAAAAACAAAACGGGCGGAATTTCCGCCCGTTTTGTTTTTTATTTCATGCTTTCGCCAATGACACGGTAGGCATTTTTCCAGCAGATCTTGTCTATTTCGTCGGGGGTGAAGTGCTTTTCCAAAGCCTCGATGACCTTGGGCATGCCCGAATAGTCGCCGAAATCCAGCTCGTTGCCGATGCCGTCAAAGTCTGAGCCGAAGGCCAATGCGTCGATGCCTGCCTTGTTCTTGATATAAAGGGCCTGGCGGACGATGTCCTCGCAGGTGGTCAGGTTGTTTTTCTCAGCCTCGGCGCTCATGAAGGGGGCGCAGTAATTAAGGCCGGTCAGGCCGCCGTTTTCACCCAGCAGCCTGAGCATGTCATCGGTCAGGTTGCGCCTGTGATTGCAGCAGCCACGTGCGTTTGAGTGAGAAGCGACAATGGGCTTTTTGGTATACTTGAAAACATCATATATGCCGCCGTCCGACAGATGTGAAATGTCGACTATCATTCCCATTTCGTTCATTCGCTCGACAGTTTCTATGCCGAAGGGCTTAAGACCTTTTTTCATTATCTCAGGATCATCGGAGTTGGGATAGGCCACCGAGTTTTCATAGTTCCAGGTCAGACTCATCAGCCTGACGCCCTTTTTGTAAAATTCGTCGAGCCTTTCGGCCTTGCCTTCCAACGGCACGCTGTCCTCAATAGACAGTACCGAGGACATAAGTCCGTTTTCCCTGTTTTTCTTGATATCATCAAGGCAGAAAGCCGGGGCTATGATGTCCTTGTTTTTCTCCATTTCCTCCAGATATTTCTGGTATACAAAGTTGAAATACTCGTAGGGCGGCATAGTTACTCCCAGCTTTTGGGCGGTATCCTCCAAGGGGATCCAGATGGCGAAGAACTGCGCCAAAGCGCCGCCTTTGAGCATCTTTTCCAGCGAGATATGGCAGTCATTATGCCTCAAAGGCACCTTGCCTTCGCTGCGGGCGATTCTTTCGCCCATGGTGTCGCAGTGAAAGTCGATTATCCTCATCATTTTGCCTTCCTCCGTTTCTTTTTTATATGTTGAACCTCTTTTTGAGTTCTTCCGCCTTGTCCAGCCTCTCCCAGGGCAGGTCGAGATCGTCGCGGCCAAAGTGGCCGTAGGCCGCCGTCTGCCTGTAAATTGGCCGGCGCAGGTTGAGATGTTCAATAATTGCGGCGGGACGCAGGTCAAATATTTCACGCACAGCTTTGGAGATCTCCATGGGATCGGCCTTGCCCGTGCCGAAGGTCTCGACAAATACCGATACGGGCCGCGCCACGCCGATGGCGTATGCCAGCTCTATCTCGCATTTGTCCGCAAGGCCCGACGCCACGATATTCTTTGCGGCATATCTTGCCATATAAGCGCCGCTGCGGTCGACCTTGGTGGGGTCCTTGCCCGAAAAAGCGCCGCCGCCGTGGCGGGAATAGCCGCCGTAGGAGTCGACTATTATCTTCCTGCCCGTAAGGCCGCTGTCCCCCTGGGGACCTCCGATGACGAACCTGCCGGTGGGGTTTATATAATACTTGGTGTCTTTGTCAAGAAGCTCATGGGGCAGGGTCTTTTTAATGACCTCCTCCATGACGGCTTCCCTAAGGGTCACAATCTGGACGCTGTCGGAGTGCTGGGTCGAGATAACAACGGCGTCGATACGGAAAGGCCTGCCGTTTTCGTCGTACTCAAATGTCACCTGGGATTTGCCGTCGGGCAGGATAAAAGGCAGAAGGGCGCTTTTCCTGACTTCGGCCAGGCGCCTGGCCAGCGCGTGGGCATACACTATCGGTGCCGGCATAAGCTGAGGCGTTTCGCGGCAGGCATAGCCGAATACCATGCCCTGGTCGCCGGCGCCCACCGTGTCAAAGGGGTCGGAGCTGTCAGCGCGGTGCTCCAGGGCGCTGTCAACGCCCATTGCGATGTCCGAGGACTGCTCGTCGATAGCGGTCAGCACCGAGCAGGTCTTATAGTCAAAACCGTAAGAGGCGTCGGTATATCCGATGTCCCTGACCGTTTTCCTTACTATGCTGGGGATATCGACATAACAATCGGTGGACATTTCTCCCATGACCATTATCATGCCGGTGGTAGCCACAGTCTCACATGCCACCCTGGCCCAGCGGTCCTGCTGCAGAACAGCGTCCAGAACGGCATCGGATACCTGATCGCATACTTTGTCGGGATGTCCTTCGGTCACGCTTTCCGAGGTGAACAGTTTGTTGCGCATAAAATCATTTTCCTTCCTTAGTCGCTATTTATGGTATATTTCTCTGTCAAGATACGGCTCCCCGCGGTCGGGGAGTATGACGACGGCTTTTTTGTTTTCAAAAGAGGGGTCCTGGGCTATCGATACGGCCGCCGCCAGAGCCGCACCTGAAGATGGGCCGCATAAAAGCCCTTCCAGAAGGGCAAGACGCCTTGAAAGCTCCAGCGCGTCGGGTGTCCGCACCCTTATAACGCTGTCGAGTATGAAGCGGTTGAGGACTTCGGGCACAAAACCCGCGCCTATGCCCGTAAGCACATGGTATCCCGGCAGGCCGCCCGAAAGGACGGGGCTGTCATAGGGCTCGACGCCGGCTATTATGCAGTCGGGGCACATCATTTTAATATATTCCCCGCAGCCTGTCACGGTGGCCCCCGTGCCGATGCCCGAAATGAAGCAGTCGATAACGGGCAGGGCGGAGATTATCTCCGGAGCGGTGGTTTTGCGGTGGGCCTCGGGGCACAGGGGATCGGAAAATTGGTCGTAAATAAAGCCGCCCCTTTGTTTCTGCACCTCCAGAGCCTTGCGTCTTACCCCTTCCAGCCCCAGCTTTGCCGCTGTCATAAGTATATCTGCGCCGAAGGCCCTTATATGACGCATATCATAAAGGGAGATGTTGTCGGACGCAACTACGGTGCAGGAAAGGCCCAGGCGGGCGCAGACCATTGCGGAGGAAATGCCCCCGTTGCCGCCCGAAAGACATATTACGTGCCCGCCCTTTTCCAAAGAGCCGGCTTCTAAAGCTTTCGATATGACATAATGTGCCGTACGGTCTTTTACGCTGCCGCCGGGAGAAAAAAACTCGCATTTGGCGTAAATTTCCCCATGGCATGAATAAAAGGCCCCCAAAGCCCTGAGCGGCACAAGGGGGGTATTCCCGGCCATATCGCTTATTGTAGTCAACATCTTCATTCTTCCGCACCGCTGTCCGGAGCATCTTTCCTGGTTTTAACGGAAAATACCGACAAAAACACATGTTTTTTTCTTAAGAAAAGCCGCAAAACCGAGAAAATGCCAAAACAAGGTTGCTTAAAATCTTTATTAATGTTAGTATATACTTGTCGGTAAGACAAGTAAAGCAAAATTATTTTTGACTTTACGGCAAATAGGGAATAGAATGTTTATGGCAGCAGCAAAACATCCTAAAAAATGTTGACAAAACAGGAGGAAAACAAAAATGAAGTACAATCGTTCCTTTAATTTTTCTGCCGGTCCTGCCATGATGCCGGAACCCGTCCTGGAGGAGATCCGCGACGAGATGATGAACTACAAAGGTTCCGGTATGTGCGTTATGGAAATGAGCCACCGCTCCAAGGTCTTCCAGGAAATTGCCGATGAGGCCGAGGCCGACCTGCGTGAGCTGATGGGCATTCCCGACAATTACAAGGTGCTCTTTGTCCAGGGCGGCGGCACATTGGAGTTTGCAATGGTGCCCATCAACCTGATGAAGAACGGCGTTGCCGCCTATATTGAGACCGGTTCCTGGTCCAAGAAGGCCATTGCCGAAGCCAAGAAGTACGGCGAGGTCAAGATAGTCGCTTCCTCGGCCGACAAGAACTTCTCCTATATCCCCGACTGCTCCAATCTCGACATCCCCGAGAATTGCGATTATGTCTATATCTGCGAGAACGAAACCATAAACGGCACAACTTTCCACAAGCTGCCTGATACCAAGGGCCATGTGCTGGTCTCCGATCAGTCCTCCATGTTCCTTTCCCGTCCTTGCAACGTTTCCGATTACGGCCTTATCTGGGCAGGCGTGCAGAAGAATGTAGGCCCTGCCGGCATGGCTGTCGTCATTATCCGTGAGGATCTTATCCGTGAGGATCTGGATCCCAAGGCTCCCATTTATCTCAGCTACAAGACCCATGCCGATAACGGCTCCATGTATAATACGCCTAACTGCTGGGCTATCTACTGCTGCGGCAAGGTCTTCAAGTACCTCAAATCCATAGGCGGCCTTAAGGCTATCCAGGAGATCAACGAAGACAAGGCCAAGGTCCTTTATGACTTCCTTGACAGCTCCAAGCTGTTTGTCAGCTCCGTAAGGCCTGAGGACCGTTCAGTCATGAACGTTACCTTTACCGCCGGCTCCAAGGAGATGGACGCCGAAGTCGTCAAGGCTTCCGAAGCTGCCGGATTTGACAACCTCAAGGGCCACAAGTCGGTCGGCGGCCTGCGCGCTTCGATCTACAATGCTATGCCCAAGGAGGGTGTTGAAGCCCTGGTTGCTTTCCTCAAGAAGTTTGAAGAGGAGCACAAATAAGCTTTTTCCCGTAAAACAAAAAGCAGTGTAAAAATTAATGAAGGAGATTTTAAATATGCGCATTCTTGTTACCGACGGCATGGATAAGACCGCGATGGCGAAGCTTAAAGAGCTGGGCCATGAAGTAGTCGAGCATTTCTATGAGCCTGAGGAGCTGGGCAAGGCCCTCAGGGACTTTGATGTCGTCGTTGTAAGGTCCAAGACCAAGATCCGTGAGAATATCATAGACGAGGCCAAGGGCGGCAACCTGAAGCTGGTTATCCGCGGCGGCGTCGGCGTTGACAATATCGATGTCAAGTATGCCGAGGCCAACGGTATAAAGGTCACCAATACCCCCAAGGCTTCCTCCGAGTCGGTTGCCGAGCTGGCCCTGGGCCATATGCTGGCCCTTGCCCGTTTCATCGGCATTTCCAACCACACCATGCGCAACGGTGAGTGGAATAAAAAGCAGTATGAAGGCGTTGAGCTCAACGGCAAGACGCTGGGTCTTATCGGCATGGGCCGCATCTCCAGGGCTCTTGCAAAGAGGGCTACGGCTCTCGGCATGAAGGTTATTTACACCGACATCATCGGCGCCGTTCCCGGCCTTGATGAGTACACCTTTATGAGCCAGGAAGAGGTCCTTAAGAACGCCGACTTCGTTTCCCTCCATATTCCCGCTGCCCCCGACGGCAAGCCGGTTATCAACGCTGAGCTGCTTTCCCTTATGAAGCCCACGGCTTACATAATCAATACCGCCCGCGGCGGACTGATTTGCGAAGAAGCCCTTTGCGACGCCCTTGACGCCGGTAAGCTGGCTGGCGCCGCTTTGGATGTTTTCGCTTCCGAGCCTCTTAAGTGCGAGAGGATCATGAATAACCCCAAGATCTCCCTGACCCCCCATATCGGCGGCTCCACCAAGGAAGCACAGGGCAGGATCGGCATGGAGATCGTCGACATTATCAGCAATTTCCAGAAATAAGGCTAAAGGAGAATACCCAACATGGCAGTAGTAAGACCCTTTAAGGCGGTGCGCCCCACCCCTGAGCTGGTTTCCAAAGTGGCGGCTCTGCCTTACGACGTTATGGATACCGAAGAGGCCATCGAGTATGTAAAGGACAATCCCTATTCCTTTATGCGCATTGACAGGGCCGAGATGTCCTTCCCCAAGGGCTCCGATCCTTATGCCCAGGCAGTTTATGAGGAAGCTTCCCATAAGCTTCATCAGATGAAGAAGGACGGCGTTTATATCCAGGACGAAAAGCCCTGCTATTATATCTACAAGCAGGTCATGAACGGCAGGGCCCAGATAGGCATAGTCGGCTGCGCCAGCGTTGACGATTATATCAATAATGTCGTCAAAAAGCATGAGCTGACATTGGCCAAGAAGGAGGATGACAGGTGCAACCATGTCGACATCTGCAATGCCAATACCGGCCCCATCTTCCTGACATACAAGTCCAACGACGCCATCAACGAGGTCGTAAACGACACGATGGCCAAGAACGCCCCCGTTTATGACTTTGTGGGCGACAATGTGCAGCAGACCGTCTGGGTCATCAGCTGCCCCCACTGCAAAGAGGTCATAGAAAAGGCATTTGCCGAAACACCCGCCCTTTATATAGCTGACGGCCATCACCGCTGCGCCAGCGCCGTAAGGGTGGCCCGCAAGCGCCGCTGCCAATTCCCCGATTATACGGGTGAGGAGGAGTTCAACTATTTCCTCTGCGTTCTGTTCCCCGACGATCAGCTTGAAATTATGGATTACAACCGCGTCGTGGCCGACTTGAACGGCCTTGACAAGGAAGGCTTCCTCAAGGCTGTGGGCGAGAAGTTCACGGTCGAGGAGAAGGGCGAGGGTCAGTACCATCCTTCGGAGAAACATACCTTCGGCATGTACCTTGACGGCAAGTGGTATAAGCTTGCGGCCAAGGAGGGCACATTTGACAAGAATGATGTCGTGGCACAGCTGGATGTTTCCATCCTTCAGGACAACCTGCTCCATCCTATTTTAGGCATCGGAGATCCCCGCACCGACAAGCGCATCGACTTTGTCGGCGGTATCCGCGGCTTAGGCGAGCTGGAGAGAAGGGTCAAGGAGGGCATGACCGTGGCGTTCGCCATGTATCCCACCTCCATCGAGGACCTGATGAATATAGCTGACGCCGGCAAGATCATGCCGCCCAAGAGCACATGGTTCGAGCCCAAGCTGCTTTCCGGCATATTCATTCACGAGCTGAGATAAAACCAAAAATAAAAAGGCCGCAGCCATATGGCTGCGGCCTTTTTCCGTTTCAAAACGGGAGTTTTTGCCTCCTAAGGGGGTTAAAAAATGCTGAGGTACATTTCTTTTGAAAGCTGTTCCAGCACCTTTATCCCAGCAATGCTGTTGCCCTTTGAATCAAGACCCGGGGAAAATATGCCTATGCCCATTTTGGTGGGGGACACGGCCATGATGCCGCCGCCGACGCCGCTTTTGGCGGGGACGCCGACCTTGACGGCAAAGTCGCCCGAGCCGTCATACATGCCGCAGGTAACTAAAACCGCGTTTACAAAGTGGGCATATTCCGCGGGAAACAGCCTTTTGTCCGAAAGGGGATGGCGCCCGCGGTTTGCAAAGGTGAAGGCTATGTTGGCAAGGTCTTTGCAGGTGACCTTGATTGAGCAGGCCTTGAAATAGCAGTCAAGGATCTCCTCCACGTCGCCATCTATCATGCCGTAGGTCTTTAAAAGATAGGCCAGGGCCCTGTTTTTGCTGCCCGTCTGCTTTTCTGAAAGATAGACCTTTTGGTCAAGTTCGACTGAAGGGTTGTCTGCCAGAAGCCTTGTCAGCTCCAAAAGGCGGGAAAAGCGTTCGCCGCTGTCCCGGCCCTTTATCATCGTGCACATCAGTATGGCGCCCATGTTGACCATAGGGTTGAGGTGGCTGCTGGAAAGGCTGCCTTCGGTGACATTTATTGCGTCAAATGGTTTTCCCGTAGCCTCGACCCCTATTTTGTCACGGACAAGGTCGGGGCCGTTGTCCATCAGGCACAAAAGCAGGAGTATCGGCTTTACAATACTCTGTATCGTGAAGGGCTTCAAGGCATCGCCGGCCATAAAGCTCTGGCCGTCGCTGCATGTGACATATATCCCCAGGTCGTTTATATCGCCGTTTGCAAGCTCTGGTATATATGAAGCCGGCCTGCCCAGGGTTTTATACGGAGCGCAGTCTTTTATGATCTTTTCCAGAAGGGCTTCCATCTGGCTTCCTCCTTACATTCCCTGCTCAAGAAGGTGCTTTACGGCAGTCAGTATTCCCAATTTACCGCTTTCATATGTCAGCCCCCCCTGGATAAAGGCGGTATAGGGCGGCCTCATGGGCCCATCGCAGGAAAGCTCGATGGAGGCCCCCTGGATAAAGGCCCCGGCCGCCATTATGACCTGGTCGTCATAGCCGGGCATGTCCCAGGGCTCGGGCGTGACAAAGGCGTCCACCGGCGAGCCGGCCTGTATGCCGCGGCAGAAGGCCTTGAGTTTTTCGGGGTCGCCGAAGTTGACGGTGTGGATAATATCAAGACCGGCGCGGTCCTCTTTCGGTGTCACGTCATAGCCCAAAAGGGTCAGAAGGCCGGTGCAGAATGCCGCTGTCTTCAAAGCCTGGGCCACCGTGTGGGGGGCCATGAAAAAGCCCTGGTAAAGGCTGCGGTTTACCTCAAGCGTGGCGCCGCATTCCTTCCCTATGCCGGGAAGGGTCAGGCGGTTGGCCGCTTTTTCGACCAGCTCTTTTTTCCCGGCCACATATCCTCCCATGGGGGCAAGGCCGCCGCCGGGGTTTTTGATAAGGGAACCGCAGATAAGGTCGGCCCCTACCTGGGTCGGCTCTTTAAGGGCGCAGAACTCTCCGTAACAGTTGTCAACCATTATCGGCACATCGGGACGCAGGGACTTTACAAGGCTGCACAGGCTTTCTATCTCGTCTATCGAAAGGGTGTGGCGGCTGCCGTATCCCCTGGAACGCTGGACGAAAACGGCCGTCACTTCGGGACATTCAAGGCGCTTTTCAATGGCCTCATAGTCGGGCAGCCCGTCTTTCAGCTCCACATAATCAAACCCCAGGCCGTAATCGGGGAATGTGCCGCTTTCCGGGCCGTGCTGGCCCGTGACGGTCTGGAGGGTGTCGTAGACATTGCCCGTAAGGGATAAAAGGAGTCCGCCCTTTGAAAGGCAGGCGAACATGCCGCAGGCAATGGCGTGGGAACCGTTTACAAAGCCGGTGCGGACCAAAGCCGCCTCGCAGCCGAAAACATCGGCATATATTTCTTCCAGCCTGTCCCGGCCCTGGTCGTCATAGCCGTAGCCCGTGGTGCCGCGGAAATATGTTTCCGAGACCCTGTGGCGGGCAAAGGCTTCCATTATTTTCTGTGTGTTTTTAAAGGAAACTTCCTCAATCGCCCGAAAGCGGAGGGCTGCACGCTCCTCCGCTTTCCCGGCAAGATCTAAAAGCTCCTTACTGAAATCAAAGCTCATGAATCTTTTACCTGTTTCTTTTTTTATTTCTCCAAAGCTCCCAAAAGAAGCTTTACGGCGTTTTCCACATCGCTGAGGCTGTAAATCTCGGCGGGGGAGTGGACATGCCTTGTGGGTATCGAGACGACGCCCGAAAGTATGCCGCCATGGGTGCGCTGGATTGCGCCGGCGTCGGTGCCGCCTGAAAGGATTATCTCATTCTGATAGGGGACGCCGGCTTTTTCGGCGCCCTTCCTTAAGAACTCGACGACCTGGGGGTTGCAGATAAGTGAGGCGTCCCTTACCTTGACGGTGGGGCCCATGCCCAGCTTTACATCGCGGTAGGCCGTTTCCGAAGGCGTGTCGCCTGTGCCGCAGACATCCAGAGTGATGCCCATGTCGGGGTGTATCGTATAGGCCGAGGTCATGGCGCCGTAAAGGCCCCTTTCCTCCTGGACCGTAAAGACGAAATAGAGGTCATAGGGGCTTTCTTTGAGGCTTTCCATAGTCTTTAAAAGGACGATGCAGGCCACAAGGTCGTCGGCGTAATTGGTGATGACGCAGCCGTTCTGGGAGTATGTGCCGCTGTCAAACACGGCCACATCCCCTATCTGCACAAGCTCTTTTGCCTTTTCGTAAGAGCCCGCGCCGATATCGATGTAGAAGGCCGAAACGGGTATATCGGCCATATTCTTTTTGGATTCCTCGGCCCACTTTTCGCACATGATGACGCCCTTAAGGCCGTTTTCCAGCCTGACGGGGGTGCGGTGGAGGAAGGCTGTCGTATGGCCGCCTATGGGCTCAAAGCGCAGGTATCCCTTTTCATCGATATATGTCACCATAAAGCCGATGACATCCATATGGGCACAGAGCATTATTTTTTCGCCCTCGCCCTTTTTGTGGCAGATAAGGCTGCCCAGCGGGTCGATGGCCATTTCGTCGCAGAAGGGCCCGGCCAGCTTTTTGAGATGCTCGGCCGTCACGCCTTCGAAACCGGAGGGAAGGGCGATGGCCGAAAGCTCCTTTTGCAAAGTAAGTATATCAAACATCCTGTTCCCTCCTTAAAGCGTTGTTTCGGCGCAGGCCGCCAAAAGCCTTGCGCCCTCTTCCATATCCCTTAAGCTGACTATCTCGCAGGGAGAATGGATATTGCGTCCCGGTATTGACATGCAGCCGGCAAAGGCGCCCTTGCCCGTGTGCATAATGGCCGCAGTGTCGGTGCCGCCCGCCGTGATTATCTCATTTTGGTATTTTACGCCGGCAGCCTCGGCTGCCTTTTTCATGTGGTCGATGGCTATAGGGCTGCATATGACGCTCTGGTCCTTGATTTTGATGGTGGGTCCCTGTCCAAGCCTGACGGGCATTTCCATGTCGGAGCAGATGTCGTCGCCGCTGTAACAAAGGTCGATGGCGATACCCATATAAGGTTCGATGGCGGCTGTGGCCGTCATGGCGCCTTTAAGCCCGACCTCTTCCTGCACCGTAAAGACGAAATACAGGTCGTTGTCGCTCTTTTTGATCTGCTCCATGGCCATTAAAAGAACGCAGCAGGAAGCCAGATCGTCGGCATAGGGGGTCATCATGCAGCCGTCGCCGATAAGCTCGGGTGAGGTGGCGAACATGGCGAGGTCGCCTATTTTTACCATGGCCGAGGCTTCTTCAAAGGAGCAGGCCCCGATGTCGATGTAAAGGTCCTTGACCGTGACGGCCGACGCCGGCTTTTCCATCAGCTCGGCCTGGCGGCGGGGCCTTATAATGCCCATGGTGCCGTTTACGAACCTGACCTTGGTGTTTATAAGGGCAGGGGCATTATGCCCGCCTATCGTGGTAAAGGAAACAAAGCCCTTTTCGTTTATATACGTCACCATAAAGCCGATGACGTCCATGTGGGCGCAGAACATCAGTTTTTTGCCCTTGCCCTTTTTGTGGCAGACAAGGTTGCCTGTCGGCGTGACGAAAAGCTCGTCGCAGAAAGGCCCTGCCAGAGCGGCTATGGTGCTGCCGCAGCGGCTTTCATACCCGGAGGGCATGGCGGCCTGGGTCAGCTCCTTCTGGAGCTCAAAGGGATTAAACATTAAAAGCCCTCCTTTACAAAGAGTTCGGCCATTTTATAAACGGCCTCGATATCGGGCTTGTATACGACATTGCAGGCGCAGTGGATATACCTTGTGGGGGTGGCTATGCCCATGCCCTTGCAGCCCGAGCCTGCCGAGTGGAAACCTCGGGCGTCGGTCGAGCCGTTGGCAGAGCGCCTGTACTGCCACTTGATGCCCTCTTTATCGGCCAGGGCCGTAAAGTGCCTTAAAAGGTCCCTGGAGTAAACAGAGCCCTTGTCCATTATTGAAACGACGCATCCCAGGCCCTGGGTGGTCGACTGAGCGTGCAGGGGGACCTCGGGCACATCGCAGGCCGTGGTGCCTTCAATGGTCAGAAAGCGCCCGGGCTTTAAGCGTATGGCGGCTGTCATGGCGCCGCGGCTGCCGCCTATTTCCTCATTTGTGGCAAAGACAAAATATGTGTCATAGGGAAGATCCTTTTGCATAAGGGCCAGCATGACGGCGCAGCCGACTCGGTCGTCGATGGCCTTGGATTTTATCCTCATATCGCCGAACTCCTCAAAGGGGGAGTCGAAATAGCAGGGGTCGCCTATGCGGACATACCTTTCGGCCTCGGCCTTGGAGGAAGCGCCGATGTCGATATAAAGGGAGGAAGCGCCGGGGGCGACCTTCCTTTCGGCAGGGGTCGTAAGATGTATGGCCTTGAGGGAAATGACGCCGGGCAGCTTTTTATAGCCGACCTTCATCTTGCGGCCTATCATTACCCTGGGGTCGATAGAGCCGACGGTCAGGAACTTTATCATGCCGTTTTCGGTTATCTTGCTTACAAGGAAGCCGACCTCGTCCATGTGGGCCGAAACGACCAGGGGTTTTTCCCTGCGGTTCCCGCCTTTTTTCAGGACGATAAGATTTCCCAAAGCGTCGGTCACCATGCTTTCGGCATAGGGGGCGGCCAGCTCAGAAATGGTGTTGCGGACCTCATCCTCATAGCCGGCAACCCCGTCCTTTTCGCAAAGGGTTTTAAGTATTTCGGTAATGGTGTTTATCACAGCTGCCACCTCCTGTCGATATCCATGGCAAGGCAGGCAAGAAGCCTTCCGGTATTTTCCACATCGCTCATTTTTATGACCTCCACGGGGGAGTGCATGTACTTAAGGGGCAGGGAAACGACCAGCGTTGCGCAGCCTTCCTCGATTATCTGCATGCTCCAGGCGTTTGTGCCCGTGTGGGCGGGGGCCGATGAGAGCTGGAAGGGTATTTCCTTGCCTCTGGCGGCCTCCATCAGCATTTTTGCCATGCGGGGCAGGCTGTTGGTGCCGATGGTGATGACCGGGCCGCCGCCCAGCTCCTGCACCCTGTCGGAAGGCAGGTTGTCGTCGGTGCGGGCATGGCAGACATCAATGGCCACAGCCAGGTCGGGCCTTTCGCAATAGGCGCGGTAGGAAGCGCCGTGGCCCCCTATTTCCTCCTTGGTGGTTCCCGTTATGATAAGGTCGACATTGAGTTCTTTGTCCTTTAAAAGCTCTAAAGCGTGGAGTATGCAGCAGAAGCAGGCGCGGTCGTCGAAGGACTTGCCGCATATCTGATCGCCCAGAAGGTCGAAAGCCCGGCTTGTAAAGGTCATGTAATCTCCGACAGAAACCATTTCCTTTACCTTTTCGCAAGGCATCCCCAGATCGACATAGAGCTTTTCAATGGGCAGCGACTTGGTGTTTTCCCCCGGGGCCTGAAGGTGGGGAGGCACTGCGCCGACAACGCCCAGAAGGTTGCCGTGTTTTTTGGTCATGACATTGAGGGTGCTGCCGGGCAGCATGCGCTGGTCGACGCCTATGCCCATGAAATGCAGGAACCCTTCTTCGGTGATTCCCGTGACAAGGAAGCCTATCTCGTCGATATGGGCATCCAAAAGGAGTTTTTTGGCCCCTTCCTTGCCGCAGCTTTTATAACCCGTGACGTTGCCGAACTTGTCTATGTCCACCTTGTCGACATAGGGCGCCAGCAGCTCGGCGGCCTTTTGGGCAACGGCGAACTCGTCGCCCGAAACGCCGTAAAGGTTGCCAAGGGTCTTGATCTTTTCCTTGAGAGTCAAAAGGTACACCTCCTGTTTAAACTTTCTATACGCAAAGGGCTAAAGCCCCATTACGAGCTCTTTGAAATATTCTCCACGCTTCATAAAATTGGGAAAGCGGTCAAAGGCGGCGCAGGCGGGGGAGAAAAGCACGATATCTCCGCTTTCGGCCCTTTCCTTTATGTCCCTTAGCATGGAAGGGTAGTCGGGATAAAAGTAAATAGGCAGCCTTTCCGAGCTGTAACCTTCCGTGTTGACCACCGCCTGGTATATCTTTTCCTCGGTGGCGCCGCAGAGGTAAAGGGCCTTGACATGCTCGAGCACGGCGGGGCCCAGGGGCTCAAAGGGTATGTGCTTGTCATACCCGCCGGCAATCAGTATGACCTTCCGGTCAAAGGAATTAAGGCCGGCTATCGTCCTTGAGGGGCTGGTGCCTATCGAGTCGTTATAATACTTTACGCCGTTTAGTGTCCTGACCAGCTCGAGCCTGTGCTCGACGCCGCCGAACTCCTTTGCCACCTGCACCATGTCCTCGGGCGAAACCAGGCCATAAAGGGCACAGAAGGCCGCCATGTAGTTTTCAATGTTGTGCACGCCCGGCAGGCGGATATCCCCGGCGTTCATAAGAAAGCCGCCGTTTAAAAATATGCCGCCCTTTTGGTCGCAGAAGGCAAAGGCCCTTTTGTATCTGCAGGAAAAATACCTAAGGCCCCCGGGCGCCTTCCTCGAGCATAAAAATGCAATATCGTTGTCCATGTTGGCCGCCAGAAGGGAGCCTTCCCCGCCGTGGACGAATATGTTTTCCTTGGCCCTTATATACTCATCCATATCCTTGTGGACATCCAGATGGTTGGGCGCGAGATTGGTCAGCACCGATATGTCGGTGCTTTTGTTCATGGTCAGAAGCTGGAAGGAGGAAAGCTCCAGAACGCATACATCCGAAGCTGTCATCTCGTCGGTCCTGTCAAGAAGCGGCGTGCCGATATTGCCGCCTGTAAAGACCCTCCTGCCGCTTTTCTTTAGAAGCTCCGATATGATGGTGGTGGTCGTCGTCTTGCCGTCCGAGCCTGTAACGCCTATGGTCATGCAGGGGCAGAGGGACAAAAAGACCTCCATTTCGGAAGTTATCACAGCCCCCCTTTCCCTTGCCTTTAAAAGGGCGGGGACATCGGGCCGAAGCCCCGGGGTGCGGAAGATTATGTCCCCCGTTACCTCCGAAAGATAGTCGGGCCCCAGGGTCAGCGCTACCCCCAGGTTTTCCAGATCTGAAGCCAGCGCCCCCAGCTGCTCCCTTGACTTTTTGTCAAAGGCCGTCACCTTAACGCCGTTTTCGGCCAGGAGCCTTATAAGAGGGGTGTTTGAAACCCCTATGCCGATGACCGAAACGCTTTTATCTTTAATGCTTTCAATATATTCCTTTAACATAAGCCCTCCGGAAAATATGTTCATTTACAGTTTAAACCATAAGGCTGCCAAGGTCAACAAAATAAAGGGCTTAAAAGGCGCTTTGAGCGAGCGGAAGGTTCGTTTTTGCCGGGGCGGCATAATGTACCATCCCCGCGCCTTCCTTTCTTTGGGCCATGATTGACAATTACGCCCCAAAAGGGTATAATATCGTCGCAAGTCAGCCGAGCAGCCGCGCGCATGGCGTGAGGAAAGTCCGGGCTTCACAGAGCAGGATAGCTGATAACGTCAGCCGAGAGTGATCTTAGGACAAGTGCAACAGAAATAAACCGCCCCTTTTGGGGTAAGGGTGGAAAGGCGAGGCAAGAGCTCACCGGAGGGTATGGTAACATACCCCCCCTGTAAACTCTATCCGAAGCAACACCGACGCGGGGGCTACGGCTTGCTCGGCCAATCTCCGGAAAGGTGGCTTGAGTGGCATGGCGACATGCCTCCCAGATAGATGGCTGCATAGACAGAACCCGGCTTACAGGCTGGCTTGCTTTTTAATGAAAAATCCCCTTACGGGTGCGCGAAACAAAATAATTTACACATTCGCGGTTATGCTGTATAATATCAGCGACAGAAAATTTAAGCGGAGGTAGGTACAATGGTCGTTACAAGGGACACCGTAATGGGCGATCTTTTAAGCGCCGATATCGGCTGCGCCCAGATCCTTATGGAAATGGGAATGCACTGCGTGGGCTGCCCCAGCTCGATAGGCGAGAGCCTGGCCGAGGCCTGCATGGTCCACGGCATCAATGTGGACGAGCTGGTCGAAAGGCTGAACGCCTATTTTGCCGAAAATTAATTTCGGCAGGGAATAAGTGAAAAAGCGGCGGGGCGGTCTTGAGGCTGCCCCGCCATGCTTTTGACGGAGGTTTTTTATGATAAGGCTAAGCCAGAGGCTGGAAAACTGCCTTGAGATGTGCCCTTCCTGCCAAAGGCTCATCGATGTGGGGTGCGACCACGGCCTGCTTTTCATAGCGGCATTGCAAAGGGGCATATGCCGTCGTGCGCTGGGCTGCGACCTGCGGCAGGGCCCTTTGGAAAGGGCAAAGGAGAATATCGCCCTTTACGGCATGGGGGAAAGGGCCGAAACCTTCCTTACAAACGGCCTTGACGGCATAGAGCCCCTTGACGGCGACTGCGTTTTTATCTGCGGCATGGGGGGCGACAACATAGCCGATATATTAAAAAGGGCCGAATGGACAAAAAACACCGCTGTCATAGCTCAGCCGATGACAAAGCAGTACAGGTTAAGGCAGTTCCTTAAAGACCATGGCTATAACATAACAAAAGAAAGGCTGTGCCGCGACCCCAGGCACTTTTACACCGCCATGCGGATAGAAAAGGGGGAATATAAAGGGGAAGGGCATATGCTTTTCAGCGACGCCATGCGGGATGACCCTTTATTTTACGACTATATAGCCATGCTCAGGGAGAAATACCGGGCACGGTATGAAGGGAGCCGCCTTGAAAAGGACGGGCTTACATACAGTATGCTGAAGGAGCTGGTTTAGTGGCTTTAGACGGATTTTTGATAAAGGCCCTGGCGCTCGAGCTGGATGAAACGGTCAAAAACGCCAGGATAGACAAGATATTCATGCCCAGGCCCTTTGAGGTGGTGCTCAGCCTGAGGACCCAAAGCGGCGTCGGGCGCATGATGGTTTCATGCTCGGGTGTAAGCCCCGGGGTATACATGACCTCGATGAGGACCGAAAACCCGTCATCACCGCCCATGTTCTGCATGCTTTTGAGGAAGCATATGCAGGGTGGAAGGATACTTTCGGTCAAAAAGTCCGAAAGCGACAGGATAATCGAGATAAGCTTCAGCTCCCTGGACGAGCTGGGCGACCTTTCAGAAAAAAAGCTTGTGTGCGAGCTGATGGGTAAAAAAACAAATATCCTTCTTCTGAATGAGGACGGGATAATTTTAGGCTGTCTTAAAAAGTTCGATTTTGACGAAAGGTCGGGCAGGGCCGTTCTGCCCGGTATGCTTTACCGCACGCCTTTGAGGGACGGGCGTCCCGTGATAGCCGGCCTTGGGGAAGATGATATAAAAAAGGCTGTCGCAAAGGCCCAGAGCCCCGACGAGCTTATGGAAAGTTTTTCCGACCTTTCGCCCCAGGCAGCCAAAGAGGCCTTTTTCAGAGGTGCGGAAGAGGGCGGCAGGCTTCTTTATGACATTTCCGAGGGAAACGGCCGTCCGTATCTTATCAAAAAAGACGGGCGCGAGAGCGACATATCCTGTTTTGAGCAGACCTGGGGGGATTTTGAATGCCTTCCCCAAGAGAGCTTTTCCGGGATGATCGACAGCTTTTACGGGCAAAGGCGGGGGGAGGATTACAAAAAGGGACTGACCTCCGAGCTTAAAAAGACCCTCGATAATCACAAAAAGCGAATCGAGCGCAGGCTGGCCAAACAGCGGCAGGAGCTTCTGGCGGCCGAGGACAGGGAAAGGCTTAAAAAAGAGGCCGACCTTATAACCTCAAACCTTTACGCGATAAAAAGCGGCGACAGGTATGCCGAGGTGACCGATTATTTTTCCGAGGGCATGCCCACCATTAAAATAGCGCTGGACGCCGATATATCCCCCCAGCAGAATGCCCAAAGGCTTTACAAAAAATATGCCCGGCTCAAAAACGCCGAGGAGGCCCTGAGCGCCCAGATAGCCCTGGGAGAAAGCGAGCTTGAGTATGTCGAAAGCCTGCTTTATTCTTTAAGCTGTGCCGAGGGGGAAAGGGATATCGAACGGCTTAGGCAGGAGGCTGTGGACTCGGGGCTGATAAAAAAGCCGAGCGCCAAAAAGGCAAAAAGACCCCAGCCTCAGGCCTTTAATCCCCAGCGGTTTGAAACCTCGGGCGGATTCACCCTTTTAAGAGGCAGGAACAACGGCGAAAACGACCGCCTGAGCCTTAAAACGGCCAAGGGGGGAGACATATGGTTCCATGTCAAAAACGCCCCGGGAAGCCATGTCATTTTGGTGACCGACGGCAGGAAACCCTCGGAAAAGGATATAGAGGAAGCGGCCGGCCTTGCGGCATTTTATTCCTCCCTTTCGGGCGGGGGCAAGGCGGCTGTCGATTATACCCTTGCAAAGCATGTCAAAAAGCCGTCGGGGGCCCGCCCCGGCATGGTGAATTATTTTGAGTATAAAACTATAATAGCAAACCCGGCCATACCCGGGGAAAAAGAATAACGCAGCAAAAAAGCGCGGCCAGGCGGCCGCGCTTTTTTATGTACTTATTTAATATAGTCAAGGTATTCCTCGCCCAAAGGCATATCTCCCATGGATGAGGCCCTGTGGGAATAAAGAAGCTCCATATCGGAGTTTATAAGGAAGAAGGCGGGCAGCTGGTACTCGTCACCCTCGTACTCGCCGTGGACAAGCCCGTACTTGTCAAAAAGCTCCCTTTTGAAAGCCAGCTTCTTTGCACTCTCGGGGCTTGCCTCCTCGTTTTTCCGGGCCATGGCCTCGGCCGAACCGGCTGACGGCACATCATAAAGGGAGTAAAGCTCCTTTTCCGGGTCGCATACCATGTCCAAATCGAGCTTTAATTCCTCGATGCCCTTTTCGCATATCTCGGGGGTGCTCTGCAAAACCAGAAGCACCTGGGCGTTTTTGTCCTCAAAGGCCTTTTTGGCCTTTGTCAGCTCTATCATATCGACCTGGCAGCTGCGGCAGCCGAAATACCTTAAAAATATAAGGAAGGTATAGCGCTTTTTCGAAACATAGTCCGAAAGCATATACGCCTTTTCAAAGGGGGCGTCAAATGTAACAAAATTCAAAGCCTTCATATTATTTATATCCTCGCGACCCCGCTTTCCCTGGCGGCGCGGCTTACGGCCTCGGCCACCTTTTTGTGGGCCGTCATGCTGAAAGAGGGGGGCATGATGTAGTCGGGCGACAGCTCCTCGGGGGAAACCAGGTCGGCAATGGCGGTGGCCGCCGCTATCTTCATTTCCTCGTTTATGTCGGACGCCCTGACGTCCAGAGCGCCCCTGAATATGCCGGGGAAGGCCAGGACATTGTTTATCTGGTTGGGATAATCGCTCCTGCCGGTGCCGACCACGAAAGCGCCGCCCTTTTTGGCCTCGTCGGGCATTATTTCGGGGACGGGATTGGCCATGGCAAACACAATAGCCTTGTCGGCCATCAGTGAAACCTGCTCGGCGCTTAAGCAGTTGGGAGCCGAAACGCCGATGAACACATCGGCGCCCTTTATGCCCTCGGTAAGGCCGCCCTTTATCATATGGGGGTTGCAAAGCTCGGCAACCTTGGCCTGCTCGGGATTCATTTCGGGGTTGCCCTTGTAAAGCAGGCCGTATTTATCGCAGAGGATAAGCTCGCCTATGCCCACCGAAATAAGCAGCTTTGCCACGGCCAAAGCTGCGGCCCCGGCGCCGTTTATGACGACCTTTAGCTTCTTCATGTCCTTGCCCGTCAGGCGGCAGGCGTTTATCAAGGCGGCCAGGACGACGACGGCCGTGCCGTGCTGGTCGTCATGGAACACGGGTATGTCACATTTTTCCTTGAGCCTGCGCTCTATCTCGATGCACCTGGGGGCCGAGATATCCTCAAGGTTTATCCCGCCGAAAGAGCCGGCAATAAGCTCGACGGTGCGAACTATCTCGTCGGGGTCCTTCGAGCGGATACAGATGGGGAAGGCGTCTATATCGGCAAAGGCTTTGAAAAGGGCGCATTTGCCCTCCATAACGGGCATGCCGGCCTCGGGTCCGATGTCGCCCAGGCCCAATACGGCAGTGCCGTCGGTTATGACGGCGACGGTGTTGCCTCTGCCCGTGTATTTATACTGAAGGTCCTTGTCCTCTTTGATTTTAAGGCAGGGTTCGGCGACGCCGGGGGTATAGGCTATCGTCAGATCCTCGGCCGATTTAATGGGGCATTTTGTATTTATGGTCAGCTTGCCCCTCCACTCCTCATGGGCCTTAAGGGCCCTTTCTTTAATATCCATGCTTTACCTCCGTTTTTAAAATTGCGGTGTGACCTTATTTATAATATATCATTCTTTCGGCTGCATTTCCACGTCATTTTGAAAAGCTCTTGGCAGGGTTACATAAAACCAAAAAGAAAGTTAAAAAAACTTTCATAATTTTCCCGAAATGTAACCACGATATAACCTTGCCCAAATATAATACAGACATGGCAAGAAAAACCATAGGGAAAAGCAGGGGGGTGGCCGGCGATAGTAAGAAAAATATGGAACACCGTCACATGGATATTGGTTCTGGCGGTTGCCGCGCTTGCTTTTTTGCTGGCGGGTATACGCATTGTGGGGTTCACACCTTATGCCGTTTTAAGCGGCAGTATGGAGCCTGCGTTTCATGTCGGATCGCTGATATATGTCAAAAGCGTCGATCCTGAGGATATAAAGGTCGGCGATGCCATTACCTTCCGCTTGAGCGGCGAGGATACGGCGGCGACACACAGGGTCATCGAAATCGACAGGGAAAATCAGTGCTTCTACACCAAGGGCGACGCTAACGAAACTCCCGACGCCAGCCCCGTGCCTTATTCGTCGGTTCTGGGCAGGGCCGTGTTCACGGTGCCAAAGCTTGGATTGTTTTCAAGCTGGCTGTCTTCGGCGCAGGGCAAGTATGCCGCCATAAGCGGAGTGGGGCTTCTGCTTCTGCTCATCATTTTACCCGAGATCCTTTTCAAAGATGGAAAGGGGAAAACGAAACAGTGCTGAAAAAATCAGCTTGTTTAATAAAAAATATTTTTAATGGAGGAAGAAACATGAAAAAGACATTGACAATCGCCCTTTCGATGGTCCTGGTCGCTGCCATCGCCGTCACGGGCACCCTGGCTTTCCTGACGGATAAGTCTGAGGTTCTGATCAACAAGTTCACCTTCGGCGACACGGAAGTCGAAATCGCCGAGCCTAAATGGGATGTGGCTTTGGCTGAAAACGGCGTTGACGGCGCCATGAAGGTCGTCCCCGGCCAGACTGTTGACAAGGACCCGACCATCACGGTTAAGGGCTCCGAGGAAGTTTATGTTTACGCTTATGTAAACAATGCCCTTTCCGAGTATGTTACCATCGGCGCTACCGGTGCTAATTGGACAGCTGTTGACGGCCTTACCGGTCTTTACAGGTATCATGAAACAGTTACTCCCGATGAGGGTACCGGCACCAAGCTGCAGGAGCTGTTTACTCAGGTAACGATCAGCAATACCGTAACCGAGGAAACCCTTGCCGGAGACAACCCCTTCACCGACGGCACCATCACTGTCCAGGCCTATGTCCATCAGGCTGCCGAGGCCACTCAGTCCATCGCTGACGCCGCCGCCATTGCTTTCTTTACCAAAGGCGAGTAATTTAGAAAGCAGCTTTAACGGCAGGTTTTAGTTTCGAATCCGTAAATATTTAATGAAAGGAATAAAACCATGAAAAAGAAAAGTATCCTTCTTACCCTGACAGCCGTTGTCCTGGCTATGGCCGTTGGCGTCGGCGGGACCATCGCTTACTTCACCAGCACAACTACCGAAGTTCAGAACACCTTCACCGTCGGTAATGTCGCCATTGACCTTGATGAGGCCAAGGTAACCTATGCAGACGATGTTTGGACCGCCGGCGAAGATAGGGTTAAGACCAATACCTATGAGAACGTCTATCCCGGAGCCGAGCTGCCCAAGGACCCCACCATCCATGTTGCCGCTGACAGCCAGGATGCTTATGTCGCCATGAAGGTTGTCATTTCCAAGGCTGCCGCTTGGAAGGCCCTTGCCGAAGATCATGCTTCTCTTAATAACCTCGAGACCGTTTTCAAAGGCTATGACGAAGCTGATTGGACAAAGATCGCTGCCACAGAGCAGGGCGATAACCTGGTCTATGTTTACATGTGGGAGCAGGGCAAGGTTTCTGCCAATGCTGATCTTACCCTCTTCACGGCTATGAACATCCCCGCTGAGCTTTCCAGCGAAGAGATCGAGACCCTTGACGGCTTCACCGTCACGGCTACCGGTTATGCTGTTCAGGCCCAGGGCGTTACCGCTGAGACAGCCAAGGCTGAACTGCTGAAGCTGGCAGGTCTCGGTGCGTAATTAAATTACATATCTTGATCCTAACTTCCATGCCGAGGGGTTTGCCCCCTCGGCATGGGCAGGATTATGGGATAAAATATTTTGTATGACAGTGTCTTGCCCGGCGTGGAAAAAAGTTATTTTAAAACTGAAATTTTTCCTTTTAAGCGGCGTATATGTAACCATTGTGTGACCCCGGTGAGATACACTTTATATGTAAAGTAAAGATTTGAGTTTTAAAAAAGGGAGAAATCCAACGAAAGGCGGTCAGTTATATGAAGAGAAAAATTGCGATCCTCTCCGTTGTCGCCATTGCTCTCAGCCTTCTGGCGTATGGGACGGTGGCCTACTTCTCGGCGGAGGGCACTGCCCATAATGTGCTTACCATGGGTAATGTGCGCATAGCCCTCGCCGATAAGACGATTGTGGGCGGAGAGGAAAAGGATTTCAACGAGGTTTATCCCAACGGTATGCCCGTTATGCCGACGGCAGAGGCCAGCAAAGTGGTTTATGTCGTTAACAATGGTGATAACCCCTGCTATGTTAGGGTAAGCGTTGAAAAGACGGCAAAGGGTGCAAACGAGCAGCCTTTGGATACCGATTATGTAACGCTGGACTTCGACACCGAGAATTGGCTTTTGGGTGATGACGGTTATTGGTACTATAAGGAGGAAGTGCCCGCAGGAGCCTCGACCGAGCCGCTGTTTACCCAGGTTGCTTTCGACAGCCGGATGGGGAACAATTATATGAACAGTGTATTTAATGTTACCGTTTCCGCTCAGGCCGTTCAGTCCGAGAATAACGGATTTGACGTTCAGGCGGGACAGGATGTTACCGATGTTATGGGCTGGCCTGCAGCTTCGGTTGACGGTGAGTAATACAGAAGGGAGGAAATGACATGAAAATGAAAAAATATTTATCGTTTGTTCTGGCTTTGTGTTTGGTATTTTCAATGGCATCTCCTGCTTTCGCAGATGAAAATACCGCGGGTGTTTCCGATGGAGGCACTACGGTGACTGAGCCTGTTGAGCCTACCGAGCCGACTGAGCCCACTGAGCCTACTGAGCCCACTGAGCCGACCGAGCCCACTGAGCCTACTGAGCCCACCGAGCCCACCGAGCCGACCGAGCCTACTGAGCCCACTGAGCCGACCGAGCCCACTGAGCCGACCGAGCCTACTGATCCTACCGATCCTACGGATCCTACCGATCCTACCGATCCTACGGATCCTACCGATCCTACCGATCCTACCGATCCTACCGATCCTACCGATCCTACCGATCCTACTGATCCTACCGATCCTACCGATCCTACGGATCCTACTGATCCTACGGATCCTACCGATCCTACGGATCCTACCGATCCTACCGATCCTACTGATCCTACCGATCCTACTGATCCTACCGATCCTACGGATCCCACGCAGCCCGTTGATCCTACACAGCCTACGGATCCGACACAGCCTACGGATCCCACACAGCCTACGGATCCCACACAGCCTGTCGGCGGTGTGTATGCCGGTATGACGGCCGATGAATTTTACGCTCTTATGATGGCCTGCACAAGCGCCGAGCAGATGAGCGAAATCGCTTCGTCCCTTACCGATGAAGAAGGCTATGCTTTCCTGGCAGAGATAGGCAGCGAAAAGGCGGATGCCCTTAACGCTCACCTTGAAGCTCTGCTGGATGCCGAGGACATCCCTGAGACAGAGGTCCCCGGAGCCGAGCTGCCTGAGGACGAATATATCGAGCATGTGCCCGAGATAATCGAGGCCCCCGAGGAAACGGTGCCCTTTACCAACGCCGTTCCGATGTTTTCCGGCGCTTCCAACGTACAGCCCATTACGGATGATTCGATAGCCTATATGCCCATGATGAGGACCTCCCTCCGTACGGCTCCTCTGTCGGGTTACCAGCCCGTAGTTGATACGGGTTCGGGCAACGGCGATACCATACACGGAAACGGCCTGGAGCTCCGCAAATGGGTCGAGAGGAATGACGACGACGGCACATATACCGTCAACCTTGAGGCCTGGACCGAGGGCAGCGTCACCAGCTCCGAGTCTACCAAGCCCCTGGACATAGTCCTGGTCCTTGACCAATCGGGCTCAATGGAAAATGATTTCACATCTGTAGGTTACAGATCTTTTGCTACCCAAACGGCCTTGAATCTTTACAACAGCTATCGCAACGGCACCTATGTCCAGCTGGACGACGGCAGCTATTCCAAGGTTACGATAAACCGCGAGCGCGGTGAAGAGACATACAGCTACAGCCAGGTGGATGAAGATACTTGGCGTGGTACTAAGAATTCGACCCTTTATAGAAATAGAGACAAACTTTATTACAAGGAAAACGATCAGTATTACAAGGTTAGCGTAAGCAGTGAGTGGGTGTCAACCGGATGGCTTGGTGGTTATTATAAGTATACCTACTCGGCCAACGGCGAGACCTGGACTTCTGACAGAGACAGTACAAGGCCTGACTTTGCTTCCGATTTCTATTACCGGAATACCTCTTATGAGTATATCTACGAGTTCACCTACACCGACACCGACGGGAACCATACGGTCAGCATGAACGGCGATGACACAGCTCAGCAGGTGTTTAACGGCGAAACCCAGAAGATGCTGTACTACACGGTCAACGAAGGAAGCGAGCCCAGGCTTGACGCCCTGGTGGACGCCGTTGACGGCTTTATAGCCTCCGTTGCCGAAAAGGCCAAGGGCGCCGACAAAATTGCCGGCACCGAGGACGATGTTAAGCACAGGATAGCCATTGCCGGTTTCAGCTCTTCGGGTTATAAAAATACTGAGCTTCTGACCGGTGTTGATGTCGAACAGGGTGATTGGCAGGGCGACGATTCGAGTCAGTATTACCCCCACGGATATGAGTATAACGGCCCGCAGTATTACAGCAATGATACAGATGATTGGTGGGGCCCTTACAGCATAACAAACAGCGATTACCAAAATGCCCTCCAGGATGTTTCCACCTCAGCCGGCCTTACCAATGTGCAGGACGCTGTCGATTACCTGACGGCCCATGGCGGCACCCAGACCGACGCCGGCATGGATATGGCCAACAATATTTTCGCAAATAACCCCATAACCGGGGAGGAACGCGACAGGGTCGTTATCCTCTTTACCGACGGTATCCCCGGGCTTTATGGCTATGAGACTGACATCGCAAACGCAGCTTTAGCTGAGGCGAAGGAAGCCAAAGAGGAATATAATGCCAAGGTTTATGCCATAGGCATATTCGACGGCGCCGACGCCACCGATCCCGGTTCAACGGGAGGGAGCAGCAGCGACGCCGACAAGGGCAACTACTTTATGCAGAATGTGTCCTCCAACAACGGCGTGCCCCAGAGCCCCAGCTACTATCTGTCGGCCTCCAACTCTTCCGAGCTGAATGCCATATTCGAGGCTATTTCCGAAACGACGGGCAGCAGTAAGGTCGACCTTGGCAGCGAGACCGTTGTAAAGGATGTCGTTTCTGAGTATTTTGTGATACCCGAAGGCGCCACGGTCGATGTTTACACCAGGCTCTATGACGGCACCGACTTTACCAAGGGTATCGCAGAAGCCGAAGGAGTTACCTCGAAGATAGTAGACGGCGAGGTCATAGTCACAGGCTTTGACTTCACAAAGAACTTTATTTCCGAGACCGGTTACAAGCCGGGTGACCCCAACACCGAGGGTGATTACCATGGCAGCAAGCTGGTGATCAGCTTCCCCATCGAGGTCCGCGAGGGCTTCTGGGGCGGCAACGGTGTTCCCACCAATACCGATGAAGCCGGCGTTTATAAAGATGACGAGACCCTGTTTGAGCCTTATGCCGTACCTAAGGTCAATGTCGCGCTTGACATTCCCGCGCTTACCGTGACGGATTACAACATTTACCTCGGCGGCGAAGTTCCCACAGTGGAGAAGCTTTACGAGGAGATAACTCCCGACGAGCTCTGGATGGACGACTTTGTCGACGATATAACCTACACCGTTGAACCCAATGGGGTAGATGGCGAGGAGGACGGCACCTATACCGTCACGGCTACCGCCGTTGCCAATGAAAAGTCAATCAATGGCCAAACACACAGTAGGCAGGAGAGCTCCCAGAGTGCTGAAGCCATAGTCAATGTGTTCAGACCGGAGTTCGGCGTCACGACCAAAAACATCTGGGCCAACTACGGCGTGGATGTAGACCTCAATGAATGGGGCCTTGACCGTGGCAGCATCACCACCGTCTGGAAGCATGGCGATACTCTTGCAAGCGACGTTACCGTTACAATGTACGGCAATGCTCCTGCGATAACTGATGTTGCGCTGGTACTTGAGCAGGTCGGTAAATCGGACGGCACATTCAATGACGAAACTGCCACTTATAGGACAGCCAAGCAAGATGCGGCATTCAATGTTTCCAAGCTTAGCTACACGATAAATGGCAAGGGCTATGAAGGCACGCCCACAGTCACTAAGCCCGACGCCGAACAGAGCAGCCATATCCTGCTCAGGATAAACCGCTTTGACCTCGATGTCACAAAGCAGGTCGATGTCGATGGAGACAGCGTTTATACCCAAAGCTTCAGGTTTGAACTTTCCGAAGACGGAGGAGACAGGATAGCCGAATTCGTGATAAACGGAGCCGGAAGCGATAGGGTCAGCGGCCTTTATTGCGGCAAGACCTATACCCTGACCGAAGATGAGTCCTGGTCCTGGAGGTATACGGCCGATCAGGGAAGCTTTGAAGTATCCCATGGCGGTGGACATCCCGAGATATCCAACGCGGAGGTCGAAAAGTGCGTCCGCTACGTCACGGTCACCAACAGGATCGACAACGAGCAGTGGCTGGCTGATGACGCTATTGTGACCAACACGTATAAGAAATAAGGAAGGGGTGCTGAACAATGAAGAGAGCTAAACACAGCATGGGCTTCAGTGGCAAGTCCCTGACCCTGATAATATCCCTTGTTGCGCTGTGCGCCGTAGCTGTCGGAGGGACGCTGGCATGGTTGTTCGACTCCTCCGAAAAGCTGGATAATAAGTTTTATATTCCCGATGCCGAAATAGACATAGAAGAAACGTTTGACGGCAGCGAGAAAACAAATGTCGGTGTAAAAAACACCGGCAAGACTGAAGTATATGTCAGGGTCATGCTGGTTGAGACCTGGAGAAATTCTGATGATCAGGTCGTTGCCGAGCCCAAAGACGCAGTTGTCAGTTACGAGTGGGGCAGCGACGATTGGAAAAAGGGTCCGGGTGGGTACTATTACTACACCAAGCCCCTGGCCGTGGATGCCACCACTCCCAACCTGATTAACAGAGCGACATGCACGGTCCCCAAGGGCGAGGCCCTTCTGAAGCTTGAGGTCGTGGCCCAGGCTATCCAGAGCATACCCACGGACGCCGTAGAGGAAGCCTGGGGCGTTGAGGTGAACGCTGACGGCAGTCTGAATCTGAAGATCGGTTAAGGAGGTGCGGGAGAATGAAAAAGTATAAAAACGGAAAGCGCGTTTTAAGCGCGGCCATCGCTCTCGCTCTCGTCTTTTCAATGAGCGTCATTTCTCTGGCCGACGATGTCCTTGGCGGAGGGGAGCCGACTGTGGTCTTTACGGCCGACAGGAGTTTTGCCTTCTCCGACCCCAATGACCTGTTCGACGGCTTCAAGGATATGATGCCGGGCGACAGCTTAAGCAGAGAGGTTACGGTTACCTCCGAAGCCTCCGGCAGATATGATATTTACCTTTATGCCCGCGACTGCGTGCTGTATAATGACGAGGTAAACGGCCAGAGCCATTTTGAAGGCGCCGGCGCTGAAAATACCAGCGAGATACTTGACGCCGTGTCCGTTACCGACAGCCAGGGCAATGTGCTTGATCTCAATGCGGCAGGCCCCGCCGAGGAAGGCGTCTATCTCGGGCGCTTCTCCAGGGGGGACAGCATGAAGCTGACCGTTTCGGTAAGCCTCCCCATAGGAATGGGCAACGAGTATCAGGATGCTGAGGCGTATATCGATTGGATATTCTACGCAAAACAGTACACCTCTCCTGACGATGGCGGCGGTGATGATGATACATATACCGTGACTGTCAATTATTACGACATGGACGGTAATGAGCTTCGTTCCAGCTATGTACGCAGCTATGCCGAGGGAACCAGGTATAATGTTGAATCGGTCATTTACGAGACCCTTCGTTCCGGCGGTGAGAGCTATGTTCTTATGAGCATAGAGGGTGACGAGGTTGAAGGCTATATGAATGACGACAGAGTCATCGACCTCTATTATTCTCTTGATGAAGATATAGATGATGGTGATACCCCCTTAGAGGAGCTTCCTGACATAGATGATGGAAATAATCCTCCCGATATCACCGATATCGACGAAAATCTTCCTCCTCTCAGCGACCTGCCTGATACGGGCGACAACGGTATGATTTATTCGGCCGTTGCCATGGTCTTGAGCGGAACGGCGCTGGCAGCTCTGCTGCTCTTTGCCCCCCGCAAGAAAAATGAGGCAGAGTAATGACAAACTCTTCAAAAGGCGGCTTTAAGCCGCCTTTTGTTTTGCCCAAAATGGATTGCGAAGGTGTGCCGGGGTATGATATTATCTGAATTGAGGAGTGGTTTAAATGAAAAAGATACTTATGCTGACTACCGGCGGAACGATAGCCTCGGCCCCCTCGGCGGACGGCCTGGCCCCACGGGGCAGCTCGGAGATACTTTCGCACCTGGGCATGGCGCCGCTGGACATGGAGCTGGAGACAAAAGAGGTATTGACATTGGACAGCAGCAATATCCAGCCCGAGGAATGGAAGATAATCGCTTCGGCCATATACGAGGGTTTTGAGGGCCATGACGGAATCGTCGTTACACACGGCACCGATACAATGGCCTATACGGCGTCAATGATGAGCTTCATGATAAAGAATCCGCCTGTGCCTGTGGTCTTTACAGGTTCGCAGGTGCCTATTTCTCAGCCGCTTACCGATGGGGTATTCAACCTTATATCGGCCTTCACAATGGCCATGAGCGGCAAAAGGGGCATATTTTTGGCCTTTGACCGCAAAATAATGTTGGGCTGCCGCGCCGTAAAGGTGCGCACCAGCGGTTTCAACGCTTTTGAGAGCGTAAACTATCCGCCTGTTGGCGTTATAAATTCATCGGGACTCAATATTGACGACAGCCTGCTGCCTCCCTGTGACGGCGAGCCGGGGCTGTTTACCGACATAGACACTTCGGTGTTCCTTATAAAGCTGACGCCCGCCACCAGCCCCAATGTCATAGATATACTCATAAAAAGCGGTATAAAGGGCATAGTCATAGAAGCCTTCGGAGCCGGAGGTTTACAGTTTATAAGGCGCGATTATACTGTGGCGCTGCAAAGGGCTGCGCAGGAGAAGGTGCCCGTTGTGGTCTGTTCTCAATGCCTTTATGAAAGGTCTGATTTTTCGGTTTATGAGGTAGGACAGAAAGCGCTGGGCAGCGGAGTCATGCAGGGGTATGACATGACCTCGGAGGCCGCTGTGACAAAGCTGATGTGGGCCTTGGGAAATATTCCGACCCACGAGGGCATACGGGAATTTTTTGGCAGGAATATCGCCGGAGAGGTGGAAATTTCCCGCTGAAAGGCTTTACAAATATAAAAGATTGTGATAACATGTCATTTGTATCCCTATGCTTGGTAAAAGGATATTTTCCGCGTGTGACCGCGGCGTTTGCCTTGCCTTTTACTCAGCTTGCGGAGGAATAATATTCGGAGGTAAAAACATGATTCTCAAGGAAACAAAAACACAGATCATTGCCGACAACCGTCTGCATGAGACCGATACCGGCTCGCCTGAGGTACAGATTGCCATTCTGACGACCCGCATCAACGAACTGACCGAGCACCTCAAGGTTCACAAGAAGGATAACCATTCCAGAAGGGGCCTTCTTAAGATGGTCGGTAAGCGCCGTAAACTGCTGACATACCTGCAGAACAATGATATTGAGCGTTACCGTGCTATCGTCGCAAAGCTTGGTCTGCGTAAATAATTTCGTAAGTCTGAGGGGACGGCGCGCTGTCCCCTCAATTTTATAATCCAACATTTGGGCTTGAGCTTTAGCAGTTGAACGGCATAAGGAAAGGGATTCCTTGTCCTGTTCAAGTGCTAAGGTCAAGTCCACAAAATCAGAAGAAAGGTGGACAAACAATGATAACACATGCCACATTCCCCAAGCACAGGGTGTTTGAGACCACCCTGGGAGGGAGACCGCTTAAGATCGAAATAGGTAAGATGGCCGGCCTTGCAAATGGTGCCGCTCTGGTAAGCTTCGGCGATACTACGGTGCTGGTAACGGCCACAATGGCAAAGGCCCCCAGGGACGGTATAGACTTTTTCCCTCTGGGTGTCGATTATGAGGAAAGGCTTTACGCCGTCGGGCGCATACCCGGCAGCTTTATGAGGCGTGAGGGCCGCCCCGGCGAGAAGGCTATTTTGGTATCCCGCCTTATAGACAGGCAGATAAGGCCCTTCTTCCCCTCCGACATGCGCAACGATGTCGCCGTTATGTGTACCGTCCTTTCGGTAAATCATGACCACTCTCCCGAAGTTGCCGCCATGATAGGCACATCGGTGGCACTTTCGATATCCGATATCCCCTGGAACGGCCCAATAGTCGGCCTTCAGATGGGTTATGCCGACGGCGAGTATATTATCTGCCCCAACAGTGAGCAGCGCAAGAAGAGCGCTTTGCAGCTTACGGTCGCCGGCAGTATGGACAAGGTCGTAATGATTGAAGCAGGCGCCGATCAGTTCCCTGATGATATGATGCTGACCGCTATTTCCAAGGGCCATGCCGAGATAAGAAGGCTTGTCGAGTTCGTATCGAACATACAGAAGGAATGCGGCCTTCCCAAGGCCGAATATCCCAGCGTCAAGCTGCCTGAGGAGATGTTTGAGGCCGTCAAGGGCTATGCCATGAGCAGGGTCAAGGAGGCTGTTGATACCGATGACAAGACTGTAAGGGATCAGAGGATAGACGAGATAACCGCCGATGTCAAGGAGCATTTCGCCGAGGAATATCCCGACAGCGAAAAGCTGTTTGACGAGTGCATGTATAAACTGCAGAAATATGTCGTCCGCAGGCTCATTTTGGACGAGGGCAAGAGGGTCGACGGCAGGAGCCTTACCGATGTCCGCCCGCTGGCGGCCGAGGTCGGCGTCATTCCCAGGGTCCACGGCTCGGGCCTTTTCACCCGCGGCCAGACCCAGGTACTGTCGATAGCTACCCTTGGCACCCTCAGGGACGCCCAGGAGCTGGATACGACCTTTGAAGAGACCGAAAAGAGGTATATGCACCATTATAACTTCCCCGGCTATTCCACCGGTGAGGCCAAGCCCTCCCGCAGCCCCGGCAGGCGTGAGATAGGTCACGGCGCTCTGGCTGAAAGGTCGCTGGAGCCTGTTCTGCCTTCGGTTGAGGAGTTCCCCTATGCCATAAGGGTCGTTTCCGAGGTCCTTTCCTCCAACGGCTCCACATCCCAGGGTTCGGTCTGCGGCTCGACGCTGGCTTTGATGGATGCCGGCGTGCCTATCAAGGCTCCCGTGGCCGGCATTTCCTGCGGCCTTGTCACCGAGGGTGACAGACATATAACCTTCACCGATATCCAGGGCATCGAGGACTTCTTCGGTGATATGGACTTCAAGGTGGCGGGCACCCATAAGGGCATAACCTCCATCCAGGTCGATATCAAAAATGACGGCCTTACCCTTCAGATAATTGCCGAGGCATTTGAAAAGACCCGCAACGCCAGGATAGAGATTTTGGATGAAGTGATGCTCAAGGCCATCGACAAGCCCAGGGCCGAGCTTTCCGAGTTTGCCCCCAAGATGATCCAGATGAGCATTGATCCCGATAAGATAAGGGAAGTCATAGGCAAGGGCGGTTCGGTCATCCAGAAGATCACCGCCGAGACCAATACAAAAATAGACATCGAGGACGACGGCAGCATCTGCATCGCCGCCATCAATTCGGCTGACGGCGAAAGGGCCAGAAAGCTTATTGAGGGCATCGCCAAAGATCCCGAGGTGGGCGACATGTACTACGGCAAGGTCACAAGGATAATGACCTTCGGCGCTTTTGTCGAGTTTGCCCCCGGCAAGGAAGGTCTTATACACATTTCCAAGCTTGCCGACAGGCGCGTCGGCAAGGTTGAGGATGTCCTCAATATTGGCGACGAGACATGGGTCAAGGTCATCGAAATAGATGACAAGGGCAGGATAAACCTTTCCCGCAAGGACGCTTTAAAGGAGCTGGAGGAAAAGGGCGAATAACCCTCCCACATAAAGTAAAAACTAAAGGGCGGGCAAATATGCCCGCCCTTTCCCGATATTTGAGTTTAAGGCGGTATTATAAATGGTAGAAAAAATCACTTTGGACAACGGGGTCAGGATACTGCACGAGCGGATGGAGGGCTTTAAGTCCTGTTCGCTGGGACTGTGGGTCGAAAGCGGCTCAAGGCACGAGCCTGAAAGCCTGTGCGGTATATCACACTATATCGAGCATATGCTTTTCAAAGGCACACATACCCGCACGGCTGCCGAGCTGGCCTCGGGTTTTGATGCTTTGGGAGGGCAGGTCAACGCCTTTACCACCAAGGAGCATACCTGCTTTTATTGCCGCACGCTGGGTGAATATCTGCCCGAGGCTGCAGAGCTTTTGTGCGACATGTATTTCAATTCGGCTTTTGACGAACAGGCAACCGATCTGGAGCGCTCGGTTATAATCGAGGAAATAGGCATGTATGAGGACACTCCCGATGACCTGGTAAACGAGCAGCTTTTTTCGGCCGTTTATGACGGATATAAGCTGGGCAGGCCCATTTTGGGCACAAAAGAGAGCCTTGAGGGGATAAACGGTGAAACGCTGCGCCGTTATCGCGCTGACAATTATACTCCCGAAAATACCGTTGTAGCCCTTTGCGGAAATTACAGCCAGAAAGATATCGACAGCCTGTGCATGGTCTTTTCAAAAATGGAGAAAAAGCCTTTCCCTGTAATAGAAAAGAGCATTTATCAGCCGGCATTTACTTTAAAGACAAAGGATACCGAGCAGAACCACCTGATGCTTGGCTTTGAGGGACTCAAAACCGGCAGTGAAGAGCGTTATGTGATGCAGGTTTTAAACGGCATATTGGGCAGCGGTATGTCATCCAGGCTGTTCCAGACCGTCAGGGAGAAAAACGGCCTTTGCTATACCGTTTACAGTTTCTGTACGGCGTATATAGATACCGGCGTCTGCGGCATATATACAGCCTTGTCAAAGGAAACAGAGCTTAAGGCCATAGAGCTTATTTTGAGCGTTCTGCGCGACATAAAGGAAAACGGGGTAACACAGCAGGAGCTTCAGCGCAATATAACCCAGCTTAAGAGCAATGTGCTTATGGGCCTGGAAAACAACTCGGCCAGAATGACTACCATGGCGCGAAACGAGTTTGTCTACGGCAGGCAGATAAGCGAGGAAGAGATATCCAGGGGCTTTGACAGCGTCACAAGGCAGCAGGTGCATGAAATGGCCCAGAGGATATTCGATTTTTCACGCATGTCATTTTCAGCTGTTGGTAAGGTCAGAGAGGAAATCGAATACAAAAAGGTGCTGGGAATGTGACGACAAGGCGGGCCAAAAGGCCCGCTTTTTGTCGCTTGTTTACTTTGGTGAAAGGTGGTATAATATTTAAAAGGACTGCGTGCGCGTGGGTGGTCCGGCCTGCGCCCGAGAGGAGGAAAACCGTTTGAAAATACAGGAATCGGCGGAAAATTATCTGGAAGCTATTCTCATTCTGAAAGGGCAGAACGGGAAGGTGCGTTCTATTGATATAGCGAGGTATTTTGACTTTACCAAGCCCAGCATCAGCAGGGCTATTGGGCTTTTTAAAAGCAACGGCTATGTCAGCGTTGATAAGGACGGCTTTATAGAGCTGACCGAAAGCGGCCTTGCCATTGCCGAGAAAATGTATGAGAGGCATCTTTTCATATCCCGCTGGCTGGAGCATATCGGGGTCGATGCGGAAACGGCAGCCAGGGACGCCTGCCGTATAGAGCATGTCATAAGTGATGAGACCTTTGATAAGATAAGAGAGTTTTTGACGGGCGGCGAAGACTTTGAAGAAAAGCGTTGACCTTTGATAAAGGATATGTTATTATACGGTTAGCAGCAGCTAACCGTATTTCTTTTAAAAGGAGGGCTATATGACAGTAGTGATAGTAGGCGGTAATGAGTGTATGGAGTGTAAATACAAACAGATATGCAAAGCACACGGATGCAGGGCCAAGGTATTTACTAAAATGAGGGGCAACTTCACAAGCCAGATAGGAAGTCCGGACATAATTGTTTTGTTTACCGGTACGGTTTCCCATAAGATGGCGGGATGCGCCTTTGAAGCTGCCGGTCGCTGCGGGTCGTTAGTGCTCAGGTGCCAAAGCAGCTCGGCTTCAGCTTTGAGTGATCTGCTTAAAAACCACATGGCGGCAGGGAGCTGATTTTTTTTTAAAACTTGGTTAGCCAAAACTAACTTAATCTGGCAGGGGGGCCGTTCGGCCCCCTTTTTGTCCGTTCGTAAAAAGACGCTTTAATCCGCGGCTTTGATATGTTAAAATGGATTTGTAGGATTTTAAGTCAGAAGGAGCGGCTTATGGAGGACAGGAAATTTGCCGTATTGATAGATTCGGAGAATATCTCTTCCAAGTATGTCAGGTATATATTGGATGAGGTGACCAGGTACGGCGTAATAACATATAAAAGAATATACGGGGATTGGACAAGCACTCAAAGCGCAAGATGGAAAAACATGCTGATGGAATACTCTCTTTTGCCCGTGCAGCAGTTCAGCAATACCGTGGGAAAGAATTCCACCGATTCGGCTCTTATAATAGATGCAATGGACATACTTTATGAAAACCGGGTCGACGGTTTCTGCATAGTATCCAGCGACAGCGATTTTACCCGTCTGGCCAGCAGGCTTAGGGAATCTGGCAAGCAGGTCATAGGCATGGGCGAGAATAAAACCCCCAGGTCCTTCAGAGCGGCATGCAGTGTTTTCACAAACCTGGAGCTGCTGATACAGCAGGAGGACGAGGAGGATACCGACACCCGGGTGGAAATAATCATTGATGACGACCAGCCGGCTGAACCGGTAAAGAAATCGATTATTGAAAATGACATAGCTTCCATAATAGCAGAGAACAACGACAAAAACCGCACAACCGGTTTGGCCGAGTTGGGCAACCGCCTGGTCAAAAAATATTCCGATTTTGATGTGCGAAATTACGGTTACAGTACCCTTTCGCGATTTGTTGGTGAATTGGACCGTTTTGAACTCAGGGAGGAAAAGGGGGTTTTGACCTTAAGGCTCAAAAACAGCGGTGATAGGCGCAGAGAAATAGAGGCTTATGCCAGGGAAAAAGTGGCTTCTGTCGGTAAGAGCGGCATGGAAATGGCTTCCCTGGGCCATTGGATACACGCCGGCTTCAAGGGCTTTAGGGTAAAGGATTACGGTTACAGCAGCTTTGAGCGGTTTGTGCAGAGTATACCCGGGCTGGAAGTCATACAGGGCAAGGGAAGCAGCAGGATAGTTAAGATTTCCGACTGAGAGGTGAACGTATGGAGCAGCATAAGATAGACAGGATAAATTTTCTTGCCAGGGAAAAGAAGGTAAGGGAGCTTACAAAAGAGGAAAGGGACGAGCATGAAAGCCTGCGCAGGGAGTATATCGACAGCGTCAAGGCCAGCCTTTCCGTTGCGCTGGACAACACATACATAGTTGACCATAAAGGAAACAAGCGGAAGATACAAAAGAAGAAATAGGCCTTAAAGCGGCCTTGGAAAAGAGTGATTGGTTTGAGTTTTCTTAAAATAGCCTTGCTGCAGGCGGCACCCTGCACGACTGAGAAGGAGAACCTTGAAAAGGGCTTGGAATACTGCCGCAGGGCAAAGGAGATGGGGGCCGATATAGCCCTTTTTCCCGAAATGTGGAGCTGCGGTTATGACAGCATGGGCCACAGGGGCTGGAAAGAAAGGGCGGTAGAGGCCGGCTCGCCCTTTGTTACGGCCTTTGGGGAGCTGGCGAAAGAGCTGGAAATGGCCATAGGAATAACCTTTTTGGAAAAGACCGGCAGCGGTGTGCGCAATTCAATGGCCCTTTTTGATATGCACGGGGAAAAGAAGCTGCTTTACGCCAAAGTCCATACCTGTGACTTCGATATCGAAAGGGAGCTTGAGAGGGGCGAGGAATTTTATGTAACCGATCTGGAAACGGCGCAGGGTAATGTGCAGGTCGGTGCCATGATTTGCTATGACCGCGAGTTTCCCGAAAGTGCCAGGATACTCATGCTGAAGGGCGCCGAGCTCATACTTGTGCCCAACGCATGCCCTATGGAGATAAACAGGGTATCCCAGCTCAGGGCCAGGGCATATGAAAATATGCTGGCCATAGCCACCTGCAATTATCCCGAAAGCGTACCGGACTGCAATGGCATCTCGACGGTTTTTGACGGCGTGGCATATCCGCCCGATTCTGGGCTTTCACGTGACACCTGTATCATGCAGGCCCCGGGTAAGGAGGGTATATATATAGCCGAGCTGGATATTCAAAGGCTGCGCCGCTATCGACAGAAGGAGACATGGGGCAACGCCTACCGCAGGCCGGATAAATACGGCCTGCTGACTGACACTCAGGTCAGCCAGCCATTTGTAAGAAAGGACAGGAGATAGAAAAACCCGCCGAAAGGCGGGATTTTTCATATTTGATATAAGAGTTTTTAAAGGATATAGAGATTCTTGCGGGGGACGGAAAGTTTTTGGGTGAAGCCTTCGGCAAAGGCTCTGTATTCTTCGCTGTCCATGACTTTGGCCTTCATGGGGCATACCGAAATGCAGCGGAAGCAGGCAAGGCATTTGGCGTTGTCTATCGTCCGGCAGTCATCAGAGATAGCCCCCGTGGGACATTCACTTACGCATTTGCTGCATTTTACGCAGGCATCGGTAGTGGAGGGGCGGAAGATTCCGCCTTTGCCGCCATCTTTATAGGGCCTGTTTCCAGGAACTGACGGAGTTACATCTATTATGGCTTTTTCAGCGCCGCAAACGGCTTTTTGGCCAAAAAGGCGTGTAGTTTCAAGGTCAATTTCATCCGGACGGCTTTCGGCAATATGTCCGTATGTGTGTTTTGCAATCAGGGCGGCTGCCGCTATGGGGATAAAGCCATGGCTTTGGGCAAGATCACAAAGTTCCACAAGGGCGTCATCATAATGGCGGTTGCCATAGGTTACGGTAACTATGCAGGGGGTATCGTTGCCTGCTAACAACGAAAAGCGTGACGAGGCAATTTCGGGTATCCTGCCGCCATAACAGGGAGCGCCCAGAACCACGATTTCGTCACTTCCGAATGATATTTCGCCTAACGGCGCATTTTTAAGGGCGGTCATATCTATGCTCCCCATAGGGAGGCCTGTGCCTTCGGCCACTGCCATGGCATTTCTAAGGGAGCCAGAGGTAGGTGAGAAATAAATGGCTGTTACTTTTTTGAACTTCATATAAAAACCTCCGTATATTTATGTTATAATAATTATAACATCGGCTGGGGCTACAAGCACCCGGGAAAATATCAGCGTAAAGGAGCGGTTATATGGAAATCTTAAAGGAAAGCCTGGCGCTTAAGGATTATCTCGTCAGCATAAGGCGTCATTTGCATGAAAATCCAGAACTTTCGGGGCGAGAGTTCAATACAGTCAAATTGATATGCGGCGAGCTTGACAAAATGGGCGTAGAGTATGTCAATATTCCCGACGGCGGCGTTCTGGCACATATAGATGGTCCGCAGGAGGGCAAAGCTGTGCTTTTGAGGGCCGACTGTGACGCGCTGCCGATAGATGAGCTGCCCATGAACGCCAAAAAGCCCAAGGCTTGCGTCAGTAAGGTACCGGGTGTTGCCCATATGTGCGGGCATGACGGCCATACCGCCATGCTTCTTGGGGCCGCCAAAATTCTTTCGCAGAACCGCGATGCCATAAAGGGCAGGGTATGGCTTTTGTTTGAAAGGGGCGAAGAGGGCACCAATAACATTTATTATGTGATGAAGTACATACAGGAAAAGGGCCTTAAGATAGATGCCGCCTTTGCTGAGCATACCGATACTTCTTTAAGGGCGGGGCAGCTTAATTGCCAGCCCGGACCTGCTCATGCCGGCGCTTTTTCATACCAGGTCACGCTGACGGGCAAGGGCGGCCATGGCTCCCGTCCCGACAGGTCTAACAATCCTATCGACTGCTTTGTCGCCATCTACGAGTGCATAAAGAGCATACGTATGAATTATGTTGAGCCAACTGTTATACTTACAAACTCTATGGGTATGGTCAGGGCCGGCGCTGCCGGAAATGTCATACCGCAGACCCTGACTTTCAGCGGTACCTGCCGCTTTTACGACGCCTCGGCGGGCAATATATTCAAAACCAAGTTTAAGGAAATAGTGCAGGCCCAGGCTGCCCTTTTTGGATGCGAGGCGGCGTTTGACCGCCTTGTCGGGCCTATCCTCCCCGTTATTAATAACGAGGATCTGGCGAAGGCCGGTGCCCAGGCCATTGAAAGCATGCTGGGAAGCGGCATCCTGGCGCCCAAAGACTTAAACATGGGTTCTGAGAGTTTCTCAGTCCTGTGCAAGTATTATCCCGGGGTCATGATGCGCGTCGGAATAGGTAATGAGGAAGAGGGCATATCCATCGGCGGCCACAATCCGGGATTTGATATGGATGAAAACGGCCTGCCCTATGGCACGGCGGCATATGCAGCCGTGGCCCTGGGATATCTGGATAATGACTGCGAGATAAGGCATGAGCCTTATAATGAACCTATGGATGAACTCCTTAAGTTCTGTGACCAGCCTGTGCCACAGAGATGGGACAGCATGAAATAAGCTTAAAATGACAAAAAGGACGGAAAGATTTTCCGTCCTTTTTGTTTTTTTATATCCGTTTTTCGGGCTGCTGGCGCTGGTATATGGCGACAATGTCGCGCAATATGTCGGTATGTCCGAAATCGGAGGTATAGACAATGTTTATTTCTCTTATCATATTGAGTTTTTCTATGGGTATCGTGCAGAAACGCCCGGCTCGAACATCGTCCAGGCAGGCACTTTTTGAAATGACACTGACGCCAAAATCTCTCTGTACCAGCTCCTTTATGGTGTTCATGTTGTCCAGCTCCAATATTATATTGAAAGCGTCAATACTTTCGCCGCACATGGACAGTGCTGTTTCAAAAAGCGTCCTTGTACCTGAGGAGGGCAGCCTTAAAATAAGCCGCTGCTGTTTCAAAAGGGATATTGGTATAAGCGGCATCGACGAAATGGGGTTTGAGGATGAGGCCGCCAAAACAAGATGGTCGGTGTCCAAAAGTATGGAGCTGCATGATGGATCGGATATGCTCCCTTCGATTATGGCAAAATCAACTTCATATTCCTTGAGCTTGGTATAAAGATTATTGATGGTGTCAGTAATGATTGTTATGCGTATCGACGGATTTTGGGCACTATAAAGGGCCAAAACCTGTGATATTGCATTACTTTCAGCAGTGGGGGTGACCCCTACGGTCAGATGCTGGACCGAACGCTTCTGATCCTCAAGCTGTTTAAGCAATACGCCGTAAAGTCCGCGCATTTTTTTGGCATACTCTATCACGATTTGTCCTTCTGCGGTCACTTTAAGCCCCCTGTTGGTCCTGACAAAAAGTTTTACTCCCAGCGTCTCCTCAACCGCTTTGATATGCTGGGACACCGACGGCTGCGTAAGAGAGAGAAGTTTTGCACTCTTTGTAATGTTCAGTGTCTCGGCCACACTTAAAACCGTTTTGAGTTTGGGATCTATCATAAAACGCCTCACTATAAAAAATTTTTATGAATAGCTAAAATACTTTAATTTTATTTTATCACAAAACTGTTTTATAATCAATTAACATAAAATAGTGATTAAGGGGAGGGGTGCTTTTATGACAAGAGCATATTTGGAGCAGGCCGGGTATGGCGCGAGGATCATGCTTTCCCTTTCGATGACCCTTTTTGGGGGTTTTTCGATGACAAGGATAACCAAGCGCCTTAAAATGCCTGATGTCAGCGGATATATAATCGCCGGCATATTGATGGGACCTTATTTTCTCGATCTGATACCTGAAACATTTATCGAAGGGGCAGATTTTATAAGCGATGTGGCTCTTTCGTTTATAGCCTTCAGGGTAGGGCAGTTTTTCAGGCTGAGCACTCTTAAAAGTTCGGGAAGGTCCATGTTTATCGTTACTTTTTTTGAAGCGGTGTCCGCTGCCGTTTTGGTAACATTGCTTTTGTGGGGCGTGTTTAAAACCGATCTTTCGCTGGCAATTATAGCGGGAGCCATAGCTTCGGCAACGGCTCCCGCCAGCACAATGATGACCATAAGGCAGTATAAGGCCAAAGGGAGTTTTGTAGATCTGCTTTTACAGGTGACAGCGCTGGACGATGTGGTGGCGCTGCTTTTGTTTTCGGCGGCTTCGGCTGCGGCTTCGGCTATGGAAAATGGCAGTGCCGATATGCTTGGGGTGCTGATTCCCGTTTTGGAGAATATTGGAGCAGTGGGCTTTGGCCTGGGTCTGGGGCTTGTGCACTGTGCTGTGATTAAAAAGAGAAGCCATGACAACCGCCTGATACTGACTGTTGCTGTTTTGCTTGCTATTTCAGGAGCGTGCTCGGCCTTTGATATTTCGCCGCTGCTGTCGTGTATGGCGTTTGGAGCGGCAATAATCAACAAAAGTGACGATGTAAAGCTGTTTGATCAAGTGGACGGTTTTTCGCCCCCCGTGCTGGCCTGCTTTTTCATACTGTCGGGAATGAGACTTGATATCGGCGCTTTAAAGACGGTTGGTGTAATGGGTGTCGGGTATTTTATTATAAGGATAGCCGGTAAATATATCGGCGCCTTTATCGGCTGCAAAATATCGGGAGCCGATCAAAAGACCTGCCGCTATTTCGGAATGGCTTTAGTGCCACAGGCCGGCGTTGCCATCGGCCTTGCTTTTTTGGGCATGAGGATATTGCCGGGTAACATGGGTGAGCAGCTTTCGACCATAATTCTGACATCTTCGGTACTTTACGAACTTATAGGACCGCTGTGCGCAAAGACAGCCCTTATCAAAAGCGGTGTTATAAAAAAGAACAATTGACCCGTCACTCACCCTAGTTTATAATAAAGGGGAAAAATAAAGAGGGAGGCAGTTTTGTATGAAATATATGCGTGACAGGGCTTGGATGGAGATATCCCTTGACGCCATTGAGGAAAATTATAACCGTATAAAGCACGATATAGGCAAAAGCCGTATAATGGCTGTTGTCAAGGCCAATGCCTACGGGCTTGGCGCAAGCTGCCTTTCGCTTTTTTTGGAGAAGCTGGGTTGTGACTTTTTCGCGGTCGCTTGTATAGAAGAAGCCATGGAGCTGAGGGACGCCGGTGTAAAGGCAGATATATTGACACTTGGCCCCGTATTGCCCGAGCATCTGGAAATTGCCGCAGACAATAATATAGTTACGAATGTAATAAGTATCGAGCATGCCGAGGCCCTTTCAAAGGAGGCCCAGAGGCTTGGAAAGGCCATACGCTGCCATATAAAGGCCGACTCGGGACTCGGGCGCTTTGGCATAGTCCTGGAGGGCCGGGAAAGCGAGGCCGTCAAGGACGCCCTTTACATAGCTTCCCTTCCGGGGCTTAAGACAGAAGGCGTTTTTACCCATTATACAGCGGCCGAACTGCCCGTAGGCGATGAGTTTAACCGCCATCAGATAGGCCTTTTCGACAGGTTTGCCGAAGCCCTTAAGGATAATGGCCTCAGCCTTATAAAGCACAGCGCCAGCTCATTTTTCACGTCGGTATATCCCGAGTGCCACAACGATTATGTCCGTGTCGCTTCACTTCTTCTGGGGATAGAGCCTCCGGCCATAAGGGGTACTCACTGTGTTCCCTCGGTGCAGCTTAAAACCAGGATATATCAGATAAAAGATATAGAAAGGGGAATGCCCGTCAGTTACGGTCCCATATGCCATACCCTGAGAAAGACAAGGGTGGCCGTTTTGCCCATTGGTTATGCTGATGGCCTGCGCAGGACCATACAGACAAAGGCCTCCTTTATTGTAAACGGCAGCTTTGCACCGATTATTGGCAAGATGTGCATGGATTATGTGATGCTTGACGTCACCGATTGCAAAGCAGGGGTCGGAGACGAGGTCATAGTCATCGGCCGCTCGGGAGAGCTTAGGCAGGAAATATGGGATATGGCCGATATTTACGGTTCTACCGTTGGGGAGGTCCCCTCGGTCATCACGCCCAGGGTTCCCAGGTTCTATATGAAGAGCGGGGAAATCGTCGGAAGAATGGACTAATAGTTATATTTTTGGGATATAAAACTTATTGTAATTAAAAATCCGCCAAAAAAACGCACAGGAAATTTTCCCGTGCGTTTTTTTGATATCAGTTGTTTGCGCTTCTGCGCTGCTTTTTAAGGACAGGGAAGGATATTCCGAATAACAGCGGGAATATCTCAAGCCTGCCTAAAAGCATATCGGCGATCAGCACTATTTTTGAGAGATGCGACATGGCGCCGAAATTGCTGGTGGGGCCGACAGCGCCGAGGCCGGGCCCGATATTGTTGAAACAGGCGGCCATGGCTGTGAAAGAGGTTTCAAAATCAAATCCGTCCAGGGTAATTATGGCGACACTGACTGCGGCGATAAAGACATACATGGCCAGATACATATAGGCTGAATTGACCGTTTCGGGAGAGAGGGGTTTTTCGTCCATGGAGACGCTCGATACCATCCTTGGATGGAGCATCTTGCGGATTTCATTCCTGGTAGCCTTGGCGATTATCAGGAGCCTCGATACTTTAAGGCCGCCGCCTGTTGAGCCGGCGCTGGCCCCTATGAACATCAAAAGGATCAGGATATTTTTTGAAAAGGCTGGCCACAGGTTGAAATCGGTGGTCGCAAATCCGGTAGTCGTCATAATGGTCGACACCTGGAAGGCCGAATAGCGAAGGGAGGTAAAGAAGGAGCCGAACTCGGGCATTATGTCCAAAGCTATCATTATGGAAGCCGAGGTCATTATACCTACATACCAAAGCAGTTCCTCGTTTTTGAATGCCGCCTTGAAATTCCTTAGAAGCAGAAAGTAATAAAGGTTGAAGTTGACGCCGAACAAAGCCATAAAAATAGTTATGACCCAATCGATATACGCGCTGTCGTAGAAGCCTACGCTGGAATTTTTGCAGGAAAACCCGCCTGTGCCGGCTGTGCCGAATACATGTATGGCGCTGTCGAATATTGGCATCCCGCCCAAAATCAAAAGCACGAACATAATGAGGCTCAAGCCAAAATATATGCTGTAAAGTATCTTGGCGGTATCCCTCATTTTGGGGACCAGCTTGCCGACGATAGGCCCGGGAACTTCGGCGCGCATCATGTGCATTGAGCGCCTGTCGGAAAGGGGCATTACAGCCATGGCGAAAACCAGGACTCCCATGCCCCCGACCCAATGGGTAAAGCTTCGCCAGAAAAGCATCCCGTAGGGTAGTTCCTCTACTGACGCCAATATGCTGGACCCGGTGGTCGTAAAACCGCTGACCGTTTCAAACAGGCTGTCAAGATAAGACGGTATGCAGCCGCTTAAGTAAAAGGGCAGCGCACCTATGGCTGAAAAGGCCACCCATGCCAATGCCACCACGGCGAAGCCCTCTTTGGCGTAGATAGCCTGGTCAGCAGGTTTTTTCCTTGAAAGGGCCCAGCCTAAAGAGAGGGCTAATGCCGCCGCAATGAGGAAAAATACGGCTGTTTTTTCTTTATATCCCAACGCCACTACAAAGGGGAGCATCAAAAGGGCGGCTTCAACCTTTATTATGCGGCCCGTAAAATAAAGCACCATTGCCCGGTTCATATCGTATAGCTCCTTGCAAGTATATCTGAAAGGTCATCAAGCCGGAGGTTTGTCGTAATGACGATGACCCTGTCGCCTGATTCTATGCAGTCATGTCCGCCGGGGATAATAGTCCTGCCGCTGCGGGATATGCAGCCGATAAGTATGTTGGGCCGGAGCTCCAGGTCCTTTAAGGGTACGCCGAGGCGGGGGAAAGTATCGTTCACCCTGAACTCCAGAGCTTCCACCTGTCCGTTGACCAGGCGGTGCAGGGTCTCGATGTTGCTGCCTAAGGAATTCTGCATGGCCCTTACATATCTGATGATAATGCTGGCTGTCAGCGAGCGGGGGGATATTATGCTTTCCAGCCCCACTTTGTCGGCAATAGAGGAAAGGGAGTCCCTGTTGACCTTGGTTATAACCTTGCCGTCTATTACAGATTGGGCGTAAAGGGCAAGGATTATGTTTTCCTCATCAAGGCCTGTCAGGGCGACGACGGCGTCGGCATCCTTTATATTCTCCTCCCATAAGAGTTCCTGGTCGGTGCCGTCGCCGCATATCACCATGACCTTAGGCAAAGCTGCGCCCAGCTCGGCGCAGCGGGCCGGGTCGATATCTATTATCTTGACCTTTGCCCCGTTTTCGGAAAGCATCCTGGCCAGATAGAAGGTTATGCGTCCTCCGCCTATCAGCATGACATTCCTGGCTTCAGGTTTGATGCCGACAAGGGAAGAAAAGAAATCCAGCATGTCCCGCGCAGAGGCGATTATGCTTATCTTATCCCCTGACTTGAGCATGAAGTTGCCGTCGGGTATACGCACCTCGCAGCCGCGCTGGACAGCGCATATAAGGGCCCTGCCTTTGAAGCTTTTATGCAGGTCACGGAGGTAGACGCCATCCAGCGCAGAGCCTTCCTTTAGCCTGAGCTCGGCTATTTCGACCCTTTTAGTGGAAAAGTTCTCGATTTTCAGCGCGGAGGGGAACTTGAGCATGCGGAAAAGCTCGCTGGCCGCGGCCCTTTCGGGATTTATGCTCATGGAAAGGCCCAGCTCTTCACGCATGAAGACCAGCTGGTCGCTGTATTCAGGATTCCTGACCCTGGCTATCGTGTTGCCGGCCCCCAGCTTTTTGCCTACAAGGCAGCACAGGAGGTTTATCTCATCCTGGCTGGTGCAGGCGATAAGGAGGTCGGCCTTTGGGACCTCGGCCTCCAAAAGGGTATGGTAGCTGGCTCCGTTGCCGCATATACCCATGACGTCAAGTGTATTTATAGTATTGTCGATATTTTTCTGGTTTTTGTCTATTACGGTTATGTCGTGTCCTTCGCTGGAAAGCTGTTCGGCCAACGTATTGCCGACCTTCCCATTCCCTACAATGACGATTCGCATTATTGAGTCTCCAAAAAATATGTTGTTTAATGGCGCAAATAATATACCTACTATAAAATAGCACAAACTTTTATCAAGGGCAATGGATAAAGCTTTCCTTAACAAGGTTTTATCACACCTTTTAATGTCTTTATTGCCTTTGCGGCTGAGGTTTAGTATAATATTGTTAAATCCTTTATAAAGACAGGAGGAAACCTATATGCAGTTCAATCAGCAGAGGGTGCTGGACAGGCTTATCGAAATGATAAAGATAGACAGCCCCTCATATCATGAAGGCCCCATGACCGACTATCTCCAGAAATATTTCGAGGACAGGGGATATGAGGTCTACCGCGACCAGGCCGGAAAGGCCATCGGCGGCGACAACTCGGGCAACCTGCTCATACATATCCCCGGTACAATGCCCGGCGAGGCTATATGCTTCAACGCCCATCAGGATACTGTCGAGCCCGGAAGAGGTATCGAGCCCGTCTTTGAAAATGGCGTTTTAAGAAGCAAGGGTGATACCATCCTGGCCGCCGATGACAAGTCGGGCATAGCCATGATGATGGAAGCTTTGGATGTTCTGACCGAAACGGGCACGCCCCACAGGGATATGTACTATCTCTTTACTATATGTGAGGAAAACGGAATGCACGGCGCAAAGAATTTTGATTATTCCAAGCTGCCTGCCAAAAACATCTGCGCGCTGGACGGCGCCGGAAAGCTGGGCGGCCTTACAAAATCGGGCGCCGGTAAGGACGCTTTGGAGATAACCTTCCACGGTAAGATGGCCCATGGCGGCATTGAACCTGAAAAGGGCATCAACGCCATCGCTGTGGCGGCCTCGGCCATTTCCAGAGTTAAATTCGGACGTATTGCCCCCGACACGACCTCAAATATAGGGCGCATCGAGGGCGGCGGGGCTACCAATATCGTCACCGACAAGGTCACCTTCACCTGCGAGGTCCGTTCCCATACCCAGGAGCAGATCCAGGCCCAGGTCGATCTGATTATTAAGGCGTGCAAGGATGCCGCTGAGGAGTTCGGCGCTACCGTTGATATTGATGTAGATCACTTCTGCCCGCCTCACAAGCCCGATCCCAACAGCTTTATGACAAGGGCAATGGTCAAGGCCCTGGAAGCAGAGGGCATTACTCCCGAGTTCAGGGTAGGCAACGGCTCGGGCGACGCCAATATCTTCTCGGGCCACGGATATAACTGCTCTGGCATATCCACCGGTATGTATGATGTGCATACCACTGAAGAACACCTCGTTATGGAGGATTTCGGCAAAGCATTTAATGTAATTTACCGTTTGATGACCGAAAATCTGGACTAAAATTCAAAGTGCGGCTTTACTTTTTGTAAAGCCGCACTTTTTTGTTTATTTAGCGGAAAAAAATTGTTCATATTTTTGTTGCATTTCTCAAAGCCGGGTGATATAATGCAATCACACGAATAAATATTCTCAAATACGGTTATTTATTCGTCAAATTATGATAAGGAGTGAAAGAAATGATCTTGAAGAAAAAGATCAAGGCCAACGGAGCGAAGGTCATGTCGCTGCTTTTGGCTGCGGCTTTCCTTCTCCCGCTGATGCCTGTTTTAAATGTGCAGGCGGCGGAAGCGGTCGCGACCTTTGAGAACACCTCCGAAAACGGCGAGGATATGATATCCCTGACCGAGGAGCGTTCTTTCAAGGCCATGATCCCCGTGGAGGAAGCCATTGAAAATACAGAAGGAATCACATGGGAGCTTACCCGCGATGAAGATAAGTTCTATGTCGATCCCGAGCTTTACCCCAATCAGCATGAGGGCGGCGCCCTCAGCGAGTGGGAAGCCGGTAACGGTGCCCCCCTCTTCCAGAATATCACGACCGATACCGAGGAAGATAACGGACAGAATTACCTGACCGTCACATTCTCGAATATCTGCTATTTTTATTACAGCAGTAATAATCCTGATTATCCTGATTATCCTGATTACAGCGCGCCTCATTCCAACGGCGGCTCCTATCTGGACGATTGCGGCTATTTTAATCTGACCGCTGTGCAGGGTGAAGAAGTTATAGGCTCTGTACCCGTAAAGGTAGTGCCCTATGACAGCTATCACACGATGGGCGAAATATACGAGCAGCTGGATGAGATGGTAGATTTCGCAGCTGAAAACACAAACCTGTTTGTTGAAAAATATTCGATGGGTCAGTCGACGGGCGATATTTATGACTCTCTTGATATGCCCTATATCATCATTGCCGATGATGAAAGCACTGTCACCGAATGGCTCGAGTTCACCGAGCTGGCCGAGACAAACCCCACACAGGTGCTTGCGGACATCGAGGCAGGCGTTTATGACGATCTTCAGGTCCCTGTCATGTTCTCCAACATCCATTCCAACGAGGCCGCGGCTCCTGACGGCATAATGGATTTTGCGTGGCTGGTGCTTGAAACGGCTGCTTCCGAAAGCGGCAGCATTGATTACAATAAGCTGACCGGCTTTACCGAAGACGGAAAGGCACAGCTTGAAAGCGAGCTGCAGAGCAGGGAAGTCGTCGTTCCCGACCTTATCAAGGATGAAAACGGCGAGTATGAAGATCAGTACCTTGGCTTCCTGCAGGCAGGCAACGGCAAGTCCGGCGTAGTAGATCTTGACAAATACTATGAGATGGAAGTCGAGACATTAAACATCGACACGATGCTTGACAGCATTTTCCTGATCCTTGTCCCCGAAGAGAATGTCGAGGGCCGTATGTATATGACCCGTACAGCTTCCAACGGCTATGATCTTAACCGTGACAACTCCTTCCAGACAACGGCCGAGACCCAGAACATGCAGAAGCTGATAGCTACCTTCAATCCTGTTTCCCTTACGGAGTTCCACGGCAGGGTCACAGCTTTCCAGGTAGAGCCCTGCTCGCCTCCTCACGAGCCCAACTTTGAATATGACCTTCTGTCCGAGCATCTTATGGATGGCGGCGTGGCTTTGGGAATTGCAGCCGTTGCCAACAATACGATGTATAACAGCTATGTGACCCCGATGCGCGACTATCTTTACAGCGATGGCGAAGGCGGTGCGGCCTGGTCCCCCTGGGATGACATGTCCACCTCCTATACCCCGCAGTTTGCCATGCTTCAGGGCACGGTAGCCTACACGGTCGAACTGCCCGGTTACAATGATGCCGGCGCCGACCTGGTTATGTACGGCAGCCTGGGCCAGAGTGATTTCATAGCCCAGAATAAGGAAAGCTACCTTATAAGCCAGACCGAGATTTTTGAGCGCGGTGTAGAAAACTTTAATTCCAATGCATATGAGCTGGTCGGACAGTGGTTTGCCGATCAGAAGGATACCGAGGGTGCAGAAACAGAACTTTTCCGTCCCGAATATGACGGCGAAGGCGAAAACGGCAACTTCTATCCCGAGTGCTATATAATCCCCATGGATGGCGCAAACCAGCAGAACCTGCAGGCCGCCTATGACATGATGGAGTGGCTGTCCCGCAACGACGTCAAGATCCTTGTCACCGAAGATGAGTTCACCCTTGACGGCGTCACCTATCCTGAGGGAACGATGATAGTCTCCATGTATCAGGCCAAGCGTTCGGTCGCCAATGGTGCTCTGTACGACGGTACACTGATACAGAATTGGACCGATCTTTATTCTGAAGGTATAACTGCTTTTAACGAGACCCGCGGCTTTGATATGGTCACGGTTGCAAAGCCCGCCGATTATGAGGCTATTGAGGCTGTCTGCGGCGAGTTTATGGACTATGAAGACTGCCTTGCTTACCTTGAAGACCAGGGATCCTATTTCACAGGCACACAGGGTGCTCAGGTCATAATTTCCAATGTTTCCGAAGATTCCACAGCTGCTGTCAACGCCCTTCTCCAGAGCGGCAAGACAGTTGCTATGGTAACCGATGAGGAAAGCGAGTACTATGGCGATTTCGTATGCTCTTATGCCGATTACAAGACCGTCGATTCCGAATATGTTCTGTCGGCTACCGGCGTATCTGCGTCCAAGGTTCCCGCTTCCAAGGTCATAACAGAAGCTCCCGTTGTTTATATAACCGGCGCTTCTGCTCCCAGCACCGCTGGTTTTATTTGGAGTTCCAGGGTCAGCAACGCCAATTGGAACTATGACCGCATAGCCGCTGAGCTCATGAATTTTGCAACTACCGACGATCCTTCTGAGGCAACATTGGTTATGGGCGCCAGCGCACTTTCGGGTGATGCTTTGACGGCAGTCCAGAACGGCACGCCTTATATAGGTTACGGCAGCAGCGCTACAAGGAGCACCCTTCTTGGTGCCGAGTTGGTAAGGAACTCTGTTTCCGGCGGCATGGACTGCCTTGGCTTTGTAACATATCCGAACACTGCAATGGTCAACTCGAGCTATGTGACCGAGGGCGATGATGTTCTTTACGGATATGGCGCAGGTTACTTTACGGCTATCCCTGAAGGCGCTCAGGTCCTGGTTCAGATGGACGGCACCAAGGAACCCATGGAAGGCTTTATTCCTTCAATAAGTGAGGTTCAGGCTGCCGCCAGCGAGGCTCTGCTTAACAATTCGGTACAGGGCATCGCCTATGAGGGCGAGGATAAGGACGGCAACGAAGTCAATATTGTTCTCTTTGCCAACTCTCTGACCCACAAGGTCCATCAGCGTGATGAGTATGCTTATATAAGCAACTTCGCATTCTCCAGCCTGCTGGGTGAGGATTATGTCCCCGCTACCTCCGATGACAGCGATGACGACGACAGCAGCTCGGGCAGTGGCTCCGGTTCTGGCACAAGCAAGCCTTCGGTTACCGACCCGGATGATGGTGAAGGCAAGATCTCCATTTCTGATTTTGAAGATGTCGATAGCAGCGCCTGGTATTATGCCATTATGGACGAAGCTGTCAGCTCCGGCCTTATGAACGGCGTCAGCGAAACCGAACTTGACCCCAACGGCAATATCACAAGGGCTATGTTCGTAACCATCCTGCACAGGGCTGCCGGTACTCCCGAGGCCGAGAAGAAGGCTGAGTTCACAGATGTTGCTTCCGACACATGGTATACCGATGCTGTTGATTGGGCCGTGTCTGAGGGCATCGTAAATGGTGTCAGCGAGACTGAGTTTGCTCCCAACCAGCTTATCAAGCGTCAGGAAGTCGCAGCCATGCTTTACAGGTACGCCCAGAGCGAAGGCAAGGGCTTTGAAGGCGCATGGGCTTTCCAGCTTGAGTATGCCGACAGCGCGGATGTTGCCGAGTACGCATACGAGGCCATCTGCTGGTGCACGATGAACGGCGTCCTGAACGGTAAGGACAATAACATGCTTGATCCCGCCGGCACAGCTACCCGCGCCGAAGCGGCAGCTATGCTGATAAGGTATCTGGATGTTGAATAACTGAAAAAATATTTTTCCGCGGCGGGAATGCTTCCCGCCGCGTTTTTTATACCCGCCGATTGACCAAAAAATGAAGCCTCTTTTTGTAAGGTTATACAATATTTCGCTTTTGCGGACTGAAATATTGAAATAATCTGCTTAACTTGCTACAATCAGAACAATAGGGGCGGTCATGTCCCACATAGAAAAAAGGAGGCAGTTAAAATGAATGTAGCCGAAATGAAAAAAGCAGCATGCGAGGCCATAGACAATTACGCCGATAAGCTGATCGCCCTTCAGGAGTCGATCTTCAACGAGCCCGAGTTGGGCTATAAAGAGTTCAAAACGGCGGCAAAGATAAAGGCTGCTTTGGATGAACTTGGATATGAATACACCGACGGCCATGCGGTAACAGGTATAATCACTCCTGTCAAGGGCCGTGATCATAAGATCAATCTGGCAATTATGGGCGAGCTGGATGCCGTTATTGTTGCCGGACACCCCAAGGCTGATCCTGTAACAGGCGCTGCCCATTCCTGTGGCCATTCGGCCCAGGCCACTTCGGTCATAGGTGTTGCTGCCGCTTTGAAGGCTCCCGGAATTATGGAGAACCTTGACGGCGATATCACCCTTATGCATGTGCCTTCCGAGGAATTTGTCGAGCTGGAATATCGCCAGAGCCTTAAAGAGCAGGGCGTCATAAAGCTGTTCGGCGGCAAGCAGGAGTTTATCCGCCTGGGCCTTATGGACAACATTGACATGATGATAATGCAGCATACATCGGTTACTGAGAATGAAGGGGCCGAAGAATGGAGCAAGGGCAACGCCGGCGGTGCTGTCGGCAAGGGATTTGTCGGTAAGCTTATTCAGTACATAGGCAAGGAATCCCATGCCGCCGCGCCTCACCAGGGCATCAATGCCCTCAAGGCCGCCCAGATAGGCCTGGCCGCTATTGACGCCAACCGTGAGACCTTCCAGGATAAGGATACCATCAGGGTTCATCCCATCATCACCAAGGGCGGCGACCTTGTCAATGTCGTTCCCGCCGATGTCAGGATCGAAACCTATGTCAGGGGCAGCAATACACAGGCTATTTTCGATGCGTCTGAAAAGGTAGACAGGGCCTTGCAGGCCGGCGCTTACGCTTTGGGCGCAAAGTGCATCATTACCCAGCTCCCGGGATATATGTGCCCCTTTGAGAGCGAGGAACTTAAGGATGTCGTTTATGATAATCTGGTTTATGTTCTGGGCAAGGACAACTGCCACCGCAATGGCCCCGGCGGTTCTACCGATGCATCTGATGTTTCCAACATCATGCCTGTTGTTCATATGAGGATAGGCGGAGCTTGCGGCGTAGGACACGGTGCCGATTACCAGATCAAGCGTCCTGATATCGCGGTTATAGCCGCAGCCAAGATAATGGCCTGCACAGCTATTGACCTTCTGGCCAACGGCGCTGAGAAGGCTCTTAATGTCAAAGCCAATTTTAAGGCGCCCATGACCAAGGAAGAGTATCTGACACAGTGGTGCGGCCTGGAAAAGGGCAAGGATTTTTAAAGGAAATAGAATAATTTCATTCGGGGCGGCGAGCGCCGCCCCGAAAATTATGAAAGGGGAAAATATATGACTGTTCAGGAAATGAAAAAGGCGGCATGCCAAACCATTGACCGGAATGCCGATAAAATAATTGCTTTGGGCGAATCGATTTTCAGGGAGCCAGAGCTGGGTTACAAAGAGTTCAAGACCGCTGCCAAAATAAAGGCTGTGTTGGATGAGCTTGGATATGAATACACAGATGGCCACGCCGTTACAGGTATAGTTACTCCCGTTAGGGGCCGTGACCATAAGGTCAATCTGGCTATTATGGGCGAGCTGGACGCCGTTGTGGCACCTGGCCATCCCTGTGCAGATCCCGAAACGGGAGCTGCCCATTCCTGCGGACATTTCGCTCAGGCGGCTTCGGTTATAGGCGTAGCCTATGCCCTTAAAACCCCCGGCATTATGGAGAACCTTGACGGTGACATCACACTTATGCATGTTCCTGCCGAGGAGTTTGTCGAGCTGGAGTACCGCAAGAACCTTATCGAGCAGGGCACTGTCAAACTGATGGGCGGCAAGCAGGAGTTCATACGCCTGGGTCTTTTTGACAATGTCGACATGATGATAATGCAGCATACCCGCACTACCGAAAACGAAGACCCCAATCCCATCAAGGCTGATGCCGGCGGTACGGGCATGGGCTTTATCGGTAAGATGATTCAGTATATCGGCAAAGAATCCCACGCTGCCGCGCCTCATCAGGGTATTAACGCCCTTAAGGCCGCGCAGATAGGCCTGGCCGCCATCGACGCCAACCGCGAGACTTTCCAGGATAAGGACACCATCAGAGTCCATCCTATCATTACCAAGGGCGGCGATCTTGTAAATGTCGTTCCTGCCGATGTCAGGATAGAGACATATGTCAGGGGCCTTTCGGTAGATGCCGTTCTGGACGCTTCCGCAAAGGTTGACAGGGCTTTACAGGCCGGTGCTTATGCTTTGGGCGCAAAGTGCATTATCACTCAGCTTCCCGGCTATATTATCCCCTTCGAGAGCGAGGAGCTCAAGGATGTCGTTTATCAGAACCTTGTGGAGATATTCGGTGCTGAGAACTGCAAGCGCAACGGCTCTGGCGGTTCGACAGATGCTTCTGATGTATCGGTTATCATGCCTGTTGTCCATATGAATATAGGCGGGGCCAGGGGTATCGGCCACAGCTCGGATTACGAGATAGCCAAGCCCGAGCTGGCATATCTCAACGCTGCCAAGACCCTTGTCTGTACAGCTATCGACCTTCTGGCTAATGGTGCCGAAAAGGCCCTTAATGTAAAAGCCAATTTCAAGGCTCCCATGACCAAAGAGGAGTACCTGACAAAGTGGTGCGGTTTGGAAAAGGGCAAGGATTTTTAAAGGGAATTGGCTTTGCGAGCAAAGCGAGCCTGCGCTAAAAGCGCAGCATGATTTGGGGCGATTAAGTCGCCCCAAATCTATTAAATGAAAAGGGGCCCCCGCCAAAAGCGGGGAAACAATTTCAAGGCTCCCATGACCAAAGAGGAGTACCTGACAAAGTGGTGCGGCCTCCAGAAGGGCAAGGATTTTTAAGGGAGATTGGCTTTGCGAGCAAAGCGAGCCTGCGCCAAGGGCGCAGCATGATGTTAAAAAGAGTTAAATAAAAAATACCCGGGTCTTCCCGGGTGTTTTTTTACTGTAAAGATATTTCTTGACAAACCGTGTTTTTGTGGTATCATTTACTTAAATTATTTTAAATAAAAAGTTTTAAATAAAAAATTTTAAATAAAAAATTTGAAATATCGGGGAGGGCCGACGATGCAAAGCGTTTTCAAGAATGTATATAACAGATTCAAGCTGCACTTTTACCGTCATATCTTTGCGTCGCTGGGAAAAGAACAGGCCGACATGTCGGTAATGGAAGCGCTGGCTGCTGAGGTGATATATGCCCTTGGAAACCCTACCGTCGGGGAGTTTGCCGCCACCGTGGGGCTGTCGGCGCCCAATGCCTCATACAGGGTGCAGTCCCTGGTAAGGAAGGGTTATGTGGAGAAGATACCTTCTGACATCGATAGGAGGGAATATCATCTGCGTGTGACCGATAAGTTTAAGAAGGTCTATACTATAAACGAGGAGTATATAGAAGTAGTGGCACAGCGAATGCGTGACAGATTTTCAAAGGAAGACATTGAAAAGTTTAAGGAAATGCTGACTGTGGTTTCCGAGGAACTCATGCCCGAAGCCAGAATAAAATAAAGAGGTAAATTTTTTATGAGCGTAATAATAGTGACCGACTCCAATTCCGATATACTGCCCTCCGAAGCAAAGGCTATGGATGTCAGGGTGGTGCCTGTCAAAGTGTTGTTTGGAGAGGAAGAATACAGGGATAATATTGATATTACAGCTTCCGAGTTTTATAAAAAGCTTCGAGAGGCGAAGGAACTTCCCACTACTACACAGCCTTCCACCGAGGATTTCCTTCAGGCCTTTGAGGGCTGCGATGAGAGTGACGAGATAGTAGGCATATATTTGGCTTCGGCTTTGTCAGGCACATACCAGGGTGCCCTGATAGCATCGGAGCTGGCAGAGGGTAAAAAAATATATAATGTTGATTCGGAAACGGTTGCGCTTGGACTTAAGATATTGGTAATGCGTGCCGTGGAGCTGCGTGACGCCGGATGTTCGGCATCTGAAATATATGAAGCCATCCAGCGGGAAAAGAAGGACATAGTCCTTATGGCGGTGGTCGATACCCTTAAATATCTTCAGAAGGGCGGAAGGCTTTCAAAAACTGCCGCTTTGGCAGGCGGGCTTTTAGGAGTCAAGCCGATCCTCAGTGTGGAAGAAGGGAAAGTAAAGGTTATCGGCAAGGAGCGTGGGCTGTCAAAAGCTTTTGCATTTATAAAAGATACGGCAACAGGCATGGGTAAAAGGGACAGGGGAAGGCCCTGTTCTTTGGGATATACCGAAAGCCCCGTACAGCTGCCCAAGCTGGCCGAGATATTGGGGGAGGAGTATGCCCCAGACGATGCCGTGATAGACAGCATTGGAACGGCTATCGGCACCCATGTGGGGCCGGGCGCGGCCGGGCTGGCATATTTCATTGAAAGATAACTGAAACAAACAAAAAATCGCCTGTAATCAGGCGATTTTTTTATTTGCTGTAATATATCAGCATGCTAAGCTCCGATGTTTCCTCTCCCCGATTGCGGTAGCTGTGGTTTGTGTCGGCAGGGAAGTGCATGGAGTCTCCTTTGGAAAGCTCAAAATGTTCTGTCCCTACTGTTATTTCCGCACTTCCTGAAAAAACCGTTACATATTCCTCGGAATTTTTAAGATGAGGTCTTGCAGAAAGATACCCTCCTGGTTTTATAACTATGCGATAGGTTTCAAAAAGTTTTTGATCGTCAAAAGGGAAAATGGGGTAGTTGATATATCTCCCGCCGTCTTCTGTCAGGGGGGTGATGCCGGCGCATTTGATGACAGATACTTTTTCACCTTTTTTTTCCAGCAAGGATGTAAAGGATACCTTGTATCCTACGGCTATTTTCCAAAGTACCGTTATGGTCGGGTTTACGTCCCCCTTTTCTATTTGGGCCAGCATGCTTCGCGAAACCCCTGTAAGCTCGGCCGCCGCGTCCAGGGTCAGCTTTTTTTCATTTCTTATTTGTTTAATATTTTCTGCTACGATATTGTTTATATCCATGGACAGCTCCTTATTGACAGTATATTAGAAATAAAGTACAATATATAAGAAAAAAGATATAAATATATACCTTAATTCTAAACTTTCGGAAAGGGGCTGTCAAATGTGTTTAATTGGTTTTCGTTTTTGACATATGCTGTCGTTACTGCTGCTACACCGGGACCCAATAATATAATGTCCATGTCAAATGCAGGGCGCAAGGGATTTAAAAGGGCATTACCGTTTAACCTGGGCATATGGGTCGGGTTTTCGGTTGTAATGGTGGTCTGTACACTGTTTTGTTCGGCATTGTCGGCTATAATACCCAGAATAAAAGCACCGATGCTCACGCTTGGCGCTCTTTATATGCTTTATCTGGCATGGGGAACTGTAAAAAGCGGAAGCATAGAGGATGACCATTCTGCCGGGGGATTTGCGTCTGGTTTGTTTTTGCAGTTTGTCAACCCGAAGATATATATCTACTGCATAATGTCTATGGAGGCGTATATATTGCCTTATTATGCCGGGAATTGGGCTGCGCTTTTCGCCTTTGCCATGCTTTTGGCCTTCATTGGGTTTGCTTTTACGATTTGCCGGTCAGCTTTTGGGTCGGTATTCAGGTTAATGTTTTCAAAATATTCCAAACAGGTAAATGCAGTAATGGCCCTGCTTTTGGTGTGGTGCGCCGTATCCCTTTTTCTTTCCTGATAGAACATAAAGGCGGCATACTGAATGTATGCCGCCTTTTAAAAGGTGAAGAAAGCTGCCGGCGCTACTGCTGGCTCAGCTTGAGTATTTCGTCGTATATGCGCTGCATTTCCTTGTCTATTTCGGTCAGGACGATAGCGCAGCCGTAAAGCCTTTTGGAAAGATCTTCAGGTACGGGTATATTATTTTTGTTTTTATATCTCAGCTGGTGTTCCAGGCTGGCCCAGAGGTCCATGGCGATGGTGCGTATCTGTATTTCGACTTTTACATCTCTTTTTTCGTCAGCCAGGAACACAGGGATCGAAACCACAAGATGCAGGCTGCGGTAACCGTTTGCCTTGGGATACTTATGGTATTCCTTTTTGTGCAGCAATGTGACGTCATCCTGGTTTAAAAGCATATCTGCCACACGCTCCATATCGTCAAGATAATTGCATATTACCCTGACTCCGGCTATGTCGTTGAGCACCTCCTTCATATTTTCGACAGTGAATTCGTAACCCATCTTTTCCATTTTTTTAAGTATGCTGGGCATGGATTTAAGGCGTGTTTCGATATGATGAATGGGGTTGTATTCGTATCTTGAGTGGAAGCTGTCGTCGAGATTTTCCAGCTTGGTCTTCATTTCTTTTATGGCGGCGCGGTAGACCTGCATTTCCGACATAAAGATGTCTATGGCTTCGGGAGGGATGTGAAGGATCTGCTCCTCGTCCGTTGTGATAAGATTAGTATTACTCATGGTAACTCCTTTTCAGGTGTGCTTTACTTCCTTTATATATATATTTTACCACACTTTTTACGCGAAAAAATAAACGGGGGATTAAATCCTGATTAATAAACAAAAAAGGCCGCTTTAAAGCGGCCTTTTTTTACTGTTTGTGGGAATTAAGAATATCCATGAACTCTTCGCCTGTGATGGTTTCGTGGTCATAAAGGTATTTGGAAAGGGTATGCAGCAGCTCGATATTGTCTTTAAGCAGGGCCAGGGCCTTTTCATGCTGCTCCTCTATGATATCCATGACCTTTTTGTCGAGCCTGGCCTGGGTTTCTGGAGAGCAGGTCATATAACCTCCTCCTCCGAGGTATTGGTTTGTCTGACTTTCAAAGGAGACCATGCCGAATTCCTTGGTCATGCCCAGCTGGGTCACCATCATGCGGGCCAGCTTAGTGGCCTGTTCTATGTCATTTGAAGCACCGGTGGTGGAGGTGCCGAAAACCAGCTCTTCCGCCGCCCTGCCGCCTGTAAAGGTTGCAATTTTATTGAGCAGCTCTTCCTTTGACATTATAAAATGGTCACCCTCGTCAACCTGCAGAGTGAAGCCCAATGCGCCAGAGGTGCGGGGGATGATAGTTATTTTCTGCACGGGCGCTGAATTTGTCTGCAAAGCGGCGACCAGAGCATGGCCTGTTTCATGGTAGGCAACCAGCTTTTTTTCCTGATCGGAAAGGACCCTGCTTTTTTTCTGGTAGCCTGCGATAACCACCTCTACGCTTTCCATAAGGTCATTCTGGCTGGCAGCTTTCCTGCCGTCGCGAACAGCCCTCAGGGCGGCCTCGTTGACTATATTTGCCAGCTCTGCGCCTGAGGCGCCGGCAGCTGTTTTGGCTATAGGTTCAAAATCAATATTGGGCTCCAGCTTTATCTTTTTGGCGTGGACCTTAAGTATGTCGATCCTTCCCTGTAGGTCGGGAAGTTCCACGGGTATGCGCCTGTCAAACCTGCCGGGACGCAGCAGAGCGGGGTCTAAGGATTCGGGACGGTTGGTGGCCGCCAATACGACAACACCCTTGGAGCCGTCAAAGCCGTCCATTTCGGTCAGAAGCTGGTTAAGGGTCTGTTCGCGCTCATCATTGCCGCCGAAATTGCCTTCGCGCTTTTTGCCGATAGTGTCTATTTCATCAATAAAGACTATGCAAGGGGCTTTTTCGTTGGCCTGTTTAAAAAGGTCGCGGACTTTGGCGGCACCGCGGCCGACAAACATCTCGACAAATTCCGAGCCCGATATTGAGAAGAAGGGGACATTGGCTTCGCCGGCCACAGCCTTGGCCAAAAGGGTCTTGCCTGTGCCCGGAGGACCGACAAGCAATGCTCCCTTGGGCAGTTTTGCGCCTATTTCCCTGTACTTTTCAGGCGCGTGCAGGAAGTCGACTATTTCGGTCAGCAGATCTTTGGCTTCATCCTCCCCGGCAACATCGTCAAACTTTATGCCGGTAGATGAGGGAACATAAACTTTGGCCCCTGAATCACCGAGCCCGAAGGCCATTCCGCCCCCGCCCATCATCTTTGACATGCGCTTGGAAAGAAGCTGCCCCAATATGACAAACAGCAGTATGGGGAACAGCCATGACAGAAGGAACGATAGTATGGGAGAGGCCTCATCTATTATTTCTGATGAGAATATGGCCCCCGAATCATGCAGCCTTTCGGTCAGCGTGGGGTCGTTCATTATGCCCGTTTTGAATATTTTCTGCTGGGCCTTGTCGGTAAAGACTATCTGGTTGGACTGTATATCGACAAGGCCTATGTTTTTCTCGTCGATCATGGTCATAAAGGTGCCGTAATCGGTTTCGGTAATGGCACGCTGATTGAAATTGGGGAACACCAGCGCGTTGAGGACGAATACCACAAGCAGCATTATGGCGTAATAGTAAATCAGCGGCTTTTTGGAGGGCTGCCTGACTTCTTTCATAATATTTTCCCTTTCAAGATATTTTTTATAATTATACCATAATTGTAGGTTAAATATATCTTATGTCAACCGAAAAATGTAAACAGAAAAAGTCTAAATTGTTAACGAGGAAAAGGCCGGGGCAAAAACCCCGGCCTTGGAAATTATCTGTCTATGCCGAAAAAGCGACAGGCGTTTTCGTATGTCATTTGGGCCGCGTGCTCAAAGGTTATGCCCCTGGCCTCAGCTATCCTGGCCACTGTGTACTTGAGGTAGCCCGAGTCGTTCCTTTTACCTCTGAAGGGTACAGGCGTGAGGTAAGGACAGTCGGTTTCGGCCATAATCCTGTCGTCAGGTACAAAAGCAGCGGCAATGGGGGCCAGGCGGGCGTTTTTATATGTTACCACACCGGTAAAGGAGATATAAAACCCCAGGTTGAGATATTCCCTGGCCGTGTCGGTGCTGCCGCTGAAACAGTGTATTACCCCGTTTCGGCATGGGGAGGCTTTGATAATGTCCAGGACCTCCTTGCATGCCTCCCGTTCATGGACTATGACAGGCATGCCCATGCGGTAGGCAATGTCCAGCTGACGGGCAAATACCTCGCGCTGGATGCTGCGCTCCGAACGGTCGTAATAGTAATCCAGCCCAATTTCGCCCAGCGCCTTTATTTTGGGCAGCGACAGCATGGAACCTATTTCCTCAAAACCCTGCTCGTCTGCATCCTTTGCCTGCTGAGGGTGGAACCCGACGGCGCCCCATATAAATGGGTATTTTTCGCACAGCTTTGCAGTGAAGCGGGAGGTTTCAAGGTCGGTGCCCACATTAGTTATATATTTTACCCCCATGCCCTCCATAGAGGGAAGGAGGGTATCCAGATCCTGCTCGAACCGTGGGTCGTCGTAATGGGCGTGGGAATCAAAAAGCATCATGCCAGAACCGAGCCTTTTTCGCAGTGGTCGGCAAATATGACCCTTACGTCATCTTCTCCGCATTCAGCCGAAAGTATCATGCCGCAGCTTTCAAGCCCCATGAGCTTTGCCGGCTTAAGGTTGGAAACGACAATGACATTGTGTCCGATGAGGTCTTCCGGCTTGTACCATTTGGCTATGCCGGAAAGCACCTGCCTTGTCTGGTCTCCCAGGTCCAGCTTGAATTTAAGGAGCTTTTTGGATTTTGGTACATTTTCACACTCCAAAACCTTGGCGACCCTGAGCTGCACCTTGGCGAAATCGTCGATGGCTATCTGGGGAAGCTCAGGGACCTGGGGCGTCTTCTTTTCCTCGGCTGGTGCCTTGGCCTTATAAAACTCCTCTACTTCCTGGAGCTTCTGGGCCTCGTCAATACGGGCAAAAAGTATGGAGGGGTCGCCTACAGTGTGTCCTTTGGGGATAAGGCCAAAGCGCTCTACGCTTTCCCAGCCGCCCATTTCAAGGTTGAGCTGTTTGAATATCTTTTCGGCCGTTTCGGGCATGAAGGGGGAAAGCAGGGTGGCGCTGATCCTGATGGTTTCCAAAAGGTTGTAAAGGACCGTATCCAGCCTGTCTTTCTGGCTTTCGTCCTTGCCGAGTATCCAGGGAGTGGTCTCATCGACATATTTGTTTGCCCTGCGCAGAAGGGTTATTATTTCCGAAATGGCGTCAGAGACCTTAAGCTCGTCCATTTTAGCCTCGACCTTTTTCGGTGTTTCGAGGCAGAGGGAGATAAGCTCGTCGTCGATGGGCTCGTGCTTTTCAAAATTGCCAATGGTGCCGCCGAAATACTTCTTTGTCATGGATATGGTGCGGTTGACAAGGTTGCCCAGGATATTGGCAAGGTCAGAATTTATCCTTTCGATAAGCAGCTCATGGGTCAGAACGCCGTCGCTTGCGAAGGGTATGTCGTGCAGCAGATAGTATCTTACGGCGTCGACGCCGTAAAGAGCCGTCAGGTCATCGGCATAGATGACATTGCCCTTGGACTTGCTCATCTTGCCGTCGCCGACCAAAAGCCAGGGATGGCCAAAGACCTGTTTGGGCAGGGGGAGGCCCAGGGCCATCAGGAAGATGGGCCAATAGATGGTATGGAACCTTAAAATATCCTTGCCGATAAGGTGTACATCAGCTGGCCAATATTTTTTGTAAAGCTCGCCATGGTTGCCGTCTATATCAAAGCCCGGGAAGGTTATATAGTTGTTTAAGGCGTCCATCCAGACATATATTACATGCTTGGGGTCAAAATCAACAGGTATGCCCCAGGTAAAGGAGGTGCGGGAAACGCACAGGTCCTGGAGGCCGGGCTTTAGGAAATTGTTTATCATCTCGTTTTTCCTGGCCTCGGGCTGTATGAAATCGGGATGATCCTCAATGTACTTCATGAGCCTGTCCTGATATTTGGAAAGTTTGAAGAAATAGGCTTCCTCGCTGGCCCAGACGACCTCTCTGCCGCAGTCGGGGCACTTGCCGTCTATCAGCTGAGCCTCTGTATAGAAGGATTCGTCGGGTACGCAGTACCAGCCCTCGTATTTTCCCTTGTAAATGTCGCCCTGTTCATAGAGCTTTTTGAAGATTTTCTGGACCGTTTTTTCATGGTCCTTATTGGTGGTGCGGGCAAAAATATCATAGGAGGTGTTCATGGTATCCCATATTTTCTTTACCTCGCCCGCTATGTTGTCAACATAGGCCTGTGGGCTGATCCCGGCTTCCTCGGCCTTGAGCTGGATCTTCTGCCCATGCTCGTCGGTGCCCGTCTGGAAAAGCACATCATAGCCGTTGAGCCTTTTGAAACGCGCTATGGCGTCGGCCAGGACGATCTCGTATGTGTTCCCTATATGGGGCTTGCCCGAGGTATATGCTATGGCTGTTGTAATGAAGTATTTGCCTTTATTCAATCAAATGCACCCCTTTGCATCAAGGTTAAAATAAAGCCCCCGGGCAAAGCCCGAGGGCTTGACAGCAATAATAATATCACATCGGCTGTCTGAAATCAATCTCCGCGGCGGCTTTGCAGCCTTTTGCGGTTATATTTTAGGGATTGTCGGCCGTGGGAAGCTCGGGATCGACCTGGCCTTCACCGCTTGAAGGATTGTTTTCTTCAGGAGGCTGGATATCACCGTTTGCTTCGCCGCCGCTCGGCTCGTTACCATTTTCTCCGGTCTCGGGATTTGTATCCTGCCCAGAGGGAGGTATGGTTTCACTGTCTGGCGTTCCGGAGCCTTCATCGCCGGGGATTTGTGCCTCGCCATCTGCAGGCTCGGAAGTTTCAGGAGCAGGGTTTTCAAGTATGACCTTGTCGAGCTTTTTATAGACGCTCTTGCTTTCAAAGGTGTTGGAAACAAGCTGGCCGTTTTCATATACCATGCGGTAGGTTTCGGTCACATAGCCCGTATAGCCGTTGTTCTTGACCTTTGTGGTGCCGACGGGGAGGGAAGTGTCGGTCTTGTAGACAACCTCAAAGGGGGTGGTCGACAGTGTTTTGGTGGACATCTTGACCGTCTTGTTTGAGACATTGGTGCCTATGATGGAGACGGTCATTGTCGACTTTCCGTATGTCACCGACAGCTTTATGGGATAATCGGTGTTGTTGACAAATTTGAAATCCTTGCTTCCGTATACCACTGTGGCGTCCTCACCTAAAGGCACATAGGTGATTATATAGCTGTGGTTGTACCTTTCGGTTATTTTAAGGTCGGCATGCAAAGCCGCGGAGTAAATTGTCGAGCTGACCTGGCATATGCCGCCGCCTACGCCTTCCTCTGTGGTGCCGGCCACATAGACGGTTGCGTCCTTGAAGCCGCGCTGATATGTCCTGGGTCCGACGGCGCCGTTATAAGAGAACTCGTCGCCGGGGTTTAAAATTATTCCGTTGCAGAAATCACAAGCCAGCTTGACGTTGGTGGTCCTTCCAACCAGGGATGCATTAAAAGAGGAGGTTTTGGAACTTAAAACATCCTTGAAAAGATTGGCTTTGAACTGTGCCATGGATATGGAAGGCTCGGTAAACTTTACGGGGAAGAAAAACTCGGCCTCGTCGCCCGACTGCTCATATGCGGCTTTTGCAACCTCTATGTCGACCTCAATGCCCCTTTCGCCGGGAAGTATTGTGCTGCCCGAAGGGTCGTTTTCAAGGTCAAGCCTGGGGTTTTTGGCGGGACGGTCCAGCTCACTTTTAAGATTATCAAAATCTATTTCGGCAAACTCCGTTTTGCTTTCCATTTCTATGGCCGAAAAATCACATTTGGAAAGGTTTTCAGCGATAAGGTCGTATATCTCCTGCCGGTCCGCTGTGCAGGCGCCGCTGCCTTTTAATACCCTTATGCCATCATCTTCCACCGTGTAGGTGAAATCGGCTGCCTCGCGGCTCAAAGCTTCGGAGGCAAGGCGGCTTTGTTCTTTAAGGGCATTTTCGTCATATTTCAGCGAAAGGGGGATCTCTACGGTTTCATCAGAGCCAAAGATCCTGCCAAAGAGGCTGCGGCTTCCGGCTTCAAACGCGTCTTCCGATATTTTTTCGACATCATATTCTGCCGAAACCGACTCGGGGGTTACCACATACTCGCCGCCCATAAAGGATATTACTATATTTTCTTCCAGAGGGTTCTGATCGACTATCTTTTCAACGGCCCTTTCCAGATCTGCCTTTGTAAGGTCGCTCAGGTTGTTGCCGAGAATGCTGACCGTTACTGAAATGGAACCCGATCCGCATCCCGAAAGCCCGGCACACAGGCAGATTATCAGAAGGTAGAGTGTAAAAATCTTTCCCGCTTTTTTTATTATACTCCTTAAAAGCCCGCAGTTTTTTTTCAAGGCTTGACACCTCCGGATGCTTATTGAAGCGGATATTATATCCACTTTAATAATTATATATAGGCGAAATACGGCATGCAATTACTAAATGGTTACAATATATGGCATTATTCGCCGTCTTTCTCATCATTGTTTTGGACGTTTTCCCCGTTGTTTTGTTCCTCGTTTTCATTCATAAACAGTTTTTTGAGCTGGCGTTCTTCGGCGGGATTGAACTGACGGAAGAACTCCTCTGCATCCAGCTCGGTGACGGTGAAAAGTATATCTATTGTTTGAGGGTTCACGGTGGCCTTCCACTTTTCCATCAGAAGGCGGTTGCTTTCCTGTTCCTTTTTGCTTCGGCCCGAAACAAAGGCATGCTCTTCCCCATCCTTGTAAAGCACGCAGGGGTAACAGCTGGTTTGTCCCAGCTGGTTTGCCTCTATCCACCAAAGACTTGTTTTGCCGTCGATGCTGTCAGCCGTGTAAAACCCGTTGTCCGATTCCTTTTTGAAAAGAGCCCTTAAAAGGGATATATGCTTGCGCTTTTTCTTTATAAGCGAAGGGGTACAGTTTTTGTTAGGCATTTTGTTTTCCTTTCGGTAAATGGTTTGATTGGTTAAGGAAACTATAACACAAAACCCCCCTTTCATCAAGAAGGAGGCAAAAAAAGAACGCCCGTGGGCGTTCTTTAAAAAGGCGGCCGGCAATATAATTTTATTGCCTTACTGAATTTCTTCGCAAAGCTCGGCTCTGCAGGCAGCGCATATGTTCTTGCCCTTAAAGGAGGTAACCTTTTTGGAACTGCCGCAGAAGACGCATGTCGGCTCGTGTTTGCGAAGGACTATGGACTGCCCGTCAACATATATCTCCACGGGATCCTTGAGCTCAATATTAAGCGTGCGCCTTAATTCAATGGGCAGAACTATGCGTCCCAGCTCGTCCACTTTTCTTACGATTCCTGTTGATTTCATATCTGCATCTCCTCACAAAGAATATGTCAGTTTATGGATTTACCTTACGATTAGATTTTATTAAAATTGTAAGATTTTGTCAACAAAAAAAGCGGTGAAAATAATGTGTAAAAAATGTAAATAGTTGTGGAAAACGACGGAAAACGAGGGGTGATATACGGCTTGTTGTCAAAAGTTGTCGAAATAATCTTTTTGTGCGCCTTTATTACAGGGATATTAACCGGACAGTTAAGCGGCCTTTCTGAAGCAGTTTCGGGCGGCCTTACTCAGGTGGGCGAAACGGTAGTGATGATGGCGGGCGGCATATGCTTCTGGTCGGGGATAATGGAGCTTATTAGAGAAAGCGGTATTTCCGAAGCCCTCCAGCGTGTGCTGAAGCTTCCCATAAGGCTTATATACGGAAAAAGGACAGCCGGGAGCACTGCGGCCGATCCGATAGCCAGGAATATGGCGGCCAACATCCTGGGCCTTGGCTCCGCCGCGACGCCGGCGGGCTTGGAGGCGGCAAGGGAACTAAAGCGGCTTTCGGAAATGGGACGGGTAGAAAAGCGTTCCCTGACGGTGCTGGTGGCGATGAATACGGTGTCCATACAGCTGATACCCGTGACGGCAGCTTCCATCAGGGCGGCCATGGGAAGCTCGGACCCATATGGCATACTTCTGCCCGTCTGGTGCGCGTCGGCCTGTTCACTTTTAGCGGCATTGGCCTTTATGGGAAGGGGTGAGCGGGAATGAGCGATATTTTCGTCCCGGGCATAATAGTTTTTGTCATATCATTTTCCTGCATAAAGGGCGTAGATGTTTTTTCGGTTTTCTGCCGGGGCGCCCTTTCCGGACTTTCGGTCATAAAGGGCATCCTGCCTGCCATGCTGCTTATGACGGTGGCGGCCCAGATGCTGGACGCATCTGGGTTCCTTGATATGCTCGGAGCCTTCCTGAGGCCGGTCACCGACCTGCTGGGGCTTCCGGGAGAATGCCTGCCGCTGATGTTCATAAGGCCCATATCGGGCTCTGCGGCATTGAGTGAGGGCATGAACATCATGCAGCGCTGCACAGCCGATTCCTTTGCGGGAAAGACGGCCGCCGTCATGCTGGGGGCATCGGAAACCGGGCTTTATGTTCTGGGGATATACCGCAAAGAAACGGGCGCCAAAGCCGCGGCAAAAGCCGTGCCGGCCATGCTGGCGGCGGCCCTGGCGGCCTTTTTGTCGTCGGCCTTTTTTGTCAGGATATTTCTGCCCTGACGGCCATTCGGTAAAGCTCGTTTTTTGAAATATTCCTCAAAGAGCTTACCTCCTTTACAGCCGAGGAAAGGCTTTCGCCCTTTTCCACAAGGGCCTTTACATCATCCAAAGGGTCGGAGTCTTCCTGCTGGGCCGGGGTTTCGGGACAGCCCTCCACTATCAGCACGAACTCCCCTCTGGGAGGGGTGGCAGAGTATTTTTCCAAAGCAAGGCTCAGGGTGGTACGCTCTGTCTCCTCATGTATTTTTGTAAGTTCGCGGCATAAGGCTATTTTCCTGTCGCCGTAATATTGAAGCATGTCTTTAAGGGTCCTTACGAGCTTGTGCGGCGCCTCGTAAAAGACCATTGTGCGTTTTTCCAAGGCGGTTTCCTTAAGATGGGCCTCCCTGCTTTTTTTTGAAGTGGAAAGGAAACCCTCAAAACAGAACCGGCCGCAGTTCATTCCCGAAATGGAAAGGGCAGCTATAATGGCGCTGGGGCCGGCTACGGCCCGCACGGCTATGCCGTTTGAAAGGCAGAGATCGACCAGATCCACGCCGGGGTCCGATATGGCCGGGGTGCCGGCGTCGGTGACCAAGGCGCAGTTCTCTCCGGATAATAGCCGTGAAAGGATGTACTCTCCCTTTTGCTTTTTGTTGTGCTCGTAATAGCTTATCAAAGGGGTCTTTATACTGAAGCGGTTGAGCAGTTTGGCCGTTACCCTGGTGTCCTCGGCCGCGATGAAGTCTGCTGCGGCCAGGGTCTCTGAGGCTCTGGGCGAAAGGTCGTTTAAATTGCCTATTGGCGTTGCCACTATGTATAATGTTCCATTCATTGGTTATTTCTCCTGTTTGCTGTATGGATGGCGGTAATGCTCGAAAGGTCCCGGGGAGGGCGCAAAGCTGTCCTTTGTCACCAGCAGGGGAGCCATGACCTCCAGGTGCCTGCCGCCTCCCTTGACGGCAGATAAAAGGACAAGGTACGGCGGCTTTTCAGGCGAAGTATATACAAACCTCATGCGCTTGGGCTCCAGCCTGTTGGCCGAAAGGGCCTCGGTCAGGTCACAAAGCCTTTTGGCAGGGTAACATACATGAAATATACCTCTCCATTTAAGTGCATAAAATGCAGCGCGGCATACATCCATAATATCGCCGCAGCTTTCATTCCGGGCGGCGGCCATGGCGGATTTTTGGGAGGAAAAACCGCGGCTGGGCGAAAAATACGGCGGGTTTGATATGCAGCAGTCAAAATAGCCGTAAAGCCTTTTGGGCATGAGGCGCATATCGCACTCAAGAACGCCGCCCTGTGTTTCCAGACCGCATTTTTTCAGGTTTAAGCGCGCCAGCTCGCACGCGCCTTCGGTTATCTCCAGCCCCAGGGCATGGGCCCTGGGGCTTTTGAGCAGCATGAGTATCATCAATACGCCGACGCCGCAGCCCAGGTCGAGGATCCGCCCCTTCTGCTCGGGCGCAAAATCAGAAAGGAGCAGGCTGTCCTGAGAGAGCTTGAAAAAACGGTCGTCCTGGATTATGGTTTTTTCGAGAGTAATATGATGTTCGTATCTCAAAAAAATATCCTCCGATGTTTAATAAGCCGATTATAGCACAAACTATAAAAAACTCAAAGCAGAGAGGTTTTGCTGTATGAAGGTTAAAAAAAAGGCTGTGCTGGCCGTTTTTCTTGTGATTTTGATTGTGATGGGGCTGGTTTCATCGGCCTACGCCATGGCTTACCGCAGGGGATCCTCGGGCGAAACGGTCAAGACGATCCAGACCAAGCTTAAAAGATGGGGGTATTACACGGGCAATATTGACGGTGTGTATGGAAGCGCCACCGAGGAGGCCGTAAAATACTTCCAGCGCAAAAACGGCCTTACGGCCGACGGCATATGCGGGGCAAAGACCCTGGCCGCCATGGGTATATCGGCGTCTCCTCCGGCTTCCTCGGGGACCAATGATGATCTTTACCTGCTGGCTAAAATGATTTCTGCCGAAGCCAGAGGAGAGCCTTATGTAGGACAGGTAGCAGTAGGTGCCGTCATACTCAACAGGGTCAAGCATCCCTCATTTCCCAATACGATAGCAGGGGTTTTGTACCAGCCGGGAGCATTTACCGCCCTGGTGGACGGGCAGTTCAGTCTTGAACCCGAAGAAAGCGCCAAACGGGCTGCTGTCGATGCCATGAACGGCTGGGACCCGTCGGGCGGGGCCATATACTATTATAACCCCGAAAAGTCCACAAGCGAGTGGATATTCACCAGGGAAACGATTGCCGTTATAGGCAGTCATGTCTTTGCCAAATAGGCCAAAGCATATGTACGAAAATGCATAATTTTGCGTAATGCGCCCCCGTCTTTTCCTTGACAACCTTACGGCACGGATATAAAATGTAATATGTCAGGCTGTGATATTATGAGTTTTTACGGCTTAATTTACCCGGCCTGCATATTTCCGATAACCAAGGAGGAAAACAAAGTGCCTGGTCAGACCATATTAATTGTATGCGGTTTGATCGCGGCGGCTTTGATTGGCGCTTTAGCGGGATATCTGTACCGTAAGAATATCGCTGAAAAGGAGATAGGGAATGCCGAAGATGAAGCCACAAGGATCATCAATGAGGCGATAAAATCGGCCGAAGCCAAGAAGAGAGAGGCTCTGGTCGAGGCAAAGGAAGAAATCTATCGAGCCAAGACTGAGTTCGACCGCGAGACACGCGAGCGGAATCAGGACCTCAAGAAGCAGGAGCGCAGGCTCCAGCAGAAGGAGGAATCGATTGACCGCAAGTACGAGAGCATTGAGGCAAAAGAAGAAAAACTGAACAAAAAGCTCAAAGAGAACGAGGAGCTGCAGGAAGAGATCCGTCAGATCAAGAAAAGCCAGCTGGAAATGCTGGAAAAGGTGTCGGGCATGACGGTCGAGGAGGCCAAAAGCCTTATCATCAGCCAGATCGAGGAGGAGGCAAGGCACGACGCCGCCGTCAAGATCAAGGAGATCGAGCGCCAGCTCAAGGAGGACAGCGACACCATGGCAAGGGAGATTATTTCCCTGGCCATCCAGCGCTGTGCCGCCGACCATGTAAGCGAAGCCACCGTTTCGGTGGTGCCTCTGCCTAATGACGAGATGAAGGGCAGGATAATCGGCAGGGAGGGCCGCAATATACGCACCCTTGAAAACCTGACGGGCGTTGACCTTATAATTGACGACACCCCCGAGGCCATCACACTTTCGAGCTTTGACCCCGTAAGGCGAGAGATTGCAAGGCTCAGCCTGGAAAAGCTGATTCTGGACGGAAGGATCCATCCGGCGCGGATAGAGGAGACTGTGGAAAAGTCCCGCGCCGAAGTGGAGACGATAATAAGGAAAGAAGGCGAAAGGGCCCTGTTCGAAACAGGCGTCCACGGTGTCCATCCCGAGATAGTCAAGCTTCTGGGGCGTATGCGCTATCGTACAAGCTACGGCCAGAATGTTTTGAACCATTCGATAGAGGTAGCCCATATAGCCGGATTGCTGGCGGCTGAGATAGGTGCCGATGCCACCTTGGCTAAAAGGGCGGGCCTTCTGCATGATATCGGCAAGGCAGTCACCCATGAAATGGAAGGCTCCCATGTCAGCCTTGGCGTTGATATTGCCAAGAAATACCATGAGAGCCAGGAGGTCATCCACGCTATACAGGCCCATCATGGCGATGTGGAGGCTGAAACCGTTGTGGCATGTCTTGTCCAGGCGGCCGACGCCATTTCGGCGGCAAGGCCCGGGGCCAGGAGGGAGAACCTTGAGGCCTATATCAAGAGGCTGGAAAAGCTGGAGGAGCTGGCCGGCGGCATGAAGGGCGTCGACAAGTGCTTTGCCTTCCAGGCCGGACGCGAGATAAGGATTCTTGTTAAGCCCGAGGAGGTAAAGGACGAGGATATGGTCCTTCTGGCAAGGGAGCTTTCGGTCAAGATCGAAAACGAAATGAGCTATCCAGGCACGATAAAGGTCCATGTTGTCAGGGAGACCCGCGCGGTCGATTACGCAAAATAGCAGTAATGGGCGCTCTGCCTTTTAGGCAGAGCGCTTTTTTATGCCGTCGGCTTAAAAGTTTCTTTATTATATATTTTTTACGTTTATTTTCTCTTTACAGGCAAAAGAAAGGGTGATATCATAGGTTTATCATTTATGAAAGCGAGTGAAAGACATGGATATCAGAAAAATGGCCGAAGAGGTCCAGGACAAAGTCGTTGCTTTCCGCAGGGACCTGCATCAGAATCCCGAGGCCAGCCTTAACGAGTTCCGCACCACAAAGAAGATAGCCGAGGCGCTGGACGAGCTGGGTGTTTCTTACAGGCTTATGGAGCCGACGGGTGTCATTGCCGAGATAAAAGGTACTTTGGGCGAGGGCAAAACCGTCGCTTTAAGGGGGGATATAGACGCCCTTTCGATACAGGAAAAGACCGACCTTCCTTTTAAAAGCTGTGTGCCCGGCATGATGCACGCCTGTGGCCACGACACCCATGCCTCCATGCTTCTGGGTTCGGTCATGGTCATAAACCAGCTCAAGGATCAGTTTAAAGGCACCGTCAGGTTTATATTCCAGCCTGCCGAGGAGGTCGGCAAGGGCGCAGCTTTGGCTATCGAGCAGGGCTGCCTTGAGGGTGTTGATGGCATATTCGGCGTACATATAGGCGCCATGAAGAAGTGCGGGCTGATAACCAGCAGTGCAGGTCCCCATCATGCCGCCACTGACAGGTTTGTCGCCACAATAAAGGGCAAGGCCTGCCACGGCGCAGGACCCCATATGGGTGTTGACGCCACTGTGTGCGGCGCGGCCACCGTCATGAACCTTCAGACAATGGTAAGCCGCGAGTTCCCGCCTATGGAGCCGCTGGTTGTTACGGTCGGCTCATTCCATTCGGGTTCCAGGTTCAACATCGTTTCGGGCGAGGCCGTTTTGGAGGGAACCATACGCAGCTTCAGCCGCGAGGTACATGAGCAGATCCCCGTTGTTCTGAAGCGCATCATTGAAGAAACTGCAAAAACTTACCGCTGCGAGGCTGAGGTTGAGTACGAGGCCATCACCGATGTGCTGATAAATGATGCCGCAATGGTGGAAAAGGGTCTTGCTTCGGCAAGGAAAATCACTGACTTTGTCGAATATGATCAAAAGGGTATGGGCGGCGAGGACTTTGCCGAATATACAAAGTATGTCCCCGGTGCTTTCTTCAGCCTTGGCGCCGGCGGCACCTTCCCGGGCCATTCCGACCACTATTTTGTTGAGGAAGAGGCTTTCAAAACGGGCGTCGCTTTCTATGCCCAGGCGGCCTTGGACTTTTTGGCCGAATAAAACCGTATAAAAAAGCGGAGGGTAAAGCCCTCCGCTTTTTGTTATTTAAAAATCAGTTAAGGGATTTTTCCGCCGCCTCAATGACATGCTTTGCCAAAACGGCGGTGGTTACGCTGCCCACGCCGCCGGGGACGGGGCTGATGGCGCCGACAACCGGCTCGGCTGCGTCAAAATCCACATCGCCCATGAGCTTGCCTTCTGGCGTCACATTGATGCCGACATCTAAAACTGTCTGGCCGGGGGCCACATGCCTGCCTGTTATAACGCCTGCCTTGCCGGCCGCGGCAATAAGTATGTCGGCCCTGGAGCATTCCGCCACGGGGTCAGCTGTTTTGGTATGGCATACGGTAACGGTAGCGTTGCGCTTTAAAAGAAGCATGAAAACCGGCTTGCCGATGACATTGCTTCGGCCCATGACGGTAACGCGCCTGCCCTGGATCTCAATGCCGTAATGGTCAAGGATTTCAATACAGGCTTGGGCCGTGCAGGGGGGATATCCCTTTCCGCTGCCCGAGAATATGCCGGCCATCGAGCCTTCGGTGATTCCGTCCATATCCTTTTCAGGAACCAGCGCTGCGCACACAAGGTTTTCGTCCATATGCTTTGGCAGGGGCCTGAAAAGGAGTACACCGTGGATGGTGTCATCGCGGTTTATTTCCTCAATGCTTTCGATAAGCTCCTGTTGGGTGACATTTTCAGAGAAAATGACCCTTCTGACTTCAATGCCGCATTCGGCGCATCTTTTGACGGCGCCCTTTTCATAAGAAAGGTCGTCGGGACGGCTGCCGACGCGGAGTATTGCCAAAGTGGGCTTTACGCCCTTTTCGTTAAGCAGCCCGGACCGTTCGGAAAGCTCCTTGGCTATTGCCTTGGCCACGGGCAGCCCTTTTAAAAGCTGTGCCATAAAACTGCCTCCCTATTTGACGAGCCTTTTCTGGACGCCGGAGAAGATCTCTTCCGCCATGGGTACATACTTGTCCAGCATTTCAAAGGCCTTTTTGTTATAGGCCTCGGCACTCTCTCTGTCAGCCATGGATTTTGTATTTATAAAGACATTGAGAGAAGCGCCCTTAAGGGCCGAGGCACACAAGGCTGCGCCGACACCGGCGTCGCTGATGGCTATGGCCGAGCCCTTCTGGGCGTACTCGGCTATAAGCTCCAGGGCCATGCAGCAGCACTCCATTATGTCAATGGGCACCTGGCAGGCTCCTTTCAGGACCTCGGCCATGACCTTTGCCTTCTCCTGCTTTTCTTCTTCTGTGGACGAGGGCAGGGAATATGCCTTGGCCAGAGGCTCGAAGGCCTCAGCATCCTTATCAATAAGGGTAAGCAGGCGCTCCTGCAAAGTCAGGCTGCGTTCCATAAGTGACTTTATGTCATCCTCCACGGCGGCGTATTTCTTCTTGCCCACCGTTAAAGAGCCTACCATGCAGCCCAGGGCCGAACCTAAAGCGCCCACCAGAGCCGAGGCGCCGCCCCCTCCGGGGACGGGCGCCTTGGTAGAAAGACGGGCGGTAAACTCGGAAATCGAGATATCACTGAAACTCATATTTTCACCATTAGAAAATGCCGCTGATGTTGCCGTGCTCATCGATATCGATTTTCTCGGCCGAGGGTACTTTGGGCAGGCCGGGCATGGTCATGATATCTCCCGTAAGAGCGACAACAAAGCCCGCGCCGGCCGATACCTTGACCGACCTGACGGTTATGCGGAAGTTTTCGGGAGCGCCCAGCTTCTTCTGGTCGTCGCTGAAGCTGTACTGAGTCTTGGCCATGCAGACCGGCAGGCTGCCAAAGCCCATTTCCTCCAGCTTGCGGATCTCCCTGGAAGCGGCGGGAGCAAAGTCAACGCCGTCGCCGCGGTAGATCTTGGTGACGATGGCCTTGATCTTGTCCTTAAGCCCCATTTCCAAAGGATAGGAGTAATCAAAGCTGTTGGGCTCTTCGCAAAGGCGCACGACCTCCTCGGCCAGCTCTTTGCCGCCTGCGCCGCCCTTGCCCCATACTTCGCTCAGAGCGACGTTGACTCCCAGAGCCTTGCACTTATCCTCAATCAGTTTAAGCTCGGCTTCGGTGTCCTGGGGGAAGCGGTTGATGGCCACGACAGCGGGAAGGCCAAATACCTTTGTGATGTTCTCAATATGCCTGAGAAGGTTGGGCAGACCCTTTTCCAAAGCTTCGAGGTTTTCGCCCGAAAGCTCGGTCTTGGGAACTCCGCCATGCATCTTAAGGGCCTTGACTGTGGCGACAATAACCACAGCCGAGGGCTTGATGCCGGCCATACGGCACTTGATATCCAGGAACTTTTCAGCGCCCAGATCGGCACCGAATCCGGCCTCGGTGACAACATAGTCGGCAAGACGCATGGCCGTCTTGGTGGCGGTGACGCTGTTGCAGCCGTGGGCTATATTGGCGAAGGGGCCGCCGTGGATAAAGGCGGGGGTGTGCTCAAGGGTCTGGACCAGGTTAGGCTTGATGGCGTCCTTAAGCAGAGCGGCCATAGCACCTGCAGCCTTGAGCTGTCCGGCCGTCACGGGCTGGTTGTCCCTTGTGTAACCGATGATTATCCTCGAAAGGCGCTCTTTGAGGTCGGTAATATCGGTGGCCAGGCACAGTACGGCCATTATCTCGGAGGCAACAGTAATGTCAAAGCCGTCCTCCCTGGGAACGCCGTTGGTTCTGCCGCCCAGGCCGTCGGTGATGTTTCTCAGCTGGCGGTCATTCATGTCGACAGCCCTGCGCCATGTGATGCGGCAGGGATCGATGTTGAGTTCGTTGCCCTGGTAGATATGGTTGTCTATCATGGCGGCAAGAAGGTTGTTGGCAGCGCCTATGGCATGGAAGTCGCCTGTAAAGTGGAGGTTGATGTCTTCCATGGGGACGACCTGGGCATATCCGCCGCCGGCCGCGCCTCCCTTGACGCCGAATACCGGGCCGAGGGAAGGCTCTCTTAAGGCGATGATGGCTTTCTTGCCTATATAGGAAAGGGCGTCGCCCAGGCCGACAACGGTCGTCGTTTTGCCTTCGCCTGCGGGTGTAGGCGTTATGGCTGTGACAAGGATGACTTTACCCTGTTTTTCGGCAGCGGGAAGGCGGTTTATGTTGATTTTGGCCTTGTAGTTGCCGTAAAGCTCCAAAGCGTCGGCGGGAATGTTCAGCTTTTCGGCAATTTTGCCGATAGGCAGCATTTCCGCGCTCTGGGCTATTTCGATATCCGACTTGTAAGACATGTTTCTAACCTCCTGAATATTGTATTTTGAGGGGTATTGCCCCAATTTGACTATTTTGTTTTTTTGAAAAGGCCTTTGGGTTTTAAAATCTTCCACATGGCGGCGCACGCCGCCAGGGCGACGACCCACAGCCCGCCTATTATTACTGAACTATTTATGCCGGATGTTTGAACGACTGAAAGCGTTCCGTTTAGACCTGCACGCAAAACACATGACAGTGCAAACATCAAAGGCGAGCGGTTTTTATATGACATTACGGTCAGGTAGGCAAAAAGCACCGTTATGGGAAGCACTGCCATACGCTCAAGGCCGGACAGAAGCATGACTGTACCGTCTATCGTGGGTGCCAGAGCCGTATAGTTGGTGACAATTGAAATAGCGGCAAGTCCGGTGGTCAAAACGGCCTCTAAGGCCCAGCTTCCAAAACCTGAGGCCAGGCAGTCGCCCTGGCTTATCTCACTTTTGCCCAAAGTGTAGTGGGCCGAAACAGCTCGGATGCCTTCTGCCAGCACAGCCATTATGCAGGCTGCAGCATATGCGGATAAAGTCGGTCCCAAAGATGAAAGATCATCCGAAAGGGTCTGAATAAACGGAAGAAGGGCCGTCAGCTGCAGTCCTATATATGCATATACTCCGGAAAGCAGAGGTTTTAAATATCTGCCGTTTTTGGTCACTATGGCAAAACATCCGCCGATGGGCAATGTGAAGGTGACAAGGAAAGCAAATATGCTGGCCGCCAGGACCATAAGTATCACGAGCCTTTCAAGTATAAATATCCCAAATCAAAATCATTATATCACAAAATCGGGAAAAGAGCAAATGATTTAATGCGCGAAAGCGAGGCCTCCGCGCATAGGGTAATTAAGGATTAAAGGCCCGTTACCGCCACAAGTATTTTGGTGATGGTAGGGAAAATGGCAATGACCCCCAGCATCCTTATTATTTGAAGTATGGCTACATTGGGGCCGTCGGCGCCGACATCGCTGGCGATAAGGGCCATATCGGAAGCGCCCGCGGGAGCAGAACAGAAAAGGGCCGTCAGCAGGTCAAGCTTCCGCCATTTGTGCAAAGCGTAGCCTAAAAGAAGGCAGGCCGGTATGAAAATTACCAAAACCAGGATAGCGTTGTACCACATGCTTATTATCAGTTTTACCGTGTCCATCGTTATTTTGGAGCCGATGAAAGCGCCCGAAAGCATTTGGGCCGCCTGTTTGCAGCGGAAGGGTATAAAGCCTATGCCGTATTTTATCTTGGTAAAGCTGACACCTATAACGGAAAAAATAATGGTGCCGGCCGGTATGCCCGAAAGATAGCCCAAAAGCCCTGAGCAGAAGGCCACAAGTATCGTACGCCCGAAGTTAAGGTACTGCTGTTTAGTCATGGAGGACTTCTTTTTCGCGGCCTTTTTGACCTTGGCCCCGCCTGGTTTTATATGCAGCAGCTTTGGGATTATCAGCGGGAATATGGATATGGCGGCCGACATGCGGCACACCTGGAAAACGCTGACTACCGCCGAATCGGCGCCCATGTCGTCACTTATGATAGTGACATCGGTCAGGCCGCCGGGAGTCGTGGCAAAAAGGCTGGTGCACAGGTCAAGAGGGGATGTAAGGTATAAAATAAAACCCGTTCCAAGATTTATTACCAACATTCCCAAAAGCAGAAAGGCGGCCGTGGGCGCCATCTTTTTCATCTGCCCGATGCTGTCGGAAGTCATGGTAGTGCCGATATATCCGCCCGATACCATCTGGGCCAGCACCTTTATCCATGCAGGGGTAGCCTGGATGTCGGTTATGACGGTGAAGATTGCGACGGCTATAAGCGAGCCCAGCATGGCGCTGGCGGGCAGCTTGAGCTTGATGCCGGCAATCCCGCCGATAACGGCGCAGGATAAAACAGCAAGCAGCATAGGGCACCTCCGTAAAAAACAAAGAATGAATACAGTATATCATTAATAGGGCGAGGGATATACCGGTATTGTAAATAGTTTTTAACGCTTATATGTGTATAATACGCCTAAAAATGGCGGCGGATAAGATAAAAAAGCCGGGGCATCCGCCCCGGCTTTGAAAAGCGCGTTATATATTGTATTTTTCTGGGTTCTGCGAATATTCCAGAACAGCCAAGCAGACCATTTCGCCTGTCCTTAAAAACTCGTCCAGCAGCACATGCTCGTTGGAGGTGTGGTTGTCAAAATAGGCCGTGGCCAGGCCCACGCTCTGAAGCCCGTTCATATTGAAGCGGTTGGCGTCCATGCCGCCGCCAGAGGGCTCGGGGCATGGGGTGACGCCCATCTGCTCGAATACCTTGGATATCAGCCTGACACTGGCCGAGTCGTGGGGGACCGAAAAACCGGGCGTGCCCTTTTTCCAGGAGGTTTCCACCCTGACGCCGAACTCCTCGGCAGTCTTGCGGCAGTGTTCCTCAAAATATTGAATATAATCGGAAAGCTTCTGCGCGTCGCGGCTGCGGGCTTCGCCGTTTATTACGGCATGGTCGCAGACGACATTTGTAGCGCCGCTGCCCGCCTGGACGATGGGGAAGTTGGCTGTGCTTTCCTCGTCAAGACGGCCTTCTCTGAGGGTGGCGAGTATTTTAGCAGCGCCGACGGCGGCGCTTTTGCCGTTTTCGGGTTCGGAGCCCGCATGGGCCGCCTTGCCGAAAACCTCACAGCTCAGCTTGGCCGAATGGGGCGAGGATGTAAGTATCCTGCCGATATGGCCGGGAGAATCGAGGGCATATGCTATCTTGGAGCTGATTTTCGAGTAATCGAAGTTGAGGCTGCCCAAAAGGCCCTTTTCCTCAGAAACGGTAAAGAGTATCTCCACCGTGCAGTGTGGCTTGCCCGACTCTTTAAGCTTCCTTATGCCGTCAAGGATGGCGGCTACGCCGCCTAGGTCGTCGGCCGCCAAAATGGTGCCGCTTTTGGAAGATATGACATTGCCCTCAATAACGGGGTCTATGCCGAAGCCGTTGGGCATACGGTCCATATGGGCCGAGAACATTATGGCTCCGGGGAGCTGGCCGGGGACGCGGGCAAAAACATTGCCCGTGTTACCTTGTATCCTGCTGCCGGTATCGTCCTCGGATATGTCGGCGCAGCCCAGCTCCTCAAGCTTTCTGAGCAGTATATCGGCCACCTTCCTTTCGTCGAAGGATATGGCGTCGGCCTTCACCAGCTCAAAAAAATCAGAGACTATTTTTTCCATCCTGCTGCACCATTTCTTATCTGCGGCCCAGGATGCGTCTGAATGAAGGAGCCTGGCACTCATCGGAGGGGATAAAATCGGATATCTCAGCGGCAATGGCATCAGATGCAGTATGATGCAGATAGTGCCCGCCTTCCAAAAGCACACATTTGCCTTTGTGGGCATGCATGGCTATCTTCTCATGTTCACCCATCCAATCGAGACTTACGGACGGGTCGCTCTTTATAAGGTCACAGCTTTCGCTGGATACCAGCATAAGAACGGGGCAGGAAGAGGGGTAATTTAGCCCTGATACCTCGGCGCAGTTTTTAGGCACCGAGAAAAGCTCGTTTATGGCACCTGGAGAGGTCTTGAAGTTGGCCGCATGGGACCGGACTATGGGTATTAGGTCCTCCTGACCGCCTGTAAAAGGTGTGAGGCACGAATCCATCAGCCCGCTTTTTATGATGAAGCGCATGGGCGTTACCCTGCTTAAAAAGGCGGCGGTTTTCAAAATGGGCTTTAACACTGCAGAGCGTGCGTATTTTTCACCCTGAGCAGGAAGCGCCGTGTCTATGCCAACGACGGCAGATACCTCCCTGGGATAGTGGGAAGCCCAATAGAGGGTCAGTATACCGCCGAGAGAATGGCCCAAAAGGACATAAGGCGGGAATACACCGGCCTTCCTTAAACCCTCCCTGAGTTCGCCGACGATGTTCTGTATCGTGCGGGGCTCGGAAGTCTTGTCGGAATAGCCATAGCCGAAAGGTTCAGGCACAGCTATGCGGTATTTGGAAGCCAGGCGGTTTATAAGTGGCTTGAAATCCAGCGAAGGGGTGGGTGTACCGCGTCCCGTCAGCATAACTATGGTGTTGGAACCCGAACCGCAGGTGAAAACATGCATATTTCGGCCCCTGACCTCTACCATACGCCCGCTTTGGGGATAACGTTTGCGGTCCTTTTTTTCATCAATGGTATTGGCAGCCGCCGTTGCGGCAGCCAGAAGGGCGACGGCACCGGTGGCCGCCAGAGCGTTTTTCAGTTTCTTATTCATTTGGTGTCCTCCGTATTTATCGGTCCATTAAAGGGCTTTAAAGAACGATGACTCCGTCCGCAAGCTCTCTTTCAAACTCCACCCTGTGGTGGGGCGTGTTGATGCCGGGCTGCCCACCGGAATGAAGGAATATGATGGTGCTGCCCTTTTTAACTTTGCCTTCACTCAGCATGTCCAGCAGTCCGGCAAAGGCTTTCCCCGTATAGCAGGGGTCAAGAATGATACCTTCGGCCCTGGCCATCTTGTATATGGCTTTCCTGACGTCGGCGTTGGGAAGGTTATAGCCGCCGCGGACATAGCCCGTCTCAATATGAAAATCCTCGGGTTTTGCATTAAAATCAAAACCGTAATGGGCCTTGGAGCTTTCAAAATACTCCATCAGCCTCTTTTCCTTATTTTCACCAAAATCGGAAATGGCTATGCCCTGGAGTTTAAGATGGGAACCCTCATTTTTAAGACCGCAGAAAAGACCCATGTATGTACCTATGGAGCCGACGGCGGAAACAACGGTGGCTTCGGGTATGCCGGCTTCTTTTGCCTGCTCGTCCAGCTCGCAGGCGCACTCGTAATAGCCCAGCAGGCCTGTGTCATTGGAGCCGCCAACGGGAATAAAGTAGACCTTCTCGCCTTTGGCTTCGTATTTTTCAATGACCTGTTTTATGACCTTTTCCTGCTGATCGGGATCGCCGTTGGGGGCCTGAAGGATGACGTCGGCGCCCATGATCCTGTCCAGAAGGATGTTGGCCGATATTTCGCCTGGATAATTGTCGATACAGACAATGGCGCATTTGAGTCCCAGCTTGGCCGCTGCGCCGGCTGTCTGTCGGCCGTGGTTGGTCTGGGCGCCGCCGGCCGTCACTACCATGGTGGCCCCGCTGTCCACGGCCTCCTGCATCAGGTATTCCAGCTTGCGGATCTTGTTGCCGCCCATGGCCAGCGATGTCATGTCATCGCGTTTAATGTAAAGCTCCACTCCCAGATCTTTTGAAAGGGTGGGAAGATATTCCAGAGGTGTGGGTAGTTCGGTCAGTTTTATCTTCTTACCGTGTACTTTCATATATATGCCTCCGTTTTCTTTTTATGCACCCATTATATAACAGACTCGGGAAAAATTAAAGAACTTTTGGAGGTTAAACCGATTAATTATGGCGGACATCAAAACTCCGAAGAATCTTTGAATATCCATAAAATTCGGTTTAATATATACTCAGCAAAGGACAAGACGCCAGAAAACCTTCCAATATGCAGATACCTCCCCCGGCGTCATCCCGAGCTTCCGCCCGCGGCCGTGGCCGCGGGCCGGCCGAAAGGCACCGGACCTCAAAACTCCGGGACATGCTTGGCCGGCAGGTAAAAAAGGTGCATTATATAATTACAAGCAGCGGCAGACATAAACCTCCTTAAAGACATTGATTTTCTTTGAACTTCATGACCTTGTTACAAATCCGCTGCACCTCCCGCGGCATATGCCGCGGGAGGCACCTCCTTCTTAAAGAGGTCATATTCCCGAAAGGGTCAGACATATAACCGCGGCATGCGGGATACCGCGGTTCAGTTTCGCCGCTTAATGCGGCGTCCCGCACACAAGCCGCTTCGGAGGGCCCCCACTCCTTCCAAGTCAAGACACGTCCTTTCTAATGTTACAAGACACCCCTTTCTGTGAGCAACAAAACTTACTCGGGGGACCTCCGAAGGCGGCAGTTTAAAAATGCAAGCTTCTAACTTCATGCATAATCATCTCTCCTTTTTCTTGAGCAAAGAGGGCCAGGCAAATGCCTGGCCCTCTTTGCATCATCAGGACAATTTTTCTGTGGCGGTTTGGTTTAAAATATGATAAAATTTATTAGTTTTAAAATTTCCGGAGGTGACTTTTTTGAAAAAGAAAGGAGTTATGCTGCGCTCGTCATCGGCGGCCCTTTTGATTTCCCTGGCCCTCAGCCTTTTTTCGTATGCCGGAACCGCAGATGAGAAAGGCTATGACGGCCTTGTTACGGGCTGCGCTTCTTCGGCTTTTTTCGATACTCAGGAGCTGACAAGGGTTTTTGGCCATACATATGAAATAAAGCCCCTGATGGATATTGAAAAATCGGTGAGGGCTGCTGTTTTGGCCGTGATGAATGGATATTCCCACATAATGCTCTGTCTTGACTTAAGCGAAGCGGCGGAATACGAGCCTCAGCTGCCTCAGTCGATGGAAGAACTCGAACGGGGCGGCGCCTCTTTTGAACCTGTAGGTGGGACCATCCGTTTAAACGGACGCGGCCGGGCTCTGGATGCCGTTGAAAGGCTCAAAGAATACTGCGATGAAAAAGGCGCTGAGCTTACCGTTTTGATGATGCCGCTGCACAGCTCCAGGCAGGACAGCATTAAATTTGAAGATGTGCGGGATTACAAAAGGCAGCTTTCGAAAATTTGTGATTTTTATGATTTCAGCTATACAAGCGCGTCATGCGAAAGCGGCTACTTCTATACACGCGATTGCGCCGGCGCAGGTATATGCGGGATAATCCTTTCCTGCCTTTCGGGCGAAGAAACGGAGCTTTTCGGGCAGAATTTCGGCGTTTTGGTGACAAGAACCAATGTAAACGAGGTGCTTAAGGTTCAGCAGGAGCCGGTGGAATATGACGGCAGCCTGAGCGAAAATATCCCCGTTCTGCTTTATCATCATATATCCGAAAGCCCTTCCGGCTCGATGGAGGTTTCGCCGGAAACATTTGAACGCCATTTGCTCGCTTTAAAAGACGCAGGTTACAGCGCCGTCAGTGCAAAAGATGTTCTTGATTTTGTATATGAAGGCAGGGCGCTGCCCGGAAACCCCGTCATGGTCACCTTTGACGACGGGTATATGAGCAATTATGAATATGCCTATCCGATCTTGAAAGAGCTTGGAATGAAGGCCACGATATTCGTCATAGGCTGTTCTTTGGGCAAGGATACTTATAAAGATACGGAAATGGCCATAACGCCTCATTTCGGGCTGGACCAGGCGTTGGAAATGCAGGGTTCGGGCGTGATGGAGATACAGTGCCACACCTACGACATGCATGGGGTCCTTGACGGTGAAAGGCCCGTGGCCCTTATTCAAAGCGACGAGAGTGAAGAAGCTTACATGGCAGAGCTCAGGGCCGATCTTGAAAAATACGGCTCTTTGGGACTGCCCGAGGTTTATGCCCTGGCGTATCCGAAGGGTCAGTATGACGATATTTCCGAAAAGGCGCTGAAAGACCTGGGAATTAAAATGACCTTTACTACCGATGCCGATTTTAAAAATACGGTTTTGGCGGGGGATGAAAGCAGCCTCAGGGTCCTTTGCAGGCTGACGGTCACCGAAAACATGACCGAAGATGATGTGATATCCTATATTTCCGAAAGAAAATGAAGAAATCCCGAAGGGTTTTCCCTTCGGGATTTTTAAAAGACATATTTTTAAAGCTCGACCTTTTTAAACTCTTCTATAAAGTCCAAAGCGTAATCGGCGCAGGCCTTGAGCATTTTTTCTCCCCACTCCTTGGAGGCGGTATTGGGGTGGTCCGTGCCTATCCAGCCGTTGTCGGTTATCGAGCGCACGCGCCTTCTTGTGATGATGTTGAATCCGCGGAAGTCTATTGTGCCGAAGCCCGTTGTCTTGAGATTGCCGGTCAGATCCTTTATGTTAGAGTCGGCCATCATGCTTTTATCCACCAGGTCGTCGCCTATGGCCATCATGGCCGAGGTTTCCTCGCCGCCGCCGTGGCCGCCCTTCCATGAAGGGTCAAGGGTCCAGGCCAGGGTCCACCAATTAAGTACCGCGCCCAAAGCGCCCTTTTTGTCCAGATCCATGCAGACCTGCTCCAAAGCGGCGTTGTTTCCGCCGTGCCCGTTCATAAAAAGGAACTTTCTTGCGCCGTGGCGGTAAAGGTTTTCGGCGATTTTGCCTACAACGGCATAAAGGACGTCGTATCCCAGGTTGATGGTCCCGGGGAAGTCCTCGAGGTATTCGCAGGAACCGTAGGGCAGGGCCGGGGCTATCAATACGTCGCATTTAGGCTCCATAAGCTCGATTATTTTCTGGGGTACAAGGAAATCGGTGCCCAGGGCCACATGGCGGCCATGGCACTCGACGCTGCCTGTCGGCAAAATGACCATGTCGTTATGTTTGAAATACTCCTCGGCCTTAGGCCAGCTTATTCTTTCAAGTCTCATAAAACCGCTCCTTTTTTATCGGCATAGCCGTTTATAAATATATTATAATAGCCTTTACCTTAAAAAAGCAACTGTGATATAATCTTTTGTATTAAATAAAAAGTCGGTACATTCCCGGCGGAAAGGGGAAATATATGCAGTTTTCAAACAACGTAAGGCCGCTTTTTGAAAGCGGCAGGGAATCGGGCATAGACAGGCTGTCCGACCCTAACCTCATAAAATTTTCCATAGGAAACCCTCCCGACGAGGGCTTCCCGATAGAACGAATTAAAAAGGCTTCTCAGGAGCTTTTGGAAAGCGATCCCTGCTCGATGCTCAGCTATTCGTCGGCAGGCGGCAGGGCCGACCTCAAGCAGGCCGTAAAAAACTTTCTGAACCGCAGGTATGAAACGGTCAGGGAAAATGATGAGATAACCATTACGGGCGGCGGGCAGCAGGCCATAGCCCTGGCAGTGCAGCTTTTCTGTAATTACGGCGACATAGTTTTGTGCGAAAATCCCACCTTCATGGCGGCCCTTGACACTATAAAGGGCATGGGCGGCAAGCCTGTCGGAGTAAAGATGGAAAATGATGGCATTGATCTTGAGGATCTGGAAGAAAAGATGAGGACGTTAAAGCCCAGGCTGCTTTACATAATATCCGATTTTCAGAACCCCACGGGTATAAGTCTTCCGGAATATAAAAGGAAAGAGATCTGCCGCCTGGCCTATAAGTACGATGTCCCCGTTTTGGAGGATAACCCTTACTATGAGCTAAGATATGACGGTGAGTTTATCCCCTTTATAAAGCACTATGACCAGCACGGGTATGTGGCGCTTACATCCAGCATGTCAAAGATAATCGCCCCCGGTTTAAGGGTAGGATATGTCGTGGCCGAAGGGGAAATGGGAAAAGGGTTCAGCCTGCTTAAAACAGCTGTCGATCTGCATGTTTCCACCTGGGCCCAAAGAATAAGCTGCAAGCTGCTTGAAGATGGAATGGAAGACGAGATAGCCCATTTAAGGGAGCTGTACGGCCACAGGGGCAGGCTCATGTATTCACTTCTTCAGAAATACTGTCACAGAGATGTCGAGTTCACAAAGCCCCAGGGCGGAATGTTCATCTGGGTTACAATGCCCAAGAGGTGCGATATTGACGCATTTTTGGATGAACTTGCTCAAAAGGGGGTCATGGTCGTCCCCGGCAGGCAGTTCTGCCCCGACGGCGGACGTGACTGCACATCATTCCGCTTAAGCTATTCCTTGGCAAGCGACAGCGACTGTGAAAGGGGCATAAAGATAATCGGGGATCTGACGCGCAAATATTTAGGTATCTGATAAAAAAACGGGGCTTATGCCCCGTTTTTTAAACTTTTATTTCGTTTTCGTTTGCGTTTACGGCCTGATACTTTGCAAGGAGAGGATCTATGACCTCGTTTATATAGCTTTCGGCCTGCATGGCGGCGCAGCCGATGAAGTTTTCGGGCTTCATCATGTGTTCAAGCTCCTGCTTTGTTACGCCGAAATGGGGGTCATTTGCTATGCGGTCCAGAAGGTCGTTGTCCTTGCCCTCCATCTTGACGGCATAGCCGGCCGCCATCGAGTGCTGCCTTATCAGTTCATGCAGCTCCTGGCGGTCGCCGCCCCTTTTGACGGCGTCCATCATGATGTTTTCGGTGGCCATGAAGGGCAGCTCCTGCATCATGTGCTTTTCAATGACCTTGGGATAAACGACAAGGCCGTTTGCCACATTGGCATAAAGGCTCAGTACGGCGTCGCAGGCCAAAAATCCTTCGGGTATCGAGATACGCTTGTTGGCGCTGTCGTCCAAAGTACGCTCAAACCACTGAGCCGAAGCCGTAATGGCGGCATTCTGGGCGTCTGTCATAATATAACGTGAAAGGGAGGCTATGCGCTCGCTGCGCATGGGATTGCGCTTATAGGCCATGGCCGAGGAGCCTATCTGGTTCTTTTCAAAGGGCTCTTCAACCTCCTTGAGGTGGGCCAAAAGCCTTATGTCGTTGGAGAACTTGTGGGCGCTCTGGGCAATGTGGGACAAAAGGTCCAAAACCCTGCTGTCCAGCTTGCGGGAATAGGTCTGGCCCGAAACGGGAACGGCCTTTTCAAAGCCCATTTTTTTTGCGATTATATCGTCTATCTTCTTAACTTTGGAGTAATCCCCGTCAAACAGCTCCAAAAAGCTGGCCTGGGTGCCGGTGGTACCTTTGGAGCCCAGGGGCAGGACGGCCTTGATGACCTGTTCCAGCTCTTCAAGGTCAAGAGTCAGGTCGTTAATCCAAAGGCAGGCCCTTTTGCCCACCGTCGTCGGCTGGGCGGGCTGGAAATGGGTGAAGGCCAATGTAGGCTGGGATTTGTATTTGCAGGCGAAATCGCGCAGGACCCTCAAAACGGCCACAAGCCTTGCCCTTATAAGCTCCAAAGCCTTGCGCATGATGATTATGTCGGTGTTGTCCCCCACATAGCAGGATGTGGCGCCCAGGTGGATTATGGGCATGGCGTTGGGGCACAGCTCGCCATAGGTATGGACATGGGCCATGACGTCATGGCGCAGCTTTTTCTCGAAAGCGGCCGCCTTTTCAAAGTCGATGTCCTCGATATGGGCTCTCATTTCGTCAAGCTGTTCGTCGGTTATATCCAGGCCCAGCTCCTGCTCGGCCTCGGCCAGATATATCCACAGCCTGCGCCATGTGGAAAACTTGAACTGCGGTGAGAAAAGGTACTGCATCTCGTCGCTGGCGTATCTCGACGAAAGGGGGGAAGAGTACTTTTCGTTGGGATTCATAAATCTGCCTCCGTATATTTTTCTTTGTGACAAATAACCTTAAAATATTCTACAACAAAACGCCTTTTCTTTCAAGGCGGGAAGGTCACACTTCAAGATAAACGGTTTTGCCGAAATTATAGGCAGAGTCAAGATGTCCCGTTTTTTCTATTTCCGGCTTTCCGGAAGAGCTGCCGCAGCCGCCGGCCAAAAGCATGCCTTTGTCATGGAAGCCTATGTAATTAACTATGGCAAAACGGTAGTAGGAAACAGCCTGTTCAAAGGTCCAGAAAAGGTTGTCGGCGGCAGTCATCAAAAGGGCGCAGTCTTTGGCAGGGTACTTTTCATAGCGTCCCAGGGGAGGGTCGCTGTCCTTTTCGGCCAGGGAGTAAAGGCGCTCAATTACGGCTTTGATGCGGGCTGATAATGTCCAGAAATAAAGCGGGGAAGCAAAAACGATAAGGTCGGCGTCCTTGATTTTTTCAGCAAGTTCGGGAAAATCATCCTTCTGTATGCATGGCCTGCCCCAACGGCAGAAATTGCAGCCGAGGCACCCTTTGACTTCTTTTGCCATAAGGGAAAACACTGTGACCGAGTGCCCGGAATCCTCGGCGCCGCGTTTGAAAGCCTGTACAAGACGATGCGTATTTCCGTTGGGGCGGCCGCCGCCCAGGATTATAAGAATGTTTTTTGACATAGTGCCTCCTTTTAAAGCTGGTTTTTTGTTTAAGCATAATCGATTTTGGGCTTTTGGGCAAACTTTTCATTCAAAGGTTGTAGTTTTGAAAGCCAAAAGGCTACTTATTCGGTGAAGGGAGTGATTTTTTGGAGGACGGCAGAATAATCGAGCTGTTTTTTGCCCGCAGCCAGAAAGCGTTGACCGAGCTGGACCTTTCCTACGGCAGGCTTTGCCGCAGTCTTGCAGAGGGTGTGCTGGGCGACAGCCGGGACGCCAAGGAATGTGTAAACGACGCCTATCTTGCCTTGTGGAACAGCATACCGCCCCAAAGGCCGAAGTCCCTTTTGGCATATCTTTGCAAAACGGTCAGGAACATATCCCTTGCCGCTTTGAAGAAACATACGGCTTTGAAAAGGGATTCCCGGCGCAACGTTGCGATAGACGAGTTGGAGGGCGTGCTTGTGTCCAAAAGCGATCCCATGGGGGAGGTGGAGGCGAAGGAGCTGGCTTTGGAAATAGAGGGCTTTTTAAAAAGCCTTTCAAAAAGAGACCGCGTGGTATTCATGCAGAGGTATGCCTTTTTTATGAGCTATGAGGATATTTCCCAAGCGTCGGGGCTGAGCGCCAAAAACGTATCGGTCAGGCTGAGCCGTATCCGCACACGGCTCAGGCGCTGTCTTGAGGAAAGGGGGCTTGTTTAATGGATTTGAAAACCTTTGAAGCGGCGATGGGCATGATAAGTGACGGATATTACGCTGAAGCTGCCGGGTACAGGAAAAAAAGGAGGAAAAACATGATTTTGAAACTTTGCGCGGCTGCCTGCGCAGCCTGCCTGGCCCTGGTATCGCCTGCGGCCTTTGAAAGCGGGGAAACAGAAAGCGAGGCCTTTTCGATAAGCCTGGACAGTGTGTCCTTTAACAGTATCGAGGGCATAGTGTCGCTTGATTACGCAAGGTATGACCCTTTGGAGGACACAGAGCTTTTGTGGGATATGGGCAGTATTATGGATTATTACGGCAAGGACGCTTTCCCATCGTATATATCTGAAGGGCTTGTAATGCAAAATGGCCAGGCGTATGTTTACCAAAAGCCTGACGGCGGAATGTCGGAAGATACCGTGACCGTCAGGTGGCAGCTTGACGAAAAGGAAATGTCGGTCGAGATGTCCAGCCTGGGGATAGTCAAGGACTGCATTTATCTTTCGCCCGAAAGCGAAACGCAGACGACATATATCGGAAAGACGGGGGTCTTGTTCGGGCGGAATGAGAATGGCGTCTGTACGGCCGAGTTTGAAAGCGGCGGCATAGATTACCTCATGGTCGCAAGGGGTCTGGAGCCTTTGGAGCTTGTCAAAACGGCGGCGTCGGTAATTTTGAAAACCGATGAGATAAAAATCGAGTAAGCCAAAGGCCGGAGGCTGTGCCTCCGGCCTTTTTTGCTTATTTTAACAGAAGCTCGGCTATCTGTACGGCGTTTGTGGCTGCACCCTTTCTTATCTGGTCGCCGCAGCACCAAAGGGAAATGGCGTTTTCAAAGGCCAGATCCTTCCTTATCCTTCCGACATAGACAAGATCCTGTCCCGATGTCAGAAGGGGCATTGGGTATTTTAAGGCCGACACGTCGTCATAAAGGCGGCAGCCGGGGGCGCCCGCAATGGCCTCGCAGGCGTCCTTTACCGAAACTTCATTTTCGGTGATGACCGTCAGGGAAATGGAATGGGAACGCATGACGGGTACCCTGACACAGGTGCAGGACACCTTCATTTCGGGAAGATGGAGTATCTTGCGGCCCTCGTTCTGCATTTTCATTTCCTCGCTGGTGTAGCCGTTTTCGCCGAAGGAACCTATCTGGGGGATGAGGTTCAGTGCTATCTGGTACTGAAATACCGAGGGAGAAACGGTTTCGCATTTTGGAAAGGCCGAAAGCTGGCCTTCAAGCTCGGTTATGCCGCCCGCGCCAGCACCCGACACGGCCTGATAGGTGGAGGCTACCATTGCCTTTATGGGCGAAAGGGAGGAAATCGGATTGGCCGCCACCAGAGCGATTATCGTCGAGCAGTTGGGGTTTGCGATTATTCCCTTGTGCATGGCTATGTCCCCGGGGTTTATTTCGGGAATGACCAGCGGGACATCCTTATCAAGGCGGAAGGCGCTGGAATTGTCGACATAAACGGCTCCCGAGGCCTTTATGGCGGGGGCAAATCTTTTTGATATATCGTTTTCGGCAGCGCCGAGAACTATATCCACGCCTTTGAAGGCGTCCTCCGCTGCTTCGGCGACGGTAATTTCGCTTCCTTTGAAGGTTATCTTTTTGCCTGCGCTTTTTGCGCTGGACAAAAGCTTTAAGTTTTTGACGGGGAAATTCCTTTCCTCAAGCTGGGCCAGCATCTCGCGGCCGACGGCGCCTGTTGCGCCCAAAATGGCGACATTGCATGCTTCCACTTAAATCATTCCTTTCTTATTTAAGAAGTTTATCGGCATATGGTGAAAAATCCAGCGTTGCAAAATAGTCAGAGGGTTTTTCGGCCCTTCTTATCATCGTGACCGTTCCGTCTTTGTGGTACATCAGCTCGGCCGAACGCAGTTTGCCGTTGTAGTTATAGCCCATGGAGTGGCCGTGAGCCCCCGTGTCGTGAATGACCACAAGATCGCCCGTCTGCACTTCGGGCAGCAGCCGGTCTATGGCAAACTTGTCGTTGTTTTCGCACAGCGAGCCCGTCACATCGTAAAGGCGGTCGCAGGGCATGTTTTCCTTGCCCATGACGGTTATGTGGTGGTAAGAGCCGTACATGGCGGGCCTCATAAGGTCGGACGCGCAGGCGTCAAGGCCGATATAGTTTTTGTAGATCTGTTTTTTATGGATGACCCTTGACACAAGGTATCCGTAGGGACCGGTTATATACCTGCCCAGCTCGGTATAGATATCGACCTCCATGCCGGCGGGGACAAGGGTTTTTTCATATTCTTCCTTTACGGCATTTCCGATGGCCTTTATGTTTATCGGCTCCTGGTCGGGATAATAGGGTATGCCCAATCCTCCCGAAAGGTTGAGGAAGCTTACCGTGACGCCGGTTTTGGCCTTTACCTCCAAAGCCAGCTCGAAAAGGCTCTTGGCAAGGCGGGGGTAATATTCGCTTTCCATAGCGCAGCTTACAAGCATGGAATGTATGCCGAACCGCTTTACCCCTCTGGTTTTCAAAATGGCCATGGCGTCAAAAAGCTGGGGCTTGGTCATTCCGAACTTGGAGTCGGCCAGATGGCCCATGATGTCGTTGGTCATCGAAAAGGCATTGCCGGGGTTATAGCGGCAGCAGACCGTTTTTGGGAAATGCTCCAGGCGGTCAAGCATTTCTATGTGGGATATGTCATCCAGGTTTATGACGGCCCCCAGGGCGTTTGCACACTCATATTCGTTCAAAGGGGTGTCGTTGGAGCTGAACATAATTCGCTCACCGTTTACGCCCGAAGCGTCGCTCAGCATAAGTTCAGGCAGGGAGGCGCAGTCGCACCCGCAGCCCAAGGAGGACAAAAGAGAGAGTATGAACGGGTTGGGCAGGGCCTTTACGGCGAAATACTCTCGGAAGCCCTTGTTCCATGAAAATGCCCCATAAAGCTCTTTCACGCATTTTTTTATTCCTTCCTCATCGTATATATGGAAGGGTGTGGGATAGACGGCGGCTATCTGCTCGAGTTTTTCCCTGTCAAAAGGCAGCTGCTTCATCTTACATTCTCCTTGCGTACTTGATTAAAAAATATTATATCATGCACAAAGCTTCTGCGTAAAGTGCGTATTTACGAGGCCCGGTTTTTAATGTATAATCAAAAGGTCAGAAAAGAAAGGAGAAGGGCAATGACCGAATATTTAAACTCTGCTTTGAGCCAAATCAAAAGGAGCGGCATAAGGGAGTTCACCCGCCTGGCCGGCACCGTCGAGGGCTGCATGTTCCTGACCCTGGGCGAACCCGATTTCAACACGCCCGATATTATCAAGGAGCAGGCCAAGGCCGACCTTGACGCCAACATCACCCACTATCCCCCGAACAACGGCCAGCCGCAGCTGCTTTCGGCCATATCCGAGTTTGAAAAAAGACAGAACGGCTATGATTACGCCCCCGATGAGATAATCTTCACCGTCGGCGCCACCGAAGCCCTGTTCACTGCCCTTTTCGGCATAATAAACCCAGGTGATGAGGTCATCGTCCCTATGCCGGGATATGTGCTTTACGAGCAGCTTATAAAGCTTTGCCGCGGCGTATGCGTCCCTTTGGAGACTTCTGATACCGGTTTTCAGATAACCGAGGAAAGGCTTAAATCCGCCCTTTCGGACAAAACCAAGGCTATTATACTGACCTCGCCCAACAACCCTACGGGATGTATATATACGCCTGAGACCCTTGAAATGATGAGAAGGGTGCTTGCCGAAAGGAAAATGTTTATTATATGCGACGATGTTTACAGCCGCCTTGTATATACCGAAAATTACCGCAGCTTCGCCTCCTTCCGCGAGTTCCGCGACCGCCTTATTGTAATCCAGAGCTTTGCCAAGCCCTATGCCATGACAGGCTGGCGCGCCGGATATCTTATGGCCTCGAGGGAGGTCAAAAAAGCGTTTGAACCCATTCATCAGTATGCCGTCGTTTCGGCCTCCTCCTTTATTCAGAACGCTTGCATAAAGGCCCTTGACTATGACCCTTCGCCGATGATAGAGGTATACAGAAAGCGCAGGGATTATGTTTTGCAGAGGCTTGAAGCCATGGGGCTTTCGGTTAACAGGCCGGAAGGCGCATTTTATGTTTTCCCCAGCATTGCCCGCTTCGGCATGGGATCGATGGCTTTCTGCACAAGGCTTCTGCACGAGGCAAAGCTGGCTGTTACGCCGGGTGAGAGCTTCGGCGCCGATGATTTTTTCAGGATATCTTACAGTTATTCCGACGAAATGCTGAAAGAGGGCATGGACCGCCTGGAGCGGTTTGTAAAATCCCTTGAGAAATAGGCTTTTATTAAAAAGAGCGTCCATATGGACGCTCTTTTTTTAATCGGGAACCGCCGTGTGGGAAAGGAACACAGGGGATGATGAAAGAGATGATTCAGTATATGAAAAACGTTCGGTCGATATCACTTCAAGCTCCGGGCGGCCGCAGTTTTCCAGCAGCGTATCAAGGGTGTCATACCCTTCCTGGGAGTTGTCGGGGGCCTGGCAGAAATCCAATGTGATTTCGTAATTGATATTCCCGTTTTCTTCGTAAACCGAGTATGACCTCAGCAGGCATACGGGCTTTGGCAGCATGCCTTGGGGGATGGCGGTATAATTTTCGCCGTCAAAATCCCAGGCCTTGGCAAGGGCGGTGTGGGAGATGCCGCTTATCCCGAAATATCGCCGCACGGTGTCTTCCACATATTCTTTTGACATGACGCCCTTCTGCTCCCCCCAATTATCAAGGTTGACGGCAAATGCGAAAAACAGGTATTCGGAGCTTTCCAAGGGGGCGCTCCCCTTTTCAAAAAAAGGCACATAGTCAAGGCGGTGCTGCCGCGCAAAGGAGTAATAATATTTTTCCAGCTCTTCAAAGGATAACTGCTCCCCGGCTTCTTCTGACGCATCCTTAGTGGTAAGTGATTCCCGGTAAAGATAAATCGAAAAAACCAAAAGTACCAAAGTAGCCAGCGCAAGAAAAACCGTCAGCGCAGGGAAGGCTTTGTTTTTTGCCGTCGGCGGGGATGGCGTCTCGCCGTCCTTTAGGAGGTAGTCGGTGGTGACGCCGAAAAGGTCGGCCAGGGCTATCAGCTTTTCTGTTTCGGGCCTGGCCGCGCCGCTTTCCCATTTGGAAACGCTCTGGCGGGAAACATCCAGCTTTTCGGCCAGCTGTTCCTGGGAAAGGCCCTTTGACTGCCTGAGGTTTTGTATTTTCTGTCCCATGCTCATAAGAATGCCTCCTTTTTGGGAGTTATTATATCAGAAACCCTCGGTTGCCAAAACCAACTTTGGGTTGTTTTGGGGGCAGCCGCAGGTTGCGTTTAAAAAAGCCGCCCTTAATAGGGGCGGCTTTTGGCCATTTTATTTTTTAAGGTGGGGCGACAGGGGCATTTCCCATGCCTCATGGTCGGTATGCAGCAGCTCGTGCGCCCTGTGGGACAGAGGCTTTACCAGATACTCACTGTAAAGCCTTACAACCGAGGGGTTCTCGTGGGAGAAGCGGAGGTTGTTTACCTTATCAAGGCCGTAAAGGACATCGCCGCGCTTGGCAGCCAGCTCCTGGGCCTCGTGTATGGGCTGTCCGCCGCCGCCTGTGCATCCACCTGGGCAGGCCATGACTTCGACAAAATCATACTGAACCTTGCCCGACTTTATGGCCTCCATCAGCTTTCTGGTATTGCCCAGGCCGCTGGCGACAGCTACCTTTATGGTGTTGCCAGCGATGTCGAATTCGGCCTCTTTCCAGCCCTCCTGACCCCTTACGCCCTTGAAGGCGTCGGTGGAGGGGTTTTTGCCCGTTACAAGATAATAGGCGGAACGTAAAGCCGCCTCCATAACGCCGCCTGTGGCGCCGAAAATGGCTCCTGCGCCGCTGCTGACACCAAGAGGAGAGTCAAACTCCTCTTCTTCAAGTGAGTTTACGTCAATATGCTCGGCTTTTATCATGCGGACGATCTCTCTTGTGGTAAGAACCAGGTCAACGTCGGGATCGCCGCAGGCGTCATTCATAACGGGTATATCGGCCTCCTGCTTTTTTGCGATACAGGGCATGACCGATATACAGCGTATCTTGTGGGGATCTACGCCGATGGTTTCGGCAAAATAGCTTTTTGCCACGGCGCCGAACATCTGCTGGGGGCTCTTGGCTGTCGAAAGGTTTTTGACCATTTCGGGATATTGGCTCTTTATGAACCTCATCCAGCCAGGGCAGCAGGAGGTGAACATGGGCCAGCTGTAACTTTCCCTGTTGGAAAGGCGCTGCAGGAACTCGCTGCCTTCTTCCATTATCGTAAGGTCGGCCGAAAAATTGGTATCAAATACATAATTGAAGCCCATACGGCGCATGGCGGCAACAAGACGATTTACCGTGGCCTTTTCTCTGGAAAGGCCCAGGCTTTCACCCCACGCCGCACGAACGGCAGGAGCTATTTGGATTACCGTTATAAGGTCTTTGTCGTTAAGCATGTCAAATGCCCTGCGGGTGTCATCCCTGGCCTGCAATGCGCCGACGGGACAATGGGTGACACATTGGCCGCAAAGGGCACAGTCGGCTTCGCTTATCTTACGTCCAAGAGAAACGTCGACAGTTGTCCGCGAGCCGGTATTGGATACATCCCAGATATTGAGGCCCTGCACCTTGTCGCAGACCTGTACGCATCTCATGCACTTGATGCACTTGCTGGCATCCCTTATAAGGGGAAAGCTGTTATCCCATGTAGAGGGTATTATGTCCTTGTGATAATTAAGATGGCTTAATCCCAGATCATTTGCCAGCTTCTGAAGCTCGCAGTTTCCACTTCGGACACAATAGGGGCAGTCACAGTTATGCTGTGTCAGCAGAAGCTCGACATTTATCCTTCTGGCTTCTCTTACTCTGGGTGAATTGGTATGTACCACCATTCCATCCCATACTTTATTGTTGCAGGAAGCCACAAGCTTTTGTATGCCTTCTATTTCCACGACGCAAACCCTGCAGGCTGCGATTTCGTTTATATCCTTGAGATAGCAAAGGCTGGGTATGTTAATGCCGACCCCTCTGGCGGCTGTAAGTATACTTGTGCCCTCAGGCACAGTGACAGAAAGGCCGTCTATTGTAAGGTTCACATTTCTTACCATTGGTTTTTCCTCCCTCCTTTGAATACGCCGTAACCAAAGTGATCGCACCTGAGGCACCGCTTGGCCTCCTGATTGGCTACTTCGTCGCTGAAGCCGCATTCGATGCATCCGAAGCACTCCTTGCGCTCATAGGCTTTTTTCATTGGCAGTTCTGAACGTCCGCAGCTGGGGCGCTTATCAAGATAAGGTGCGGGTATGTCTATGTCTACTTCAATGGTATGATCAAAGCCGAGATATTCATCGATGTTGGCCGCAGCGACCTTGCCGGCGGCGATGGCCTTTATGACGGTGGCGGGGCCGGTAACACAGTCGCCGCCTGCAAATATTCCGGAGTTGTTTTCAACGTCACCGCTGGGAAGCGCCGCGATTGTACCCCTGTGGATAGGAACGCCCTCCTCCTCAAAAGCTTTAAGCTCAATGCTCTGGCCAATGGCGACGATTATAATGTCGGCTTCTATACGGACTTCAGGCTCATTTGCCTTTTCGGGGGTAGGCCTGCCAGCTGAATCTATGGCTCCGACTCTCTGAGGCTGGACCCACAGTGCCGCGGCATTTTCATTTTCGTCGCCTTCGATCCTCAGAGGGGCCATCATGGGCATGAGTTCGACGCCTTCGGCCAATGCGCCCTCTACTTCGTCAGGCAGGGCTGTCATGTCCTGCTGTCTGCGCCTGTACACGACGCTGACCGTTTTGGCGCCAAGGCGCACGGCCGAACGGCAGCAGTCCATGGCTACATTGCCTCCGCCTATGACGACAACTTTTTTGCCTGTAAAATCGGGAAGCACGCCGTCGCCTATGGCCCTCAGCATCTCAACAGCCGACACTACGCCTCTGAGGTTTTCGCCTTCCATGCCTACTTTCTTGTCAGTATGAGCGCCGATGGCAATATATATAGCATCATATTCCTTTTCCAGCTGGGCAAGGGTGATATCCTTGCCCACGACAATACCGTGGCGGACTTCCACCCCGGTGGCCAAAATCGCGTCGATGTCCTTTTGCAGCTCTTCGGCCGGCAGTCGGTAGCTGGGTATGCCATAGGCCAGCATACCGCCAAGACGCTTTCTCGTTTCAAATACGGTGGCTTTGTGCCCCATCAGCGACAGGTAATACGCCGCTGAAAGCCCGCTGGGTCCGCCGCCTATTATAGCGACTTTTTTGCCCGTGCTTTCGGCACAGGCAGGAGGGGGAACTGTGCCGGCATGGTCAACGGCATATCTTTTGAGGCCTCTGATATTTACGGCGCCTTCCAGCATGTTCCTGCGGCAGCGGGATTCGCAGGGATGTTCGCATACAAGGCCGCAGGACCCGGGGAAGGGATTGTCTTTCCTTATAAGCCTGACAGCGTCGGCATATCTGCCTGCCTCTACCAACGCTATGTAGCCGGGAATGTCGACACCGGCAGGACACTGAGCCACACATGGTACCGGCTGGTCAAGATTGCAAAGGCAGCGCCCTGTCATGACATGTGAAACATAGTCGTCGCGGAATCCCCTGATGCCCTTCAGCACCATATTGGCTGCCTCATACCCTATGGCACAGTCGGCGCTGTCGGATATGACCTGGGCCGTGCGCTCGATCATGGAGAGGGTTTCCATTGTGGCCCTGTTTTCCAAAACATCGTCGATAAGAAGGCTGAGTTGCCTTAAGCCGACGCGGCAGGGAACACATTTGCCGCAGGTCTGAGCATGGCACATTTTAAGAAAGGCTGCGGCCAGGTCGACAGGGCACAGCCCCGGGGGGCTGGCAACTATCCGGTGTTCCAGGTCGCGGTAAAGGGATTCCACCACGGCCTGGCTGCCGCTGGTGGAATAAAATTCTAATCTGCTCATAAGCATCCTCCGTTTTTTCAGTCATGCGGTAAACACATACCGCCATACCACGCAAACCGCCGTCGGGCGGATCACATATGCCTATTTTAGCCCGATAGGCGGCTCGAAACAACCTTTTTTCATTATCAAGGGTAAAAATATCAAAAATTGTCAAAAGGTAAAAAAGCGCTGCTTTTTTTCTATATATAATAGCTAAATGCCGGAACTGCATAAAAATCGATCGGTTATTTTTTGAAAACAGCAAATTCAATAACAAATTGTAGAAAAAACAGTAAATATACAAAAAGTTAAAATTCAAAGCCTAAAAGACGCGTATAAAAATCGGCGCCCCTCAGAAGAATTCCCTCATTGAAGTTAAAATCTCTGGAGTGCAGAGATGGACGATCACCGGCACCCAAAAAGAAAAACAGGGAAGGCACATATTTGCCGTAAAAGGAAAAATCTTCGGCTATCATAAAAGGCTCTTTAAGGGCGTGAGGGGCATTTGGTCCCAAAAATGAGCATACTGCGTCATAGAGTTTACTGTCGTTTATCACAGGAGGGTACCCCTCGCTCAGGCGGATATTTATGTCGCAGCCGGTCAGCCTTTGGGTGTCAGCAGCTATTTCCGCAAGGCGTTTTTTCATATAGTCAAAGGTCTCGTCGGAAAAGGCCCTCATGCTGCCCAGAAGACTGCTTTTGGCGCTTATGGCATTCCTTACGGTACCGCTTTCGGCCTTTCCGAAGCGCAGCAGCCGCAGCTCAGAAGGAGGCAGCTCGCTTTTTTCCATATCATAGGCCGATTTGATGAAAAGAGTCTGGGCGTAAAGGGCGTCTAAACCCTCAGACGGCCTTGCTATATGGGAGCTTTTGCCGTATATGTCCACATCCAGCTCGGAACTTCTGGCCAGCATGGGCCCGCTTTTTGTATAGACTTCACCTTCAGGCAGCCCGGGCCACAGGTGGAAGCCGAATATATGGCTGACATTGTATTTTTCAAGTATCCCTGAGAGGCAGATGTCTTCTGCACCTCCAGACGTTTCCTCAGCCGGCTGGAATATCAGCAGCAGGTTGCATGGAGGGGGTTCTGTCAAGCTGTCAACCCTTACAGCGAGCTCCAAAAGCATGGCCATATGCCCGTCATGCCCGCAGGCGTGCATTTTGTTTTCGTGCAGCGACATAAACGGCAGGAAGGTGCGTTCCGATATGGGCAGGGCGTCCATGTCGGAGCGGAAGGCGGCCGTCTTTTCCCTGCCGAAATCAAAATAGGCGCATGCAGAAGAGCGGGTCGGGGAAAAGACAAGGCAGTTTAAACCGGAGAGCACATGGTTTATGTATTTCAGCGTTTTTGGAAGGTCGCGGTCAAGCTCAGGTATCTGGTGAAGGTCCCGCCTGAAGCGGACAAGGCGGTTGAGAGAAGATGTATTTGTCATGTTTTCCTCCTTTGGCAATGGGCAGCGCGGGGCTGTTGTGTCTTAAAATAGAGGTACCGAGCATATTTTAATATAAAAGCCCCGTTTTTTCCATAGTTAAATGAAAATAAAGCCGCCTTAGTATAGCGCAAGGCTGAAGGAAATTGCTTTAAACATTATAAAAAATATTGCAATTTGCAGGCCTTCATGGTATGATAACGGCGTGATAGAGGCGCGGAAACGACTGTGCCGGCCGGAGCCGACGGGCATTGATGGCCGGAGGAAGCAATTCCGCCGAACCGGGCAAAGCAGGTATGTTTTCCCGGTGGGCCTTGGGAGAATATCCCAAGGACTGTCTGCTTTTTCAAAGCAGGAGGGCTATCTTACTTATTTAATACTTTGCGGAAAGCGGCATATAGGCGGCTTCGCTTTTTGGTATTTTTGCGGTAAGGCCACTCCTTGCCGCTTTTATTTTAGGAGTTGCAGCTATGAATGTAGTACACAAGTACGGCGGCACCAGCGTCGCCACGATTGAAAAGATAAATGCCGTTGCCGACAGGATAGCGGAGATCAAAAAGGCGGGCAATAACATAGCGGTGGTTGCCAGCGCCATGGGCAAGACTACCGACAGGCTTATTGAGATGGCAAAGACGGTAAATGAAAACCCCAGCGAAAGGGAGCTTGATTCCCTTATGTCCACGGGTGAGCAGACAACGGTGACCCTTTTGGCCATGGCTTTGGAGGCGAGGGGGGTGCCTGCCGTGTCGCTGACCGGATTTCAGTGCGGATTCATAACGGATGAATATCATTCCCATGCAACCATACTTGATATAGACAGCCGCAGGCTGGAGAAGATAATAGCTGAGGGCAAGGTGCCGGTCATTGCCGGTTTTCAGGGTATAAACTCCTCGGGGGATATTACTACCCTGGGCCGAGGCGGCTCGGATACGACGGCAGTGGCCATTGCCGCCAAGCTGGGCTGGGACTGCGAGATATATACCGATGTTGACGGCGTATGCACGATAGATCCCAGAAGATGCCCCGGGGCAAAGAAGCTGGACAGGATAACCTGCGACGAGATGATGGAACTTTCGGCCCTGGGCGCCGGTGTTCTGGAGACAAGAAGTGTTGAGCTGGCCAAAAAATACGGTGTAAAGCTTTATCTGGGGCGGTCGCTGGAAAAGGATATGACAAAGGGGACGTATGTTGTGAACAAGTATTTTGAAGATGTGGCCGTCACGGGCATAGGCGTCATAGAAAACTGCGCTATGGTGACCGTCAAATGCCCCTCGGGGCCCGAGGCCGTGACAAAGATATTTGAGGAGATAGCATCACTCAATATAAATGTCGATATGATATCCCAGCAGCAGGTTTCAAGGGAACTGTCGATGGTATCTTTCAGCTGTACCCCCGACGGTGCAAAGAAGCTGTCGGTGGCGCTGGAGGGTAAAAAGACTGCTTATGATTTTGAAATAGAAGATTCTCTTGCCAAGATATCGCTGGTCGGGGCAGGTATGGTGACCCACAGCGGCGTCGCCGCCAAGGCTTTTGCCGCCCTTTACAGGGAAGGCATAGACCATTACCAGATAACGACCTCGGAGATATCCATTTCCATGACGGTCGACAGGGAGAACCTTGACAGAGCATGCAGGGTCTTGGCACAGGAGTTTGATTTGTGCGAATAAAAAAGGAGGAGAAAGCGCATGAAGAAGTTCAAAGGCTCGATGGTTGCCATAATAACGCCGTTTGACGAAAGCGGAAAGGTCAACTTTCAAAAAATGGAAGAACTTATCGAGTGGCATATCGAAAAGGGCACCGACGGCATAGTTGTTCTGGGCACTACGGGAGAGGCGGCTACCATGAGTCATGATGAAAATGCCGCCGTGTGTAAATTCACCGTCGAAAAGGTGGCGGGCAGGGTGCCGGTAATTGCCGGCAGCGGTTCCAACAACACTTCGGCCATGCTGGAAAAAAGCCTTGAGTACCAGCAGCTGGGGGCCGACGGGCTTCTGCTCATCTCTCCTTATTACAACAAGGCAAATGCAGAGGGTATGTACCGGCATTTTAAAACGGTGGCCGATGCTGTAAATATACCCTGCATCATGTATAATGTACCCGGCAGGACGGGCTGTTCCATTCCCGAGCAGGTGGTCGCGCGCTTAAGCGAGCACCCCAATATTGCCGGCATAAAGGAGGCTTCGGGCGATATAGCCTATGCCGCCAAAATAGCGAGATATGTAAACGACGATTTTGCCATGTTCAGCGGCAATGACGACCAGGTGTTGCCCATCCTGTCCCTGGGAGGTACGGGCGTTATTTCGGTCTGGGCCAACATAATGCCCGCCGAGGTCCACGAGATGGTCAAGGCTTATCTTGAGGGAAATCACGAATATGCAAGGAAGCTTCAGCTTAATTACTTAAGCCTTGTAAACGCCCTTTTCATGGAGGTAAACCCCATACCCGTCAAGGCCGCCATGAACCTTATGGGCATGAATGTCGGCGGTTACCGCCTGCCCCTTTATCCCATGAGCGAGGATAACTGCCGCAAGCTGGCCTCCGTTATGAAGGAGTGCGGCCTGATATGAAAATATTGATAATCGGTTATGGCAAAATGGGCCATATGATAGAACAGTGCGCCCTGCAAAGCGGCATGGAGATCGGGGCCGCGGTCGATATAGACAACATATCCGATCTTGAAACCCTGGGCAGGTTTGACGCCGCTTTGGATTTTTCATCCCCCAATGCCCTTGATCATGTCGAAAGCTATATCAAAAGGACGGGCACCCCATATCTCTGCGGCTGCACGGGCCATACGCCCGAGCAGAAGGAAAGGGTTTTGGCCCTGGGGAAGTATGCCCCCGTTATCATGGCGGCCAACTATTCCCTGGGCGTCGCTGTTGTAAGAAAAGCGCTGGAGATGATGGCCCCCGTGCTTAAGGATTCCTTTGATATCGAGATATTGGAGACCCATCACAACCAGAAGGTCGACGCCCCCTCGGGCACGGCCTACCTGCTTTTGGATGCCGTCGATCCCAAGGGTGAATATGAAAGGGTATATGACCGTCACGATATCCGCACTCCCCGAAGCAGAAACCAGATAGGGCTTGTTTCCCGCAGGGGGGGCAATATGGCCGGTGAACATCAGGTTTCCTTTTTCGGAGAGGACGAGGTCATAGAGGTCACCCATAGGGCCGTAAGCCGCAGGATATTTGCCGTCGGCGCAATAAAGGTGGCGCCCAGGCTTGCCGCAAAGGAAAACGGAGTATATACAATAGACGACCTTCTGTTTTGAGAAAGGAGAAAAAATGAACGCACAGGAAATTATAAATTATATCGCCACTTCGGAGAAAAAGACCCCCGTTACCCTTTATGTCAAGGAGAAGGAACCCATCGATTTTGGTTCGGCCAAGGTTTTCGGCGCGGGCGACAAGATAGTTTTCGGCGATTGGAACAGCCTTAAGCCTATTTTGGAGGCAAACGGCGACAAGATAGAGGACATAGTCATCGAAAACGACCGCCGCAATTCGGCCATACCCATGCTGGACATGAAGGACATAAATGCCAGGATAGAGCCGGGCGCAATTATCCGCGAGCAGGTGGAAATAGGCAATAACGCCGTTATCATGATGGGTGCCGTCATCAATATCGGCGCCGTCATAGGCGAGGGCACCATGATAGACATGGGGGCCATCCTGGGCGGCAGGGCCACGGTTGGGGCCCACTGCCATATCGGCGCGGGGGCCGTTCTGGCCGGCGTCATCGAGCCTGCCTCGGCCACCCCTGTCGTAGTTGAGGACAATGTCATGGTCGGCGCCAACGCCGTCGTTATAGAGGGCTGCCGGATAGGCAAAAACTCGGTCGTCGCCGCGGGCTCTATAGTTATAAATGATGTGCCCGAAAATGTCGTCGTGGCCGGCGTGCCTGCCCGCGTTATTAAGCAGAAGGATGAGAAAACGGTCAGCAAGACTGAGCTGGTTGACGCCCTGAGAACCCTGTAATACGAATAAATATGCAAAAATCCCTGCTGTAAGGCAGGGATTTTTGCCGTTAAATAAAAAAGCCGTTGCGCCATTAAAAAGTCTCTGCCGCAGGAAAACGGCTTATCAAGATTTGGCTGGCTCTTTGAGCATCGGCGTATGGGGTATGCCGTCCTCCAGAAAACCGGGGCCGCAGGGGGAAAAGCCATGGCTTTTGTAAAATGAAAGCAGGTAGCTTTGGGCGTCGAGGCGAATCGGCAAATCCCCGAAGGTTTCCCGGCAGAAGGCGCACGCCATGTCCAGCATCCTGTGGGCAAGGCCCCTTTTCCTGAATTCTTTTTTGACGCACAGGCGGCCTATGCCGGCCTGGGGATAGATAAGCCCGGGAGGGATTATCCTGAGGCAGGCGGCTATTTTCCCGTTGTCCTCGGCAAATATGTGAAAACAGCCGGGATCAAGGCCGTCAGGGTCCTGGTATGCCACCTGCTCGACGATAAAGACCTCGCACCGCAGGGATAAAAGGCCGTAAAGCTCCCTTGAACTTAGGTTTTCAAAGTGTTTTATGTGCCATCTCATAGGTGTCCTCCGAATGAATAAATATTTAAAAATAGATGTATATATTTTACCACAAAAAATAAAATAAAAAAGTGTTGACAGAAGCCGAAGGTTGTGCTTTAATTGACTCAACACAAAGCTAAAGACTTCGATGGAGAAAGTAAGCGCTTTTGAAAGCCACAGCGAGTCGGGGAAGGTGGAAGCCCGGCGCCGGTAGGAAGCTGACCGAAGATCACTCCTGAGTCGCGGCCCGAAACCAAAAGTAGGCGCCGACGGTCTCCCACCGTTACCGGGGACGCATTTGTTGGAATGTCGTAACAGGTGGTTGTGAAAGCTTTTTTGGCCTTCATCCTTTTACGGATGAAGGCCTTTTTGTTTTTCCCGCCCCAAAGGGACATTCCCGGAATGTAATCTTTTTTGAGGTGAGAAAAATGAGAAACGGAAAAGCAAAAAAACTCGCGGGATTTGTTTTGGCCCTGGCCTTCCTCCTGGCCGCCTTTGCCGGCTGCGGCGGCGGTGAGAAAAGCGAAAGCAGCCCCCAGGTCGAGTCGACCGTACGCGATGACCTTGTGATAGCCATGGAAAGCGATGTGCCGACCCTTCATCCCTTTGACCACACATCGGTCACGGCGGGCTACATGAACGCCCTTACATATAACGCACTTTTCAGGACCGATCCCGATACTTTGGAGCCTGTACCCGACCTATGCACCGAGTGGAGCCAGCAGGACGAAAGTACATGGCTTTTCACGATACATGACGGCGTAAAGTTCCATGACGGCAGCCTTATGACGGCCCAGGATGTTGTCGCTTCGATGGAATATGCCAGGGAATATCCCACCACAAAGCAGTATTCTTCTTTCTGGGTTTCGGCCGAGGCGCTGGACGAACTGACCGTCAAGGTCGTAACAGACGGTCCCTACGCCCTGACCCTAACTGATATGGCAAGCCTTAAGGTTGTGCCCAAGGCCCTTATTGATTCGGGCAATGATTTTAACCTGAACCCAATAGGAACAGGTCCCTACAGGTTTGTGTCCCAGGTTCTGGGCGACAGACTTGAATTTGAGGCTTTTGAAGATTATTTTGACACAGAGCACGCCCCTTCCATAGGCCGCCTAACATGGCGCATAATCCCCGAGGGGTCTTCCCGCACGATAGCTCTGGAGACGGGTGAGGTCGATTTCATCGTCGAGGTCGACAGCAATGACCTTCAAAGGCTTAGGGATTCGGAAAATATAGAAGTGCAGACGGTGTCGGGCACTCGAATGAATTACTTCTCGATGAACAATGAGGTCAGCCCATTTGACAATGAGGACTTCCGCAAGGCTGTAAACGCCGCCATAGACCGCGAGGCTGTGCTGACCGTGGCGTTGAACGGCGAAGGAATGCCGGCCAAAGGTGTGTGCCCCTCGATATTCAGCGGCACCTCGGCCGACAATTCGGAAGGGTATGACCTTCAAAAGGCCGAAGCCTACCTTGAAAGCTCGGGCGTCGATCCCGAGACTGTCAGCTTTGCCTGCATAGTGTCCAATGATACCACCCGCCGCGCGGCCGAGGTCATACAGGCCAATCTTGCGGAAATAGGGCTTAACATGACGATAGAAAGCCTTGATTACGCGGCATGGCTTTCAGATGTCATGGGCGGTACTTATGAAACAGCCATAACGGGATACACCTCTACAAGCCTTGCAAGATACTTGAGCGGTACTTTCCATACCTCGGCTTTGAACGCCGCCAATCAGGCCAGGGTCAGCGACAGCTATGTGGACGGAATCATAGACGCGGCTTTGAAACTGACCGACAGCGAGGCATCGGATGCTCTTTACAGAGAAGTGACTGCCTATCTTAACGGCCTTACGCCCTATGTCCCTCTCTATGAGTCGATAGTCACCAGGGCTTATAACTCCGAGCTTGAAGGCGTAAAGGTCGGATCTTCCGGCAATGTCAGGTTTGAGGATATAAGCTGGGGCGATCAAAATTAGTGCTTGACAAAGCACTGAAGCAGTCATTTAATATAAAACAAATTAAACAGCAAGGACATTGACGAAGATTAGTAGGCTGAACCGAACATCACAGAGAGCCGGTGTATGGTGAAAACCGGTATAAGTAGAAATGCCGAATGTCCCTTCCGAGTCGCGGACTGAAAGCTTTATGCCTTTAGGTACCGACGGTTTCCCACCGTTATACGGGACGCATTTGTTGGAATGTCGTAACAGGTGGTTGTGAAAGCTTATTTGGCCTTCATCCGTAAAAGGATGAAGGCCATTTTTGTTTTTTGCCTCCCGGCACTCGGGCAAATAGGCTGTTTGATCCGAAAACTGTGAGAGGTGAGAAAAATGAAAAAAAGAAAAAAGCATCGGCGCCGTTTTTATGACGGCTGTCTTAATGCTTTCCGTTCTTCAGGGCTGCTCGGTTTCGGCTCGGGAAGAGAATGGTGCGCAAGACAAAAAGCAAAAAGATCAGGGAACGCCTCAAAGTATAACAATAGCCATTGAAAGCGATGTGCCCACCCTGCATCCCTTTGACCACAAATCGGTGACGGCGGGATACATGAATGCCCTGACCTATAACTGCCTTTTCAGGCTGAACACCGATACTTTAGATCCTGAGCCCGACCTTTGTTCAGGCTATGAGGCTTTGAGCGACACCTGCTGGCGTTTTGAGCTTGAAGAAGGGGTGCGCTTTCATGATGGCAGCCTTGTGACGTCGGAGGACGTCGTTGCTTCGATGGAGTATGCCGCGTCTTTTGCCCAGGCATCGGATTATGCTTCTTTTTGGAACAGGATGGAAACCGACGGCGAAGGCGCGGTAATAATAACTCCCGAAAAGCCCTATGCCATGATATTAAACGATTTGGCATCAATAAAGATCATCCCCAAGGCGCTGATTGACTCGGGAAATGATTTTAATTTGAATCCCATAGGCACGGGCCCTTATGTTTTTGAGGAATATGTGCTGGGAGACAGGCTTGCTTTTACGGCATTTGAAGATTATTTTGACAGCGAACACATGCCTTCGATAAAAAAACTTGTCTGGCGCATCATTCCGGAAGGGTTTTCCCGTACGATAGCTTTGGAAACGGGGGAAATAGACGTTATAATCGAGCCGGATGCCAACGATATAACGCGGATGGAGCAGAACCCCTCCATAACCGTTTTGGAAAAGGAGGGCACACGCCTTAATTTTCTCACGGTCAATACCGAAAAGAAGCCTTTTGATAACCTTTATTTTCGCAAGGCTTTGAATGCGGCCATAGATAAGCGGGCCGTTTTGGAGGTGGCTTTGAACGGCAGGGGGAGCGCATCGGTTTCACAGCTGCCCTCGGTTTTTGAGGGATGCAGCGAAAAAGGCTGCGGGGAATATGATGTTGAAGCCGCAAGAGAATATCTTCAAATGTCGGGATACGCGGGAAAGACGGTAATCTTTTCCTGTTATGTTTATAACGATACCGCACGTCGCACCGCCGAGGTTATACAGGCATGCCTTTATGAGATAGGGGTAGAAATGATGATAGAGCAGTTGGATTACACCGCATATTTAAGCGAGGTTTTGCGGGAAATTATGAGGCCGCCGTTTCAGGCTATACGTCTTCAAGCGCTTACAGGTATTTTTACGGCATTTACCATTCCGATTCGGTAAACGCCGCCAATATGGCAAGGATTAAAGACGATTATGTCGACGATATGCTGGAAAGAGCAAAGGAGGAGCCCGGGCAGGAGGAAAGAGCTGCCATATATAACGAGCTTTGCAGGTATTTGAACGAATGCATGGTATATATCCCCCTTTATCAAAGCACTGTCATCAGGGCTTGTTCCGAAAGGCTTGGGGGTTTGATGTAAGCCCCGCAGGAACTGTCAGATTTGAACAGGTTTATTTTAAAGAATAAATTTTTTGAAAAAAGTTCTTGACATGAAATAATATTTGTGGTTTAATAACTTCGAAGTTAATACTAACAACAGTGACAGAGAAAGTAAGCCTTTTTCGAGGATCTCAGCGAGCCGGGGGCGGTGTAAGCCCGGTATCGGTAGGGGAAGGCCGAAACTCACTCTCGAGTTGCGGCCCCAAAGGGTATTTTGCCTCAGTAGGCGTCGCCGGTTTTCCCCCGTTACAAAGGAACGCATTTGTTGGAATGTCGTTAAAAGGTGGTTATGAAATGTGCTTTCGGCGCTTTCATCCTTTTACGGATGAAAGCGCTTTTTTCATCCTTTGAAAGTATATTCCTGGCATTCGCAAATGCAAAACATGTGACTTCGGAATATTTTTCAGAGGTGAAAAAAGATGGAAAAAATGTTCAGAGGCAGTATTGCCAGGGTCTTTGCATGTTTTGCCGCAGTCTTGATGGCCGTTATGGTGCTGTGCACCGGCTGTTCGTCGGCCAATGCCGATGAGGGCGGTAAAAATCAAAGCGTAAATGAAGAAGAAACGGGAAACGAGGTAAGGGACGATATTGTCATCGCCATGGCCAGCGAGGCTCCGACCCTTCATCCCTTTGACCACAAATCGGTGACGGCAGGATATTTCAACAGCCTGACATACAACTGCCTTTTCATGTTGAATATCGACACCCTTGAGCCCGAGCCCGACCTGTGTCAGACCTATACTCAGATCGACGACAGCACCTGGGAGTTTACGATATATGACGATATTTACTTCCATGACGGCAGCCACATGACGGCAGACGATGTCGTCGCGTCGATGGAGTGGGCAAAGACCTTTGCCACCACGTCCGATTATACATCTTTCTGGATTTCGGTGGAAAAGACAGGTGATTATACCGTTAAAATCACTACCGACGGCCCCTATGCCTTGACGCTTCAGAACCTGGCTTCGGTCAAGATAGTTCCCGCCGCGCTGATCGAAAGCGGGCATGACTTCGGCACCGACCCCATCGGATCGGGTCCTTACAAGTTTGTTTCCCAGACTTTGGGTGAAAAGGTAGTGTTCGTCAAAAACGAGGATTATTTTGACGAGGAGCATATGCCCCACATCACAAATATGACATGGCGCATAATCCCCGAGGGCTCCTCGCGCACCATAGCCCTGGAAGCCGGCGAGGTCGACGTTATCATAGAGGTCGAAAGCAACGATACGGCCAGGCTGGAAGAAAACAGCGGCATTTCGGTTTATAAAGCCGACGGCACAAGGCTCAACTTTATCGCCATGAACAGCGAAAAGGCTCCCTTTGACAACAAGGACTTCCGCAAGGCGATAAATGCTGCAATAGACAGGGATGCCGTTGTGACGGTGGCCTGCAACGGCGAAGGTGTTGCAGCCATATCACAGGCGCCTTCGGTATTTGAGGGAGCTACAGAGGCGGGAGCCGAGGGCTATGACATCGAGAAGGCCAAAGAGTATCTGGAAAACTCCGGCATTGATACCGAGTCTCTGGTCATCCCCTGCATAGTGTCCAACGATACCGACAGGCGCGCGGCCGAGGTCATTCAGGCCTGCCTTGCGGAGATAGGCGTAAGTATCGAAATAGAGAATATGGACTACGCCACCCAGCTGACGGCTGTCATGTCGGGGGATTATGAAATGAGCCTCAACGGTTACACCTCTTCCAATATGTACCGTTATCTGTGCGGACTGTTCCATTCCAGCGCCATTGATGCCGCCAACCTGTCCAGGATAAACGATGAGTATGTTGACAGCCTGATCGACCTGGGCAAGACGCAGATAGACGTAAATGAGCGAGGGGCCACATTTGAAAAGGTCATAAAGTATTTGAACGAATGGACTCCCTTTGTTTCCCTTTATCAGACATCAGTTGTAAGGGCTGCAAGCTCTGAGCTTCAGGGCTTTAAGGTAAGCGCTTCGGGGAATATGCAGTTTGCCGATGTTTATTGGGCGGCGGAGTAGAGTTTTGAGCGGTATGCAATACGCCCGGAAGATTGAAATATAGCTGTAAAAAAGCAGGCGGCCAAAGCCGCCTGCTTTTTGGCAAATCGGATACTGTCTGCTTGCTGATCTGATTGTAGACAGCAGTTTTTTGTTTTAAACAAGGTTTCCTTTTACAGCCCGCCGGTTGAAGCAAGGACGCATCAGAGTGAATTACTGTATGCACAGGTCGTAGGTGTGCAATTTCGTGAAGCAGGGGGTAAGCCCAGCTGAGAAGAAAAAAGGAAGCGCAGGCGGTTTTAAACATATAAGCGGCAGTATTTATTGCATGGGTGAAGGGTTTGGTGCAAATGCAGCCAATAGAAATGATAAAAAGCGGGCATGCTCATGCATGCCCGCTTCTGCTTTGTTTTGCCTATTTGACGGCAGCTGCGCCGCGTTCTCTCGGCAGGGAGGAAAGATCGCCTGAAAGTATCATGTTGAGGTACTTGCTTTCATAGTATTCCCTCCACTTGTCGCTGGGATTCATTGCTGTTTCTTCCGCTACCCTGCGGTATTCATGGATATCGAAGTCATTTCCGTTGTCGTTATACATAAGTATATATATGCTTATGTTCGAACAGTGGTCGCCTATCTTTTCAAGATCATGAATTATGTCCAGGAAAGGAATGCCGTTTTTGACGGTACACAGCCCGGCCTGAAGTCTTGCTATATGCTTGCTCTTTAAAGTCTCCTTAAGAATATCAATAACCTCTTCCAGAGCCTCAATTTGCTGGGATCGACTGCCGTCTGAATTTTCAAAGGATTCAGCTGTTATCATGATTATTTCTTCGGCCGCGTTGGACATCATACCTATCTCGCATAATGCCTCATCGGAAAAGGTTATATTGTTGTCGACTATGTAGGTGTACTGTTCGTAAAGGTTTTCGGCATAGTCACCCAGCTGCTCGAACTCGCCGACGGCGTGCATGATCTCGGTGTAAGTCCTCTTGCTGGCCTCTGAAAGGTCGCTGTCCTTTATTCCCAGCAGGTAGGTATTGACCCTGGCTTCACAGGTATCAATGAAGCTTTCGTTGCTTTCGAAATCTGCAGCGTCAAAGTCTTCATGGTCGACAATGGCCTTTATGGCCATGCGCACATTTGTAAGGGCCGTTTCACCCATGGCCCTGATAACCTTGTGGCACTGTTCCAGGGCGACCGATGGAGTCGAATAGAAACGGGGGTCCAGAATGGCCAGCAGCTTTTCCTGGGGTTCTTCTTCCGAAGAACCTATAGTGCGCTCGGTCAGGGCAACCAGCTTTCTGCGGAAGGGCAGCAGGACCAGGGTCACCGTGACATTGAACAGGGTGTGGAAATTGGCTATGCCCGATTTTGTCACAGGTTCATGCCAGAAATCAAAACCAATGATGGCGTTCAGGGAGTAGATTGCCGTGATGAAAAGTATCGAGCCTATCATATTGAAATAAAAGTGTATCATCGCGGCCCGCTTGGCGTTCTTGTTGCCTCCCAGGGAAGAAACTATCGAGGTGCAGCATGTGCCTATGTTCTGGCCCATGATTATGGGCAGGGCAGCGGCATAGGAAACGGCGCCCGTAGCGGCAGCCGCCTGAAGTATGCCGATGGAGGCCGCCGAGCTATGCAGTATGGCTGTAATGACAGCGCCGACCAATATGCCCAAAACAGGGTTTTTAAGGACCGTAAAGGCCTCGCGGAAAGCCGGCAGGTCGTTAAGGACCGAAACGGCCGATTCCATAGTGGTCATGCCGACAAAAAGCAGGCCTATGCCTATGAGTATCTCACAGGCTGTGCGCAGCTTTTTCTTTTTGGAAAAGGTAATCGTGATGGCGCCTATGGCCAAAAGGATATAGCACAAAACCGACGGCTTAAGTATGCTCATGATGCTGCTGGCCGACGAGCCGGAATCAAGGCTGAGGATCTGCGCTGTTATGGTCGTTCCGATGTTGGCGCCCATGATGATGCCGACCGCCTGCTCCAGCGTCATTATGCCGGCGTTGACAAAACCGACGACCATGACGGTCGTACCTGTGGAGCTTTGTATGATGGCCGTGACAAGCGCACCGGCGGCCACCGACTTGAAGATGTTGCCCGTCATGGCCTCAAGAGTCTTCTGAAGCTTTTCACCGGCCATCTGCTCTAAGGCTGAACTCATGGTCGACATTCCGAAGAAGAATATCCCCAAGCCGCCAAAGAACTTTATAGCCAGGATAAGTCCTGAAAAAAAGTCCAATATATTCACCTCTCTGATTGACTGCCGCGCCGAAAGGGCCGCGAATGCCTGCACATACAAAACAATTATATAGAATATGTAAACAGAAAGTCAAGAGAAGGTAAAAAAATATTAAACGACACCTGCTGCTTTATGGCTGTGTTGAAAATGAAGGGATGTTCTGTTATATTTAATGTAACAGCAGTCCCGCAGGCCCTTTGTGGCCTGCAGTTTTGAAAGGAGTTTTTGCAATGATATCGGGTAAATCCGTTATATGTGTTTCAAATACATCAGATGCCCTTTCTCCTGAGGCATCCAAGGTTCCCGGATCCAGAAAGATAGTTTCGCCCTCGGCATATTTGAGGGCCATCGATCTGGCGGGCGGGGTCCCGCTTCTGACATCTGAATGCTGTGTAAGTGAGATGGCAGAGCTTTGCGACGGTCTGCTTTTAACAGGAGGCGAGGATATAAACCCTGCGCTTATGAATGAAAAGCTGCTTAATTCCAGCGTCAAATGGGACGATATACGGGACGATTTTGAAATGAGGCTTTTCAGTGCCTTTATGGAAAAGGGCAAACCGGTATTCGGCATATGCCGTGGCAGCCAGCTGATAAATGTGGCCATGGGAGGCAGCCTTTACCAGGATTTGGTGGAGCAGTTGGGCTATGTCCATATGAACACGAAGATACGCCATGGCGTCAGGGCGGAAAAGGGAAGCCTTCTTGAACGGCTTTTCGGCGAGAGCTTCAATGTCAACAGTACCCATCATCAGGCGGTAAAGGACCTGGCTCCCGGGCTTGTCTGTACAGCCAGATCGGTGGAGGGCATAGTGGAGGGTTTTGAGCATCAGAGCCTGCCGGTATTTGCCACTCAGTTCCACCCCGAAAGGCTGACCAATATCATGTGGGACAGCCGTACGCCCGATTTTGCGCCGCTTTTTAAGTATTTTGTCGACCTGTGCGCCCAAAAGGCTGCTGAAAAGGGAAGCGAGGCGTAAAGGTGGGAAAGATTCATAAGGCGGGAGTCGTTTCGGCAGCGCTGGCCTGTGCGGTTTTGTTTTCAGGCTGCGCCCTTTTCAAGTTTGAGGATCCCGATGAGATAAGGGACATCGAAAGCCACATTTCGTCCGAGCAGCAGGATATCAAATCGTCGCTCAAGAGCCTTCTGGATGAGGACCGGCTTAAAATGGAGGACACGCTTGTTTCGGAAAGCGGCGTGACCCTGGCCGAGTATTCGGCATGCTTCCCTTACTTTGACGCCGGGGACAGCCAGGTGCTGAAAAACATAAACTCCTATTACGAAACAGAGTTTGAGCAGATGGAGGACGACAAGCAGAGGTTCTTCCAGATAGTGCAGGCCAAACCTTCATCGGTGGTGCGGACAAGCAGCTTTACCTATACCATTCCCGATACGCCGGGGGATTACATATCGGTGATACGGAAGTTTGAAAGCAACGATATCCTGGGCGAGGTCTCATCGCTTTATTACTGTGAGGTATTCAGCGCAAAAACGGGCTGGACGCTTAGGTTTGACGATGTCTTTGACGAAGGTGCAAAGGACGCTCTTACAAAAGCGGCCGAAAGCTGGTGCGAGGAAAGAGGATACCAGACAGGCTGGCTTTACAACAGCGGCGACGGTCTTCTGACCGATAATTTTGCTTTCAGCGGTGATACCTATTATGCTTCTCTGCCGTCGGGTGTTTCCCCCGGAGGGGAAACACTTTTGGAACTTTCGATGAGCGGCATGGAGCAGTACATAAAGTAATGCCTATATATTAAATAAAGGAGAGAGAAGCCATGACAATGATGGAGAGGTTTTTGAAGTATGCCGTGATAGGCACCAATTCAAACCCCAAATCCGACACCATTCCCAGCTCAAAGGAGCAGAAGGAATTTGCCGCCGTTTTGGTGGAAGATATGAAGGAAATGGGAATTAAAGACGCCTTTATGGACGAGTACGGATATGTTTACGGCTCGGTGGAGGGCAACTGCGATGCCCCGGCTGTTGGTCTGATCGCCCATATGGACACCGTTGTGGACATGCCTTGTGAGAACATAAAGCCCAGATATGTCGATTATGAGGGCGGTGAGATAATCCTTAATGAGGAGAAGGGCATAACCATGACGCCTGACCCAAGGCATATAGGGCATAAGCTGGTCGTTACCGATGGCATGACATTGCTGGGCGGCGACGACAAGGCAGGAATTGTCGAGATACTTGAAACAGCCAAATATTTTATGGATCATCCCGAGATAAAGCATGGGCCAATCAAGCTGGGATTTACTCCCGACGAGGAGATCGGCAGAGGAGCCGACAAGTTTGATGTCAAGGGCTTTGGGGCCGATGTAGGCTTCACCGTCGACGGAGGCAGCCCCGAGACCTATGCATATCAGAATTTCAATGCCTGCGCTGCGAATGTCGAGCTTTTCGGCACAAACACCCATCCCGGTTCGGCAAAGAACGCCATGCTCAACTCCCTGTGGCTGGCTATGGAGTTCCACTCCATGCTGCCCTGCAACGAGGCGCCGCAGTTCACCTCTGGTTTTGAGGGCTTCAGCCATCTCAACGGAATGTCGGGCAATGTCGAGCATACCGTAATGGAGTACATAATCAGGGATCATGACAAGGCTCTTTTCGAAAGCAAGAAGCAGCGTTTTGAGAAAATAGCCGCCTATATGAACGAAAAGTACGGCGAGGGCGCCGTCAAGCTGACTTTGACCGATTCGTATTACAACATGAAAGAGGTCATAGACCAGCATCCCGAGATGGTGGATATTATCTGTCAATCGATAACCGAAGCAGGGCTGACCCCCGTTTCGGTGGCTGCCAGGGGCGGTACCGACGGCGCAAGGCTTTCCTTCATGGGCCTGCCTTGCCCCAATCTTGGTACAGGCGGGTATAACGCCCACAGCCGCTATGAGTATGTGTCGGTGCAGGATATGGAGAAGTGCTGCGAGATACAGAAAAATATAATACTCAAATACGCCCAGGTCAAAAAGTAAGGCTCAGAAAAAAGGCCTCCCGCAGGGAGGCCTTTTTTGAAAGCTAAAAATCCTCTTTTACTTTGGCACCAAGGGTCTTTATCAGCATGACCGCCTGGTCGGGGGAGAATACGGCGCCTCTTATTTTGGAGAGGTCTATGTAGCAGCCGCTGAGCATATCGCTTGTAAAATCAACGCCTTTCAGCTCGCAGCCCATAAAGTCGCACCGTGAAAGGCCGCAGTCTTTAAAAACGGGTTTTTTGAAAATGCCGTTTGTAAAGACCGCATTTTCCATGCGGCAGCCGCAGAAGGCGGTTTTTTCCAAAGCTGCGCCGTCGAAGCGGCAGTAGCCGCAGGCGCATTGAGAGACCGAGCAGGCTTTCATCCCGCATTCGGAAAATACGGCTCCCGTCATGCGGCAAGCTATAAATTCCACATTTCCGAAATATGCCTTTGAAAAGTCGCATGACGAAAGATCACAGCTTTCAAAGGTAACATCGGTAAAGATCCCGTTTCGGAAGCTGCACGACGAAAGGTCGCAGCTTTTGAAAGTGCAGCCATAAATATCTGCCTTGTCAAAGGCGTGGCACGATGCGCTCTGGCTTTCAAAAGTTTTGTGTTTCAGCGGTTCCTCGTCACGGACCGACTGTGTCAGGCTGCAAAGCATAAGGCTTCCTTCGGTGTTTTCCGAAATATTCATTATTGGACCTCCATTTTTTAAAAGGATAAAATCCCGTTTGCGGGATATAACAGAAAGGAGAAAACCTGTTGGCTTTTCTTGTGATTTTCCTAATATTGTTCCTCGGGCTGGGCGCCTTTGCATCAAGCAGGCTGGCTGTGTGGATATTCGGTGCGGGCAGCGCCTGTTATTGGGTTTTTACATCTGTTTTTTCGGCCGCCTGCATAGCCGTTGTGGCCTGTTTTGCCTTTTCGGAAAGGCTCAGTGGTCAGGCGGGGTATATCGCCCAGCGTGCGTCGGGAGTTTTCCTGGCCTTTTACGCCCTGCTGGTGCCGCTTACGCTGACTTTGGGGCTTGCAGCTTCGGGGAGATTGGAGGTGCCGATGGACAAGCTGGCCCTTTTCCTGATAATTCTGTCGGCGGCGGGGACAGTGGGCGGACATTTCCGGGCGTCGGACATAAAAACCGTAAGATACACAGTTTACACCGACAAGCATGAGGGCTTCAAGGCAGTATTCTTGTCGGACATGCACCTGGGCGAGATAATAGGCGGAAAGGATATGGAAAAAATAGCCGAGGCGGTAAACAAAGCAGAGCCCGACTATATTTTTATTTCGGGAGATATATTCGACAGCGGCCCTGACGTTTTAAGGCAGAAGGACCGTGTAGAAAAGGCCTTTCGCTCGATGAAAAGCCGGTACGGAGTTTACGCCTGCCTGGGCAATCACGACGGCGGGTTCCGGGGGCTTGAGGACGAGGCCCAGCGCCTGCTGGAGTCCTGGGGTGTCACGGTGCTGAGGGACCAGGCGGTAAGCGCAGGCGGTATAACTATTGCCGGCAGGAGGGACCTGCACGAAAAAGGCCGTGTGACTGCCTCCGAGCTTTTGGAAGGCGGCGGGGACGCTTTTACGGTGGTTTTGGACCATCAGCCGGCAGATATTTACGGCGCAGCGGGAGCAGGGGCCGACCTGCTTTTGTGCGGCCATACCCATCGCGGTCAGATATTCCCCTTCAGCCTGATAACAAAGGCAGTATATAAAAACTTTCATTACGGGATGAAGACGGCAGATGGCATGACGGCCGTCATAAGCTCGGGCGCCGGGACATGGGGGCCCAAGGTCAGGATAGGCTCCTTTTGCGAGATCGTGGAAATAACAGTTGAAAAAGCCGTCTGAAAGACGGCTTTTTTCTATCTCAGCCTTTCCGGCCGCTCCCTCATTTTCAGACCGCAGACTATGCCGAGGGCTCCGAAGCAGGTGACCACCGAAGTGCCTCCGTAACTGAAAAAGGGCAGAGTTATTCCAATGACGGGCATTATGCCAAGGCACATGCCGATATTGATCAGTATCTGGCTCATGAACATGCCGCCTATACCGATGCATACGAGGTATGAAAATCTGTCATAGGCTTCAAAGGCGTCATGGTATATCCTCCAGACAAGAAGACAAAGGACAAGTATTACCGCAACACCTCCGATAAAGCCCCATTCTTCACAGATGGTGGAGAATATGAAATCGTTATGCTTTTCGGGCAATGTGGCATATTGGGTCTGAGGACCCTGGAGATATCCGTAGCCAAAAAGCTTGCCGCCTCCGACGGCTATCATGCTCTGGATTCCGTGATATGCTATATCGGGATTGATGTCGGGGTCAAAAAGCACCAGGATCCTGTACTTGTGATAGGGCTTAAGGACAAACATCCACAGCGGCACCAGGGAAGCCAGACCGCCGGCGCAGAGTGAGAGAAACCATTTCATAGATATGCCTGAGGCGAAAAACATGATTATGAATATCATGAGGTATATGATGCACATGCCCAGGTCATCGGAAAATATATAGACAAACCCTGCCGTTGAAAGGGCATGAAATATCAGCTGCAGTACCGACGAGGGCCTGTTTATCCTGTCGCGCAGGACGTAAATATGCCTGGCAAAGGTAAAAATAAATATCAGCTTGCCTATCTCGGCCGGCTGTATGCCAATGGGCCCGAAGCGTATCCAGCTGTTGTTGCCCGTGGTTTCCCCGCCCGTGCCGAGAAAACGCAGTGAAAACAGAAAAACCAGGTTAAAAAAATAGGCCCATATCCAAAGGTCACCGAAACGGTCAAGGTCAAACAGGGTTATTATGAAAAAACCTATACATCCCAGAGCTATGGCTGCTGCCTGTACTATCATGTATTTGTCGGACCCCATGCTCAGAGTGGCGCTGTAAACGGCTACCAGCCCCATCAGCGATGCAGTTACCGCTATGGCCAAAAGCATAAGGTCGCATTTTTTTATATAGGCCGCCGTGGCCTTGAACAAAGCTTTCATTAAGGCTTCCTTTCAGAATATATCGGATATTGTGCAAGCATTATTATTTTACCACCTGCTGCCTTTATATTCAATGACGCAGGGCATGGCAATCCTTAAAAAACTTTTAACGGCGGGCCCTTGGCCCCTTTTAATCGGGTGAAAATAATGTTACAATATAGGCGCCATGAAAGGCGCAACAAACCTTTGGATAAGGAGAAACAGGCTTGAAAAAGCATACATACATAACATGCTCGCCCGAGGAGACCGAGGCGCTGGGGGCCGCTATAGCCCTTCAGGCCGGGGATTTCAGGGTGATTGCGATGTTCGGCGGGCTTGGCAGCGGTAAAACCGCCATGACGCGCGGCATAGCCTCGGCCCTGGGGTCAAAGGACGCAGTATCCAGCCCCACTTATACCATAGTCAATGAATACCGGGGAAGAAGGAACATATGTCATTTTGACATGTACCGCATATCCTCCGAGGAGGAGCTGTGGGACATAGGCTGGGAGGATTACCTGCAAAGCGGCAGCCTCTGTGTCGTCGAGTGGAGCGAGAATATCGTAAACGCGCTTCCCAAAGATACGATAAAGGTCAGCTTTGAAACGGTGGATGATGAAACAAGAGAGATAACGGTGGAGGAATTATGCTGATACTCGCGCTTGATACCTCGGGAAGGATGGCTTCATGCTGTCTTTATGAGGACGGGAAGAAAAGAAGTTCCTGTTTTAAGGACTCTCAGCTCCAGCACAGCCGCACGATACTGCCTATCTGCGAGCAGATGCTTAAAGAGCAGAATGTCAGCCTTGATGATATAGACGCTTTTGCCGCCTGTATAGGCCCGGGTTCCTTTACGGGGATAAGGATAGGGGTTGCAATTATCAAAGGATTTGCCCTGGCGGGCGGAAAGCCTGCGGCAGGGGTGTCTTCGCTGGAAGCTGCGGCTGCGGCCGTGCCTGAAAACGGGCTGATATGCTCTATCATAAAGGCCAGGGAGGACGAGTATTATTATGGCTTTTTCAGGCGCAACGACATGGGCTTTTTCAGGATATGTCCCGACGGATGCCTCACGGGCTCCGAGCTTAAAACGCTGCTTTACGGCGCCGATTGGCTGCTGTGCGGCGACGGCGTTTCCGATTTCCTGGCGGGCAACCCCTGCCAGAGGGTCAGGGACACAAAGGTCGTCCAGAGCGCCGAGGGCGTGGCCATGTGCGCCTGGGACCTGGCAAACTGCGGAGGGCTTGAAGACGCCGGAGAGGTAAACCCCCTTTATCTTAAAAAGACACAGGCCGAAAGAATGAGAGAGGAGAATAACAGATGATCATAGCGATAGGTTCCGACCATGCCGGTTTCAGCCTTAAAGAGGTGCTTAAAAAGCACCTGGAAGAAAAGGGATACCAGGTAAACGACAAGGGTACCCATGATACAAACTCATGCCATTATCCCGTTTACGCCAAGGCCGTATGCCAAAGCGTCCTTTCGGGCGAAAGCGAAATGGGCATACTTGTCTGCGGTACGGGCATAGGCATGTCGATAGCCGCCAATAAGATGAAGGGCATCAGGGCGGCCGCCTTGTCCGACTGCTTTACGGCCGAGGCCACCAGGATGCACAATAACGCCAATGTCCTTTGCCTCGGCGAAAGGACCGTAGGCCCAGGCCTTGCATGCAAGCTGGCTGATATCTTCCTTGAGACAGGGTTCCAGGGCGGCCGTCACCAGACCAGGCTGGACATGATAACGGAGATGGAGAACGAATAGCGGGAGATGGGGAAGATTTTTGTATCCGACCACCCTGTGGTCAAAAGCATGATAACCGTTTTGCGCTCGGAAACGACATCTGTTGGGGAATTCCGCAGGGCCATATCTGATATTTCCATGCTGCTTTGTTATGAGGCTTTCAGGAATGCCGGGCTTGATACATTTGAGGTAAAGACCCCCATGGGAATGGCTGAAGGTGTCGCCCTTTCTGATAAAATGGCTGTGACAGTGCCTATTTTAAGGGCCGGCCTGGGCATGACCGAGGGCATACTCAGGCTGCTGCCCGACTGTGGGGTGGGTCTTGTCGGCATGTACCGTAACGAGGAGACTCTTATTCCTGTGGAATATTACTGCAAGCTGCCTTCTTATACCGGTCAAAGCCTTGTAATAGTGACCGATCCGATGCTGGCCACGGGCGGTTCGGCTTCCGACGCCGTGGATCTGGTCAAGAAAAAGGGAGGCAAAAGGATAATCCTGCTGTGCGTCATAGCGGCGCCGGAGGGCATTGAAAAGTTTTCTTCCCGTCATCCTGATGTCGATATTTACTGCGCCTGCCTTGACGGCGGGCTTAATGACAGGGGGTACATAGTCCCGGGGCTGGGAGACGCCGGGGACAGGATATTCGGAACGGTTTGAAAAAAGGCCGCCGCTTAAAAAAAAGCGGCGGCCTTTTGTATTAATAATATCTTCTGCGCCCGCGATAGGAGCTTCTGCGTCCCCTGCGCCTGCGCCTTCCGAACACGCCCGTCAGGACAAAAGCCAAAGCGGCCAATACCAAAACGCCCAGAACTATTTTAAAGGCAGTGCTGCTGAATATTGAAATTATGGTGTCTATTATGAAAAGCCATGTGGAGCGCCTGACCGATTCGGCGGCCACGAGATTGACGCTGCCGTATTCCTTTCCCTCATAGCTGTACGTCGCGCTGCCCAGGACCTGCCCCTTTTCCAAAGGGGCCTTTATATTTTCATCGACGGTATATTCAACCTCTACATTATCGGGGTCAAAATCCACAGGCAGCAAAGCCGAAAGGGTCGATTCGGGGGAGAGTATGACCGTGTCGTCATCCTTGCCCAGGGCCACGGGAACCTCGGTGACGGGGGTGGAAGTATCGCCCATGGTCTGTATCGAAAATCCCGACTTGGCGTAATCCAGCAGCTTTATTGTCTCGGTAAAACTGCCAAGAGAGCCGTCCTCGCCTTCTTCAGCGCCCATTACCACCGTTATATAGGTCAGCTCGCCCGACTGAACGCCGCTTACCAGGCAGAGCCCGGCGGGGGTGGTAGAGCCGGTTTTTATGCCGATGGCGCCCTCATAATAATAATCGACATTGCGCCAGCGGGATATCAGGTGGTTGGTGGTCGAGATGGTGGTTTCGCTTCTCATGTTGGTAGCCGGCAAAACCGTCTTGTCGATTTTGACTATCGAGGCGAAGGTTTCGTTCTTCATGGCGTACTCGGCTATTTTCATAAGATCCCTTGGCGTGGTATAATGGTTTTCGTCATGAAGGCCGTGTGGGTTTGTAAAATGCGTGTTCTCGCAGCCCAGCTCCTGGGCTTTCTGGTTCATAAGCTCGACAAAGGCTGAAACCGAGCCCGAGATATGTTCGGCCAGAGCGTTGGCCGCATCGTTGCCCGAGGCAACCAGAAGGTATGTCACCATATCGCTGAATGCCATCTGCTCGCCGGCTTTGAGCAGCACGCTGCTGCCGCTTTCGGCAAGGCCGTTTACGGCCGCTTCGGAAACAGTGACGATATCGTTCATGTTGCCCTTTTCCAAAGCCAAAATGGCCGTCATTATCTTTGTGGTGCTGGCGGGATAGAGCTTTTCGTCGGCGTTGAGCTCATATACCACCTGGCCTGTCGTCATTTCGCCTATTATGGCGCCCCTGGCGTTTATCGAAGGCGGCTCGGACGCCGATGCAGGCAGGGCGGATATGATAAGGCACGCCGAGAGAAGGCATGCGGAAAGCAGTTTTTTTAACACTTGATTTTCCCCCTTGAAAGTCTTTATATTGTTGAAAAAGGTATATTTATGATATAATTAAAGTCTATCAAAAAGAAGTTTGGTTTTCAATCTCATTTACAAATTATTTGCTTTTTTGGTTTTAGGAGGAATGTATGAAAGTTCTTGTAGTTGACGACGAGAAGCTCTTGGTCAAGGGCATAACCTTCAACCTGGAAAACGACGGGTATGAGGTCGACGGCGCCTATGACGGGCAGCAGGCTTTGGAACTGTTTGCGAAAAACAGCTATGACCTTATAATACTTGACCTTATGCTGCCGGTTTACGACGGGCTTTCTGTCTGCCGCAAGATAAGGGAAACCAGCGATGTCCCGGTTATAATGCTGACCGCCAAGGGCGAGGGCTCGGACAAGCTTCTGGGCTTTGAGTACGGGGCCGACGATTATATGACAAAGCCTTTTGATATTCTTGAGCTCAAGGCCAGAATGAAGGTAATACTTAAAAGGACAGCCAAGGCGGCGTCATCGGACGGGAAGGTAGACAGCATACTTACGGCCAAGGATTTAAGGGTCGATCTTATAAAAAGAACAGTCACGGTAAGAGGGGAGTCCCCCGAGCTTACTGCCAAGGAATTTGACCTTTTTGTCATGCTCATGAGCAATGTGGGCAAGGTGTTTTCCCGCGATGAGCTTTTGGAGCATGTATGGGGTTACGGCTATCCGGGAGACATAAGGACGGTCGATGTCCACATCCGCAGGATAAGGGAAAAGATAGAGCGGGATGATGCCTCCCCTGAGTATATAATGACCAAATGGGGTGTCGGATATTACTTTAACGACCCCGGCAAATAAGGGTCGGAAGGGAAAGGCCTATGGATGAGGAGAAAAAGCGCCCCGGCGTCGCCCGCCGGGCTTTGAGCCTGCGTTTTGCCATATTTGCGGGCTTTATCCTGTTGGCCGTCGTTTTGCTTGCCATACTCAATACCTATCCCATAAGCCTCATGCGCAGCCAGCTTATCAGGGCCAGGGAGGCCGAGATGCGTTCCAACTTCGGGGCTTTGTCCTCGGCGCTGGAGAGTTCGTCAGTTTTGGATTATGAAACATCGGCAGCTGCTGTGTCGATACTCGATGTGGGACGGGACTGCCGGGTGCTTATAACCGACACTTCGGGCAAGGTTTTGTACGATAACCTCAAATCCTCCGACATGATAGGCAAAACGGTGCTTTTTTCTGAGGTGATAGAAGCACTTTACGGCAATGATGTATTCAGGTGCGTTTATGACAGCGAGGCTTTCCGTTACCGCGTGGCTTGCTCGGTGCAGCGTGACGGTCTGACGGTGGGAACAGTTTATGCCTATCAGTACGATACCGAAAATGCCGAGCTTTTGGAAAAGACAAAGGGCGATATCGCAAAGCTTTCGTTTGCCGTCACAGGGGTGGCCGCGCTTTTCATATTTGTGTTCACTACCTCTCTGCGCCGCAGGTTTGACAGGGTGTTGGAAGGTGTCAGCCAGATAAGCCGCGGCAATTATGATTACAGGATAAACATGAATGGCTCTGACGAGCTGGGGACCATAGCCAGGGAGTTTGACCAGATGAGCGCCCAGCTGACAAAAAACGAGGAGATAAGAAGGCAGTTCGTATCCGACGCTTCCCACGAGCTCAAAACCCCTCTTGCCTCTATAAAGCTTCTCTGCGATTCCATTCTCCAGGCAAAGGATATAAAGACCGAGGAGGTCAGGGAGTTTTTGGGCGATATAAGCGACGAGATAGAAAGGCTGACGAGGATAACCGAAGGCCTGCTTTATCTGAGCCGCATGGAAAACGGCGAGAGCGTCGGCGGAATATGCGACCTGACCCATACCGTTGTCAAAAGCTCCGAAATGCTCAGGGGCAGCGCAGGGGAATATGAGGTGCGCTTTATGCTTGATATGCCCGAAAGCCTTTATGTGTCGGGCAATCCCGACCTTATTTACCAGGTGGTTTTCAACCTTATGGAAAATGCCGTCAAATATAACCGCAGGGGCGGCGATGTCAGGGTAAGCTCGGGACATTCCGACGGCGGGAAGGTGCTGCTTTATGTGGCCGATACCGGCATAGGGATAAAAGAAGAGGAGCTGGAGCGCATATTCGACAGGTTTTACAGGGTGGACAAGATGCGTTCCAGACAGACGGGAGGCACGGGCCTCGGCCTTTCGATAGTCGGAAGGTGCATGGAGGCCATAGGCGGACATATAGAGGTTTCCTCTACCTATGGCGAGGGCAGCTGTTTTACGGTGTATTTCGAAGCGGCGCCCGAAAGCGTTCAGGAGGGGGAGGAGCAGTCATGAGAAAACGCATGTATTCAGCCCTTTTGATGATTTTGTGCCTTTTATCTTTCGCATCGTGCGGCAGTTCACCTCCCTCCAAGAAACCTTCGGCAAGGGCGGTATATTTCCTCACTCAGACCGAGCACGGCAGGGAGCTTTCGTATGAAGTGGTGTCCTTTGATGACCAGAAAGATCTTGAAGGCCGCATAGCCGATGTCATAGAGGCCATGAAAAACCCCGTCAATGAAAACAACACGTCCCTTATCCCACATGGGGTGGAGCTTTCACAGGTGCAGGTATTCGGAAGCACCGTGGTGGTCAGGTTTTCAGAGCAGTATGCCTCCATTTCGGCCATCGAAAGCAGTCTTTTAAGCGCTGGGGTCACCCTTTCCCTGACGGAGATGGACGAAATAAGCTATGTCAGGGTCACGGGCGGAGAGTCCCGCGGCACGACTTTTATGAGCAGCCGTTCTCTTGTGCTTGATGACGGCGATCTGAGGCTGACTGCCTTTGAGGTTACTGTGTACCTTGTGGACAGAGAAACGGGCAGACTTGTTCCACGAAAGATGAGGATACTGACTGAGGAGGATGAGCTGACTCCGGAAATACTGCTTTATGAGATGATAAACGGACAGCTCGGCGGCTCGGCCCCGTTTGACGGAAGGATGGATGTGCGAGGCGTCACTCTGCCCAATGAGGAAGGAACAGTCAGGGTAGATGTATATGTGCCTGTAGAGATGGATCTTACAGGTAGGGAAGCTGATATATATTCGATAGTCAATACCCTTTTTGAGTGCAGGGGGGTCAGGGGAGTGACGGTAACCATAAACGGCAGTCCGCCTTCTGACCGGAAAATAACGGGCTGTGATGGTGTCATGAAGTCAGACAGCTCCTATTTGGGATGAAAAGGCTGTTTGTCGGAAATGACATGAGGGGCGTAAAGCGGCAGCTCAGGCCTATTGGCCCGGCTTTTTTCTGCAGCGGGTGCTTCATGCCCGGCAAAATTGAGTATAAGGCTTTAAAAGGCTCGGAAGGAAAAAATTTCCGGGCCTTTTGATGTTCAATATATTGGTGGTTTTGATGAATGGATTTGCATTGACAATACAATATGTAGTCATTATAATTTATAGCTGTAACGTCGGCCCGCAATCCCCCGCCGGGGCCGCAGCCCGAGAATACCGAGTGAAGGAGACCCTTTTAAAATGTTCACAACTATAATCAAAAGGGACGGCAGAGAGGTCCCGTACGATATTACAAAGATAGCTGATGCCATAGCCAAGGCCATGAAGGCCAGCTTCCGCGAGGATAACGGCGAAAGCCGCCGCATGGCGGAGCTTGTGGAGGCACAGCTCAAAGAGCGCTTTGGGGACAAGGCTCCCGGAGTGGAGGATATACAGGACATAGTCGAGCTGGTGCTTATGGACAACGGCTATGCCATGGTATCAAAAAAGTATATTATTTACAGGGCCGAGAGAAGCCGCGCCAGGGAAATGAAGAGCAACCTCATGCGCATATACAACGAGATCACCTTTGCCGACGCCGAGGACAGCGACCTTAAAAGGGATAATGCCAATGTCGACGGAGATACGGCCATGGGCACGATGCTCAAGTACGGCAGCGAGGGCGCCAAGGACTTTTACGAGAAGTATATCCTGACTCCCGAGCAGGCCAAGGCCCACAGGGAAGGCGATATACATATTCACGACTTTGATTTTTACACCCTTACCACCACCTGCTGCCAGATAGACATAGTCAGCCTTTTCAAAGGCGGATTTTCTACGGGCCATGGTTTTTTGAGGGAGCCTAATGATATTTCCAGCTATGGTGCTTTGGCCTGCATAGCCATTCAGTCGAACCAGAATGACCAGCATGGCGGACAGAGCATACCTAACTTTGATTATGGCCTTGCCAAGGGCGTGGCCAAGACCTTCCGCAGGATATACGGTGCCAACTTGGCAAAAGCTATCGTGCTTTTAGAAGGCAGTTTTGAAACAGAAGGCGAAAAGCGCCAGGAGCAGATCCGCCACCTTATAAAGGATATAGGAAAAAGGGACGAGCTTTACCCCGAGATAAATATGGGCGAGGCGTATAAAGAGGTCGAAAAGCGCGAGCTTGCCGGCGTTGGCGTTGAGGGTGAGCTTTATGACAAGGCCACGGCCTTTGCCTATCAGAATGCCCTGAGGGAGACCGACAAGACCACTTATCAGGCTATGGAGGCTTTGGTGCACAACCTCAATACGATGCATTCGCGTGCCGGCGCCCAGACTCCGTTTTCTTCAATAAATTACGGGCTTGATACCTCGCCCGAGGGCAGGATGGTCATGAAAAATGTCATGCTGGCCACCGAGGCCGGCCTGGGCAGGGGAGAGACCCCCATATTCCCAATACAGATATTCAGGATAAAGGAAGGCATAAACTACAATCCCGGCGAGCCTAATTATGACCTTTTCAAGCTGGCCTGCAGGGTTTCAGCTAAAAGACTTTTCCCCAATTTCAGCTTTATAGACGCTCCCTTCAACCTTCAGTACTACAAACCGGGTCATCCTGAGACCGAGATATCCTATATGGGATGCCGCACCAGGGTCATGGGCAATGTTTATGATCCCGAGAACGAAATCTCTTACGGCCGAGGGAACCTGAGTTTTACCTCGATAAATCTGCCCAGGATAGCCATAAAGAGCGGCGGCAATATTGATTGGTTCTTTGAAGAGCTGGAACGCAAGATGGATCTTGTCTGCCGTCAGCTTCTTGACAGATTTGCCATTATTTCAAAAAAGAAGGTTAAAAACTTCCCATTCCTTATGGGTCAGGGCGTATGGATAGGCTCAAAAAATCTTTCCCCCAATGATACCGTCGGCGAGATACTCAAGCACGGTACACTTTCGGTTGGCTTCATAGGTCTGGCTGAGACCCTGGTGGCCCTTATCGGCCATCACCACGGCGAGAGTGAGCAGGCCCGTAACTTGGGGCTTGAGATAGTCGGATTCATGAGGGAGTATTTGGACAAGCTCAGCCAGAAAATGAAGCTTAACTTCACGCTGCTGGCCACCCCGGCAGAAGGCCTTTCGGGCAGGTTTGTCAAGATAGACAAGAAAAAGTTTGGTATAATCCCAGGAGTGACAGACAGGGAGTATTATACTAACAGCTTCCATGTCCCGGTTTATTACAATATCTCGGCTTATGATAAAATAAAAATAGAAGGGCCTTATCATGCTCTTACCAATGCCGGTCATATAAGTTATGTCGAGTTGGACGGCGATCCGAGCCAGAATCTTGAGGCTTTTGAAAAGGTCATACGCACGATGCACGACTGCGGTGTCGGTTACGGCTCAATAAATCACCCTGTCGACAGCGATATAGTATGCGGTTATACCGGCATTATCGGCGAGGTCTGCCCCAGGTGCGGACGCAGGGAAAATGAAAACGGTCCCAAGTTCGAAAGAATACGCAGAATAACAGGTTATCTTGTCGGGACCATGGATCGCTGGAACGATGCCAAGACGGCAGAGGAAGCGGACAGGGTGAAGCACAGTGTCTGATATTCGCATAGCCGGTGTAGTGGGAGGCTCCATAACCGATGGGCCCGGCATAAGGTATACCATATTTACCCAGGGCTGCTCTCACAATTGCCCGGGGTGCCAGAACCCTGATACCCATCCGTATGACGGAGGATATTTGGAAAGTACCGAAAAGCTCATATCCGAAGCGGCTCATGATCCTATGCTGACCGGTGTTACCTTCAGCGGCGGCGAGCCTTTTGACCAGCCGGGACCCTTGTGTGAAATTGCTCTTTGGGCAAGGGAACATGGGCTCGAAACGGCGGCGTATACAGGCTATCTTTATGAACAGCTGCTCGAGATGCCTGAAAAAAGGCGCCTTTTGGAGCTTTGTGATGTTATAGTCGACGGCCCTTTTATAATGGCGCAGAGAAATCTTGACATACGTTTTAAGGGTTCGGAAAATCAGCGTATCATAGATGTCCCCAAGAGTCTTGAGTGCGGCAGGGTCATATTGAAAGAAGACGGCCGATGGATAGCGTCGGACGACGAAATAATAATATAGGCGAATGGCGCGGGAAGATATCCCGCGCCATTGTCATATGTATTTTTACACACGATATTTATATTTTTTGATATGGGAATAAGCCGAGGAAAGGCGGCGTACAAATTTAAAAAGAGGGGCTTCGGAATACAAAATAAGGAAAAAATTTTTTCAAAAAATACAGTGTTAAAGTAACTTTTTTGTGGCAGTAGGAGGCAATAGCGCAAAAAAACAGGCAAAAAAAGGCCTAATATAGTAAATACTATAAAAAGTCAGACAAAATCAACAAAATAGTTCCGCAAACTCAAATGACAATTGCTAATTGGCGTCGTTTGTCGTATAATTAGTACATATTGAGGAGGATAACAAAAGAGGATTTTGGGGAAATCCATCATTTGTTTATCCGCTTGTCCGTCTTAGTGCGGAGTGGGTCAAAAGGAGATGAGAGACGGAAAACAGGATTATTTCATAGGCAGCAACAGGAATTCATGCCGCGGATGAAATGCGGTGGCTTTGGGAAAAGTGAGGAGTTCCCAAGGCAAAAACCAGGCGCCGCCCCGCCTTCCGTAAGGAAAGGAAATGCGCCTAAAGTATGCAGTATCCCTTAGGGGGATACCCCATTGTATGGGAAGCGGGCAAAACCCCGTTTCCAAAGGAAAAAGAGGAGGTAAATCGATTTTATGGAACTTGAGTATTTAAAAGAAGCCAACAGTTTGGGGATGTGGCTTTCTTGTATCCCCTGCGTATTGCTGGTTTTGTTCCAGGCATGGCTCTTTATGAAGAGGGCCTGGGATGTTGGTCCCAAAATAGGTGTTACACATGAGCAGATGAAAGAAGCCGCCAAGTCTTCGCTGGTTGCTTCTATAGGTCCTTCGATAGTTGTCGTTTCCGGCATGGTTTCGCTGCTGGCTTCGATCGGCGGCCCTCTTGCCTGGCTGCGTCTTTCGGTTATCGGCTCGGTTATGTACGAGCTGCCTGCGGCTGACCGTGCCGCTACCGCCGCTGGATGCACCCTCGGCACAAACAACATGACAATGGAAGCTTTCGCCAACGCCGCGTGGATTATGACCACCTGCTGCCTTGGCTGGATATTGGTTTCTGCTTTGTTTGCAGATAAGATGGAAACATTCAGGGATAAGGTCACAGGCGGCAATATGGACGCCGTTATAGCCCTGACAGCCGGTGGCGGCGTCGGCGGCTTCGGTTATATGGTTGCCCAGCGCTGCCTCCCCTTCAACCTGCAGAGCGCGGATATGTGGTCTGCGGTTGTCGGTTTTGTCGTAATGTGGCTTTTCAACATCTATATGAAGAAAAAGCCCGACGCTAAGTGGGCCCAGCAGTTCGGCATGACTATTGCGATGTTCTGCGGCATGGTCGTTGGCGCCTTCTTCCTTGAAGTCTAAGCGTCCTTATCTGTGAAAAGGAGATATTAGTTATGGAAAAAAGTAGTAATGTTTTTAGGGGAGAATTTTTACCCTATATTATTAAATGGGGACGCGGAACCAACCTTTTGGGCGTGATTTTGGTCTTTGGCCCCTGTATCTACCTCGGTCTTAAGGGCATATGGCCTGACAGCGGCGCTTTTATAGCGGCCCTGACCCTTCAGCTCCCTCTGTCGGCTTCGGCATACATACGTGAACCTATTTCCTATTTCGCCATGCTGGGTGTCCCCGGCACATATATGGCCTTCCTTTCGGGCAATATCTCGAACCTTCGTGTTCCTTGTGCGTCGATAGCCACGAAGTCGGCCGGTATTGAAGAAGGTACTGACCAGGGTACGATTACGGGCACCATCGGCTGCGCCGTTTCCACCTTTGTCAGCGCTATATTCCTTACCGTTGGCGTTATTGCCGGCGCCAGCGTGCTTGAGGCCATGCCCCCGATAGTAACGGCGGCTTTGAACCTTCTGCTGCCCGCCTTGTTCTCTTCGCTGATGGCTAACTACGCTTTCTCGAAGCCCAAGCTGGCTGCTATAGTCATCCCTGCCTGTTTTATTATCTATTTTGCCCAGCTCCAGGGTGTGTTCAATGTCCTGCCTTCCATCATAGCTTCTGCTATTCCTCCGCTGATCTGCGCTTTCGGCGCTATGGGTCTCGGCGTTGCTATGGCTAAGAAGGGCAAATAAATTTGATATCCTGAAAGTGCAAATACCGGGCCCTCACCGCAGGTGGCGGCCCGGTATACTTTAAAAAGCGTATATGGGCTTTTGCAAGCGTTTTATGCCGTGTCTTGTCTTGTGAGGAAGGCTCGGGCATGGGTTTGGCGCGCAATATCAAAGGCTTTTACATATGAAATACCCAAAAAGAAAGGAAGAGATTGATATGAGCTATAATGCAGCTTATGCAGTTCTTGAAAAAGAAGAGGGCAGGCTTGTTGAGCTGGCCCAGAAAATGTGGGATTGCCCCGAGACGGCGTACAATGAGGTCAACGCCTGCAAATGGACGGCTGAACTTCTGAAGGAATATGGATTTGAAGTCGAAACAGGTTATGTCGGACTGCCCACCGCCATCAAGGCCACATGGGGCAGCGGCCATCCTGTTATCGGTATCCTTGGCGAGTATGACGCCCTGCCCGGCATGAGCCAGAAGGTCTGCCCTGTGAAGGATCCTGTTGAATTGGGCGCCCCTGGCCAGGGCTGCGGCCACAACCTGCTGGGCGTTGCTTCCATCGGAGCTGTCATCGGCATCAAGGCTGAGCTGGAGGCCAAGAAGCTTTCGGGTACTGTTGTATACTATGGCTGCCCCGGCGAAGAAGTTCTGACCGGTAAGGCTTTCATGGCCCGCAACGGCGCTTTCAGGGATATCGACCTGGCGTTCTCTTGGCATGGCAGCGCCACCACAACCATTACCGATGGCGTTATGACCGGCCTTAACAGCGCGATATTCCACTTCAAGGGACGCACGGCCCACGCTGGCGGCGACCCCCAGAACGGAAGGTCGGCCCTGGATGCCGCCGAGCTGATGAGCGTTGGCGCCAACTACCTGCGTGAGCATGTCACATCCGATGTGCGCATCCATTATGTGTATAAGGAAGCCGGCACGGCTCCCAATATCGTTCCCGACAGGGCTTCTGTCTGGTATTATGTCAGGGCTATGAGCAGGGAAGCCATCGAGGATACATATGACAGGCTCGTCAAGGTCGCCAAGGGCGCGGCTATGATGACAGAGACCGAGCTTGAGATAGAGTTCCTGGGCGGCTGCTATAATACCCTTAACAACAAGGTGCTTGTTGAAGTCCTGCATGACGCCCAGGTCAATGTGCCCCATCCTGAATACACCGAGGAAGAGCTTAAGTTTGCCGATGAGCTCAATAAGCAGAGCCCGCAGTATGAGGCCCTTAAGGCTTCCGGCGCTTTGGATGACGGCCCCATCCATACCAAGGTCAATGATATTATGCACAATAACGGCTATGGTTCCACTGATGTCGGCGACGTAATGCATATTGTCCCCTGCGCCCAGATCATGACCGCCACCTGCAACCGTGCGGCCCCCGGTCACAGCTGGCAGATCACGGCCTGCGCCGGTATGTCTATAGGCTACAAGGGCATGATGTATGGCGCCAGGGTCATGGCTGCCGCCGGCACCAGGTTCTGTGAGGAGCCTGAGCTGGTCGAGAAGGCCAAGGCCGAGTTTGCACAGTCCATGAAGGGCCGCGAGTATAAGTGCCCGATCCCCATGGATGTGCCCGTTCCCCAGCCCCAGGAATAAAAAACATAGTTCTCCCCGCTTCCGGCGGGGAGAACTCCCAGACAGAAAGGAGTAATATCTTATGATTGGTTCTATCGCCATAGAGAAAATCCGTCAGGAAAAGGATAACCTTATCGGCCTTGCCCAGAAGATGTGGGATAAGCCCGAGGTAGCTTATAACGAAGTCAACGCCTGCGAGTGGACTGCTGAACTGCTTAAGCACTATGGATTTGAGGTCGAGACCGGTTATGCCGGCCTGCCTACCTGCGTGGTCGGCAAGTGGGGCAGCGGCCATCCCGTGATCGGGCTGCTTGGTGAGCTGGACGCCCTTCCTGGCATGAGCCAGAAGGTCAGCACAGTCAAGGATCCCGTGGAAGTCGGCGCTCCCGGCCAGGGCTGCGGCCACAACCTGCTGGATGTTGCCTGCTTGGGCGCCGCTGTTGGCATGAAGGCTGAAATGGAAGCGAAAAACCTGCCTGGCACCATCGTGTTCTATGGCTGTCCTGCTGAGGAAGTTCTGACAGGCAAGGTCTTTATGGCCCGCAATGGCGCTTTTGAAGGCCTCGACTGCGCCTTCGCATGGCACGGCGGCAAAGCCAATGCTGTCAGCATCGGTTCCTCCAATGGCCTTAACAGCGCGATATTCCACTTTAAGGGACGCACGGCCCATGCCGGCGGCGACCCCCACAACGGAAGGTCGGCTCTGGACGCTGCCGAGCTGATGAGCGTCGGCGCCAACTACCTGCGTGAGCATGTCACATCTGACATCCGCATCCATTATGTCTATAAAGAAGCCGGCACGGCCCCCAATATCGTTCCCGACAGGGCCGCTGTTTGGTATTATGTCCGCGGCATGAGCCGTCCCGCCATTGAGGATACATACGACAGGCTTGTCAAGGTCGCGAAGGGCGCAGCCATGATGACAGAGACCGAGCTTGAGATAGAGTTCCTGGGCGGCTGCTACAACACCATGCCTAACCTCTATATGTCCAAAATGACCCATGAGCTTATGGAGCAGATGGAGAAGCCCCATTGGACCGAGGAAGAGCTTAAGTTTGCTGAAGAGCTCAACAAGCAGAGCCCGATGTATGAGCAGTGCAAGGCCAACGGCGAGCTTGACAATGGCCCCATCCATACAGGTGTCGCACCTATGGTGGCTGTAAATGGCGGCGGTTCTACCGATGTTGCCGATGTCCAGCAGCTCTGCCCCTGCATTATGGTTAATACAGCTACCTGCAACCTAGCGGCTCCCGGACACAGCTGGCAGATTACAGCCTGCGCCGGCATGTCGATCGGCTATAAGGGCATGCTGTTCGGTTCTGAAGTAGTCGCTGCTGCGGCTCTTAAGATGATCGAAGAGCCCGAGCACCTTGAAAAGGCTACCGCAGAATTTAAGGAAGCTACCAAGGGCAAGCCCTATAAGTGCCCGATTCCCATGGATATTCCTGTTCCCCAGCCTCAGAAATAAACATTGACATTACGCCTGCCGGCTTAAAGCCGGCAGGCAGCGTTACAAAGGGGTAATTTAATATGCTTAACACAACAGCCATAAATAAAATAGAGCAGGAGAAAGATACTCTTATCGAGTTGGCCCAGAAAATGTGGGATAATCCTGAAACGGCTTATAATGAAGTCAACGCCTGCGAGTGGACGGCAGAAGTTTTGAAGCATTATGGCTTTGAAGTTGAGACCGGTTATGCCGGCCTGCCTACCTGCGTGGTCGGCAAGTGGGGCAGCGGCCATCCCGTTATCGGCTTTTTGGGTGAGCTGGATGCACTGCCTGGACTGAGCCAGAAGGTCAGCACGGTCAAGGACCCCGTCGAGGTCGGTGCTCCCGGCCAGGGCTGCGGCCACAATCTGCTCAATGTTTCCTGTCTGGGAGCTGCTGTTGGCATGAAGGCCGAAATGGAAGAAAAGAAGTTGCCAGGTACTATCGTGTTCTATGGCTGCCCCGCCGAGGAGGTTTTGACCGGCAAGGTCTTTATGGCCAGAAACGGCGCTTTTGACGGCCTTGACTGCGCCTTCGCATGGCATGGCGGAAATCAGAACATGATAAGCACAGGCATACATACCGGCCTTAACAGTGCTATATTCCACTTCAAGGGACGTACGGCTCATGCCGGCGGCGATCCCCATAACGGAAGGTCGGCTCTGGATGCTGCCGAGCTGATGAGCGTCGGCGCCAATTACTTGCGTGAGCATGTCACATCTGATGTGCGTATCCACTATGTGTACAAAGAAGCCGGCACGGCTCCCAATATCGTTCCCGACAGGGCTTCTGTCTGGTATTATGTCAGAGCCATGAGCAGGGAAGCCATTGAGGATACATATGACAGGCTTGTCAAGGTCGCCAAGGGCGCAGCCATGATGACAGAGACCGAGCTTGAGATAGAGTTCCTCGGCGGCTGCTATAACACATTGCCGAATAAGTACATGTCCAAAATGACATATGAGATTATGAATCAGGTCGAGATGCCGACATATACCGAAGAGGAGCTCAAATTTGCCGATGAGCTTAATAAGCAGAGTTCTCAGTATGAAGCTTTTAAAACCTCCGGCCAGCTTGACAACGGTCCTATCCATACCGAGGTCAAAAATCTCGATCCGGTCAACAGCTATGGTTCGACGGACGTTGGAGATGTCCAGCATATTTGCCCCTGCATTCAGGTGCGCACGGCTTGCTGGAACCTGGCGGCCCCCGGTCACAGCTGGCAGATCACAGCCTGCTCCGGCAGGTCTATAGGCTATAAGGGCATGATTTATGGCGCTAAGGTCATGGCCGCCGCGGCTATTAAGATGATAGAGGAGCCTGAACATCTTGAAAAGGCTAAGGCCGAGTTTGACGCCTATATCAGCAAGAAGCCCTATAAGTGCCCTATCCCTATGGATGTACCTGTTCCCCAGCCTCAGAAATAAAAGAGAAGGACCGGTTTTCCCGGTAAAACTAAAAAAGGAAAAAGGAAGGAGTAATATCTTATGATTGGTTCTATTGCTGCAAAGAAGATCGAACAGGAAAAAGATACCCTTATCGGCCTTGCCCAGAAGATGTGGGATAAGCCCGAGGTAGCTTACAACGAAGTCAATGCCTGTGCATGGACTGCCGAGGTTTTAAAGCAGTATGGTTTTGAGGTCGAGACCGGTTATGCAGATCTGCCTACCTGTGTTGTTGGCAAGTGGGGCAGCGGCCATCCCGTTATCGGCTTTTTGGGTGAGCTGGATGCTCTGCCCGGCATGAGCCAGAAGGTCAGCACAGTCAAGGATCCCGTCGAGGTAGGTGCTCCTGGTCAGGGCTGCGGACACAACCTTCTTGATGTTGCCTGCCTGGCTGCCGCTGTTGGCATGAAGGCCGAAATGGAAGAGAAGAAGCTGCCTGGTACTATCGTATTTTATGGCTGCCCTGCAGAGGAAGTTCTGACCGGTAAGGTCTTTATGGCAAGAAACGGCGCTTTTAATGGCCTTGACTGCGCTTTTGCATGGCACGGCGGAAAGGTCAACAGGGTCGGCCTTGGCACCTCCAACGGCCTTAACAGTGCTATATTCCACTTCAAGGGACGTACGGCCCACGCCGGCGGCGACCCCCACAACGGAAGGTCGGCTCTGGACGCTGCCGAGCTGATGAGCGTCGGCGCCAACTACCTGCGTGAGCATGTCACATCGGATATCCGTATCCACTATGTCTATAAGGAAGCCGGCACAGCCCCCAATATCGTTCCCGACAGGGCCGCTGTTTGGTACTATGTCCGCGGCATGAGCCGTCCCGCCATTGAGGACGCTTACGACAGGCTTGTCAAGGTCGCCAAGGGCGCGGCTATGATGACAGAGACCGAGCTTGAAATAGAGTTCCTGGGCGGTTGCTACAATACCATGCCCAACGAGTACATGGCTTATATGACATATGAAGTTATGAAGGAGATTGAAGCTCCTACATATACCGAGGAAGAGCTTAAATTTGCCGAAGAGCTCAACAAGCAGAGCCCGATGTATGAGCAGTGCAAGGCAAACGGCGAGCTTGACAACGGTCCTATTTATACCGGCGTTGCCCCCATGGTTGCCACCAGCGGCGGCGGCTCGACCGATGTTGCCGATGTCCAGCAGCTCTGCCCCTGCATCAGCGTAAATACCGCAACCTGCAATGTCGCAGCTCCTGGTCACAGCTGGCAGATCACAGCCTGTGCCGGCATGTCGATAGGCTATAAGGGCATGCTTTACGGCGGTAAGATCCTGGCTGCCGCGGCTCTTAAGATGATAGAGGAGCCCGAGCATCTTGAAAAGGCCAAGGCCGAATTCAATGCTTACATAAGCAAGAACCCCTATAAGTGCCCCATCCCCATGGATATTCCTGTTCCTCAGCCTCAGAAATAGACCCACAAACGCAAAAGCGCACGGGAGAAAATCTCCCGTGCGCTTTTTAATTACGTTTTTTATTTGCCCAGAAATTCCTTGGCTTTTTTTGCGATGTTGTCGGCGGTAAGGCCAAACTGCTCCAAAAGACCTGCGGCGGGACCTGAGTGCCCAAACTCGTCATTTATGCCGATGCGGCAGACAGGGGTCGGGTGCTTTTCGGAAAGCAGGGAGCATACGGCTTCGCCCAGGCCGCCTATTATGTTATGCTCTTCGCAGGTTATTATCTTACCGCACTTCATGGCGGCTTTCAAAACCAGCTCTTCGTCCAGGGGCTTTATGGTGGGCATGTTTATAACCATGGCGTTTATTCCCTGTTCCTTAAGGGCTTGGCCTGCCTTGATGGCTTCGGCTACCAGAAGGCCGTTTGCGATAATTGCAATATCGGAGCCATCGGAGATAAGCTCGCCTTTGCCTATTTCAAACGTATAATCCTCGCTGTGGAACACAGGTACGGCCGAACGGCCAAAGCGCATATAAACGGGCCCTATGTGGGCATAGGCTGCTTTGACCATGGCTTTGGCCTCGATGTCGTCCGAAGGGGACATGACGACCATGCCGGGAATGGAACGCATCAGGGCAAAGTCCTCGCAGCACTGATGTGAAGCACCGTCCTCGCCCACCGATATGCCGCCGTGGGTCGCGCCTATTTTGACATTGAGATGGGGATATCCGACAGAATTGCGGACCTGTTCAAAGGCACGGCCGGCTGCAAACATGGCAAAGCTGGAAGCAAAGGGCACCAGACCCATGGCGGCAGCCCCGGCAGCGGCGGCTATCATGTTGCCCTCGGCAATGCCGCAGTTGAAATGGCGGTTGGGGAATGCTTTGAGGAATATGTTGGTTTTTGTGGCTCCGGCCAGGTCGGCGTCCAGGACGATAAGGTCATCATGTTCGGAGGCCAGCTCTTTAAGGGCGTTGCCGTAGCTTTCGCGGGTAGCTATTTTAATATCTGCCATATTTATCACTCCATTTCCGCCAGACGGGCCTTGAGCTCGGCCATGGCCTGAGCATATTCTTCATCGTTGGGGGCCTTTCCGTGCCAGCCAACCTGGTTTTCCATAAAGCTTACGCCTTTGCCCTTGACCGTCGTCATTATTATGGCAAAGGGCTTGTCCTTAACGCCTTCGGCCTTTTTAAAGGCTTCCTCGATGGCGTCAAAATCATGCCCGTCAATTTCGGCGGTTTCAAAGCCGAAGGCCCGGAGCTTTTCGGCGATGGGATAGGGGCTCATGACCTCTGAAACAGGGCCGTCTATCTGAAGGCCGTTGTTGTCGATTATAACGCAGAGGTTGTCCAGCTTATAGTGGGAAGAAAACATAAAGGCTTCCCACACCTGGCCTTCCTCAATTTCGCCGTCGCCCAGCAGGGCGTAAACGCGGCAGTCCTTTTTCATGTATTTGGCGGCAAGAGCCATTCCGGCAGCAGCCGAAACGCCCTGGCCCAAAGAACCGGTAGACATATCAACGCCCGGGGTCTCATTCATGTTGGGATGGCCCTGAAGGATGCTTCCGATATGCCTGAGGGTTAAAAGCTCGCTTGCCGGGAAAAACCCCTTTTCGGCCAGGGCAGCATACAGGGCGGGGGCGGCATGGCCCTTGGAAAGGACAAAACGGTCGCGGTTTTCATTATGGGGGTTCTGCGGATCTACCTTCATCTGCCTGAAATAAAGATAGGTTATAAGGTCGGCAGCCGAAAGGCTGCCCCCGGGATGGCCCGATTTGGCCGCATGGGTACCTTCGATGATCCCCATCCTGACCTTGCAGGCGGTGATCATCAGCTGTTTCTTTTCGGTGGCTGTCATTTACTCCACTCCTTTTCAGTTGTGCGGCCCAGGCCGCGTTTTTGAGTCTATATAAAAATTATAAGGCAGGGCGGGAAAAAAGGCAAGAGATGAAAAAAAGGGGGACGCACCTGCGTCCCCCGGTAAGGTTTAAAGTTTTGAAGTGTTGAGGGCCCTTAAAGAATTGAGTATCGCTATGGCGGCGACGCCGACATCGGCAAATACCGCGGCCCACATGTTGGCCATGTTCAAAGCGCCCAAAATCATGACGCCTATTTTTATGACCAGGGCAAATACGGTGTTCTGCCTTGCTATCGACAGCGTCTTTTTGGATATCCTTATGGCGGTGGCTATCTTGGAAGGCTCGTCGGTCATGATGACTATGTCGGCCGCCTCGATGGCGGCGTCGGAGCCCAAAGCGCCCATGGCTATCCCGATATCGGCCCTGGCCAGGACGGGGGCATCATTTATGCCGTCTCCGACAAAGGCCAGCTTGGAGTTTTCTCCCTGTTCTTTAAGAAGCTCTTCGACCTTATCGACCTTGTCGCCGGGCAGAAGCTGGGTATATACCTTGTCAAGGCCCAGCATGTTTCCGACGCGCTCGCCGGCTGCTTTGTTGTCGCCCGTAAGCATGACGGTTTTTTTGATGCCGCTGGCTTTTAGATCGGCTATGGCGGCGGCGCTGTCATCCTTTATGACGTCGTTTATAAGGATATAACCCATATACTTGCCGTCATATGCCACATGTACAACGGTCGCATAGTCAGGGGTATCCTGGCATATGACGCCGATTTCCTCCATCAGCTTTTTGTTGCCGGCGTGGACCGTTATGCCGTCCACTTCGGCCGAAAGGCCCTTGCCCGCTATTTCGCTGACATTTTTCACAAGGCTTTGGTCAATATCCATGCCATAGGCCTTGCGCAGGGAGGCTGCAATGGGGTGGGAGGAGAAACATTCGGCAAAGGCCGCCGCCCTTATAAGCCCGTCTTTGTCAAAGGAGGGCGCAGGGCATATCTCTTCGACGGCAAACACGCCTTTTGTCAAGGTGCCTGTCTTATCGAATACGACGGTATCGGCCTGGGCCATGGCCTCAAGGTAGTTGCTGCCCTTGACCAGGATGCCGCGTTTGGCCGCTCCGCCTATGCCTCCGAAAAAGCTCAGGGGTATCGAAATGACCAGGGCACAGGGGCAGGAAATGACAAGGAATATAAGGCTGCGCTTTACCCAGCCGGAGAAGGGCTCGCTTAATACAAGGGGAGGGATTGTGGCCAGAAGGGCGGCCGCAATAACAACGGTGGGTGTATAATATCTTGCAAACTTGGTGATGAAGTTTTCGGAAGTGGATTTTTTGGAGCTGGCGTTTTCAACCAGATCAAGCACCTTGCTGACCGTGGATTCGCCGTATTCCTTTGTTACGGTGGCTGTCAGAAGGCCGTTTAGATTAATATAGCCCGAAAGTATGGCGTCGCCTTCCGAAACATCCCTGGGAAGGGATTCGCCCGTAAGGGCCGAGGTGTCCAAAGTGGAGCGGCCCGATGTGACAACGGCGTCCAGCGGGACCCTTTCGCCGGCCTTTATGACTATCTCGTCGCCGACGGCGACCTCTTCGGGGTCGACGGTGACTATCTCACCGTCGCGCTTTACGTTGGCGTAATCGGGACGGATGTCCATAAGGTCGGAAATGGATTTTCTTGACTGATTTATGGCATAGCTTTGGAAAAGTTCGCCTATCTGATAAAAGAGCATGACGGCCGTTGCCTCGTCGTAATCCTTTAAGGCAAAGGCGCCGAAGGTGGCAATGGTCATGAGAAAGTTTTCGTCAAAGACCTTGCCGCGCATTATATTCTTGACGGCCTTCAAAATAACATCATAACCGACTATGACATAGGCCGAAATAAGCAGTATTTCATGAAGATAGGGCAAAAGGGAGTGGGGCAGTATCATGCCGCTGAAAAAAAAGATCGCCGAAACGATTATGCGATAAAGTCTTTTTTTGAGTTTTCCGGTCATATAAGTCACATTCCTTTTTGAGTTGAAATAGGGCTCCCGCCCAAAGGGCGGGAGCAGAGGGTTTAGCCTACAATGGTGGTGTCGTATTTTGCGGCAACCTTTTTGGCGGCCTTGAGGACTTCGTCAAACTTCTCGTCCTGAGCGTCCAGGATAAGCTTCATGCCCATAAAGTTGACGGTGGCCGAGTTGACACCGTCCAGAGCATTGATGCCCCTTTCCATGGCGGCGGCGCAGTTGGCGCAGTCCAGATCTTCCAGCTTGAATGTCTTTTTCATGATGTTGCTCCTTTTTAAATAAATTTATCCAAAATTGTGTCGAAGCTTTCTATGGCTTCGTTATCGCCGTTTTCAATGCTCTCCTTGACACAGCGGTTGAAGTGGTCTTTTAAAACTATCTTGGCTATCTTTTTGATGGAGCTTTCGGCTGCCGACAGCTGGAGCAGTATCTCCTCGCAGTCGCGGCCTTCGGACATCATGCGTCTTATGGCTCCTATGAGGCCCTCCACCGAGGCAAGGCGGTTATCAAGTGCTTTGGTATAATGGCTGTGGGACAAAAGGTAAACCTCCTCGTTGTTTTACCCCACCCCCTGGGGGAGGGGTCTTTCTGAACTGAGCATATACCAAAGGGGAGCTTTTGTCAATATGGTTTTATCGGAAAATTGAGGAAATAACCCAGAACGCTTGGGAAAAAGCATAAATGTCAAATACTCTTGACATTTTGGCATAAGGATGATATCCTCAATATGTCAAAAACTTTTGACATTAATCTATATGACAAAGGAGGAAACAGGCATGCCGGCGGGTGCTATGATTTTTTTGGGCGGGGTTTTAGTCATTTTTGCCGTTTTGGATGTTATAATGCTGGTGTCTTTGGTAATGCCGGGGGACGAAAGGGGTCAGGTCATCGTTTGGAAGGCGAGCGCATTTACCCTAAGCGCCGTAATGGGCGGAAATTTGCTGGATGTCATTGTGAACTTTGTGAAGGCCCGGCCCATGGTCTCGAACCCGTTTGTTGAGCTGGAGGTTGCCGCTATACTCTATTTTGTGTCCTTGATGTATTACAGAAAGAGGCACGGGGGCTGATATGGAAAACATCATAAGGCAAAGAAGAAAGGAGCTGGGCCTTTCTCAGGAGGAGCTGGCAAAAAGGTGCGGCGTATCGCGGCAAACCGTCAATGCCATTGAGAACAATAAGTATGACCCGACGCTGTCCTTGGCTTTTAAGCTGGCCAGGGAACTTGAAATAAGGGTGGATGAGCTGTTTTCTGCCGAACAATAAAAAAGACAGTAAAAAAGGCGCGGCCATGGCCGCGCCTTTTTGGCGGAAAATATTCTAAAAGCTGTTTTTTTGCAAAAGATCGTTTTTGATATCCCACAGCTTCTGCGAAAGGTCGACATAATAGGGGTGGGGATTTTCAAACCTGGTCACCTCGCCCCACAGGCGGGAAGTGGTGTTTTTGCAGTATTCCTGTATTTCATTTATTCCCCTTTCGCGGTAAACGCACTTGCCCTCTTTAAAAAGCTGTTCCATTACAGGCTCGGCCTTGAAGTTTTCAAGAGTCTGCTTTTTCCATGTAAAATTGGGATCGAAAATCGTATAGGGCTTTGTGTCGTCTATGACTTCATCGTGAAGGGTTATGACATCGGCAATATAGTGGCCGTCTTTCCGGCTTGACAGTCTCCAGAGCTTTTTGAAGTGAGGGGTGGTTATCTTTTCGATATTCTCCGAGATCTTTATTTTGGGGACTATATTTCCCTTTTCGTCCTCGATTGCCACCAGCTTGTAAACTCCGCCGAAAACCGGCTCGCTGCGGGAGGTGATAAGGCGCTCGCCAATGCCGAAGGAATTTATCTGGGCGCCCTGCATCAGAAGGTCCCTTATAAGAAACTCGTCCAGCGAGTTGGAAACGACTATGCCGCAATCTCCCATGCCCTCTTTATCCAGCTCCTGCCTTATGCGCTTGCTTAAATAGGCTATGTCACCCGAGTCTATCCTGACGCCCTTTAAACGGCAGCCCATGGGTTCCAGGACCTCTTTTGCCGTTTTTATGGCGTTGGGCAGGCCCGATTTTAAAACATTGTAGGTATCGATAAGCAGTGTGCAGTTTTGGGGATATGTCTCGGCATAGGCTTTGAAGGAGGAATATTCATCGGGGAACATCTGGACCCAGCTGTGGGCCATGGTGCCCAAAGCCGGCGTGCCGAAATACTGATCCGACATGACGCAGGCGGTCCCCACCGCGCCGCCGATATATGCCGCCCTGGCGCCCAGGACAGCTCCGTCGGCTCCCTGGGCCCTGCGGGAGCCGAACTCCATGACAGCCCTGCCGTTGGCCGCCCTGACCATGCGGTTGGCTTTGGTGGCGATAAGGCTCTGGTGGTTTATGGTCAGAAGCACCATCGTTTCGATGAACTGAGCCTGCATGACGGGGCCTTTGACCGTGACCAAAGGTTCTCCGGGGAATATGGGGCTGCCCTCCGGGACTGCCCAGACATCACACTGAAAGCTGAAATTTTCCATGTAATCAAGGAATTCCTGGCAGAAACAGTTCTTGCTTCTTAGATATTCAATATCCTCTCTGTCAAAATGCAGGTTTTTAAGATAGTCTACCAGCTGCTCGACGCCGGCCATAATGGCGTATCCGCCGCCGTCGGGTATCTTCCTGAAAAACATGTCAAAATAGGCCACCGTGTCGGCAATGCCGCTTTTAAGATAGCCGTTGGCCATGGTAAACTCGTAAAAGTCGGTCAGCATGGAAAGGTTTGTATGCAGGTTCATGTCATTTATCTCCTTGGGTTTTAATTTAAAGCTCTATTTTCCCCTCTCTGAGGATCTTTGAGGGGTACAGGTCCTGTTTATGCATCATTTCAAGGATATGCCCGCCCATATTGTAATTGTCGACCGCGTGATAATGTATGCCGAAGCGGCGCTGGATTTCGGTTATATAGCCCCTTTCCAAAGCCTCTTTGATTATTTCCTCGGTCTTTTCGGGGGAGTATGTGGTCAGAAGCCCGCGGCGGAACTTTTCCACCATGGCGAGCCTTGCCTCCTCCTGCTTGGGGAAGGAAAGGGTAATGCCCTCATATTTCCTGTCGTATATCTCGCAGATCTGTTCGTCGCTCAAATCGGGGTAGGAGCCTTCAAAGAAGATGCTCTCCTTTTCCAGCTTGCGGCGCTTGGCAGGGATATCTGCGGGATAGCCCAAAGCCAAAACCAGCATGGGGTATGCCCTTTGGGGGATATTATACATTTCGGCTATCTCGCTGCCGGAATGCATGGCCGTGCCTATGTAGCAGGAGCCTATGCCTAAAAGCCAGGCCGCCGTTTCCGCCGCCTGGGCTATACACATGACATCCTCCATGCCTGTGACAAAGTGCATCCAGCTGTCGTTGCAGTTGAAAGGTGCGTTTCGGCAGGCGGCGTATACGCTCAGCTTATGCCAATCAAGAAGGAAGATAAGGTTTGCCGAGGCTTTGCCGATAAAGGGCTGTTTTGTGCAAAGCTCGCCCAGGCGTTTTCCGCGCTCATGGTCCCTTTCGACTATGACTGACACGGGCTGGAGGTTGCCGGCCGAGGCCGCCGCGGTGGCGGCGTCAAGCACCTTTTGCAGGTCCTCGTCGGGTATGGGCCTGTCGGAAAAGTTCCTTATCGACTGACGGTCGCACATACGCTCGATGGCCTTTAAGGCGGTTTCTCTGTCAATGGTCATTTGTTAAGCTCCTTTCTTATCTGGCAGGCCTCCTGCCCGAAAGCTTCAAGGGATTCAGGGCAAAGCGGCAGCAGGCACTGCGCGTCAACCTGGCTTCCGCCTCCCTTTCCGCCCAGGGCCTGGGCCAGCCTTTTTATATAAGCCCCCATATCGGGGCCTTCCTTCCCTTTGGACCTCAGTGCCATGACGGTCACGCCGTTTTCACTTTCCAAAGCCAGGAAGCACACGGCCTTATGGCTTTCGGTATAGGTTTTGCACACCGATTTCCAATGTTTTGGGTCTGAGCTTGCGGCTTTAAAGCAGGAAAAAAGGAAATCGCCCGCTTCCTCGCCCGAAAGCCTCAGCCGCTCAAGGTCGTTTTCGAAAAGCGCCTTTTTGAGGTGCGATACCTGACGTTCAAGTTCATTTATCGTGTTTCGGGCATTTTCGGCCTTTTGTGAAAGTTCGTCTGTGGTTTCGCATCCAAGGTCGGACTGTGCCGAGATAAGGGCTTCGGTACGACCTTCAAGTTCATTTTGCGCGGCTTTGCCCGCTTTGAAGTAGATCCTGAAAAGCCCCCTGACCTCTTTGTATCCCGTTATGACTATCTGGCCTATATCGGCGGTATTGCGGCAGTGGGTGCCGCCGCAGGCATTGATGTCAAAGCCTTCAATCTCGACAAGCCTTATCATCTCGTGAGGGGTTATCTTCCCCCTTACAGCCTTTTTGGAGGCCTCTTCAGGGGTGAGATAATATGTCTTTACCGGCAGGGCGTATTTTACGGTCTTGTTGGCCGCCTTTTCAACAAGTGATATCTCAGCGGCAGTCAATGGCAGCGGCAGCTCGATATGCCCGAGGCGGCAGGTGACAGCGGCGCTTTTGGTGTCGTTTCCAAGCATGGCTGTCAGGTGGGCCGAGAGGATATGCTGGGCCAGATGATGTGCCATATGGCCGCGTCGGGTATCGGCGTCTATTTCACAATGGGCCGCAGCGCCCGGCTCTGCAGGTGAGGGGAGGATATGGATTATCTTTCCGTTTTCCTCATAGGTGTCCTTTACCTCAAGCCCGTTTATGCTCCCTTTGTCGCAGGGCTGTCCGCCGCCGCGGGGGAAAAATATCGTTTTGTCCAGGGTAACCGCCCATCCGTCCTTTGACTTTTCGCAGCTTTCTATGGCCGTGTCAAGGGCAAACAGGTCGGGCTGGGAATCAAATATCCGTTTTTCAAGATTGTTCATTACAAAAGCCTCGTATCATTTATATATAAGGTGAAGCGGCAGCCCAGGTATTCGGCCGCCTTGCGGCAGAGCATCATTCGGGAAAGGAATATCTCAAAATATTCCATAACGGCGCATATCTTTGTATCTATCGAAAGGGAAAGCTTGATAAGCTTCTGCTGGGCCAGAACCTCCAGGGAGGAGCCTGTGACGGCAAAGTTTACCCTGTCATGGATGTCGATGGCTATATCGGCCTTTTCACGGACCCTTGAGCGGCGCACGTCGCTCTTATCAGCTATTATAAGGGCTGCCGATATGGGATGCACGGGATCGCCCGTCCCCTCGTCATGATGCCCGATGGCAGTGACAATAAGGGCCGTTTCACGCTGGTCCATGCCGATCTTGTTTAGAAGGGAAAAGGCCATTATGCCGCCAGACATGGCGTGGTCATGCCGGTTTATGCTGTTGCCGATATCGTGCATATAGCCCGCAATAGCCGCCAGCTGGCATGTGCGCTCGTCATAGCCCAGGGAAGAAAGTATGCTCTGGGCTACCGACGATGTTATGCCTGCGTGGGCATAGCCGTGCTCTGTGTATTTGATGGCGTCAAGCACATTATCAGCCGCCTCGATGTATATCTTAACGTCTTCGTTATTTTTTATATCGTTGATTGTGATCATTTGTTTCCTCCGGAAAATAAAATATATGATTATAATTCCCTCAAATAAAGTGTATCATTTTAATACTGCTATTGCAAATCAGCGCAAGTATACAATGTTACCAAAAAATTCACACTTTTTCTGTATAACCTATTGACATCAGGGAAAAATGTGATACTATAATCTTAGCACTCAGGACGAGAGAGTGCTAAAAGATGAAAGGGGTGAAAGCCATGCTGCCTGAACGCAAGCAGATGATACTCAAAGCTATCATTGAAAACTATATAAGTTCGGCTGAGCCGGTTGGTTCAAAGGCACTTATAGGCAGCCTGGACAAACCGCTTTCATCGGCCACCATACGAAATGAGATGAGCGAGCTGGAGGAAATGGGGCTTTTGGAAAAGCAGCATGTTTCCTCGGGAAGGATACCCTCTAACCTTGCCTACCGCTTTTATGTCGACCAGCTTATGGACCGTTACCGGATGGCCGCAAGGGAGTTGGAAAGGCTCAGGGCCGAGATGGAGCGCCGAATGAGCGAGATGGACAATGCCCTTTTGGCAGCCTCGCGTCTGGTTTCACGTCTTACGAACCAGGCGTCTGTGGCGTTGGCGGTGGGCGAATCAGGGGAAGAGGTCAGGAAGATAGAACTTATCCCCATGAATGATACGGGTATGCAGTATGCTTTGGTGCTTATATGCAGCACATCGGTAAGGAACAAGGTTTTAAGCCTCAAATCGCCCGTGACGCCAGAAAGTGCCTCGACACTGACAGGTTTTTTCAACATGGCGTTGTCGGACGGCAGGCTGGAAAGGCTGCAGGGTGTGATTGAGCAGAGTTTCGGTGAGGCTTCGCCTCTGTCGGCCCTTTCAAAACAGGTTCTTGATTTTGTAAGGGAGAGCAGCAGTGTGCGCCAAAGCACTGAGTTTTACCTGGAAGGCGCTTCAAAGCTGCTTTTGAACAGGGAATACCAGGACGTCAAAAAGGCCGGGGAACTGCTTGATTATGTCGGTGATCCCAAGAGCATAAGCGAGCTGACCCATGGAGTTCTGCCGGGCAGGATAAATATAAGGATCGGCCCCGAAAACGGCGAGCCTGTCATGAATGAGGCAAGCTTTGTTTTCACAACATATGATTTTGACCGCGGCAGGAAGGGTATAATCGGAGTTATAGCTCCGACGAGGATGGATTATTCCAGGGTCAGCGCCCAGCTGGCCGCCTTCGTTAAGACGCTTGACGATATACAGCATAAGGGTAAGGGTGAAAAAAATGAGCCATAACGAAAAAGAAACAAGCACGCCTCAAAATGAGGATACCATGCAGGAAGAAAAGGCCGGCGATGTGCAGCATGAAGGCGCGGAGACTGCGCCCTCGGAAGAAAGCGCTGTGCAGCCCGATCCGCTGGAAGAGCTTAAAAAGCAGCTTTCGGAAACCGAGGACCGATATAAAAGGGTGCTTGCCGAATACCAGAATTTTCGCACAAGGACCCAAAGGGAAAGGGAAAGCCTTTACCTTGACACCGTGGCCTCTACGGTCGAAGCTTTCCTGCCTGTGATGGATACCCTTGAAAGGGCTGTCATGCAGGAAACCGACGAGGGTTTCAAAGATTCGCTGGGGCGGATAGTCAAGCAGTATTCCGATTGCCTGGAAAGGTTTAATATAAAGCCCTTCGGCCAGATAGGTGAGGTATTTAACCCCAAATTCCACAATGCCGTAATGCAGTCAGATGAGGAGGGGCTTGAGCCGAATACCATAGCCGAGGTCTTTTCAAAGGGTTATGCCATGGGCGACAGGATCATAAGATACGCCATGGTAAAGGTAGCAAACTGATAAAAAGTCCCAGACTTTTATATAAATAAATCAATCAAGTAAAATTATCCAACTTAGGAGGACTGAACATAATGTCAAAGATCATAGGTATTGATTTGGGAACAACAAACTCCTGCGTGGCCGTCATGGAGGGCGGCGAGGCTGTCGTAATCCCCAACGCTGAAGGCGCCAGGACCACCCCTTCGGTAGTGGCGTTTTCTAAGACGGGTGAAAGGATGATAGGCCAGGTCGCAAAAAGGCAGGCCGTCACCAACCCCCAGAGGACTATTATTTCGATAAAGAGGGAAATGGGCACCGACCATACAGTCACGATTGATGACAAAAAGTATTCTCCCCAGGAGATTTCGGCTATGATACTCCAGAAGCTTAAAGGCGATGCCGAAGCTTACCTGGGCAGCAAGGTAACCCAGGCTGTCATCACAGTCCCCGCATATTTCACCGACTCACAGCGCCAGGCAACCAAGGACGCCGGCAAGATAGCGGGGCTTGATGTCCTTAGGATTATCAACGAGCCTACGGCCGCCGCTTTGGCGTACGGTGTCGAGAAGGAAGAGGACCAGACAATTATGGTTTACGACCTGGGCGGTGGTACATTCGATGTATCGGTCCTGTCCATAGGTGACGGCATGGTCGAAGTCAAGGCCACAGCCGGCAATAACCGCCTGGGCGGCGACGATTTTGACGAGAGGATCGTAAATTGGATGGTTTCTGAGTTCCGCAAGGATCAGGGCGTCGACCTGACGGGCGACAAGATGGCTATGCAGCGTCTTAAGGAAGCTGCGGAAAAGGCCAAGATAGAGCTTTCCGGCATGACCTCCACCACCATTAACCAGCCCTATATTACGGCAGATGCCACAGGCCCCAAGCATCTTGAAATGACCCTGACAAGGGCCAAATTCGATGAGCTGACAAGGGATCTGGTCGAAGCCACCATGGGCCCCGTACGCCAGGCCCTGTCGGACGCCAAGATCGAGCCTTCACAGCTTTCCAAGATACTTCTGGTCGGCGGTTCCACCAGGATCCCCGCTGTTCAGGAAGCTGTTAAGAAGATAACCGGCAAGGAGCCTTTCAAGGGCATCAACCCCGATGAGTGTGTAGCTATCGGCGCTGCCATTCAGGCCGGTGTTCTGGGCGGCGAAGTCAAGGATGTCGTACTGATGGATGTTACGCCCCTGTCATTGGGTATCGAGACCCTGGGCGGTGTTTGCACCAAGATCATTGAGAGGAATACCGCTATCCCCACCAATAAGAAACAGATATTCTCTACGGCTGCCGACGGTCAGACTTCGGTCGAGATCCATGTGCTTCAGGGCGAAAGGGAAATGGCCGAGGGCAATAAGACCCTGGGCCGCTTCCATCTGGACGGTATCCCCTCGGCTCCCCGCGGAGTGCCTCAGATAGAGGTCGCCTTTGATATCGACGCCAACGGCATAGTCAATGTCTCGGCCAAGGATCTGGGTACCGGCAAGGAGCAGAAGATAACCATTACGGCTTCCACCAACCTTTCCAAGGAAGATATTGACAAGGCCGTCAAGGAGGCCGAACGCTTTGCCGAAGAGGACAAAAAGCGCAAGGAAGAGATAGATATAAAGAACAATGCCGAAAACCTTGTTTATCAGACCGAAAAGAGCCTTAATGATTTGGGCGACAAGGTAACGGCCGAGGAAAAGGCCCCCATTGAAGAGCAGCTCAACAAGCTGAAGGAGACCCTTAAGGGCAACGATTCGGCTGCCATCAAGGCCGACAGTGACGAGCTGACAAAGAGGTTCTATGCTATCGCCGAAAAGCTCTATGCCAACGCTGCGCCCCAGCAGGACGCCCAGGGAGGCACCGAGAAGAAAAACGACGACGGTTCGGTAGACGCCGATTACGAAGTCGTCGACGACGACAAGGAATAATAAGGGCTGTCCCTGCCCTTTACGGGCAGGGACATTTTGGTATTTCGGATCAAAGGAGTTAACATAAAATGGCAGAGGAGAGGCGTGACCTCTACGAGGTGCTGGGCGTCAGCCGCGGCGCCTCGGACGAAGAGATCAAAAAAGCATACAGGAAGCTGGTCAAGAAATATCATCCTGATCTGAACCCCGGCGACAAAGCGGCGGAAGCGGCCATGAAGGAAGTAAATGCCGCCTATGAGGTCTTGTCCGATCCCGACAAAAAGGCCAAGTACGACAGGTTCGGGCACGCGGGCATCGACCCGACATACGGCGCGGGCCAGGGTCAGGGCGGTTTCGGCGGCTTTGACGACATGGACATAGGCGATATATTCGGCAGTTTCTTCGGGGGCGGTTTTGGGGGCGGCTTCGGCAGCTCGTTTGGCGGCCAGCAGCGCAGGCAAGGGCCACAGAGAGGGCAGGATATCGGTATAAATCTCGAGCTGACCTTTGAGGAAGCGGCCTTCGGGTGTGAAAAGACCATTTTGGTCACAAGAAGCGAAAAGTGTGAAAGCTGCGGCGGCACGGGGGCAAAAAAGGGTACCAGCCCTGAAACCTGTCCCGTATGCCACGGCACAGGCCAGGTAAGGACGACCCAGCGCACGCCTTTCGGCGTTTTCCAAACAGCCGGCGTCTGCACCAACTGCCACGGTACAGGCAAGGTCATAAAGGAGCCCTGCGAAAGCTGCGGTGGAACGGGCCAGATACGCAAAAAGCGCAGGATCAATGTAAAGATACCTGCCGGCATAGATAATGGGCAGACAATACCTTTAAGGGGACAGGGCAACGCCGGCAAAAACGGCGGCTCCGCAGGTGATATATATGTTACCGTTACGGTATTGCCTCATAAGCTCTTTAAAAGAAGCGGCCAGGATGTCATGCTGGAAATGCCCATATCTTTTACCCAGGCGGCGTTGGGCGCGCAGCTTACTGTTCCTACAATAGACGGCAAGGTGCAGTATACCATGCCGGAAGGGACCCAAAACGGCACGGTATTCCGCTTAAAGGGAAGCGGCATACCAAAGCCGGGCAGCAAGGGCAGGGGCGACCAATATGTCAAGGTCAATATCGAGGTGCCCAGGGATCTGACACGTGAGCAGAAGGATATCCTGCGCAGGTTTGACGATTGTGTCGATGATGAGCATTATAAAGAGAAAAAGGGCTTTTTTGCCAAGGTTAGGGAAATGTTCAATAAATGACCAAAGGCCCGCAGCGTTTTGCCGCGGGCCTTTATCAATGTTATCAGGGGGTAAATATGGATATCAGGTTCAAAACGAGATACAGTGGCCGGCTTAAAAGAGGGAGTATGCTTCTGTATGCTGCGTCGGCGCTTTTTTTGCTGGCGTCTGTCATCGACTTTGTGGATTTTGCCTCGGTTTGGGGCGCACAGGGATATTTCAGCGGCATATTCATAACGGCCGTCGGGTGCGCCCTGGCATTGGCGGGAGCCTTCGGCGAATCTGCCTTTTTGATGGCGGCTGCGGGAGCGGCCCTGACCGTGGGTATGATATACACCACTCAGAATTCCTTTTTGCCGCTGGCAGGCATAGCGTTTACCCTGTCGGCTGCCGGAATGCCGTTCAATAAAACGATACAGGCTGTAAGCGGATATACGAAAATGCCGGCTTTAAACCTTGTGTCCGCGGTTTTTTCGATCCTTCATATCCTGGGGGCATTGTTTTCGGCGGGAAGCAACCTGACGGCATTTTTGGCGGGGGCTTTTGCGAGCGTCGGTATGCTGCTTTTGAATCTCGGCTGCGAATGCACGGAGGCGGTGCCCGGTGAAAAAAAGGAGAAAAGCCGTTATCGTTTCAGATCGCTTCCCGGAAGCAGTGTGATGTTTGTTATCGGGGCCGTGCTTGTAATGGTGTACGGTGCTTACAAGATATGGAATATGATCAGGCTTTCTGCAAATTATGGTGTGCAGTTGGATGTATCTGGTATCATAATGCCTGTTCTGATCATAGCTGCCGGCGCCTTTATGCTTGCCGGCAGGAAGGACAGGAGGTTCTGGACAGGCAGCCTTGCGCTTTTGACGGCGATGCAGCTAAAAACCCTTCTGGATTACCAGGAGCTGATAAAATATTCGGCCTCCCAGACGCCCGGGCTTTCCCTTGCAAGGAATATAGAGGGAATAATGTTCATAGCCCTGGCCTTTTTGCTGGCGTCTTCGGTGGGCTTTGGGGCGAACAAGCCCTTGAAGCTGGGCAGGCTGGGCACGGTGCCGCTATTTAACCTTATATCGGGCGCGGTTTTGGCTGTTGATATGTTTATGAAGGCCTATTATGTTTATCTGATGGATTTGAGCCGCATGCCCGCGGGTTCGGTGAGCGCAGGGTATTTTATCAGCGTCATATGGGGGCTGCTTTTCGGAGTCCTTATTATGGCGGGGCTTATTCTTGTAAACCTGAGCGTCAGCCCAGAGCCGGTTTTCTTCCAGGGGAAGGGCAGATATTACGGCAGAGGCCCCGGACTTATCCGCGGATTTTATTCAGATGTGGGCGGCAGCCTGCAGTCCCTGGCCAAAATATGCGGCGGGATATGCCTGGTATGCGCCTTTATATGCCTGCTTGTTACAATATTCGGAGTAATAGTGTGGCTTTTGGAGCTTTTGGGGTTCATACCTGTGGGATTTATGGCCTTTTCACCCATAACGGCGGGGCTTATCGGCATGGTGTCATGCATTCTGGCGGCGGTAGGCACATGGCCTCTTTACGCCTTTGGGCAGATAGCTTCCGATATAAGGGCCATGCGCAACCGAAATCATGCCGAAAACCCGTCGCCGGCTGACACGGCAGACCGGAAAATGTCTGAAAACATTAACCCTGATGAATTGCCCGAGCTTTAGGTGAGAAAATGGATCAGAGATATAAAACCATTTACCGCTTTCCGTCGAGGCTTTACACCGAAGGCTCGCCCGTAGTTTTGGAAGAAGGCGCACTTCTGGCTGACAGAAAGGTACCGCGTATTGTGGCCCAGCTTAAGTTCAAAAGCATAAGCACCCGCAGGGTCATCGGAATAAGAGGCGTGCTTCTGTGCAAGTCGGAACAAGGTACGGTCGAGGCCGGATTTGCCTATGCCGACATACCGGAAAAAAGGGGAGTTTCCTTTGGACAATACAGGGCGATAGTGCTTCCACGAACCGATATATTTGAGATATCGCTTGTAAAACTTACGGCGGTTTTCTCAGACGGGTCTGCCTGGGTCTCGCCCCAGAACGCCCAATGGGAGAGCCTGCCTGCTTTTGTAAGTCTGGAAGAGGCTCTGAGTGGGCATCCCCGGCTGCTTTCGCTAAGCAGAAGGCTTGCCGGCGGCAGATACCTGTATCAAAGCCGTCAGGGGATTTGGTACTGTCCCTGCGGCGGTGTCAATATGCTTTCAGAGGAAAGATGCCACCGCTGCGGCATGAGCCGCGCCCGCGCCATGGAGTATGCCTCGGAAGAGGGGCTGGCGGGGTTCCTTGACGCTTCCGAAAGGGAACGCCGAAGTGAGGAAGAAGAAAGGGCGGCCCGGAAAAGGGAGGCTTTTGAAGAGCGGCAGGAATTAAAAGCTGATATAGCCCGGAAAGCACGTATCTTTAAGGAAAGAGTTGCCGGCAAATCAGCCGCAATCCCGTTAGGAGGCATCAAAAAACGCGGCAGGTTTGCTCTGGCTTTGGGGACGGTCTGTCTTGTCGCTGCCGCGGCTGCGTTTATATTCATGAGCTGGGGAAATGGAAAAGAAGTTGCCACAGGTTTAAAGCCCGCGCCGCAGGCCGATGTCACGACGCCCTATGACGGCGGCACGGTAAGTGTCGAAATGAAAGAGGACTCAAACGGTATAGTAAAAGTGTCCCTGGAAACGGTGGCGCAGGCTTTCCCCGAAGCTGAAGGTATAAATTTTGGCAGCCTGCCGGACATGGGAAATGAAATAGACCCATATCTTAAGGACTGCTTCCATATGGCGTCGCTGGTATCCAGCGGCGGGGCTCAGGGCTCGGGCGGCGAATGGGGAAGCTTCAGCTCTAAAAATGTCTCCCGGCACTTATGGTACCTTTTTGTGTTTGACGGCAATATGCATCTGGCCGGATATTCGGTGTCTACCCCAAAGGACATGGGTAATGGGGTATGGAGCATGGAGCTTACCAAATGCGATTATGATTTTACCGCGCTTTACGAGGAACAGGCCGGGCTTTTTAGTGAAAGCGGCATGAGCCTTTTTGAAAATTATATCCCCCCTGAAGAGCTTGAGAAGGAGGGCGTTAAGCGGTATATTTCAGGCTATAATACCGGCAGGCTGCCAATAGTATCCGAAACCGACCCTCAGATATATCACCTGTGGAGCAGGGCGGTTTCACCTTATGCGGAGAATATGTCCCACGACATCGATGATATTGGGGAGAGCCTGCCAGATGAAGGGCGCATCAGATGTTTTTTGCTGTTTGACAGGGATATGGAGCTTTTGGGATATACCTTCCTTGACCATGAGGGCAACGGCTGTCAAAGCGAAGGCCCGGAAATAAAGGCCGAAGGCAGTGTGACAGTGACCCTCAGCGAGGATCCAAGCGGCAGATGCGTTTTTACCGAGGAGGGCATAAAGGAATATATTCCTCAAGCCGAGATATTTAACCTGCACGGGGGGCTGCCCGATCTTGGAGATGATACCGAGGCATATATCCGTGACAGCCTGCATGTATCGTGGATGGCGGCGTCGGCAGGGCGCAGCAGGGGAGGACACAGCAGCGCAATGTTCAATTTTAAAAATGAAGGCATATTCGCCCTTACATTTTACAGCGACATGACAACGCTCTGCGGCTACTTTGTCGGAAGGCCCCTGGAGCTGGGGCAGGGCAAATGGCAGCTTGAGATAACATTGTGCGATTACGACCTGACGGATATGATAATCTGTCAGGCGGAAAACATGGAGGTTTTAAGCGGCATACCCGAAATATCCCAATATGACATACCCTCGGCAGGGGCATCCTTCTTCCTGGAACCCGTTTCCCAGGTGCAGGGCGGAGCCTATGCCGAAAGCGCCATGAAGGCAAGTATGGCGGGAAGGCTGACATCCGAATATCTGGCCGAGTACGCCTCGGAAATCGAAAGTTTCCCATTGGCTGCCAAAGGCGCATCGGAAGGCAATGAAAGGTGCTTCCTTCTGCTGGACGGGTCGTTTGCTCCTTTGGGAGTCACGTATGTAAGTGATGGTGAAGGCGTATGCAGCCTGATGCCGTAAAAACAAAGAAGCCCGCTTTGCAAGCGGGCTTCTTTCAGCCTGTATAGATATCAGCATCCTGACTGCCGGAATTTTTCAATTCAATGACAAGCCTGTTGGGCAGGCAGACTATCGGGGAAGGATCCTGCGAGCTCAAAATCCCGCGGTTTACGCAGACCTTGTCAGGGCAGGTGGCTGACAGGACCTTTATGCCTCCCTTTTCCACATATACAGTGTTTTCACATTCTCCGTGGACTTCGATGGTATAAGGCTCTTGCACGCTGTCAAGATCTATTTCGTAGAGCACCTCCCCGTTAAGGGTGATGACGGCGGTGCTGCCTTTGTTTTTCATAAAGGGCAGGGCCGCCAGAAAAGATAAAAGGACCAGCATTGCCAAAGCGGCTATCCATATCTTAGTACTTTTTATATAGGCACCCGCTTTCGATCAATAGTCAATATCGGCGTCCTCGGCGTCGTATTTGTTACCGTAGTATTCAAAAAGGGCAATAAGCTCCCTGACCTCCGCTTTTCTGCGCCTGCGTGGCAGAAAGGCGAGCCACAGTATTATACCCAGGAAAGGAAAGCAGAAGACGGCGCGGGATAAAACGACGTTCGACCTTATGAGCCTTGAGATAAAGCCGAGTTTTTCGATAGTATATACCACCCTGCCCGATATTTCGGAAAGGGGGACGTTAATATCCTTTTCCCCGTCATAAAGCAGGGCGTTTTGGCCGTCTGAGTCTTTGAAAATAAAAAATTCTCCGCGATACGCAGCCACATGGCCCCGCTCAAGCCCGGCTGAAGGCAAGACAAAGCCTGCGCTGCCTTCCGGAAGACAATCCATCGGCGAAGAGGCGACGTCGTATGCCTGCACACTTAAAAATCCGGGCAGCATGTTTTCGCCGCCGCGTGTAAATGTTGTATATAAGCACAGCGCCGACAAAAGTGCCGCAAGCGAAACAAGGCTCACGGCCGCTGCCTTTTTTATAGTCTTCATATCAGTATTTCCCCCGAATGTATTTAAAGACAACAAAATTATACAGCTATTTCAAAGCCTGCGCAAGTGGGCCTTTGAGAGCAAGGTCTTTGAAAGGGATTATCAAAGAGGGCAGCCCGCAGCTTTCTGGGGCTATTTTTCCCCTTTGCCAGAATATGGCCGCTCCCAGATCGCAAAGGTACCAGCCCCAGCCGTCCAGCCTTTTTACGGCGTCAAAAAAGACGCTGCCGGGGCTGGAAAGCTGCTGGGTCTTTATGTATTCCAAAGCGCGGGCGCGGACAGCGGAGGAAAAAAGGCCCGGGTTTTCAAAAATGTCGGCAATGGACAGAAGGCGCTGGTTTTTTGTGTCCCAGGTGAAAGCGCTTCTGAGGATCCTTGAGCCCATGGGGCCCAGGTCCTCATATGTGTCGGTAAAGATCGAAAGTATCGGGTATTCGTTAAAGCTTTCCTGGAAATCGGCCCACACATTCCATGAGATATTGCGGTGTAAAGCGCGCCGGGCAAGATTTTCCAGGTATTTCTCAGCGCGCCTTTTGTGAAAGGCCGATATGGCCGGCGCTGTGCATACCGAGGGAAGGGATATAAAGTACTCGGCACACCCGCATACTCCCCTCAGCTCCTTTTTTTCGACAGACGCGGGGATTTTGTTTTCCTCCATGGGTCTACCTCCTTCGGTGGTATTGTTGACAATAATGCTTTTCTTTGGGCAGTCTTTTATGGTATACTTATCTGGATAAAATGGTATGCGAGGAGTCGTTAAAATATGAGGCAGGGATATATCAGGGAACCTGAGGATATAAAATATCTCATACTTTACAGCCTTAACTTGTTCCCCGTGACGGTCACCGAAGAAGAACTGATGGAGACCGTCATGGTCGATGACGGGTTCGGGTATTTTGAGTTTGCCCAGGCTTTTCGCGAGCTTATCGACTCGAGGCATATATCGGAGATAGAGGAAGACGGCGTAAAAAAGTACCTTTTGTCATCCAAGGGTATACAGGTCGTGCGATTGATGGAGGGGCATCTGAAGGCCAGCGTATGCGACAAGGTCCAGGCCGCGGTCATACAGGTGCTCAGGAAAATACGCAGGGCCGACAGCATAAGGACGGGGCATAAGGAAAATCCCGACGGGACATATACCGTCACTCTGGCCGTATGCGACAAGAGCGCCGATATAGCCTCGGTGTCGCTTCTGGTATATAATGAGCGTCAGTGCCGTATATTGGAAGAGAACTTCAAGGAAAACGCCGAACATATTTTCAAAGGCATTCTGAACCTGCTTTTGAATGAAAGGCAAAAGAATAACCCGGAGGATTGAAAAATGAAAAAGCTGTTTTTGGCGCTGGCGCTGTTTTCTGCACTGATGCTGGGCGCCTGCGGCGGGCAGGAAGAAGCCGTAAACGAGCAGGATGAAGAAAAAAACGAACAGCAGGAGGAGCAGGTCCTTCCGCCAGAGGAGAATATCAACCCTTTAACAGGGCTTGCCGACGGCATATCGGACGAGGCCATGACACGCGTGCCTGTGGCCATAATGGTCAGCAACAGTTATGACAGCCTGCCTCAGTGGGGTATAAGCCGTGCCGACATAATATACGAGATGCTGGCTGAGGGAAGGATAACAAGGTTCCTTGCCATATTCAAGGACCCCTCGAAGATAGAAAAGCTGGCTTCCGTCAGAAGCTCCAGGCCGTATTTTATTGACATAGCCCAGAGCTACGGCGCGGTTTATATGCATTTCGGCGGCAGCGTCCCGGCTTATGAGGCCATTGCCGCGAGAAGCGACCTTATTTCCATGGATGGCATAAGGGGCGGCTGGGAAGGCTCTCTTTTCTTCAGGGATCCCGACAGGCGGAAGGAAATCGGACTTGAACATTCGGTCTATACGACGGGTGAATACATAGAGCAGGCCCTTGATACCCTTTCGGCAGAGGATCTGAGCCAGCCGGAGCAGCCTTCGGCCTTTGATTTTGCAGAGGAACACGCGGCTCTTAACGGACAGCCCTGCAGCAGGGTGACGGTCACCTTCAGCTCAAGGCACAAGCCTTATTTTGAGTATAATGAAACAAACGGCACATACCTTCGGTATCAATACGGAGAGCCGCAGATGGACGCATGGCATAATGTCCAGCTGGAGGTCAAAAACCTGTTCGTGCTGCGAATGAAAACGACCGACATCCCCAGCGACCTTAACCTTATCGATGTTAACGCCACGGGCAGCGGCGAGGGGTATTATTTCTGTGAGGGGAAGTATGTGCCCATAACATGGGAAAAGCAGTCGTATAATTCGCCGATATATTTTTATGACCGGAACGGGCAAAGCCTTTCGGTCTGTCCCGGGAACACATTTGTTTCGGTGGTGACGACTTCGGCCGATGTGGTTATTGAGTAATTCCCTGTTTTAGGAGGAAAAGGATGTTTAAAAAAGCAATAGCGGCGCTTTCGGCGGCGGCAATGTGCCTGGGATTATGGGCGTGCTCGGCCGACGAAAGCGGGATAAAGGCGGCCATGGTGACCAGCGGCATGGCCATAAGCGACAACCACACCAATCAGTCGGCGTGGGAGGGGCTTGAAAGGCTGGAGGAGGAGTACCGCACCGATATCAACAATTACCGCCCCCAGCAGAACGATACCGAAAGCTTTATGGTAGGAGTCAAGACACTTGTGGAGGCAGGGTATAATACTATAATTTTCCCCGGCCCGCTTTTTGCCGAGGCCTTTGAAAAAGCGTGCCGCGAGTATCCCTCCTGTACATTTATTGCTGTTGACTGTTCCGTTTCGTCGGTGCCCGAAAACGGAGCTGTGGCCGTGTTTGACAAGAGCCAGGCCGGATTCATGGCGGGGCTTGCGGCCGCCTGTCAGCTGGAAAACGCCCGTTTCGGCGGCGTGTTCGGCGTCAGCAGCGAAATTGAGCAGGAGCTTTTGGCGGGATTTGTCCAGGGCATAAATTATGCTGCCGACAATCTTGATATCAATGTGACAGCCGACGAGGACGACCTTGTCTTTGTCGGATCCCGCACCGACTATCCCAGCGGCCAGCGGGCGGCGGCTTCCCTTTATGATTCGGGCGTGAATTGCCTTTTGGTTTCTTCCGATCCCACGGGCATGGGCGCAGCTGCGGAAGGCACCATGAGAAGGCAGGCGGGGGATGATGTATGGATAATCGGCTCCGATGCCGATTATTTCCAGACGGCGATGTATGATACCGAAAATAAGTTATCCTGCGCCCTTACTTCGGCCCTATGCGACTACGGTGATGCGGTTTATGATCTGGTTTCGCGGATGATAGAGGGTGACAGGACCATGCTGGGAGATTATACGGTTTACGGCGTATCGTCGGGGGCTGTCGGCCTTCCAGAGGAAAATCCCAATATTTCCAAGGAGGCGCTGGAGCTTTGCACAAGTGCGCTGGAGGAGATCAAGGCCGGTGATATCGTAATAAAGAATACCATTGAATAGCATATGAGCGGCAAAGCGCCCTATGGGGCGCTTTGCGCCTTTTAAGGAGGCTCGGTTTTGAAGGAAAATGAGATAAAGCCCGCAGGGCGGTACCGGCTGCTTGACACAATAAGGGGAATAGCGGTATTTAATATGATATGGTATCACGCCCTTTGGGATATGGTTTACATATTCGGCTTTTATATGCCGTGGTATCTGGGTATGGGGGCCTATATCTGGCAGCAGGCTATATGCTGGACATTTATCCTTGTTTCCGGAATGTGTTCATATATGTCCGGAAACGGGATTAAAAGAGGAGCCTTTGTCACAGGCTGCGGTTTTTTGATATCGCTTTTCCTTTATGTGTTCTCTCCCCAAACTCCAAACCTTTTCGGTGTGCTGGTGCTTTTGGGCTGTTCAATGATGGTGGTATCACGCTTAAAGCCGCATCTTTTGCGCCTTGACGGAAAAAGGGGAGCGCCTTTGTGCTTTGCCGCATTTCTGATAACAAGGTATGTGTCAAGGGGTTACCTTGGTATGGGCCTTTTTAAAATATATCTGCCCCAAAGCCTTTACAGCGGATATATTTCGGCTTTCTTAGGCTTTCCTCCTTCCTGGTTCCATTCCACCGATTATTTCCCGATGATACCCTGGATCTTTCTGTTTTTGACGGGGTTTTACATAATGGAAGCGGCAGCCTTGGACAAAAGGGCCCAGCGCCTGCTGCGTATGGGCGACCTTCCGGCTCTCGGGTTTATCGGGCGGCATTCCCTTTTTATTTATATGGCCCATCAGCCTGTTATATATCTTATACTCAGTGCGGCATCAAATATCATATACGCTTTTTAGTGAAAGGAAACGGCTATGGATATCGACGAATATTGGAGCGGGTTTGTAAAAAAAGAGGGTCTGCACAAAAGCACACCGTACTTTATGGCCGTATGCTTTGACGAATCTGACGGCAGCCAGCCTATGTTAAGGATGACGCTGGAGGGCAGGAAGACTGTGTGGTGCGTAAGCTCGGAGTATTGGAAATGGCTGGAGGAGGACCTGCCCGAGCCCGGCGACTTTTTTATCGTGACCGACAGGGAAAGCGAGCCTATGTGCGTATGCGAGGTAAGCGGCATAAGCGCGTATACTTTGGATCAGGCGCCCGAAAGCCTTATTTTGGCGGACGGCGGGGAAATCGCCGGCATATGGCGCGAAATGATGGGCAAAAAGCTCAAAGACGAGGCAAAAAGGCTAAGGTACGAGCTGAAGGACGATATGCTCCTTGTTTTTATATCTTTTGAAAAATGCTGAAAAAAGGCGGCGCCATCGCCGCCTTAAATTATGGCTTGACAACAGATATATACTGTTATATACTGTTTATCGAAAGAGGGATATAGATGAAGATTATAATCAGCAACACCTCTCAGGTACCTATTTACGAACAGATAATCAGGCAGGTAAAGGACCTGATTATAAAAGGCGAGCTTTCGCCGGGGGAAGGCCTGCCCTCGGTCAGAAATCTCGCCTCGAGCCTACGGATAAGCGCCCTTACCGTTAAAAAAGCCTATGACGGCCTTGAAAAGGAAGGCTTTGTCGTCACGGTCCAGGGCAAGGGCAGCTTTGTTTCATCTTTGGGCGGGGAGATAATTTCCGAGCAGTCAAAAAGGGCGGTAGAACTTTCCATGGAGGAGACCGTCCGATTGGCAAGGCTGGCCCACATGTCGAAAGAGGAAGTAAAGCAGCTTGTCGATATAATCATGGAGGAATAGCTGTGATACATGTTGAAAACGCGGTCAAAAGATACGGCAGTTTTGAGCTTGACTGTTCTCTGGACCTGCCAAAGGGCCAGGTGCTGGGAGTTATAGGGCGCAACGGCGCGGGAAAGACGACACTTTTCAAACTGATTTTGGGCCTTATCAAAAAGGATGGCGGGGATATAAAGGTTTTTGACTCCGACCCTTTGGCATCAGACGCCGGGATAAAAAGGCGGCTGGGGGTTGCCATGGCCGGTACGGGCTTCAGCGGATATCTTTCGGTAAGCGACATTGCCGGGGTGCAGAAAAGCCTTTATCCGGGATTTGACAAAGAGGGCTTTTTGAGAAAATGCAGGGAGAGCGGCCTTTCCGAGAAAAAGCAGATCCGTACATTTTCAAGCGGCATGCAGGCAAAGCTCAAGATACTGTGCGCCCTTTCCCATGACGCCGACCTGCTTGTTTTGGACGAAGCGACGGCAGGGCTTGATGTGGTGGCAAGGGACGAGGTTTTGGATATGCTTAGGGATTACATGGCCCAAAAAGAGGACAGGAGCATACTCATAAGCTCCCACATATCGGGTGACCTGGAGGGTTTCTGCGATAATATCTGCCTTATTGAAGGCG
>CALWAP010000001.1 GCA_944375715.1 uncultured Clostridia bacterium | reverse complement strand
ATCTGCCCGTTTTTTCCTTGGGGCACGCCCTTTTTTTTTATTTGCGCCCCTTTTCGACCATCAGGATGCTTTTGCGGCTGCCGCTGTTTAAAAGCTCCAGCGCCGTGAATATGCCGGCAGGTCCCGCGCCGACGATTACTACATCATATTTAAGCGACATAAAAATCTCCTTTCATAAAACAAAAGCCGCCTTTAAGGCGGCTTTGGGCAAATCATTCCCCCCGGTTGGCCTTTGCCGAAAAACTTTCAAGGGTCACCTTGCAGACGGCCACATTTGCAAGGCCGCCTTTGTATTCAAAACCCTCTCTGCCTGTTTGGTGCTTCATGATTATATCAAGGGCGTGCATCTTTTCTTCATGACTTTCAAGGAAGGATACCTTGCCGGGGCCCATTACGCTTGAAAAGGCATAGCCGTAAATGCAGGCATTGCTGCCCTGACCAAGAAGGCCGCCTTCCATATCTATTTCGCAGAATACCAAAGGGTTACCGCGGAGGATGTTTATTTTCCTGCCCTCATTGGCCGAGTGAAAGTAGAGCGCCAAAACGCCGTTTTCAAATTCATATCCGAAGTTTAAAGGCAGTACATAGGGAAGCCCGTTTTCTACCATGGCCATGTGCATTATCTTTGCTTTGTTTAGAATATCCGATATTTCGTTAAGATCCGTTATCTGCCTGTCAAGCCTTCTCATTATTTTCTCCTTTCTTAAGCTCAAGGTATGCTTTTGACATATATGACGGCTCGTCATATGTGTTCTGCCTGAACATTCGAATAAACACGGGATATACGACGATTGAAACGATGGCTCCGGCAAAGCCGTTGTTGTAAAGGTTGACGCCCGAATATCCCATGCCTGCGTGAAGCACCACCGATGAATGGATAAATCCGGTAATTATTCCGGCTATCGGCCCAAAGGTCCCGCTTATTGGGGCAAGAGTAGTGCCGAACAGCGCAGCCAGCTGGGCCGAGGGGGAATTGGGGTCCCACTGCTTGGTTATGCCGCCCAAAGCCACACCCAGCATTATAGGCAGAATGTTGAAAAGGTGCTTGCCTTTGCCCGAAAAACCCATGACGGTCAGGATCCCGCCGATGGTGGGGCCGTTTATATGTCCTCCGACGGCCAGAATATAGCAAAGGGCCGCGAGGCCGTTTACGCCCATGTTGATGAATATGGGGCACATGCCGTCAAGATAGGTGAAGTCCTGGGAGGACACACCAGAGCGTTTTAGGATATTCAGGTAATTTTTAATAGCCTGCCTGCCGCCCTTGATTGTTCCAATTCCAATAAAGAAGACGCACAATGCAGCCAGCGATGTCCCGCATTCGAAATTCAAGTCCCCGCGCCACACAGTAACGGGGGAAAACTGATAGCCGTATGATTTTAAAACAGGGACGATGACGAGGCATAAAAGCCCTACCGAGAATCCCATGCCGTAAAGGGACATCCCCTTTAAAAGGGAAGCGGCATAGGGTCCGGCTATCGGCATGACAAAGCCGATAAGCAGCCCGCACATAAGGCTCAGGAGCATATTGCCCCAGAAAAGGCGGTCGTTATAGAAAAACAGGTGGCTTATAAGCGGAGCCAGGGAAGTGGAAAGCAGGGAAATGACGACACATTCGGAAAAGCGCTTTTTAAAGGCCAGGCAGTAAAGATATGTGCCCAAAAGAATGAACCACATATTGAAAACGCTTTTGCCGAAAAAAGAAAAGCCCGACATAAGCCCTATTACAAGTATGCCGCCGCCGTTTAACGGCACACGGCAGAGGTACATCAAAAGCACCGAAATAAGGGTGACGGCCGACACATTGGCAAGGGTGGCGCCCACTCCGGCCAAAGCGAAATAGTCGGTTATCAGCAGGTTGTCGGCCGTCATTATCTTTAAAAACCCGTCCTTTATTTCGGGCAAAGAGGCGGTGAAAAGGGCCATGATGCCCGGAAGCAGGGCGTAGGCAAAGGCCCAGAAATAGTCCTTATGAAGGCGGTCTTTTGGCATTGGTCCCTCCGATGCTTTCCTTTATTTCCATGGCCCTGTAAAGCTCGGCATAGCTGCCGTTTAGGGCCATAAGCTCTTTGTGGGAGCCGCGCTCGATTATTTTGCCGTTGTCGACCACCAAAATTATGTCGGCCAGGCGGACGGTGGAAAGCCTGTGGGCTATTATAAAGGAAGTCCTGCCTTTGAGTATATGTGTGATGGCCTTCTGTATAAGCTGTTCGGTCTCGGTGTCTATGCTGGAGGTGGCTTCGTCCAGGACGAATATCGGCGGGTCGGCCAAAACGGCGCGGGCAAAGGATATGAGCTGTTTTTCTCCCGTGGAAAGGCGGTCGCCCCCCTCTCCCACATCGGTATTATACCCATTTTCCAGCTTTGAGGCAACGGTATCGGCCGAAACCAAAGCAGCAGCCCTTTCTATTTCTTCATCGGTCGCATCTGGTCTGCCGTACCGTATGTTTTCATAAATGCTGCCCGAAAAAAGGTGAGGAGTCTGAAGGACATAGCCCAGGGCGGAATGCAGCCACAGCTGGCTCCTTTCACGGTAGTCGGTGCCGTCTATCAAAACCCTGCCCCGCGTCGGCTCGAAAAAGCGGCAGGCCAGATTGACAAGGGTGCTTTTGCCGGCCCCCGTTTCCCCTACTATGGCCACCGTCGTGCCTTCGGGCACATCGAGGCAGAAATCTTCCAGCACATAATCCTCGCCGTCGGGATATTTGAACCAGACATGGTCAAAAGTTATGTGGCCTTTGACGGGTTCCCAATTTTCCTTTTTCGGTTCAAAGGCCGTGCCGTACCGGTTTATGACCTCAGGGGTGTCGGATATGAGACACGGCTGTTCCAGAAGGGCAAATACCCTTTCGATATTGACCTGGGTGGAGATGATTTCCGAAAAGACCCTGGCCGTCTGCCTTATAGGGTCTAAAAGTGCCAGCGAATAGCTGATAAAAAGTGAAAGGGTACCCAGAGGCATGGCCATGCCCATGACCTGATAGCCCCCTTTACCCAAAACCAGGCCGACGGCAACCGAGCTTAAAAATGTCACTATGGGTATGAAAAATGCGCTTAGGCGGGCCGAACGGAAGTTGGCCTTATACATTTCGGTCGTTATGTCGCCAAACTCTTTTGTCATCCTGTCCTCTATAACAAGGGTCTTGGAGGTTTTGGCGCCTGTTATGCCCTCGTTATATGCCCCCGTTATCTTTGAGTTTATCCTGCGTATCTCGCGGTTGGCGCTTAAGATCCTGCTTTGGAAGAAAAAGGTGACGGCCGCGATGGGAGGCACAACGGCCAGCACGATAAGGGCCAGGGTGGGATTGACGATAAACATGGAAACAAAGGCCGAGAAGACATAGGCTATCGACCAGAATACATCCTCCAAAGACCAGGCTATGAGCGCCGATATCCTTCCCGTATCGCTCATGACCCTGGCCAGGATATACCCGACAGGGGTGCGGTTGTAATATGACAGCGAAAGATCCTGAAGGTGGACAAAGCAGGCCCTTTTAAGGTCTCGCCCCAGCCCCATTTCAATGACCATAGAAAGGCGGGTGAAAATAACTACCAAAACCGACGACAAGGAAATGGCGGCAAAGTACAAAAGGGCAAAGGGCAAAATGCCGTCGGTGGTTTTCGGGGTTATGAAATTGTCGACGGCGTAGCTTAAAAACACCGGCAGGATGACATCGATGACAGCCGTGATGACCATACAGGTTATAAGCGCCGCCAGCCTTAAAAAATAGGGTTTTATGAAGGGTTTAAGCTTCAGCCACGTTTTGAGCCTGAAGCCTTTGGCGTAATTGATATTTTCGCTCATATGTCCTCCTGTGTGTCGGCCGCCGCCCTTTGCAGGTCGTAGGTGCGGCGGTATATGCCGTTTTGGGCTATAAGGCTTTCATGGGTGCCCATTTCCGCTATGCGCCCGTTTTCCAGAACTATTATATTGTCGGAATCCATCAGCGTGTTTATCCTGTGGGAAATCAGAATAACAGTGGAACCTTTGGCGCTTTTTTTGAGCGACGCCCTTATCCTGGCGTCGGTACCTAAATCGACGGCCGAAAGGGAATCGTCAAAGATGAGCACGGGGCACGAGCATATAAGCGTGCGGGCAATGGCAATACGCTGTTTCTGGCCTCCCGAAAGGGTAACGCCCCTTTCGCCAACAGCTGTTTCATAGCCGTTGGCGAAGCCCGTGATGCTTTCGTCTATGTCGGATATTCTGGCAGCGGCGCGAATATCCTCCATGGATGAATCCGGCTTTGCTATGGCGATATTTTCGGCTATTGTTTTGGAGAAGAGAAACGGCTCCTGCAAAACCAGCCCTATTTTCGAGCGCAGGCTGCGGCGGTCGTATTCCCTGATATCATGGCCGTCTATCATGATGAGCCCCTCATCGGCGTCGTACAGCCTGTCGATAAGGCTGCAAAGGGTACTTTTGCCGGAACCGGTGGCGCCCAAAACCCCCAGGGTGGTGCCGCGGGGGACATGGAATGAAACATCCTTTAAAACGGGAACACTGCGGTAGGAAAAGGTGACATGTTTAAATTCAATGTCACCCTTAATGCCGTCGGCCGAAAGAACATTTTCGCCGTCGCCCTCCTCCTCGGCACTAAGGATCTCGCACAGCCTCGAGCAGGATACCTTCATTTTGCTCATATCGGACAGTATGCGCCCCAGCCTTCTTAAAGGATAAGCCAGCGTACGGTTATAGGATACGAAAACCAGAAACTCGCCCAATGTTATGCCGCCCGAGCAGGCATAGTAGCAGCCGACGCAGATTATGGTCAGCACCTGAAAGCCGGTCACCATGTCGCCAATTCCCCAATAGGCCCCCAGAAGGTAACCCAGGTCTACCCATTTATGGTAAAGCTTGTTATTTTTCTCGTCGAAGCGATCAAGTTCAAATCTTTCACGGCCAAAGGCACGCACTACCCTGACACCCGTCAGGTTTTCCTGGACAAAGGACATAAGCTCGCCTTCAGACTCGTCGGCTATGCGGAATCTCTTGGATATCTGGGCGAAAAAGATACCGGAATACCCGGCAACGATCGGGATGAAAAGGGCAGCACAGAGCGTAAGAGGCAGGTTCATCCCTGCCATCAGAAAAAGTGCGGTGGCGATCAGTATTGTTATTCGTATGACCTCCAAAAGCTGGTTTGCAATAAAGTTGCGTATAACGTCCATATCAGCCGTGCAGCGCTGTATCGTGTCGCCCGTGCTGTTGAAGGTGTGCCAGCTGAAGGGCAGCCTTTGGATATGCCCGAAGATCCTGTCGCGCAGGCGTTTAAGGCAGCTTTCGGTGCAGTGAGAAAGAGAAAGGCGAGACACGAGGGTGAAAAGACCCTCGGCCAGCGCACAGGCGAAAACGGCCACCGCACACAGATAGAGATTTGAACGCAGAGCATTTCTGCCTCCCAGAAGATTGACAGCATATTCGGCAGCGCGAAATGCGAATTCTTTGTCGCCCAAAACCGAATCGACTGTTATCCTTATTATCTGCGGGGAGAGGAAATTGAAAAGAATGCTGCCGAAAGAGCACAGCGCAGCTAATAGAAAGTACCTTTTAAGGCCCTTTGTGCATCCCTTGAAAAGAAAAAGAATACCATTGTTATCTGCCTTTTTCATAAAACCTCCTTCAATGCTTTAGCTCATGTCAACAATATAATCTTTATACAGTAAAATGTCAATCATCCTGCCTTGACTTATGCAGTTTTACATGCTAAAATCAAAACCGTACAAGTATTTAACATAAAGGAGGGCAAATTATGAGCAAAATAACGACGCCTTTGGAACATTTCGGTTTTACACCCGGTGCTGATGGCGAGCTTGCCAGATGGGATAAGATAGTAGAGTATTTCTACCTTCTGGAAAAGCAGTCAGACCGTATTTCTGTAACCGATATGGGTCCTTCGACAGAGGGAAACCCGTTCCTTAAGGTTATAATCACATCTCCGGAAAACCATAAGAATCTGGAAGAAATCAGGCAGACCAGCATGAAGCTGTCTGATCCCAGAGGGCTTTCCCAGCAGGAGATCGACGAGCTTGTCAAGAAGGGCAAGGCCGTTTCGGTACAGAGCATGAGCCTTCACGCCACCGAGGTCGGCGGCACCCAGATGGCCATAAATCTTGCCTATGACCTTGTTGCAAAGGACACCGATGAGATACTCAATATCCTCGACAATGTCGTGTTCGTAATGGTGCCCTGCTTTAACCCTGACGGCGAGATCATGGTTACCGATTGGTATTACAAGACCAAGGGTACTGCTTTTGAAGGCAGCAATTACCCCAGCCTTTATCACAAGTACACAGGTCATGACAATAACCGTGATGCTTTCGCGCAGAATATTGTCGAATCGAGATACATGGGACAGATCATATTCCATGAATGGATGCCTCAGTCCTATCAGGACCATCACCACATGGGCAGCTACGGCGCCAGAATACAGATCGCCCCCTATAAAAATCCGCTTAGGCAGTATGTCGATCCCCTTACCTGGAGAGAACTTAATTGGTATGGAGCCAATATGGCTTACCAGATGGACGAAAATGGCCTTGACGGCGTTTCTTCAGGCGCTCAGTATCCTGGTTGGGGCCATTATGGCTACCATTGGATAACGAACAGCCATAACATAGCCGGTATGCTGACAGAGTCGGCATCGGCCAAGCTGGCTACTCCTAAATACATAGATCCGACCCAGCTTAAGGGCGACGGTGATATTGTACAGCCCGAGTATGAGGCCCAGACCAACTTCCCCAGCCCCTGGCCCGGCGGATGGTGGCATCTTGGCGATATAGTCGCCAGGCAGTATATGGCGGCTTATGCCCTGCTGGATACAATGGCCAGGAACAAGGATGCCATACTCAAGAATATGGCCCAGAAGGCCCTCAACCAGACCAGAAGGGGCGAAGAGAGTGCTGAATACGCCTTCATTATCCCCGCCAAGCAGCATGACCAGGGAGAGGTAAAGCACCTTATCTGGATCCTGAGGCAGCAGAATGTTGAGGTAAAGAAGGCTGTGGAGCCCTTCGAGGTAGGATGCGGAGTAACATATCCTGCAGGCACATATGTCGTGTTCCTCGCCCAGCCCAAGATGGGTGTCGTCATGAACCTTTTGGGCAAGACCAGATATCCCGATAATCAGTGGACCAGGGATAAGACAGGCGCTCTGACCGCTTTTGACTCGGCTACCGATACTGTATGTGAGTATATGAACGTCGCCGCGATACCTGCCATGTGCAAGTTTGAAGGCAAGTTTGAAACTGTTTGCGGCAGAGGTGACTGCGAAAGCTTCGAGGTTATCCCGGGCAGCAAGTATGTTTTGAGTGCCAAGGAGAATTCGGTATTCAAGACGGTCAATATGCTTATTAAGGAAGGCTTCAAGGTTTACCGCATAGATACATGCCCGTGGCACGACTTCTATGTCGAGGGTGACGGCGATAAGATCGCAGCCATACTTGAGAAGGCTCCCACGATCCATCGCGTAGTCGATAAGGCTTATGACAAGATGACCGAAGTCAAGCCCCTTAAGGTCGCCATGTATCAGAGGTACTATAACGGCAACGCCGATGAGGGCTGGACCAGGCTTATCCTTGAGAACACCCTGTTTGATTATACGACGGTTATGGATAAGGATATCTTAAATGGCCTCGATGGTTTCGATGTGCTTATTCTGCCCAGCGACAGCGAGGGCTTTATCGTTGGCCCCAAGACCTGCCCCAACGATCCCATGATGAGCCGTATGATGCAGTATATTGGAGCTCAGCCTGATGAATATATGAGCGGTATCGGCAAGGAAGGCGCCCAGAAGATCCTGGAGTTCGTCGAAAAGGGCGGAAGGCTGCTGGCTTTCAATCAGTCCTGCGACTTTGCCATTAATTATCTGCATCTCGGCGTAAAGAACATCGTGGCCGGTCTGCCCGCTAAGGAGTTTAATACTCACGGCTCGACACTGTCGGCTGTAGTCGACAATACAGCACAGGTCTGCTACGGCATGCCTGAAAAGACATATGTCTTCCATTGGAACGGCCCGTCTTTTGAGGTTTCAGATATGTTCAATGCTGATAATTACAAGATAGTCATGAAGTATGCTGACAAGGAAGTCCTGCGCAGCGGTCTTCTGACAGGTGAAAAGTATGTCGCCGGCAAGGGCGCCGTTGTCACCTGCAAGAAGGGACAGGGCGAGGTTGTGCTTTACGGCTTTGCTCCTCAGAACAGGGCCCAGACAACGGGTACCTTCAAACTCCTCTTCAACATGCTTTACAGGTAACTGTTTGCTTAAAAGACCCGGCTTCGGCCGGGTCTTTTTTTACTTTTTATGAACGGATTGTGAAAGATTAAAAAAACAAGAATTAAGTGTTGACTTTCCCGGCGAAATAAAGTATACTTAATGCGTAAACAAAGGAGGGACTAAAGTGAGGATAACACATGAGGCCGACTATGCGGTCAGAATAGTGTATGTGCTCGCGAAGGAAAACAAAATGCTTCCCGCCAGGGATATTTCAGAAAGGTCGGGAGTGACGCTGCGTTTCGCCCTCAAGATTTTAAGGAAGCTGGCCTCCGAGGGAATAGTAATTTCCTACAAGGGTTCTTGCGGCGGTTATGAGTTGGCCGAGCCGGCAAGTCGGCTTTCGTTGGGCCGGATAATCGAATGCATAGACGGGCCTTTGGAAATAAATCACTGTCTTTCGGGTGATTTTGTATGCACAAGGGTTGGCAAGGACGGCAGCTGCCGTTTCAAAAAGGTTTTTGCTGAGATAAGCACCGAGCTTCGAAAGAAGCTTTATGCCATAAAAATAAGCGAATTTATTTAATTTTTCTGTATGGAGGAAGTTTATATGAAAAAGTTTGTCTGCACGGTTTGCGGTTATGTCCATGAGGGAGACAATCCCCCCGAGTTCTGCCCCGTATGTAAGGCTCCTGCTTCTAAGTTTGTCGAGCAGAGCGGCGAAATGACCTGGGCTGCCGAGCATGTTGTCGGTGTTGCTCAGGGCGCTCCCGAAGAGATCCTTCAGGGCCTGAGAGAGAACTTCCAGGGCGAGTGCACCGAAGTTGGCATGTATCTTGCCATGGCCAGGGTGGCCCACAGGGAGGGCTATCCCGAGATAGGTCTTTATTGGGAGAAGGCCGCTTATGAAGAGGCCGAGCGTGCTGCCAAGTTTGCCGAGCTGCTGGGCGAGGTCGTCACCGACTCCACAAAGAAGAACCTCGAGATGCGCGTAGAGGCTGAGAACGGCGCCACCCAGGGCAAGACCGATCTTGCCAAGCTGGCAAAGCAGCTCAATCTTGATGCTATTCATGACACCGTCCATGAGATGGCCAGGGACGAGGCCAGGCACGGCAAGGCTTTTGCTGGCCTGCTTGCCCGTTATTTCAATAAATAAGAGATACACATGTTTCTTTTCCCGGCAGAGATGTTGCTCTGCCGGGATTTTTTATGTCGTGGATATATGTATGGATACCGTACAGAGAAAAAAGCATTGTAGAATGAAGAAGGAGCATATCAGAAGCTCTTTTTCAAAACAGGCGGAAAATAAAAAAAACCCAATCTCAAGATTGAGGTTTTTTAATCATGGCTTTTTTTATTTTTCCAGCTGCAAAACGAAATCCATAAGCACCTGAAGGCGGAAAGGGTCATAGACCTTTTCCGAGGCTGCCCTTTTGGCTTCTATGTCGTAATAATGTTTAAGAAGTCCCCATTCCTGCTCGATTTCGCCGTACCTGTTTTTGCCGCGGGATATATGTGACTCTATCTCCGAGCACAGGAATTCCAGGTGCGCCTTATCAGAGGTGCTTTGTTCAATAGAATGAGGCTGTCATATCAAGACGCCAGAAAGAAAGGCACGACGGTTGCTCCAAAGGAAAAAGGATGGTATAATGACCTAAAGATTTAAACGGCTTTTGCCGGATATGAAAGGGCGGTTTAAATGGCTGAATTAAGCAAAAAGCAGCTTGAGGTGCTGCGAAGCTTTTATAGGGATTGCGTAAATAAGGGTATAGACCCCAAAAAGAGTGAAGCCGACAAGCAGCGTACAGCGCTTTTGGCCGACAATAACGCGCAGGTTAAGAAAATACTTGAAAGCGCAGGCATAGACGCTTCCGAGGCCTACCGTATAGGGCTGGAAAGTACCGAAGCTAAGGCCAAAGCCGAAAAGGAAGCTGCTGAGAATGCCGAAAAACTGAAAAAGAGGCAGGAGGATGGAAACAAGGCCTCCATAGAGCTGGAGCTTTCCAAATGCATCGGCAGGGATAAGCGCATGTTCTTTATGAAAAAGCGCATGGACGAGGCAAAGGCGGCTTTAAAAGAAGCCCAGAGCGCCATGAACGATTATGTTCGCAGGTATGAGCAGGCCGAAAAGAACCAGGACAGCTGGGGCACTTTGGGCGGCATAGCTGCAGGAGTAACGGGCAGCACAGCGGTGGGTGCCGCTGTCGCCCATGATGCCATGCAGAGAGATGCTCAGAGAAGACTTGAGCAGGCCAATACCAAGCAGCAGCTTCTTAATATGTGGCCTGGAATGAGTGCCTGGAGGGACGGGGCACAGAAGGATGTAAACGATGTCCAGGCTGAAATGGACAAAGTAAAGCTTCATTTGATGGAAAATAAGCCTTTGGAAGAGTTGATGGATGATATAGATCTGGGCAAGCCGCAGTATTATTTCACAGGCGGAGGCACGATGGTAATATCGGTGGAAGCATCAGCAAAAAGCGAGCACCAGGTCTCGGGAGAAAAGGCGGTCATAGACGGCTGCCTTGAAGCCGTTGTATATCAGGGTAATAATGCGATTGGCAGGGCGCTTTTGAACTTCCCCCGCGACGGCTTGGATACAAAACCCGTAAAACTCAGCGGTCACTGCATGGCAGCCGAAGAGGACGGCGAATATTCGGTCGTCATAGCTCCTTTGTCCCTTTGGGTCATCGAAAAGTATAAATTCAGCAAGGAAGTTCCTGATCTTAATAAGATAATTCCCATGAAGAACGGGAAGACTGCCGGCAAGGAGCTGCCTGAAGGTCCATATACCTGGCGCGAGATGTTTGAGCAGAGAAAGGCCGAAGAGGAAAGAAAGGCCGAGGAAGAGCGCAAGGCCGCCGAGCAAAGGGCCGAACAGGCAAAAAAAATGAGAAAGCTTGCCATAAAATTTGTGCCTCCGCTGGCGGTGGCTGTAGTGGCTTTGGTAGTGCTGGTGGGCTTTTTGAAGGACAATTCTGCATATAAGAAGGCAGGTGAGCTGGCAAGCGCCGGAGACTATAAGGCGGCTATTGCAGCTTATCAGGATCTGGACGACTATAAGGACAGCCAGGACAAGATCCTTGAAACCACATATGCCATGGCTGAAGCTTATGCCGAGAATGGAGATTACAACAGGGCCTACAATACCTTTGTGGAGCTGGGAGATTACAGCGACAGCGCCGATAAGGCCAAGGATACGGTCTATCGGAAGGCAGAAGCCCTGATGGGATACGCCGTATCGGGAAGCAACGATGGGCGGGATCTGCTGGAAAGCTTCAGTGAGACCGCGGAGAAAGACAAGGAAGCCAGCACGGCGGAAGGAGGGGAAAACTCCGCAACCAACGAGCCCTCTTCCGATGAAGTATTCATTGATGATGCCTCCTCCGATGGATCCGACGGCAGCAGCCTTGCGCCCACAGATGAATATCTGGATACAGCCGAGCAGCTTTATATGCAGCTTGTTGACGGGGGCGGATACCTGGACTCCGAAGAAAAGCTGGAAGAGATAGAGGTGCTCAGGGAGTTTGGCAAATCGGTCACGGGCGGCCTTGATATGGCAGAGGGCTTAAGTTCGCCTTCTTCCTACATAAAGGATACTGTTAAAAAGGCCGAGGAATATGTCCCTTATTGCGGAAGCTTTTCACACACGACTGAGGAATCGGGAAAAATCAATACCATTAAGTCGGATTTCATATTTTACGGTGGAGAGGTGTGCTGGAAGCCCGAAATACCCGACGGTGAGCTTATGGGCCTGCGTGATAACGGCATAACACACTTTTTCTTTACTGATACCGACCCCGAGGAGATGCCTGTCCAATCAATGGGGGTAGATAGTACCTTCAAGGTAGAGGATACATTCTATGACAATGTAGGTACGGCCATTTTCCAAGAGGGCACGATTGTGACCGAGGTCACAACGGCATTTGGAAGGGCTTATTTTGAACGAGTATATGTAAAGGTAAACTGATAAAACGCAATAAAGGCGGGACAATATGTCCCGCCTTTATTTTTTGAGGAAAATCCGATTGACAAGGCCGTTATATAATGATATTATTTTGATATCAAATAGATAGGAGGTTCGTAAAATGAGTGAAAAGGTACTTTCAAAAAAGGGGAGCGGCATGATGGCTCTGCTGCTTATCGTTTTTCTTTACATAGCTGCCGTGATAGGCTGCATTACAGTGGCACCGATAATTAATATGTTTTATTATGGGACGTTTATGTTTTATATGGCCACCGCCATATTTGTTATATGTATTGCCTGGCTTTGCCTGGGCTGGATCGCCCTTTTGGGTCTTAAAGTACTTAAGCCCCAGGAGGCTTTGGTATTGACCTTGTTCGGCAGATATGTAGGTACGCTGAAGGGAGAAGGCTTTTATTTTGTAAACCCCTTTTGCACATCTGTGAACCCGGCTGCTAAAACCCATTTGAATCAAAGCGGCGATGTTGACTCGGGCGCGAGAATACAGGTGGGAAAGCAAAGTGCAGAGATATCGGCTTTCAGCAAAAAGCTGTCTCTTAAAATAATGACTCTTAACAACAACCGTCAGAAAATAAACGACTGTCTGGGTAATCCCGTTGAGATAGGCATAGCCGTTATGTGGAGGGTGGTCGATACTGCCAAGGCCGTTTTCAATGTCGATAACTATAAAGAATATCTTTCCCTTCAGTGCGACAGCGCTTTGAGGGATATTGTCAGGATATATCCTTACGATGTGGCTCCCAATGTGGATACGACAGGTGACGGCATAGCCGATGAGGGCAGCCTTCGCGGTTCCAGCGAGGTGGTAGCTTCGAGGATAAGGGATGAGATCCAGCAGAAAGTCATGGACGCCGGGCTGGAAATAATAGAGGCCCGCATAACATATCTGGCTTACGCCCCCGAGATAGCGGCCGTCATGCTCCAGCGGCAGCAGGCTTCGGCCATAATCGACGCCAGGAAGATGATAGTCGACGGTGCTGTCGGCATGGTGGAGATGGCTTTGGAGCGTCTTAACGAAAAGGATGTGGTGCACCTTGACGAGGAGCGCAAGGCGGCCATGGTATCCAACTTGCTTGTAGTACTGTGCGGCAACCGTGACGCCCAGCCTGTTGTCAATTCGGGCAGCCTTTACTGATATGTCGGGCGAACCTAAAAAACAGGTGCCATTAAGGCTGTCGGCCAAGCTGTACGAAGCCATTGCCGCGTGGGCCGAGGACGATTTCCGTTCGGTAAACGGGCAGATAGAATACCTGCTGACCGAGTGCGTAAAACAGAGGAAAAAGAATGGGAAGTATGTGTCTGAGCATCTTGATGAGCCGCCGGAGCTGGATATAAAGTAAAAAAGGACGCGCCATGCGCATCCTTTTAATTTTTAAAGGGGAACCCAAAAGGCATCACAAAGATGCCTTGCGATATCAGGTAGAACTGAGCTGCAGTTCGACTTCCAAGGAATATTGGGTGTATTCGTAAATGAGGTTCATATATTCCACCAGCTCTCCCGAAGAAGTAAAGCCTCTGCGCGAAATGGAAAGTACAGGCCAGCCTTCGCACAGATCCAGCACTTCGGCCACCCTTTTGGAAGCGGCATCGGCCCTTATGGTCTGCCGGCCGTTGCCCAGGGACATATTCCATTTACTTTCATACAGCTGGTATATGGTGTATTTTTCCACATCCGACTTGGTAATATATTCACCGTATTTTAAAGGGAGGAATGTTTCGGCATAAGCCGCCTTGACTCCCTCCATCGTATGAACCATCTCGATATGCAGACACTTTTTACCCAGTCCCCGCCTCAGCTCGGTGTCAAAATGAGCGGGAGTGTCAATAACCTCGAAGGTGAGGACCGATATGTCTGAGGAAAGATGGCTTTCGGAAATAATATTTTCAATGCCCGTAAGGCGGGTCAGGTTTTCGTGCAGAACGGTGTTTTTGACAAAAGTGCCCTTGCCCTGAGCCACATCCAGAAGTCCCTGCTGGCTTAAAATGGCAATGGCTTTCCTTATGGTTATAAGGCTGACACCAAACCTTTCAGCCAGCTTGGCGTGAGTGCCAATACTGCCCGACGGGTCATACTTCTTATCCATGATTTCGTCCTTGAGTATCTCGGCTATCTGTTCGTACATCGGCGTGCCGGAGCCTTTGCTGAGCTGCTGCAATTTAAATCACCTGCCATTTCACAAATTGCCACCATAGCGAAATACATTAATAGTCTAAAGCACCCATGAGTGAAAGTCAAGCCAAAAGTAGCCCATGCCCTTTTGTCGGATATGACCAAAAAAACGGACTTTTGTGTGACAGCGCGGGAAAGGGGAAAGGAAGTTATTGATTAAGCCTTTGCTATGGCGTATAATTATATGGAACAGGCTTAAAAGCCGAAATGCTGTTAAGAGGTGACAAAATGGGCAATATTGTCAAACCCAGGACCCTTTCGGGATTTATGGAGCTGCTGCCCGAAAAGCAGCTGGAGTTTGAGGCCGTGACAGCGGTGCTCAGGGAAATATACGAAAGCTACGGCTTTTACCCGCTGGATACCCCTGTGCTGGAGGCATCCGAGGTCCTTTTGGCCAAGGGGGGCGGCGAGACTGAAAAGCAGATATACCGCTTTGAAAAGGGGGATACCGACCTTGCCATGCGCTTTGACCTTACAGTGCCGCTGGCAAAATATGTGGCGATGAATTACGGCAGCCTGCCTTTCCCTTTCAGGCGTTACCAGATAGGCAAGGTTTACAGGGGGGAACGCGCACAGAGAGGGCGTTTCCGCGAGTTTTATCAGGCCGATATAGATATAATCGGCGACGGAGAACTCAGCGTTGTCAACGAGGCCGAGATACCTGCCATAATATATAATACCTTTACCCGCCTTGGACTTGAGCGTTTTAAAATAAGGGTCAACAACCGCAAGATCCTTTCGGGATTTTTTGAGATATTGGGCGAAAAGTCTGATCCTGCCGAGATAATGAGGGTCATAGATAAGCTGGACAAGATAGGTCTTGAAAAGGTCAGGGGCGAGCTTCTGTCCATGGGTCTTTCGGGAAAGTCGTCTGATGATGTGTGCGCTTTTATTTCCATAAGCGGCAGCCACGAGGAGATAGTGGAAAAGCTCAGGGCATACGAAAACAAAAGCCCCATTTTCGACAAGGGTCTTTCCGAGCTGGAAACGGTGGTTTCCAATCTTGACAGTTTCGGCGTTCCCAGGGAAAACTTCGGCATAGACCTTACGATAGCCAGAGGCCTGGATTACTATACAGGCACGGTTTACGAAACCGCCATGCTTGATCACCCCGAGATAGGAAGTGTCTGCTCGGGAGGCAGATACGACGATCTGGCAGGGTTCTACACCAACAAAAAGCTGCCCGGAGTCGGTATAAGTATCGGACTTACGAGGCTCTTTTATGTGTTGGACGAGATGAAATACATAAAAGGCGGGTTCAGCCCCTGCCAGGTGCTGGTATTGCCCATGGGGGACAACCTTTCCAAGGCCATAGGCTTTGCCGGGGCCATGAGGGACAGGGGTATAAAGGCTCAGTTGTATTGTGAGGAAAAAAAGTTCAAGGCAAAAATGGCGTATGCCGATAAGATAAAAGTGCCTTTCACTGCAATAATCGGTGACGAGGAGGCCGAAAAGGGCATGGTCTCCCTTAAGGATATGGCAAGCGGGCAGCAGGAAATGCTGTCATATGACCAAGCTGTGGAAAGGCTGCTGGAGGCCAAAAGGCATGAAAGCGGCAGAAAGATAATTGAGGTGGGCGGTGAATAACAAGCTTGCCATAGGCTTTGATCTGGATGGGACTCTGTGGGACAGCCTGGAGGCCGTCAGCCGCTCCTGGCGCATGGCGGTGAATGAGATACCCGGCGCAAGGCCCCTTTCGGATGAGACAATAAAGGGCGTCATGGGCCTGCCCCCAAAGGGCATCGCTGCAAAGCTGTTTCCCTATTTTGACGAAAAAAAGGCCATGGAAGCCTTTGATGTGTGCACGAGGTTCGAGATAGAATATGTCGCAAAGGTAGGAGGCGTGCTTTTTGAGGGCCTGGAGGAAACGCTTGAGTACCTTTGCGGGAAATACCCCCTTTATATAGTCAGCAACTGCCAAAAGGGGTATATAGAAGCTTTTTTAAGCTATCACCGCCTGGGAAAATATTTTGCCGACACCGAAAACGCCGAAAATACCGGCCTTACAAAGGGTGGAAATATCCGGCTTGTAATGGAGCGGCAGGGCTTTGAAAAGAGCGTCTATATTGGCGACACACAGGGCGACTGCGACGCAGCCCGTGAAGCCGGAGTGCCTTTTATATTTGCTTCTTATGGCTTCGGAAGCGTTAAAGGCCCCGAAAAAAGTATAAGGGACATAAGAGAGCTAAGAGAGATTTTTTGATCCATGTCGAAAAGTAATAATATCCCGTTGCGAAAAACTTAATATTTGTGTATAATCATCATATGGCTTAAAACCAAATAACCTTCGGGAGGGAAAAGACATGAGTTATGTTGAAGATCTTTCCAAACTGATCGAAAACAGAAGCGCGGCTTCAACCGAGATCAGCGACAAGATCTGGGAATATGCCGAATCGAGGTTCCAGGAGTTCAAATCTTCGGCTTTGCAGGCTGATTATTTAAAGTCTCTGGGCTTTAAGGTTACCATGGGCATCGGCGGCGAGGAGACTGCCTTTGTGGCTGAGTATGGCTCAGGCAAGCCGGTGGTAGCGCTTTTGGGCGAATACGACGCGTTAAGCGGGCTTTCCCAGCAGGCCAATGTGACCAAACATTGTCCCATTGTTCCCGGCAAGGACGGCCACGGCTGCGGTCATAATCTTCTGGGTACAGCTTCGGTCGCCGCCGCTGTGGCGATTAAGGAATATATGGATGAAAAGCAGCTGCCCGGTACTATCCGTTATTATGGCTGTCCAGCTGAGGAAAATGCCGGCGGCAAGGCCTTTTTGGTCCGTGACGGCTGCTTTGATGACTGCGATATAGCCATCACATGGCATCCCGGCTCGATGAACAGCGTTACAGGCTCGGGCTCCCTTGCCAATTTCAGGGTGTTCTTCACATTCCACGGCAAGTCGTCCCATGCCTCAGGCGCCCCCCATCTGGGACGTTCGGCCCTGGATGCCGTTGAGATTATGGATATCGGCGTAAACTATATGCGTGAGCATATGATAGATGAAGCCAGGATACATTATGCCATAACCAATACCGGCGGCACGGCTCCAAACGTCGTACAGGCCGAGGCCCAGGTGCTTTACGCCATCCGTGCGCCTAAAGTCACCCAGGTCAAGGAACTTTACGAAAGGGTCTGCAACATAGCCCGCGGCGCCGCTCTTATCACCGAAACGACGGTTGATATAAAGCAGGTGGCTGCCTATTCCGATTACATAGCCTGCGATGTTGTCAGCGACCGTATCCGGGCGCATATGGAGGAGCTTTTGCCTATCGGCTATACCGATGAGGAAATGGCTTATGCACAGTCTTTTAAGGATGTCATCACCGACCTTGACAAGGAAAACCTCAAGAACCTTGCCAAGAAGATGGCCGGCAAGGACAGCGCCAAGCTTCTGTCGGTGCCCATTTGGGATTTCCTTGCCTGTCCTCCCGCGGGCGGCGGCAAGGGTTCCACCGATGTCGGCGATGTCAGCTGGGTGGTGCCTACAGGTCAGTTCAGCGCGGCTACATGGGCAACCGGTACTCCTGGCCATGCCTGGCAGATAGTTGCCCAGGGCAAGGGGCCTGTCGCCCATAAGGGCATGCTGTTTGCAGCCAAGGTCATGGCTGCCACGGCTTATGACTTTTTGACCGATCCTGAGCTGGTCAAAAAGGCCAGAGAAAGCTGGCTGGAGGAGCTGGACGGAGAAACATATCCCGGCGCTCTGCCCCCCGATGCCAAGCCCGAGATCTGGTAATATTTTCGCAGATATCAATAACCGCACAAAGGGCGGCGCTTTTAAAGCGCCGCCCTTGATTTTTCGTATGGATAAAAAATAAAAAAGGCGCGCAGCAGAACGCACCTCCAAAATTAAAAATGTGTCAAAAATGGCATTGACGGACAAAAAAAACAGTGGTATAATACTAAACTGCATTGATATACATAGCGTCTGTAAAATATCACAGCAATAATGTATCAAATCTCAGCGATGATTTCAATAGAAAAATCGGGAAAAACCGAAAAATGCGGCAAGAAACAGACAACTTATCCGGGAGTATCAAACGCCTGACTCAATACTGAAGAATGGAGTGAAGCTGAAAGATGAAGGACATCCGCTGCGGCAGAAAAATCCGCAAAAGTTTTTCCAGGGTAGACGAAATCCTGGAGATGCCCAACCTTATCGAGGTACAGAAGAAGTCCTACAAATGGTTCATCGAAGAGGGCCTCAGGGAGGTTTTCAAGGATGTCGGTGTCATAACCGACTATACAGGGAATCTGGAACTCTCTTTCCTTGATTACACCATTGACGACAATCCCAAGTACTCGGTGACCGAGTGCAAGGAAAGAGACGCCACATACGCCGCTCCTTTGAAGGTCAGGATGCGTCTGAGGAACAAGGAGACCGACGAGATCAAAGAGCAGGAAATCTTTATGGGCGATTTCCAGCTTATGACCGACAGCGGTACTTTTATCATAAACGGCGCTGAACGTGTTATCGTTTCCCAGATAGTCCGTTCCCCTGGCATGTATTACAGCTTAAACCATGACAAGCCCGAAAAGCCCTCCCTTCAGTGCACGGTCATACCGTACAGGGGCGCGTGGCTTGAGTACGAGACCGATGTAAACGATGTATTCTATGTCAGGATAGACAAAAACCGCAAGCTGCCCGTGACATCCCTTATAAGGGCCATAGGCATTGGCACTGATGCCGAGATAAAGGAGCTTTTCGGCGAGGACGAGAGGATACTCGCTACCATTGAAAAGGATGCCGCCGTCAAGACCCCCAACGAGGCTCTTATTGAGATATACAAAAAGCTGCGCCCCGGCGAGCCTCCCACGGTGGACAGCGCCAAGACCCTTATAAACAATCTGTTCTTTGATCCCAAGAGGTATGACCTCTCGATAGTCGGCCGTTATAAGTTCAACAAGAAGATGGCCATATCCAAGCGCCTTTCGGGCCGTACCCTTGCAAGACCGATAGCCGATCCTCTTACAGGCGAGCTGCTGGCCATGCCGGGCGAGACCATAAGCCGGGAAAAGGCCGCCGAGATAGAAAAGCGCGGTGTAAACGAGGCCTATGTCACCGAAGGCGACAGGGAGATAAAGATTTTCTCCAATGGTATGGTCTGGCTGCATGATTTTGTCGACTGCGACGAAAAAAAGCTGGGCGTTCTGGAGAGAGTGCGCTTTACCGTCCTTAAGGATTTGATGGACAAATACAAGGGCGATGAGCTTTTGGAAGCCATAAAGGAAAATGTTGCGGAACTGACGCCCAACCATATTATCCCCGACGATATCCTGGCTTCGATAAACTACCTTATCTGCCTTGCCCACAATATAGGCACCTATGATGATATAGACCATTTGGGCAACAGGCGCCTGCGTTCGGTGGGCGAGCTTCTGCAGAATCAGTTCCGTATCGGCTTCAGCCGCATGGAAAGGGTCATAAGGGAGCGCATGACGATCCAGGATCTCGATATCGTCACCCCTCAGTCCCTGGTCAATATAAGACCGGTCACTGCCGCCATTAAAGAGTTCTTCGGGTCTTCACCTCTGAGTCAGTTCATGGATCAGACCAATCCCCTGGCTGAGCTTACCCATAAGCGCCGCATGTCGGCCCTCGGCCCCGGCGGACTTTCCAGGGACAGGGCCAACTTTGAGGTCCGCGACGTCCATTACACCCATTACGGAAGGCTCTGCCCCATAGAGACTCCTGAAGGTCCTAATATAGGCCTTATATCCTACCTTGCTACCTATGCCAAGATTAACGATTACGGTTTTATCGAGGCACCCTACAGGGTCATCGACAAGGAAACAGGCAAGGTCACCGATAAGGTTATTTATATGACGGCCGATATGGAGGATGAATACACCATTGCCATGGCCAACGAGCCTTTGGATGAAGAGGGCTGCATCAAGGCCGAAAGGGTCACCTGCCGCCGCCGTGACGAGATAATCGAGGTGGAGCGCTCCCAGGTCGACCTGATAGACGTATCGCCCAAGATGATGGTATCGGTGGCTACGGCCATGATACCCTTCCTGGAAAACGACGACGCCAACCGCGCTTTGATGGGCTCCAACATGCAGAGGCAGGCTGTGCCTCTTTTAAAGACCGAAGCGCCTATTGTCGCCACGGGCATCGAGTATAAGGCGGCTGTTGACTCTGGGACCGTGCCTTTGGCCATAGGCGAGGGTACGGTAATGAGTGTTTCGGCCGACGAAATAACGATCAAGTATGACGAGCTGGGCACCAAGACCCATAAGCTCATAAAGTTCCTGCGTTCCAACCAGGGTACCTGTGTAAATCAGCGTCCTATTGTCAATGCGGGCGACAGGGTAAAGGAAGGCGACGTCATAGCCGACGGTCCTTCCACCTCTGAGGGTGAGATTTCTCTGGGCAAGAACGCTCTTATAGGCTTCATGAACTGGGAGGGCTATAACTACGAGGACGCCGTACTTCTTAATGAAAGGCTTGTCAAGGAGGATGTTTACACATCCATCCATATAGAAGAATACGAAACTGAATCCAGGGACACCAAGCTGGGTCCCGAAGAGATAACAAGGGATATACCCAATGTCGGCGAGGAAGCCCTCAGGGATCTGGATGAAAGGGGTATTATCCGCATAGGAGCCGAGGTCAGGGCCGGTGATATCCTGGTCGGCAAGGTGACTCCCAAGGGTGAGACCGAGCTTACCGCAGAGGAGAGACTTCTGAGGGCCATATTCGGTGAAAAGGCCAGAGAGGTCAGGGACACTTCTTTGAGGGTGCCCCACGGAGAGTCTGGCACTATTGTCGACGTCAAGGTCTTTACAAGGGCCAACGGCGACGAGCTGAGCCCCGGCGTAAACATGGTGGTCCGCTGCTATATAGCCCAGAAGAGGAAGATCTCAGTGGGCGACAAAATGGCCGGCCGCCACGGCAACAAGGGTGTTGTTTCCCGCATACTGCCTCAGGAGGATATGCCCTTCCTGCCCAACGGTCAGCCGCTGGATATCGTCCTTAACCCCCTGGGCGTTCCTTCCCGAATGAATATAGGCCAGGTCCTGGAGGTCCATCTGGGCTATGCGGCCAGCGCGCTGGGCATAAAGGTGGCCACGCCTGTATTTGATGGCGCCAAGGAAAGCGACATCAGAGAGCTTTTGGAGCAGGCGGGACTAAGGCCCGACGGCAAGACGATACTTTACGACGGACGCACGGGCGAGCCTTTTGACAACCCCGTAACCGTGGGATATATGTACTATCTGAAACTGCATCACCTGGTTGACGACAAGATCCATGCCAGGAGTACCGGCCCATACTCGCTGGTCACACAGCAGCCTCTGGGCGGCAAGGCGCAGTTCGGCGGCCAGAGGTTCGGAGAAATGGAAGTCTGGGCGCTGGAGGCTTACGGCGCGGCCTATACCCTGCAGGAAATCCTGACCGTCAAGTCGGACGATATCGTCGGCAGGGTCAAGACCTACGAGTCGATAGTAAAGGGTTATAACGTACCCAAGCCGGGTGTCCCCGAGTCCTTCAAGGTCCTTGTTAAAGAGCTTCAGTCCCTGGGCCTCGATATCAAGGTCCTGGGCAAGAACGGCGAGGAGATAACACTTATTGACGATGACGACGACGATGACGGATATGAAAGGATAGTCAGGGACGACCATGATTTCGCGGCGACCGACGGTGAGTTTGAAAACGCCGGTTATGCAATAGAGGACGAAAATGGCGAACCTGTGGAAGATGGGGCCTCTGACGACGAGGATGAAGGCGAGAGCATTGTAGACGAGCTGATGGAGCAGATGGTCTATGAAGAAGAGGGCGGCTTTGATGACGAAAGCTTCCCTGAAAACGGCGACAGATAAGGAAGGGAGAAAAAATAATGGCTTATATGACATTTGAAGCGATAAAAATCGGCCTTGCATCTCCCGAGATGATCCGTGAGTGGTCTTACGGAGAGGTCAAAAAGCCCGAGACCATAAATTACCGCACCCTTAAACCCGAAAGGGACGGCCTTTTCTGTGAACGCATTTTTGGCCCGACAAAGGATTGGGAGTGCCACTGCGGAAAGTACAAGAAAGTCCGCTTTAAAGGAAAAATATGCGAACGCTGCGGAGTCGAGGTCACCAGGGCCAAGGTAAGGCGTGAGCGCATGGGCCATATTGAGCTGGCCGCTCCTGTTTCACATATCTGGTATTTCAAGGGCATACCCTCCCGCATGGGGCTTATACTTGATATATCTCCCAGGCTGTTGGAAAAGGTGCTTTATTTCGCCTCTTATATAGTTACCGATCCCGGCGAGGGCACCCCTCTTAAGAAAAAGCAGATACTCTCTGAAAAAGAGTACCGTGATATGGTCGAGAAGTATGAGGACGATTTCAAGGCCGAAATGGGCGCCGAGGCCATCAAGAAGCTTTTGCAGGAAATAGACCTTGAGAAGCTGTCGGAAGAGCTGAGGGAAGAACTCAAGGACGCCGGCGGACAGAAAAGAGCCAGGATAACAAAGAGGCTGGAGGTAGTCGAGGCCTTCAGGCTTTCGGGCAACAGGCCCGAGTGGATGATCCTGGATGCGGTCCCTGTTATCCCTCCCGAGCTCAGACCTATGGTACAGCTGGACGGCGGCAGATTTGCAACCTCCGACTTAAACGACCTTTACAGAAGGGTCATCAACAGGAATAACCGCCTTAAGAGGCTTTTGGAGCTGGGTGCTCCCGATATAATCGTCCGCAATGAAAAGCGCATGCTTCAGGAAGCGGTCGACGCCCTTATCGATAACGGCCGCAGGGGACGCCCCGTAACCGGCCCCAACAACAGGCCCCTTAAATCCCTTTCCGACATGCTCAAGGGCAAGCAGGGAAGGTTCAGGCAGAACCTTCTGGGCAAGCGTGTCGACTATTCCGGCCGTTCGGTCATAGTCGTCGGCCCCGAACTCAAGATATATCAGTGCGGCCTGCCCAAGGAAATGGCTTTGGAGCTCTTCAAGCCCTTTGTCATGAAGAAGCTTGTCGAGGACGGCAAGGCCAACAATATTAAGAGCGCAAAGAAGATGGTCGAAAAAACCCGTACAGAGGTCTGGGATGCTTTGGAGTGCGTTATCAAAGACCATCCTGTAATGCTTAACCGTGCGCCTACGCTGCACCGTTTGGGTATACAGGCCTTCGAGCCTATTCTGGTCGAGGGCAGGGCCATTAAGCTGCATCCTCTGGTCTGTACAGCCTTCAACGCCGACTTTGACGGTGACCAGATGGCCGTTCATGTGCCCCTTTCGGCCGAAGCCCAGGCTGAGGCCAGGCTGCTTATGCTGTCTGCCAACAACCTTCTGAAGCCTCAGGACGGATCGCCCGTTGCTGTGCCTAACCAGGATATCGTTCTTGGCGTTTACTACCTGACCATCGACCGCGAGGAGGAAGGCACAGGTAAGGTCTTCTCCGATATCGACGAGGCCCTTCTGGCTTATGACAATGGTGTCGTCGGCATCCACTCTCCCATTAAGGTCAAGGTCTGGAAAGAGTTCGACGGCCAGAAGCAGAGCAAAATAATTGACGCTACGGTCGGCAGGCTTATTTTCAACGCAGCTCTGCCCCAGGATCTGGGATTTGTCGACAGGACCGACCCCGAAAGGCGCTTTGACCTGGAGGTCACATTTACCACCGGCAAGAAGGAGCTTGGGAAGATAATCACGGCCTGTATCAAAAAGCACGGTTTTGCCCCCACAGCCGAGGTGCTTGACAAGGTCAAGGAGCTGGGCTACAAGTATTCGACAAAAGGTGCTCTGACCGTTTCGGCTGCCGATATGTCGATACCCGATGCCAAGTATACCCTGGTCGCCGAGACTGAAAAGAGGGTTGCCGCCATTGACAGGCAGTTCAAGCGCGGCCTTATCACCGATGACGAACGTTACCGCCTGGTCATAGCTCAGTGGGACCAGACGACCAAGGACGTCACCAAGGCCATGATAGATAACCTTGACAATTTCAATCCTATATACATGATGTCGACTTCGGGTGCTCGAGGCAGCATCAACCAGATTCGCCAGCTGGCCGGTATGCGCGGACTGATGGCCAATACGGCAGGTAAGACCATTGAGCTGCCCATAAAGGCCAACTTCCGTGAAGGTCTGACAGTTCTGGAATACTTTATTTCTTCCCGAGGCGCCCGTAAAGGTCTGGCCGATACGGCTCTGAGAACAGCCGACTCGGGCTACCTTACAAGGAGGCTTGTCGATGTTTCCCAGGAGGTCATTATAAGGGAGGACGACTGCGGAACGGAAGAGGGAATCTGGATTCACGAGATAACCGACGGCAACCAGGTCATAGAGCCTTTCGCCGACAGGATAGTGGGCAGATATCCCGTTTACGATGTTCTTGATCCCAAGACCGGCGAGGTTTTGGTTTCCAAGGATAAACTGATGAACGAGGACGATGCCAAGAAGATCATTGGCGCCGGAATAGACAAGGTCTATATCAGAAGTGTCCTTAAGTGCCATGCCCAGCACGGCATATGCGCCAAGTGCTACGGTTCAAACCTGGCTTCAGACGAGCCTATCGGCATCGGCGAAGCGGTCGGAATCATAGCCGCTCAGTCGATAGGCGAGCCGGGCACGCAGCTGACAATGCGTACATTCCACACGGGCGGTATCGCCGGCGGCGACATTACCCAGGGTCTTCCGAGGGTCGAGGAGCTGTTCGAGGCCAGGAAACCCAAAAAAGCGGCTGTTTTGTCAGAAATTTCCGGCACGGTACGCATAGAAGAGGGAAAACGCGGAACTATACACAATGTCATAATAACCGATGACGAAAACGGCAATTCCAAGACCTATCCCATAGCTGCCAACATAATCCTCAGGGTGCAGGAGGGCGACAGGGTAGAAAAGGGCCAGGCGCTTACCGACGGCCCCTTGAATCCCCATGATGTCCTTAAGACCAGGGATGTGGCCGCCGTTCACGATTATCTTATCCAGGAAGTTCAGAGGGTTTACCGCCAGCAGGGCGTTGATATCAATGATCGCCATATCGAGGTTATTGTCCGTCAGATGATGAAGAAGGTCAGGGTAGAGGAGGCCGGCGATACCGACCTGCTGCCCGGATCGGTAATCGATATGTTTGAGTTTGAAAATGCCAACCGTGAGCTTAAAGCCAAGGCTGAGGCTCTGGGACTGGAAATGGAACCTGCAACCTGCGCTCCTACGCTGATGGGCATAACAAAGGCATCTCTTGCCACTGAAAGCTTCCTGTCAGCAGCTTCCTTCCAGGAAACCACAAGGGTTCTGACAGATGCTGCCATAAAGGGCAAGATCGATCCCCTGCAGGGGCTTAAGGAAAATGTCATCATAGGAAAACTTATCCCTGCCGGCAGCGGCGTCGATGAGTACAATGATGTTTCCTATGAAGAAGTGGTAAATATGGTTGACTAACGCCCGGCGATATAGTATAATTTAGAACTGCAGGCGTATTGGAGGGAAATTATGCTTTCAGAGCTTGCAAAGGGCAGAAAAGTCACCGGTATCAAGCAAACCAGGCGCGCCGTTTTGACCGGCAGTGCTGAAGCAGTTTATATAGCCGAAGACGCGGAAACGCGTCTTCGGCTTGAACTTTCAAAGCTGTGTGAGCAATACGGCGTTTCCAGCTGTTATGTTCCAAGCATGAAAGAGCTGGGAAAGGCCTGCGGTATAAGAGTCGGCGCTTCGGCTGCCGCCCTTTTGAAATAACGGCTTTAACGGGCTGAGCCCGAAATATATAAAGCAAAAAATCAATTAAAGAAGGAGGAAAATCATGCCGACATTTAACCAGCTTGTCAGAAAAGGCAGGGAGACGACCATTTATAAGTCGACTGCTCCCGCTCTGCAGAAGGGCTATAACACAAAGAAGAAGGCCCAGATCGATCTGTCTTCTCCCCAGAAGAGAGGAGTCTGCACCACTGTCAAGACAATGACCCCCAAAAAGCCTAACTCTGCTTTGAGGAAGGTCGCCCGTGTCAAGCTGACCAACGGAATGGAAGTGTGGGGATATATCCCCGGAGTAGGCCATAACCTGCAGGAGCACTCGGTTGTTATGGTAAGAGGAGGACGCGTTAAGGATCTCCCCGGCGTCAGGTACCACATCATCAGGGGTACTCTGGATACGCAGGGTGTCAACGGCCGCATGCAGGCGCGTTCCAAGTACGGCGCAAAGCGCCCCAAGGCCGGTAAAAAATAAGTCCTAAACTTTAAGGTAGAAAAGAAAGTCGCAAAGCAGACGCTTGACCGACGTTTATATATATTTTTTATATGTTGTAAACGGGTCACGGCGCTGACAGAAGCAGAAGTTACTTTTGAGTACCTATGAAATCATTTCTATGAAGGAGGGAAGCAAAGTGCCCAGAAGAGGATTTGTCCCTGTGAGGGATGTTCTTCCGGATCCGCTTTACAACTCGAAGCTTGTAACCAAGCTCATCAACAACATCATGCTCGACGGTAAGAAGGGTATTGCCCAGAAGATCGTTTACGATGCGTTTGAAATTGTAAAAGAAAAGACCCAGAAGGATCCTGCCGAGGTATTTGAGCAGGCTATGGAAGCTGTCATGCCCGCCCTTGAAATCAAGGCAAGGCGTGTCGGTGGCGCCACATACCAGGTGCCTATGGAAGTCAGGCCCGAGAGAAGGCAGACACTCGGCCTGCGCTGGATAACCACATACGCAAGGAGCCGTAACGAAAGAACCATGAAGGAGCGCCTCGCCGGCGAGATCATGGATGCCGTCAACGGCACCGGCGGAGCTGTTAAAAAGCGTGAGGATACGCACAAGATGGCCGAGGCCAACAAGGCTTTTGCCCATTTCCGCTGGTAATTAGCGACACCGCTGAAAGGAGAAACAGATGCCAAGGCAATATCCTTTGGAATTGACAAGAAATATTGGTATCATGGCTCACATTGATGCCGGCAAGACGACTACCACGGAGCGTATTTTGTTTTATACCGGCGTTAATCACAAGATCGGTGAAACTCACGAGGGCACTGCGACCATGGACTACATGGCTCAGGAGCAGGAGAGAGGCATTACCATTACTTCCGCCGCCACCACATGTGTGTGGAAGGGCAACAGGATAAATATAATCGACACCCCGGGCCATGTCGACTTTACAGTCGAGGTTGAGCGTTCGCTGAGAGTCCTTGATGGTTCGGTGACAGTGCTCTGCGCCAAGGGCGGCGTTGAGCCTCAGTCTGAGACCGTCTGGCACCAGGCCGACAAGTACGGTGTACCCAGAATGGCATATGTCAATAAGATGGACATTATGGGCGCCGATTTTTACAGGGTCGTCGATATGATGAAGGAAAGGCTTAAATGCAATGCCGTTCCCATTCAGCTGCCTATCGGTTCGGAAGATACCTTTAAGGGTATAATAGATCTTGTCGAGATGAAAGCTTATGTCTACTATGATGATGTGGGCAAGGATATCAGACAGGAAGAAATCCCCGATGACCTCAAGGAGAAGGCGGAGGATTACCGCACAAACATGCTTGAGGCAATTTCGGAGTTTGATGATGAAATAATGATGAAGTACCTTGAGGGTGAGGAAATCCCCGAAGAGGATATAAAGAAGGCTATCCGTGCCGCCACTCTGGCTGTAAAGATAGTTCCTGTTACCTGCGGTACTTCTTACAGGAACAAGGGTGTTCAGAAGCTGCTCGACGCTATCGTCGATTACATGCCTTCGCCCCTTGACAAGAAGGCCATTGACGGCGTTGACCCCGAAACGGGTGAAGAAAGCTGCCGCCATCCTTCGGATGATGAGCCTTTCTCGGCCCTGGCCTTCAAGATTATAACCGACCCCTATGTCGGAAAGCTGTGCTTCTTCAGGGTATATTCCGGCACGCTGGCCACGGGTTCCTCGGTGCTCAATTCCACCAAGGGCAAGAGGGAGCGTATCGGACGCATACTTTTGATGCACGCCAACCACCGCGAAGACCTGCAGATGGTCTATTCGGGTGATATCGCCGCAGCCGTCGGCCTTAAGGACACGACCACAGGCGATACGCTGTGCGATGAAAAGGCACCCATAATCCTTGAGTCAATGGAGTTCCCCGATCCTGTTATCAGGGTCGCCATCGAGCCCAAGACCAAGGCCGGCCAGGAGAAGATGGGCATTGCCCTTGCCAAGCTGGCCGAAGAAGACCCCACCTTTAAGACCTACACCGACGAGGAAACGGGACAGACCATCATCGCCGGTATGGGTGAGCTCCACCTTGAGATAATCGTTGACAGGCTTCTGCGTGAGTTCAAGGTCGAGGCCAACGTCGGCAATCCTCAGGTCGCTTATAAGGAGACTATCCGTAAGAGCGCCGATGTCGACCAGAAGTATGCCCGTCAGTCGGGCGGTAAAGGTCAGTACGGTCATGTCAAGATCATACTTGAGCCTAATGAGCCGGGCAAGGGTTATGAATTCATCAATAAGGTCGTCGGCGGCGCCATTCCCAAGGAGTATATCCCTGCGGTCGACGCCGGTATCCAGGGGGCCATGCAGGCCGGAGTCTTGGCGGGTTATCCCGTCGTCGACTGCAAGGTCACGCTGTATGACGGATCTTATCACGAGGTCGACTCCTCTGAAATGGCCTTTAAGATCGCCGGTTCCATGGCTTTCAAAGAGGCCATGAAGAAGGCCGATCCCGTCCTGACCGAGCCTATCATGAAGGTATCGGTTATTGTTCCCGAGGAGTATATGGGCGACGTCATAGGCGACCTGAGCTCCCGCCGCGGCCAGATCCAGGGTATGGAAGCCCGCAGCGGAGCCCAGCAGATCAACGCTTTTGTGCCCCTTTCGGAGATGTTCGGATACGCCACCGATATGCGTTCCCGCACACAGGGACGTGGACAGTATACAATGGAGCCCAGCCATTACGCCGAGGTTCCCAAATCCATACAGGATAAACTCATCGAACGCAAGTAGTTTTGGCGTTTTCGGTGAAATAATGGTTGCTTTTTTTGCCGCAATCATATAAAATATGAAATGGTTACTCATTTCATGAAAATTACTTTGTTATCACCAAGGAGGAAGAATAATGGCTAAGGCTAAATTTGAGAGAACCAAGCCTCATGTCAACATCGGCACTATCGGCCACGTTGACCACGGCAAGACCACCCTTACGGCTGCCATCACCAAGGTCCTTTCGCTGACCGGCGGCGCCAAGTACGAAGCTTACGACATGATCGACAAGGCCCCTGAGGAAAGGGAGCGCGGCATCACGATCAATACCGCGCACGTTGAGTATGAGACGGCCAAACGTCACTATGCCCATGTTGACTGCCCGGGCCATGCCGACTACATCAAGAACATGATCACCGGCGCTGCCCAGATGGACGGTGCTATCCTGGTTATCGCCGCCTCCGATGGTCCTATGGCCCAGACGAGGGAGCATATCCTTCTTGCCCGTCAGGTTGGCGTTCCCGCCATCGTCGTATTCCTGAACAAGTGCGATCAGGTCGATGATGAGGAGCTGCTTGAGCTGGTCGAGATGGAAGTCCGCGAGCTTCTCTCCACCTATGAGTTCCCCGGCGATGAGATCCCCATCATCAGGGGTTCTGCTCTTAAGGCCCTGGAGTCCAACTCCCAGGATCCCGCTGATCCCGCTTATGCCTGCATCAACGAACTGATGGACGCTGTCGACTCTTATATCCCCACTCCTGAGAGAAAGGCTGACCAGCCCTTCCTTATGCCTGTTGAGGACGTCTTCACCATCACGGGCCGCGGCACAGTTGCTACCGGCCGTGTTGAGCGTGGCCAGCTGCAGCTCAACTCCGAAGTCGAGATCGTCGGCCTTATGGATGCTCCCAGAAAGACCGTTGTTACCGGCATCGAAATGTTCCGCAAGACCCTTGATTACGCTGAGGCCGGCGACAATGTCGGCTGCCTGCTCCGCGGCATCAACAAGACCGATATCGAGCGCGGACAGGTTCTGGCTAAGCCCGGTTCCATTCATCCCCACACCAAGTTCGTTGGCCAGGTTTACGTTCTGACCAAGGACGAGGGCGGCCGTCATACCCCCTTCTTCAACAACTATCGTCCTCAGTTCTATTTCAGGACCACCGACGTTACCGGCGTTATCTCCCTGCCTGACGGCGTTGAGATGTGCATGCCCGGCGACAACGTTGATATGAAGGTTGAGCTGATCACCCCCATCGCTATCGAGAAGGGCCTCCGCTTCGCTATCCGTGAAGGCGGCAGGACGGTCGGTTCCGGCGTTGTTATCGAGATCGAGGAGTAATTAAAACTACACACTTTGAGGACGGACCTTTGGGTCCGTCCTTTTTTTGCGATTTGAGCCTCAATATGTTATTAAATTGTTTACATATAGAAATATTTATGATATACTCTAAGTGAAAATGATAAAAAGGTTGTGATTACAATGTTTATTTATTATCATATTGATACATAATGATTTTTATTTGCCTGTGAAAAGGAACCGGTAAAATTATTGTTTAAGCGCCTGAATCAATAAAATTTACGGACAACTTCATGGCGGAAGTTTGACAGAGATGGTGCATAGCGTAAACGGAACAGTTAGAATAAATAACACCCAGGTTTATTATCCAACGTCATCGGTAATGTTTTCTATCGAAGATGTAATTTAACGTATTGCATTTATAGGACAGGAATCCGTTTAGGATTCCTGTCCTGCAATATAAAGGAGGCTTTTTATGAAAAGATTTATCAGCGTTGTTTTTTTGCTGGCCGCAGTTTTCAATTTGTCGGCATGCACAGGGAACACTGAGGAAATAGAATGGGGAGACAAGAAAGAGATACCTGATGACAGGGCCGAAAGAATCGCCTGTTATGCGAGATTTGACGGCGGATTTTACGATATGCCCGAAGAACGGCCTGCATTTAGTTATATGACCTATTACGCCAGGAAGTATTTTGACCTGACGGGCAGAAAGGATCGCAACCGGAAACTGAGTTTAAGAAACGAAAATGTGCAATACACCCCTTCCCTGGAGGAGCAAATAAAGGCAAATGATGACATATGGGGCCTTTGGCTTGATATCTCCTGTACATACGAAAGCGTTAAAGAGGATAGGGAGCTTTTGAAAGCAGTTTCGGAAAATACGCGGCTTAATGAAATTTTAAAGTTTGAGGAAGGCGGGCCGTTTGGAAACTTTGCCGATTTTTACTATGCGATTGAAATATGTGAACTTTTGAATCTTGAATATGACGGTGATAAAGCCGGGCAGGCTATGATGTCGGATATATCTCAAAGGGTATATGAAAACCCTTCTTCAAAATACAGCGATCTTTATATGGCTTATATTATGAACAAGGAGTATGGGGTTCAGGCAAATGCAGAGGATCTGATGGCGGAGGGTTTTGCGGAATATGACCGCGAGATAAGGAAATATGCCGAAGAGGGTACTTTGCCTATATTCATGCTTAACGAATATGCCGTAACGGGAAAAGCCGTTTCTGCAGATATGATGAAGGACAGCGAGATACTTACCCTTCTGGAAGGGTATCGCGACAGCATGGGAGCTTACGGTTACCTCCCTTGCGGGGAAAACGATATATCGGGCAACGCGATGGCTGTTGTTACGGCGCTGGAGCTTACAAGATTATGCGGAGGGGAGTTCGATACTGCCGGGCCGGATGTGTTCTTCACATCCTGTGAAAGGTCAGACGGTACTTATGCTCTGCCGGTGGTATGGGAGGAAAGCGAGCCCGACATGACATTTTTTGCAATGGGATGTTTAAATCGCCTGGGCAGTCTGGATGAGGAGACTGTAAAAAAATATATTGACGGCAACCGGCAGCTTTCAGGAGATATCTTTTATGATAATATTGCGGCGAGAGCAGGTATCCAGGTTGAAATAGATGTTTCTGCCGCCGCTGAGGACATATCCAACGGCATAAGGGCAGAAGGAAGGCTTTTCAGAGCTCATTTGTTTTTGGATACGTGCCGGATTATGAAAGCTGAACTTTCGGAAGAAGAAAAGAAGAGTATCCTTGATGCGGCAGGCGAGTACAAGGATTTTGACGAGAAATACCTGTCAGTCTTTCTGGAAAAAAGAGTGACCGGCAGCGAAGAAGAATATGAAGGGATGAAATCCGAGGTTTTGGAGAGAATAAGCGAAATGCCGCTGGCAAGCTGCCAGGATATATTTTATATAATGTATATTTGTGAAAACGACGAAACAGCTGCCGCGGCTTTGTCCGGCCAGGAGTTCGAAACAGCTCTTGAGCGGTTTTTAAATCATAACCGCAACAGTTTCGGTTTTTATCCCGGGGTCAGGGATTATATTGCGACCCTTGGCGGAATAATGGCAGAACAGTATATTGAAAGGTAAACAGGTGATATTTTCAGAGCCGGGCCCAAGCCCGGCTTTTCTGTTTCTGGACTTTTATTAAGTGATATGTTATGCTTTCAGCATAGCCGATAAAAAATCACGGGAAAAGGAGAAGAAGTATGATAGCTTTGACAAACTGCAGGGCCGTCACCATAACTGACGGCCTGATCGAAAAGGCAACGATACTTATTGAGGGCGGCCTTATAAAGGCCGTAGGGCAGGATGTGGAGCTGCCCGAGGACGCCCGGGTCATAAACCTCAAGGGGAAATATGTGACCCCGGGATTTATCGACGCCCACTGCCATTTCTCGGCCATGGGAGAGCCCAGGGCCAGAGGAGGCGGTGACGACGGCAACGAGGTTTCTTCGCCCGTTACGGCCCATATCAGGATAGTCGACGCCCTGGACCCCTTTGGCATTGCCATACCTTTGGTCCGCACGGCCGGCTTTACAACCTGCTATACAATGCCGGGCTCGGCCAATATCATAGGGGGCACGGGTATTGCATTCAAGCTTAAAGACGGAAAGTGCATAGATGATATCATTATCCCTGGCACCGAGATGATGAAAATGGCCCTGGGCGAAAACCCCAAAGGGGTTTACGGCCAGAGGAAGCAGATGCCCATAACCCGCATGGGCAATGCCGCCGTTTTAAGGGAGACCCTGTTCAACGCCAAAGAATATGCCATGCAGAAAGAAGAGGCCGAAAAGGAAGGGAAGCCATTTAAAAAGGATTTCAAGCTGGAGCCGCTGGTGCCCGTTGTCAAAGGTGAAATGCGCTGCCGCATACACTGCCACAGGGCCGATGATATTATGACCGCCATAAGGGTAAGCGAGGAGTTCGGGCTTGATTATGTGCTTGAGCATTGCACCGAGGGCTTCAAGATAGCCGATATCCTGGCCCAAAAGAAGGTAAAGTGCGTTGTCGGCCCCATGCGTATGCTCCCTTACAAAATGGAGGTCTGGAACTGCACCATTGAAAATCCTGCCATGCTGGAAAAGGCAGGCTGCGAGATAAGCCTTACAGCCGACGCAGAAACGGCCACACGCTGGCTGCCTGAGGAGGTGGGTGTTGCCATGGCTTACGGCCTTTCTGAGGAAATGGCCTTTAAAGCGCTGACAATTAATCCTGCCAAGGTTCTGGGGCTTGAAAACAGGATAGGCAGCATTGAGGCGGGAAAAGATGCCGATCTTGCCATATTTGACGGCCATCCCTTCAGCAATTTTACAAGGTGCAGGGCCACGATGATAGACGGCGAGTTCTATCACAATGAGCTTTAGGGGGCAAATAAAATGACAGCTTTAACAAACTGCAGGGCCGTCACGATATCTGACGCTTTAATCGAAAAGGCAACTATACTTATAGAAGGCGGCATTATAAAGGCTGTGGGACAGAATATCGAGGTCCCCGGGGGCGCCGAGGTAATCAACCTGAAGGGCAAGTATGTCACCCCGGGCTTTATTGACGCCCACAGCCACCTGGCCATGGGTGAACCGGGAGTTAAGGGAAGCGGTGACGACGACAACGAGTGCAGCGCCCCCGTCACGGCCCATGTGAGGATGCAGGACTCCCTTGACCCCGAAAGTATCGGCATAACCGAGGCCAGGAAGGGCGGTTTTACGACGGTTTGCACCCTGCCGGGTTCGGGCAATGTCATAGGCGGCACCGGTGTCGCCGTCAAGCTTAAGGACGCAAAATGCACCGAAGAGCTGATAATTCCCGGCACGACGGTAATGAAAATGGCTCTGGGGGAAAATCCCAAGGGGGTTTACGGTCAGAGGAAGCAAATGCCCATAACACGGATGGGTACAGCAGCTATACTCAGGGAAACCCTTTTTGGTGCAAAGCAGTACGCAAACGAAAAAGAAGAGGCCGAAAAGGAAGGAAAGCCCTTTAAAAAGGATTTCAGGCTGGAGCCGCTGGTGCCTGTTATAAGGGGCGAAATGCGCTGCCGTATACATTGCCACAGGGCTGACGACATCCTTACGGCCATAAGGATAAGCGAGGAGTTCGGCCTTGACTATGTGCTGGAGCACTGCACCGAGGGCTTCAAGGTGGCCGATATATTGGCCGAAAAGAAGGCAAAATGTGTTGTCGGGCCTTTGAGGATGATACCCTCAAAAATGGAGGTCTGGAACTGCACGATTGAAAATCCTGCCATGCTGGAAAAGGCCGGGTGCGAGATTTGCATTACTGCCGACGCCCAGAGCGCTACACGCTGGCTGCCTGAAGAGGTGGGGCTGGCCATGGCCTACGGCCTTTCAGAGGAAATGGCGTTTAAATCTCTGACGATAAATCCCGCAAAGGTTTTGGGGCTTGAAAACAGGCTGGGCAGCATAGAGGCGGGCAAGGACGCCGACCTTGCCGTATTTGACGGCCATCCTTTCAGCAATATGACGAGATGCAAGGCCGTAATGATAGAAGGAAGGTTCTATTTTAACGAGCTGTAGGAGGAAATATGATATTCCCTGAGAAAGAAGTTGTTTTAAAGGACGGCAGGAAATACCTTCTGCGTTCGCCGGGGTATGAGGACGGGGAAGCCATGCTTGATTATCTCAAGACCTGCAACGGTGAAACCGAGTTTGTGTTAAGATACCCGGATGAGTTTTGGGAAAACGCAGAAGATGAAGGAAAGTTCCTTCAAAAGGGATTTGAATCACCCCTTAATCTTTCGATAGCCTGCTTTGATGGCGGTGCGATAGCCGCCTCCTGCGCCATATCCTTTAACTCGGCATTTAAAATGCGGCACAGGGCTTCGGTTGGCATAGGCGTGCTTAAAAGATATTGGGGCATAGGCATGGCCAAAGCTATGATGGAAGAGCTTTTAAAGGCCGCAGGGGAAAAAGAGCATGTCGATACCGTCGAGCTTTGGTTTATCGAAGGCAATAAAAGGGCCGAGGGGCTTTACCGTTCCCTCGGCTTTGAAAGGGTTTATGCCCGTCCCGATGCCGTAAGGCTGAGAAGCGGGGAGAGTTTAAGTGAAATATTCATGGTTAAAAAGCTGTGAAATGAGCGGCTTTAAAAGCCGCCCATTTCACCCAAAGTGCCTTACGCCCCATACTGTCCGGTCACAGAATCGCGGAAGGGCGGAAGGTGAGGAGGAGAAAAGGTGAAAACCATGAAGCAAAGTCCCAAAATCGCCGTTGCCAGCAGCCACAGTGAGGTTTTTCTGCAAAGCTGTGGACAGCGGGTCAGGATGTGGCTTAAGGCAAAGCACAGACATGAGGAAAAAACAAATATTCCTATGTCGGCAGCCAGGAACCCATACCCCAAAAGCGATGTGTAGCTATAGTAAAGAAGGGGTATGGCAGCGCACCCGGCAAGAATGCCTATGCAGCGCGAAGAAAGGAAGGCACAGGGCGTAGGCATCAGCCGGTATTGGACGAGGCTGGCAAGCACGGCGGGAAAATACAGCAGTTTTACGTGTTCCCACACGCTTTCGTTGACAGGGCAGAAAAGCCCGACAGCAGGAAAAGACCCCGAAAGGGAGTAAAGAAAATGTGATGCCGTACCCAGGAGTATTGTTGTCAGGGTTGATATAATGTCCCATTTAAGCATTGTGCTGCCCATTGTGCGCCACCTCCGTAAGACAATATATAATATGCATTTGCACAGCGCTTTATTACCTTGTTAGAAGCGGCATATGGTGGTATAATCGCTATATAAACTTAGGCATCTATTGAAAACAAATATAAGGAGGATGCGGTATGAAAAAGGTAAGACTCGGAAAGACCGAGCTGATGGTCACCAAAACATCTTTCGGAGCCCTTCCGATACAGAGGATTTCCAAGGCCGAAGCCGTAAAGCTCATAAGAAAGGCTTATGAAAATGGTATCAATTATTTTGATACGGCCAACGCTTATACCGACAGCGAGGAGAAGCTGGGTGAGGCTTTGAAAGGCGTCAGAGAAAATGTGATAATCTCGACAAAGAGCGGCGGCAGCGACAAAAAGACCGTCATGCAGCACATCGAAAACAGCCTTAAAATGCTCCGGACCGATTATATAGATCTGTTCCAATTCCACAATCCCGCCACCCTGCCCGACATAAACGATCCCGACGGCCCCTTTGCAGCGGCGCTGGAGGCCAAGGAAAAGGGATACATCCGCCATATCGGCATTACGAACCACAGGCTTTCGGTCGCCCATCAGGCCATCGACAGCGGCTGGTTTGAGACCCTTCAGTTCCCTTTCTGTTATCTGGCTACCGATGTGGACACCCAGCTGGTAAGCGACTGCGTCAAGGCTGACATGGGTTTCATTGCCATGAAGGGCCTTTCGGGCGGACTTCTTAACAATGCCGAGGCCTGCTTTGCTTTTATGCAGCAGCATGAACATGTGGTGCCTATCTGGGGTATACAGCATGAGTGGGAGTTGGATCAGTGGCTTGAGCTGGACAAAAAGGGCGCTTCCATGACCGATGAGATAAAGGCTGTCATTGAGAAGGACCGCAAGGAGCTTATTGGCAATTTCTGCCGCAGCTGCGGCTACTGCCTGCCCTGCCCTGCCGGCATAGAGATCCCCAATGCCGCCCGTATGGCCCAGCTTTTAAGGCGTTCGCCCTATCAGCCCTATATGACCGACGAATGGTACCAGAAGATGCACAAGATCGAAAACTGCCTGCACTGCAATGCGTGCAAGAGCCGCTGTCCCTACGGGCTGGATACCCCGTCTCTCCTTCAGATTATGCTCAAGGATTACGACGAGTTCTATGCCCAGCATAAGGATGATAAATAAGCAAAAAAAGAGGGCCTTTGGCCCTCTTTTTTATATCCGTTATTTTATGGAAGCTCCGAAATCAAATGCTTTTTTGAGATAGCTTTCAATGTCATAGCCGGGACGGGTGGTGCCGTTTACAAAGAAGGTGCCCTTGTCCTGCCAGCCTAATTGGCCAATAATGACATCGTTATAAAACTCCAGGGCGTTTTTAAATACCGACTCTTCGGGAGCTCCGGCCACCAATATCATGGCGGTTTCTTTTTTTACAAGACGCTTTCCGATATAAAGGGCATACATACGGTCGATAGCCGCTTTCATTTGGGCATTTATATGCCAGAAATAAATGGGGGAGGCAAAGACGACCATGTCGGCCTTTTCGTATTCTTCATAAAAAGGCGTCATGCCGTCCTTCTGGGCACAGGGTCCGTTTTTATAACACTGCATACAATGGATACATCCGTTGACCTTTGTGGTGCCAACATTGAGCTTATAGGCCGTGTGACCAGCCGACTCAAGCCCTTTTATAAAGGCGTCGGTGACCAGGTCGGTGTTTTGCCCTTTTCTGGGGCTGGACGATACGACAAGTACATGCTTTGACATTTTTTAACCTCCTGCAATACTGTTTTGTTTGTAAATAATCTATCTGTGTTTATAGGAAAAATCAATAAAGCAACTGCCGTTCACCCCTTTTCAGATCATATATGGGCTTATAACATCCATATAAAAAGTATAATTTGAAAAAGAAAAGATGTCAACGGCGGTACCATGCCGGCCTTTGGCGCATATTATATAAGGGCGGCAAAAGCTGCCTTTTCAGATGAAAGGGGAGAGGACATGAGCCGTGATATTAATGCCCTGCATCCCGAACTTGCCGGTATATGCAGGCTTTTTCTCAAAAGATGTGAAGAAAACGGCCTGAGGGCTGGAATTGCCCAAACATTCCGGACCAAGGAGGAACAGGAATCCCTTTATGCCATGGGGCGCACCGTGGCGGGCAGCATAGTGACCAATGCCCGTTATCCGCTGAGCCCTCACTGCTGGGGACTTGCCTTTGATATTTACCGTAATGACGGCAAAGGGGCGTATAATGATGAAGGCGGCTGGTTTTCGAAATGCGGCCAGATAGGTAAAGCTATGGGGCTTTTCTGGGGTGGAGATTTTAAGACTTTTAAGGATAAGCCACATTTTGAGCTTGCAAAATACCTGCCGGGCAACAGCTGCAAGGACCTTATTGACAAATACAAGACTCCCTCGGAGTTTATTAAAACATGGAGTGATACCGTGACACAGCAGCAATTTAACGAAATGATGGGCAATTATCTTGCAGGTCTTGACAAAAAGGCAGCTTCAGATTGGGCAAAGGATCTTCTGTCTCAGGCTGTCAGTGCCGGGATATCAGACGGCAAAAGGCCCGGGGCCTGGGCAACCAGGGAAGAAGTGGCAGTAATGATCCAAAGGGCACTTTCGGCAAAATAGGCGGGATACCGCTCTTTTATAAACAAAAAAGGCTTGAAACCATGTGGTTTCAAGCCTTTTTGAATATGCGTCAAAAGCCTGCTGTATTCTAGGAGAATCAAAAAGTATCAGCTTTACGATATAGCATAATATTGAAGCGGAAAACAGCCATACCGTCTGACGGTCAAAGCTTAAAAGCTTCAGGGTAAGCCGATCTCCCAGCTTCCGTGCTTCGTTGATAATAAGGATGTGCGAGTTTCTGTTTCTGTCAAAAGCCGAACCGCCTAAATCCTGTTTGCGATCACATAGGTCGGGCAAAAGGCATTTGCGGTATTGGCAAAATATAAAAAAGCCGGAGCAAAGAAAACTTTGCTCCGGCATGGTCCGAGTGACAGGAGTCGAACCTGCGGCCTCTTGAACCCCATTCAAGCGCGCTACCAAACTGCGCTACACCCGGTCGGCAAGGATTATAATAGCACAACAGTTATTAAAAAGCAAGCCTTTTTTGAAAAAAGTTATTTTAAATCCGTTTTGTCATAAAAAGCAGTTTTTATCTATGTCTGTCTTATGTTAAAATATGAAAAAAAGGAGGATCACGATGCTTAGAATAGGTTGCCATCTTTCGGTCTCAAAGGGTTTTGCCGCCATGGGCAGGGAAGCACTTTCAATAGGGGCCAATACATTTCAGTATTTTTCAAGAAATCCCAGGGGCGGCAGCGCCAAAGCCCTGGATCAGAGGGATATAGAGGAGTTTTTGGAGCTGGCCGCACAGAATGATATAAAGAATATTCTGGCTCATGCCCCTTATACTCTCAATGCCTGCGCGGCTGATGAGGGCCTTAGAAGGTTCGCAAAGGAGACCATGCTTGATGACCTGCGCCGTATGGAATACCTGCCGGGAAACTGCTATAACTTCCATCCAGGCAGTCATGTCAAGCAGGGTGTAGATACGGGTATAGCCTATATAACCGAAATGCTCAATGATATATTGTGGCCCGGAATGCACACCACAGTTCTTTTAGAGACAATGGCCGGCAAGGGCAGCGAGGTAGGCCGCACATTTGAGGAGCTGCGCAGGATAATAGACGGGGTGGAACTTAACGGATATCTGGGGGTCTGTCTTGACACCTGTCATATCTGGGAAGCCGGATATGACATTGTAAACGATCTTGACGGGATTTTGAAGGAGTTTGACAGCGTAATAGGGCTTGAGCGCTTAAAAGGCATACATCTCAATGACAGCAAAAATCCCATGTCGGCACATAAAGACAGGCATGAAAAGCTGGGAGAAGGTTCCCTGGGGAGAGAAACGATAGAGGCCGTAATCAATCACCCCTATTTAAAGGGCCTTCCCTTTTATCTTGAAACGCCAAATGACCTTGATGGCTACCGCATGGAGATAGCCCTGGCCAAGGAGCTTTACAGAGGCTGATCAGGTATTAATAAAAATATATGATAATAAATTATTGTTAATAATATACAAATTGAAGTTTGCTTTTATAAATGGAACAACGAAATTGCAGAATTATCAAGAAATTTAGTTTGTTTTTGATATATTTTGTGATATGCTTAACTATATAAATGACTCTTTGCATATATTGAAAGAGAGGTCGCGAAATGTATAAAAGCAAATTACAAAATCCAGAGACCGACCAACTGCTCAAAGCTGTGCTTTCACTCGAGACGATGGAGGAGTGTTATCGTTTTTTCGAGGATATTTGCACAATAAGTGAGCTTAGGTCGATTGCCCAGCGTCTTGATGTGGCGCGAATGCTGAGAGAGGGAATGACCTATACCTCCATCGCAGAAAAAACGGGTGCTTCGACTGCAACTATTTCAAGGGTAAACCGAAGCCTGCAGTTTGGCAGCAATGGTTATCGTTTGGTCTTTGAAAAGATGGAGACGCAAAAGTAGCAGAAGTATCATAACGTATATAATGAGTGAGCGGGAAAGCGTCGGGACTTGTTCCCGATGTTTTCATGTAGGTCGGTTTTCACGTAAAGAAAATATACCGGCTTGAAAATGTTAAGCGGACACATTATTGCATATAAAGAAAACGTTAAAAAGATGGAAAAGGGAACGGCTTTTGCCGTTCCCTTTTTTGTGATTTGTCAACTGTTTGTTTTTTAATTAAGAATAAAATACGTGATTGCCTATTTTGGTAACATAGGTTTTGTTATTTCTTATCCATGAACCGGAACAGGCATCGGGATTAAAAAAGTAAAGACTGTCATCGGTCACGCTGTATCCTTCAAGACAAAGCTTTGCAGCTACAAGGCATTCCTCGGTAGGTTTGGCATTCAGGCTGCCGTTATAGGCAGTGGTGAACTGAATGCCGCTGCGTCTGTCGTAAATAACGCCTGAAATACTGTCAGGAAAAGAACTGTTTTTAACTCTGTTCATAACGACATTGCCTACGGCTATCTTGCCCTCAAGGGGCTGATTCCCGCTTTCGGCCCTGATAAGTTTGGCAAGCAGGATATAGTCGTCGTAATCATAAAACTCCTCGCCGCTTAGAAGCACCTTGCCGTTCTCATTAAGAGTCGCAGTAAACGAAGGTTCGTCCCACGAAACATCATAGGAGTAAATATAAGCCAGAGCCCTAATGGGAACATAAAAACACCCATCGCTTTCAAAGCAGGGCCTGGTCAGAGGGAGTATCCTGCCGTTAACATAATAGTAGATGTTACCTTCGACAAACTCCATGTAAAATCCGTCATGAGACACTGTAATCTTGCCGTTATCGTAAGTAAAAACGGCATCGGGGTAATTACGCTCGACAAAATCCCTGATCGAAACAAAGGTTGTGTCCTCAATAAACCATGTGCGCAGCACTTCTTCCTGAAAAGCTGCGGAAGCGTTGGTCTCTTCAATAGCAGATACCGAAAAAAATCCCTCAATGGCGTCAAGCCAATCCTTGACATTATTTTCGCCATCTTCGTATTCGACAAAAAGTTTTTCTGTCTGGACGGATGTTTCCTCGGCCTGGGCGTCCTCCGAGTCAGCAAAAACGATTTTTGGGGACTGCACTTCGGAAGCCGATACAAAAGTAAGGGTCATTGAACAAATCACAATACACGCCGTTAAAAAACGGAGCTTTCTCATGGACTCACTTCCTTTCCCGAACATATTACACGATTTGTAACCATTTTGCAACTTTTTGCTGTAACTATTATGTCATTATTTTTGAAACAAAATATTGGGCGATAATCACTATATTCCTTCTGATAAGCAAAATACAATTGTTAATAATAAACAGCCTTTTTTGCGATCTAAATGTTTGTTAATCCAACAGTTTGTTCAGCTTGCATAAATAATTGAGCAAATATTCCGCAAAAACGCCAAAAACCATAATCGGAAAGGATATTTTGTATTGCAATAAGATACTGATGTGTGTATAATATCATTATTCTTATTCGGCAGGTGTTAGTGTCGAAAAATACCGATCTGTCGTTGCAAAGCACACGTAATTAAGGGGGCGCTGTGCCGAAGCTGCGGCGGACGTGTTTCAGGCAATATACGCAATGCCGAAGGATCTGCCGCAGCTTTTTAGATGCGGTGGCTATTTTGTGTGTTTTTCATTTGCTTTAGCCGTGTAAAGCAAAGAAGAATGCACAGAGTATCATCTTGCCCGAAGGCTTTGCCTGCGGGCAATGAAAATCTCAAGGAGGAAACATGTGGAAATTTATCGCTAAGCGACTCGTGTCAATGATTCCTGTTCTTCTGGGCGTTACGCTGATAATCTACCTGATTATGAGCATGGCGCCCGGCGACCCCGCTAAGGTTATCCTCGGTGAACAGGCAACGCCCGAACAGATCGCCGAACTCAGAGAGGAAATGGGACTTAACGATCCCGTTCTGGTACAGTACGGAAGATATATATCCGGCCTGGTCCGCGGCGACATGGGCGAGTCTTATAACTCCGGTCTGCCTTGTCAGGTTGAGATCTTTGCAAGGTTCCCGAACACCTTAAGGCTGGCGACTGTTGCCGTTACCATTTCGGTTATCCTTGCTCTCCCCCTCGGCGTTCTGGCTGCTGTTAAGCAGAACACCCTTTTCGACGGTATCAGCATGGTCATCGCCCTTATAGGTATTTCGATGCCTGTTTTCTGGCTGGGCCTTCTGCTGATTCTGGCCTTCTCCCTTAACCTTGGCTGGTTCCCCTCTTCCGGCTCGGAAGGCTTGAGGAGCATGGTTTTGCCTGCTATAACCCTTGGATTCAACCATATGGCGTCCATTGCCCGCATAACCCGTTCTTCTATGCTTGAGGTTATACGTCAGGACTACATAAGGACTGCCCGTGCCAAGGGCGTTTCGGAAAAGAATGTTATTACAAAGCACGCCCTTAAGAACGCCCTTATTCCCACGATCACGGTCGTAGGCCTTCAGATAGGCGCCATGCTGGGCGGCTCCGTTATGACCGAGAGCGTTTTTGCTTGGCCCGGAATCGGCCGTCTGATGGTTCAGTCGATCAACAAGCGTGATATACCTATGGTTCTGGGATGCGTTATCATGTTCTCGGTGAGCTTCTCCATCATCAACCTTATAGTCGATATCCTTTACGGCTTTGTTGATCCCAGGATTAAGTCTCAGTATAAGTAAAGGGGAGGTTATAGGTAATGAGTGAGAATACAAAGAACGTGAATGCTGCTGAAATTGCGGCGAAGTATAAGAAAAAGAGCCAGACTGCCGATATATTCAGGCGTCTTGCCAAGAATAAGACTGCTATGATAGGTCTTATTGTTGTTATTCTTCTGCTGATTCTGGCCCTCAGTGCCGATCTTCTGTTCGACTTTGAGATTGATATAACGAAGCAGAATATTTCCGACAGGCTTCAGGCCCCCTCAAGCGACCATATTTTCGGCACTGACGAAATGGGACGCGATATTTTCAAACGTGTATGTTACGGCGCTAAGTATTCGCTGCTGATAAGCTTTGTTGCAGCTACGATTTCGCTGGCTATCGGCCTTGTGTTCGGCGCTATTGCCGGTTACTACGGCGGCTGGGCCGACATGATAATCATGAGGTTTATGGATGTACTTCTGGCCATACCCGGCACACTGCTGGCTATAGCTATTGTGGCGTCGTTAGGAACAAGTATACCGAACCTTATCATAGCGCTTTCGGTATCCGGCATACCCGGTTTCTCCCGTATAGTCCGTTCTTCTGTTCTTACGGTCAGGGATGCTGAATATATCGAAGCTGCGAAGGCCATCGGCGCCAATGACAGGATTATTATTTTCGGCCACGTTCTTCCCAACGGCATGGCTCCTCTGATCGTTCAGTCCACCCTGAGGATTGCTTCCGTTATTCTGACGACGGCCGGCCTGAGCTTCCTGGGTCTGGGTGTTCCCGCTCCTCATCCCGAATGGGGCGCGATGCTGTCCAATGCCAGGTCGTATATCCGTGATTACAGCTACATGGCGCTGTTCCCGGGCCTTGCGATTATGACGACTATCCTTTGCCTGAACCTTTTGGGCGACGGACTTCGCGACGCACTTGACCCGAGGCTGAAATAAGGGGGCGTAACTTAATATGAGTGATAAAAAGTATGCAGTAGAAATAAACGATCTTGCCGTTGAGTTCAGAACCGATGACGGCATAGTCAAAGCCCTTAACGGTCTTGATCTCAAGATCGAAGAAGGAAAGACGCTGGGCCTGGTCGGTGAGACGGGTGCCGGCAAAACAACCACCGGTCTTGCGATCCTCAGGCTGGTTCCCAGCCCTCCGGGGGTCATAGTCGGCGGCAGCATAAAGCTCAACGGCGAGGATATTTTCTCCAAGACCGAGCATGAGATGCAGGCCCTTCGCGGCAAGGCCGTGTCGATGATATTCCAGGACCCCATGACCTCCCTTAACCCCGTTATGACGGTTGAGGAGCAGATTGCCGAGGTTATCGAGCTTCATGAGGATGTCAATCATAAGGGTGCTATTGAAAAGGCCAAGGAAATGCTGGAAATGGTCGGTATCCCCGGCGAGCGCGGAACCGAATATCCCCATCAGTTCTCCGGCGGCATGAAGCAGCGTGTTGTTATAGCCATTGCTTTGGCCTGCAGCCCTTCGCTTTTGATTGCCGACGAGCCTACGACGGCTCTGGATGTTACTATTCAGGCTCAGGTTCTTGAAATGATGAAAGAACTTAAGGTCAAATATAACACCTCGATGCTTATGATCACCCATGACTTGGGTATCGTTGCTGAAATATGCGATACCGTTTCGGTTATTTATGGCGGCCGTGTAGTTGAGCATGGTTCGTTGGATGATGTTTTTAATAATACGAGGCATCCTTATACTGAGGGTCTTTTCCGTTCGCTGCCCAATCTGGACAACAGGTCGGAGAAGCTTAAGCCCATCAAGGGCCTTATGCCTGACCCCACCAATCTGCCCGAGGGCTGCACATTCTATCCCAGGTGCGATTACGCCATGGAGATATGCAAGACAGTCAAGCCCAAGAAGGTATACAGGAACGACGAGCATTATGTCGAGTGTCATCTGTATGATGAGAACAACGTGAAAGTTGGGGGGTTAATTGGTAAATGAGTGAAGTATTACTTGATGTAAAAGGCTTAAAGAAGTACTTCCCTACAAAGAGGGGACTGCTTCATGCCGTTGATGATGTTACATTTACAATCGACAGAGGCAAGACGCTGGGTGTCGTCGGCGAGTCGGGCTGCGGCAAGTCGACTACCGGTCGTGCCATTCTGAGGTTGCTTGAGCCCACAGGAGGCCAGGTTCTTTTTGAGGGTGAAGATGTCGCCGCTCTGGATAAAGCTGCCCTGCGTCATAAGCGTAAAGAGATGCAGATAATTTTCCAGGATCCTTTCTCTTCCCTTAACCCCAGAAAGACGATCAGCCAGACCATAGCAGAGCCTCTTAAGCTGCATCACATCATCGATGACAATCAGGAAAGGATGCAGAAGGTTCTGGAGATCATGGAGACAGTTGGCCTGGCCGAAAGATTTGTCAATACATATCCCCATGAGCTGGATGGTGGCCGCAGGCAGCGTATTGGTATTGCCCGCGCCTTGGCCCTTGACCCCAAGTTTATTGTCTGTGACGAGCCTGTTTCGGCCCTGGATGTTTCCATTCAGGCCCAGATCCTGAACCTGATGAACGAGATTCAGGAGCAGCGCGGTCTGACCTATATGTTTATTACCCACGACCTGTCGGTCGTTAACCATTTCTCTGATGATATTGCAGTCATGTATCTGGGCAGGCTTATTGAGAAGGCTCCTTCTGAGACCCTCTTTGCCAATCCTGTACATCCCTATACTCAGGCCTTGCTTTCTGCCATTCCTATTCCTAAGGTTGGCGGACCCAAGAGGGAGCGTATCATCCTTAAGGGCGAAATTACCTCGCCTATCAATCCTCAGCCTGTCTGCCGTTTCGCTAACAGGTGTGCTTATGCCACAGACAGGTGCCGTTCGGAAGAGCCTCAGCTCAAAGAGATTGAGAAAAATCACTTTGTTGCATGTTTCCTGGCGGAGTAAAAAAGGACTAACAATAAAAACGCGGACAGATTCTGTCCGCGTTTTTACATTTTAAACGGAGAAATTTATTTATAGAGATGTGCTTCAGTGATATTATACTTTGGACAAAAAACCGGTAAAAAAATCGGCAAGGGTAGGAATAAGTAGTATTATCGACTGAATTATCTGAAAAGAACCTGATGCGGCCCCAACACCGTCGGAAATTGCCTGGATAATGCCTGACTGTTCCTGACGTCCAAAGTTTTTCCAATAGGGAAGAAGTTCAAAAAAGGGTGCTCCGGTGGATGATCTGCATGGCAGAATGATATGGCAGTCAATAAGGTGGAGTACAGTTCTTTTAAAGGTATCCTCTCTTATCATAGGAAACATTTGCGGATAAACCGACTGCTGCATATCTGCAGCTTTGATTATTTCTTCTGCAAGTTTTGAAATTTTTTTTGTTTTGCCATTACTTTTGTATGGTCTGGGCATATCCTCCGGTATTTCGGCGTCACCGTCAGGGGTTAAAACTACCCCTGGCATATATCCACGCTTTATCCATTGGTCTATGTATTTTGATTTGCTGACTCTGATTAATTTCTGATATTCCTTTTTCTTCATGAGAGGCCTCCATTCAAGTACATTTTCCCATATCTTTAATTTAAGTATAATACAAGACATGTACAGAAAAACGGTCTGAAAAAAACGCCGTATTCCATATGGAATACGGCGAAATGGTACGCCCGATGCGATTCGAACGCACGGCCTTCAGAGTCGGAGTCTGACGCTCTATCCAGCTGAGCTACGGGCGCATACCGGCAGCAAAAACGGGACAAAACAGCTCCGGTATCATGCCGACAGCTGCCTGACCGCGAAAATTATTATATCACGACATTTAATGCTTGTAAACCGAAAAACTGCTGATATAATATAATTATGTTGCGGGATTAAGGTGGTTACTGCGTAACCATTTGATAATTGGAGATGAGCGAATGGACAGGCACAAACCGCAGCCTATGGACAGAGAGTTGTTTCAAAAAGAGGTAATCGAAAATAAAAAAACCTGCCTTATATGCTTTATGGCACCGTGGTCGGAGCCTTCGCGTGAGATGGAGGATACAATTGTAGAAGTTACCCATCTCTGGTATGGAACAGTGCCCGTATATGTGATAGACCCGGATGAAGAACCGTTTATTATGGACAAGTATTCGGTGGCGGCGGTACCGGCATATATCATGTTCAAAAACGGTGAACCGGGGCCGAAGGTTGTTGGAATACGGACGGCCGAACAGATCAATAATTATGTAGCAAGCAGCATGTAACCCCCTTTGAGGTGATTTGATGTCAAAACAGTTCAGAAGTGCAGCGATGGGCTTCAACAAGAAGGATGTAATCGAATATATTGAGCGCTTGGCGAAAGAAAAAAATGACGCAATAGGTGCTTTGGAACAGGAAAACAGCCGCCTGGAAAAGGAAGCAGGCCGCATTTGCGAGCTGGAAAGGCATGTTTCCGAGCTGGAGGAGGCGCGTAATACGCTTCTGGCGGAAAAAGGCGGGCTGGAGGCCAGCCTGGACGAAATGGATCTCAAGGCACAGGATCTGGACAGGCAGCTTAAACTTTCGGTCGGACAGCTTGAAAGCATTCAGGATGACCGTGACCGTCTTGCCGCTGAAGCAGAGGTTTTAAAGCAGCGTCTTGAAGAGATGGAAGAAGAAAACCGAAGTCTTAAAAAGCACAACCTCAGGCTGCTGGAAGTTAATGAAAGCCTTGAAAGGCATAGGGAAGAACAAAATGCCGGATCGGGCAGCGTCTTTCAGGAAAAGATGCACAGCGCTTCGGAGCTGTTCGAGCTTTTTAAAGCCAGGATAATCGAGATCTCAGCAGAGCTTTCAAGTCTTGCCCAGGCTATAACAGATGCCGAAAAAAGGGAAAAACCCCGAGAAGAAGATATTATTGACCATCAGGATAAAATGCCCGGAAACCTGCAGGATGAAACCTCCATAGAGATAGAAGGTTATCCTATTGCTGAAAGGCAGAAGGTTTCTCCAGGAATATCAGTCAGGGAGATAATCGAGAAGGTAAAGGCAATAGGCGATAGGTTGCTTTGAGCTTTCAGGAAAGGAAAATCATATGGAATGTGTAAAAAAGATATCGGAAGATATCTATTGGGTAGGGGTAAATGAGCGAAGGCAGCCTCTTTTTGAGAACATTTATCCCGTAAGTGGTTATTCGTGTAATGCTTATTTTATTGATGACGAGAAAAAGGTTCTGCTTGACACCGTAGATGCGGCTCTGGGCAACGAGTTTTTTGACAATCTCGACAGTCTGCTTCACGGCGGAAGGCTTGATTATGTCATCGTCAATCATATGGAGCCAGACCATTGCGCCATGCTGGGAAGGCTTTTGGAAAAATATCCCGGAGCGTGCGTTATTGGAAATACCAAGACGGCCACGATGGCGGGGCAGTTTTTCGGTGCCTGCGTAAAAGACAGGTTCACCGCTGTCAACGAGGGGGATTCTATTTGCTGCGGCAGGCATACGCTGAAGTTTTACATGGCGCCTATGGTTCATTGGCCCGAGGCTATGGTGACCTATGACGAAACATCCGGAAGTTTGTTCTCGGCTGACGCTTTCGGCACATTCGGGACTCTTGACGGAAATATTTTTGCCGATGAAGTGCCGTTTGACATGGACAGCGCCAGGATCTACTATACAAATATAGTCGGGAAATACGGTGTTCAGGTCTCAGCCTTGCTGAAAAAGGCATCGGCTCTGGACATTGGCATGGTATGTCCTCTGCACGGCCCCGTGTGGAGGGAAAATATCGGAATGTTCATTGACAAGTATGTCAAATGGAGCAGCTATACTCCCGAGGATAAGGCAGTGGTTATTGCCTGTGCATCGATTTACGGCAATACCGAAAGGGCATGTGAGCGTCTGGCGTTCCTGCTGGGCGAAAGAGGAGTTAAGGATATCCGGCTTTATGATCTTTCCAGGACCCATGTTTCCGTGGTTTTGGCCGAGGCCTTCAGGTGCAGTCATATCGTGTTGGCTGCTTCTACCTATAATAACGGTATATTTACACCCATGGAAACGCTTCTGTCTGATCTGAAGAGCCATGGCCTTAAAGGCAGGAAGGTTTCGCTGATACAGAACGGCACTTGGGCTCCCGTTTCGGGTAAGATAATGAAAGAAGCCCTGGAGGGCATGAAGGATATGGAGATAGTAGGGCCTGAGATAACAATAAAGTCTTCACCCGATGATAGCGTCAAGTCTCAGCTTGAAGAGCTGGCAGATAATATTGCTGCGCAGCTTGCGGAATAATATAAAGGACAGTATTCCGGCGTTGACGGAAGAAAGGAGAAGTAAAAATGGCAAAGTATGTATGTGATGTCTGCGGATATGTTTACGACGAGGAGCTGGGTGATCCTGATAACGGAATAGCCCCCGGCACCAAGTGGGAAGATCTGCCTGAAGATTTTGTCTGCCCCCTGTGCGGAGTTGGCAAGGACAGCTTCAGCAAACAGTAATGCAAAAAGGCAGCCGAAGGGCTGCCTTTTTGCGGGGTAATTAAAAAGGCGGGCATAAGCCCGCCTTTATTATTTTTAAGTCAGCCCGTAATTGCTATCCAAGCACCAGACATGGCCATGAATATGTAAATGAAGCCTTTGAGCTTTTTGGTGTCCATGCTGTTAAAGACCCTGCCGCCCAAAAAGCTGCCGAGTATCAGCCCCGCAAGGCCCCACAGCACCGATACGGCGATGCCCGAGGGTATAAGGTTCGAAAAATACCTTATGGCCAAAAGGTACATGTTGTTGATCATAAAATAGCACTGTATCGTCGCCATGTATGTGCGCTTGTCCTCGATGACCGATACAAAGTACAAAACCATCGGGGGCCCGTTTACAGAGAAAAGCCCGCCGCAGGTGCCCGATACAATACCGGCCAGCCCGGCACTTAAAACGGTGGGCTTGATCCTGACTCTGTCGCTGAAAAAATAAAGCCAAATGGCCAGAAGGATTAGAAATACGCCCAATATCCTTTTATATATGGGGGAAGGGCTGGAAGCCATCAGAAATGTGCCGAAAGTCGAACCGCACAGGCAGAACAATACCGGCAGCCATAGCTGCTTTAAATCTATATCCCTCCAGCATTTCAGGAGAATCACTATGTTAAGAGTCATCGAAAGGGTCGTCGATATTGCCAGAGCCGAATGATACTCTAAAAAGAGCGGCATGACGGCCATCATCACTATGCCAAACCCAAAGCCCGTTACCGATTGCAAAAAAGAGCTTACGGCCGACACGGCGCCCAGAAAGACGGTTGCAAGCATGACGGAAGCCTCCTTTAGACATTTTTGGCATTTTAAAGCTTTGCTACTTACCTATATTAAGCCCCTTTTTTAAAAAAAGCAATAAGAAAAGCGCCCTCCCGTAAAAGGCGCTTTTCTTATATTATTGAAGGAGAGTGGGTTAAATGTCAAAAATGTTTGATTTTTAACCGCAAGGACAGTATACTACAATCAGATACATTAGTAAAATTAATAATTTTAATGGGAGGCATAAGTTAAGATAATATGGATATCAAGCTGGACCACTACAAGATATTTTATGCCGTGGCCACCTGCGGCAGCTTTACCGGAGCGGCCGAGGAGCTGTTCCTGACCCAGAGCGCCGTCAGCCAGGCCGTTAAGAGTTTGGAGGGGTCTTTGGGCGTCAGGCTTTTTAACCGCGGCAGGAGGGGCGTCGAGCTGACCCAGGAGGGTGAGATGCTTTTGAAATATGTAACCGAGGCTTTGAGCCTTCTGGACCAGGCCGGCAGCCAGCTGGGGAAAATAAGGGACCTGGAAGGCGGCGAGCTGCGGATAGGCGTGGGCGACACGATAGCCAGGCATCTTTTGCTCCCGGCCTTGGAAAGGTTTAGCCGAATGCACCCGGGAGTTGCCATAAGGATATTAAACGGCGTCAGCAGCGAGGCCATAGAACTTTTGAAAAGCGGCAGGGTCGACCTGGCCCTGGTAAATATGCCCATAGTCATGGAAGGGGTATTCATCGTCGGTGAAATACCGATAAGGGACTGTTTTGTCGCCGGCAGAGAGTATGCGAAAAAGTTCAGAGGAAGGCATGTGACATGGCAGGAGCTTTCATCACATCCTCTTATACTCCTTGAGCGCAAATCGAGCACAAGGCGGTTTATTGACAGCTGCTTTGCCGAAAAGGGCATAGTCATAAATCCGGAGATAGAGCTGGGGTCTCATGACCTGCTGATAGATTTTGCCTCGGCAAATCTTGGAATAGCCTGCGCCGTCAGGGAGTTTTCAAAAAAACCGCTGGAAAGCGGCAAGGTCGAGATAATCGATGCCGACCCGTTTCCCAAAAGGAGTATCGGGATATTCACATTGCGGGAAAAGTCTACCCCAGCAGCTGCCGCCCTTCTAAGCCTTTTGGAATTATAGACAAAAGTGAAGAGGGGCTTTTGTGCGCTTTGACCGGCTGCCGGATTAAATTTTCTGTTGACAAAATGTACAAATTAGAGGAAAATTAATATTAGGAAAATATTAATTTACGATAAGGAGAACATTATGAAAAAGATCGAGGTAGACAGTTTTCTGCAGTATAAGTTCGTAAGCAACCCCGGCTTTTCGCCCGATGGGAAGTATGTCGCCTTTGTCGTTCAGCATGCCTGCAAGGCTACGAACGGCTATAAGGGCGACATATATCTTCTTGAGACAGAAAGCGGAGAAGTCCGCAGGCTGACAAGCGGCGGCGACGGCAAGTCCTATTGCTGGACTGATGATGGAGATATCCTTTTCCCCGCAGCCAGATGCCCTGAGGTCAAAAAGAGCCTTGAAAAGGGCGAGAATGTAACGGCTTTTTACCGTATTTCTCCTGAAGGCGGCGAGGCCCAGCTGGCCTTTAAACTGCCTGTCCGTACCAACGGCCTTACTAATATCGGCGGCGGACTTTATATGCTGACATCGGTTTACGACAATAATTATCCCCAGCTTGAGGGCCTGAGCGACAGCGAAAAGGAAAAGGCTTTGCAGAATTACGTCAAGCCTGCATATGACGTATTTGAAGAGCTTCCCTTCTGGGGCAACGGCAGGGGCATAATCAGCGGCAAGCGCACAAGGCTTTATGTCTATAACAGCACAAACGGCAAGCTGGATGCCGTCACGGGCAACCTGTTTGACGTCGATATGGCCTCTTACGGCTTCGGCAAGATAGTTTACAAGGGCGGCGAGTTCGAGGGCCTGAGGTATACAAAGGCCGGCATTTATGTCTACGATGTCGCCAAGAAGCGCACGACATGCGTCCTTAAGCCCGACAAGATGAAGACGGGCGTTGCCGCTGTGATCGACGAAAATACCCTTATAGTTGCCGCCACCGACGGCAAGCAGTATGGCAGCGAGCAGTACTGCGATTTCTACACCGTCGACATAAAGAGCAAGAAGTTCACAAAGCTGGCCGACTACGAAGCTTCGATCGGTGCTTCCTCGGTAGGCAGTGACAGCCGTATCGGCGGAGGCAGGGGCTTCAAGGTCAGCGGCGACAAGGCTTACTTTGTAACAACGGTCGGCGACAGCGGCTATCTGCGCGCCATTGATCTTAAGACAGGTGAAATTTCGGATGTTTACGCCGAGGAAGGCTCGGTCGACAACTTCGATGTTTACGGCGACAAGGTCATCTTTGCCGGTCTGTTCGGTAATAAGCTGGGCGAGCTTTACTGCGCCGGCGGCAATCAGCTGACCCACTTCAACGACGAGTTTACGGCTACCCATGATGTCGTAACACCCGAGATGCATGTCTTTACGGCTTCCGACGGCTTTGAGATCCATGGCTGGGCCATGAAGCCTGTCGGCTATATCCCCGGCAAGAAATACCCCGCCATCATCAATATCCACGGCGGCCCCCGCACGGCCTTCGGCAATGTATATTTCCATGAGATGCAGGTATGGGCCAACGCCGGGTATTTCGTATTCTTTGCCAATCCCCGCGGCTCTGACGGCAGGGGCAACGAGTTCGGCTACATAACCGGCAAGTACGGCACGGTCGAATATGAGAACCTTATGGAGTTCATGGACGAGATGCTCAAGAAGTATCCCGATGTCGACGAAAAGCGCCTGGGTGTCACCGGCGGCTCTTACGGCGGCTTCATGACCAACTGGATTATCGGCCATACCGATCGCTTTGCGGCTGCGGCTTCCCAGCGTTCCATCGCCAATTGGATCGCGTTTGAGCATACTACCGACATCGGCTTCTTCTTTACTCCCAACCAGATGGGCACCACCACGAGGGAGGATTATGAGAAGCTGTGGTGGCATTCTCCCCTTAAGTATGCCGACAAGGTCAAGACCCCGACCCTCTTTATCCACTCCGATCAGGACTATCGCTGCTGGATGGTCGAGGGCCTGAGCATGTTCACCGCCCTCAAGATGCACGGCGTCGAGTCGAGGCTCTGCCTGTTCAAGGGCGAAAACCACGAGCTGTCAAGAAGCGGCAGGCCACGCAGCCGTATCCGCCGCCTGGAGGAGATCACCTCCTGGATGGACAGCCATCTTAAGAAATAAGTTATGAGAAAGATAAAAAGCACCGACCTTTACAGCTTTAATTTCCTTTCCGACCTTTCGGTTTCCCCCGACGGCAGGCACCTTGTGTTCATGCAGCACAGGGCCAATGAAAAGAAGAACGGGTATGACTCTTTCATATGGCTCATGGATACCGAAACCGAAAAGTGCAGCCAGATGACATTTGGCGGCCTCGACAGCGCCGCCAAATGGCTTGACAGCGAAACCATTTATTTCCGCAGGAGCTCGGGCCAAAAGCCCGGGTCCTCCTGCTGGTACACTTTGTCCATAAAGGGCGGAGAGGCCGAAAAGCTGGTGGAAATAAACGAAAAGGTCATTTCGCTTGACGCCCTTTCGGACGGCAGGTTCGTGGGCATACTGACAAAGCACAGCGAAGGCAAAGAGGAAAAGGCCGATGACGAGGCCATGGACGGCAGGGACCTTTATGTTTTTGACGAGGTCTATTTCTGGTTCAACGGCCAGGGAATCCGCAACAAGCTGAGAAATTCCCTTGCCATGTTTGATAAGGACGGCAAGGCTGAGACACTGACGCCTCAGTATTTCAATACCTCGGCTTATGCTTTATCCCCCTGCCGGCGTTATGTTGCCTATACGGGCGTCGAGTACAAAGACAAGGTCAGCACCAAAAGCGGGCTTTTCCTTTATGATATCGAAAAGGGTGAGACAAAGACCCTTTACGCCCCCGGGCAGAACTCGGTAGGGGCCATAGCCTTTGCCGGCGGGAAGATATTTGCCGCCATAAACGACGGCGAGTATTCGGGCAAGAACTCCCGTTATTTCCTGTTTGACATAGAAAGCGGCGAGAAGGAAGAGCTACCCTTTGTCGACGCCGAAGTCGGCGGCGCTGCGGGGAGCGACAGCAACCTGGGCGGCGGAATCGTCAAGAAGTTCTATGACGGTAAGATGTATATGACCAGGGCTGTTGGCAGCAGCGGCAGCCTTTGCGCCATGGATATGGAAGGGGCGCATGAGGACAGGGCTGTTTCTAAGAAAGTCGGCTCGATAAACTGCTTTGATATAATTAGCGGCACCGTTTATATGATAGCCATGAGGGATATGTCCCTCTGCGAGGTCTATTCCCTTGACATAGCAACGGGCAAAGAGAAAAAGCTTACCGGCTTCAACGCAGGTTATATGGCCGAAAACGAGGTCATACATCCCGAATATTTCGTCTTTAAAAACAGCGACGGAGTGGAGCTGGAGGGTTTTGTCATAAAGCCCAGGGGCTTTAAAAAGGGCAAGAAGTATCCCGGCGTTCTGGAGATACACGGCGGTCCCAAGACCATTTTCGGCGGCGTGTTCCATCACGAGATGCAGGTTCTGGCCAATAAGGGCTTTTTCGTGTTTTACACCAATCCCCGCGGTTCTGACGGCAGGGGAGAAAAGTTTGCTTACAGCACCCGCTTTTTGGGCACCAAGGATTATGACGACCTGATGGAATTTACCGACAAGGTCATAGAGAAATATCCCGAGCTGGACGAAAAGCGCATAGGCATTTGCGGCGGCTCTTACGGCGGCTTTATGTGCAATTGGATGATAGGCCATACCGACCGCTTTGCCGCGGCGGCGTCTCAGCGCTCCATTTCCAATTATGTCTGCAAGCTGACGGTCACCGATATCGGCACGACATATGACCTTCAGCAGGTGGGCGCCGACCCGTGGGAGGATTTTGAGACGGTCTGGGAGACCTCGCCTTTGAAATACGCCCACAACGCCAAGACCCCGACGCTGTTTATTCAGTCGGACGAGGATTACCGCTGCTGGATGAGCGGCGCTTTGCAGATGTTCTCAGCCCTTAAGATGAACGGCACTGACGCAAAGGTCGTTTTGTTCCACGGCGAGAACCACGAGCTTTCGAGAAGCGGCAGGCCCCATAACAGGATAACCAGGCTGGATGAGATAGCAGGCTGGTTTGAAAAATACCTTAAGTGATAGGAGATACATATGAAAAAGGTAGCATATGAGGATATATACGAGTTCAACTTCCTTTCGGATGTGAGCTATGCTCCCGACGGCAAGCACGCTTTGTTTATAAAGCAGAATGCCTGCAAGGAGAAAAACGGCTATAAGTCCTATATCTGGCTGCTTGACACCGAAAGCGGCGAGACAAAGCCTTTGACATTCGGCGGTGAGGAAAGGTCGGCCAAGTGGCTTGACAACGAGACCATTATGTTCACCTCTCCCCGCGGCGGAAAGGGCAAGGGCGTTAAGACCGATTACTTTAAGCTGAGCCTGACGGGCGGCGAGGCCGAGCCCTTCTTCTCGATTCCCGAAAAGGCCGTTTCGGCCGAGCCTTTAAGCTGCGGCAAGTTCCTTCTCAATATCGTCAAGCATTGCGAGGGAAAAGAGGAAAAGGCCGACGACGAGGCTATGGACGGCAGGGATCTTTATGTCTTTGACGAGATCTATTTCTGGTTCAACGGCCAGGGTATACGCAATAAGCTCCGCAACTCCCTGGTGATTTTCGATACTGCCACCGGCAAGTATAAGCAGATTTCCAAGCAGTACACCAATGTGTCGGCTGCGGCTGTTTCGCCTGATAAGAAAAAGATCCTTTTCTGCGGCACGACATATACCGATGTTTCCACAAGGGAAGGGGCTTTGTTCCTTTACGATGTGGCCTCCGGCAGGACAAAGACGATTGTCAAGCAGGATAAGTACGGCGTCGGTTCTCCCATTTTCATGGGCAATGACAAGGCCTTCTTTACCCTTAACCCCATGGAGTTCAGCGGCCAGAACCCCTATTACTGCAAGCTTGATATAGCAAGCGGCGAATACGCAATGCTGCCCTATTGCGACGCCGAAGTCGGCGGCGCAGTCGGCACCGACTGCAACCTGGGCGGCGGGGCCGTCAAGAAGTTCTATGAGGGCAAGCTTTATATGACCAGGGCCGTCTGGGGCAATTCCCACCTTGTTGCCATGGACGAAACGGGAGCCTGCGAGACGGTCTGCGATACCGAAGGCTCGATAAACTGCTTTGACATATACGGCGGAAAGGTCCTTATGGCCGCCATGCGCGGGCTTGACCTTATCGAGATTTACAGCCTTGACCTTGCAACCGGCGAGGAAAAGCGCCTTACCACCTTCAACAAGGAGTACATGGACACCCATTCGGTACTGCCTCACGAGTATTTCACCTTCAAAGACCGTGACGGCGTCGAGCTGGACGGATATGTCATAAAGCCTCTGGGCTATAAGTCCGGCAAGAAGTATCCCGGCATTCTGGAAATGCACGGCGGCCCCAAGGGTATTTTCGGCGGCGTATTCCACCACGAAATGCAGATCTTGGCCAACATGGGTTACTTTGTATTCTTTACCAATCCCCGCGGCTCTGACGGCAGAGGCTCGGATTTTGCCGCCATTACCGGCAAGCTGGGCAAGGAGGACTTCAATGACTTCATGGATTTCACCGATGAGGTTATCAAGAGGTATCCTGACCTTGACGAAAAGCGCATAGGCATATGCGGCGGCTCTTACGGCGGGTTCATGTGCAATTGGATGATAGGCCATACCGACCGCTTTGCGGCTGCGGCTTCCCAGCGTTCCATCTCCAACTATCTTACAAAATCCCTCTGCACCGATATCGGCTTCAACCACAATATGGCCCAGCTCGATACCGATCCTTGGCATGACTTTGAGACAGTCTGGGATACTTCCCCGCTGAAAAACGGCCATCTTGCCAAGACGCCGACGCTGTTCATTCAGTCGGACGAGGATTACCGCTGCTGGATGAGCGACGCTTTGCAGATGTTCTCGGCCCTTAAGATGAACGGCGTGGACTCCAAGGTCGTTCTGTTCCACGGCGAGAACCACGAGCTTTCGAGAAGCGGCAAGCCTGAAAACAGGATAACCAGGCTGACCGAAATCTGCCAGTGGTTTGAAAAGTATGTAAAGTAAGGCAAGAGTCTTGTTTTATGTGCGCGGCGGGGTATCCCGCCGCGCTTTTTAAAAAGGGTTTCAAAATAAAACTTGCCAAAAACTCCGGGGTGTGTTAAACTATATAATGCTGATTTTGTGTGTATTTTGTTTTATATAATTCGGAGGGTCTATAAAATGAGCGAAACAATCAGAATGGTATTGACGGTAATACAGGTTGCCGTATGTCTCGTCCTTATTGCCTCGGTGCTTTTACAGTCGGGCAAGAACCAGGGTTTGGGTGAAATAGGCGGTGCTGCCGAGACCTTTTTCGGCAAGAACAGAGCCCGTTCGATGGATGCAAAGCTGGAGAAGGCCACAATAGGTTCTGCCGGCGTATTTCTTGTGCTGACATTTGTTCTGGCGGTATTTTAATTTGGGTAAACCGATAGGCGGCATGAGATATGCCGCCTATTTTGACATTTAATAATTTCAGGAGAGGTAAACTGTTATGGCTGACGACAAAAAGCTGGTAACGCAGATCACTTCGATGGAAGATGATTTCGCGCAGTGGTACACCGATATAGTCAAAAAGGCCGAGCTGGCCGATTATTCCAGCATGAAAGGCTGTATAGTCGTTCGTCCCTATGCTTATGCCATCTGGGAGAACATACAGCATATCTTTGACGGTATGATAAAGGAAACGGGGCACGAGAATGTGGCCATGCCCATATTCATTCCCGAATCCCTTCTTCAGAAGGAAAAGGACCATGTCGAGGGTTTTGCGCCTGAGGTAGCCTGGGTCACTTACGGCGGCAATGAAAAGCTGGAGGAGCGCCTTTGCGTGCGCCCCACCTCTGAGACCCTTTTCTGCGAGCATTATGCGCATATAGTACATTCTTATCGCGACCTGCCCAAGCTTTACAATCAGTGGTGCAGTGTTGTCAGGTGGGAAAAAACCACACGTCCCTTCCTGCGCACAAGGGAGTTCTGGTGGCAGGAGGGCCATACAATACATGAGACCGAGGCCGAGGCAAGGAAAGAGACCCTGGATATTCTTGACCTTTACGAAAAGCTTCTGACCGAATACCTTTGCATGCCCGTCATCAAGGGCCGCAAGACCGACAAGGAGAAGTTTGCCGGCGCCGAGGAAACATATACCGTCGAGGCTATGATGCATGACGGCAAGGCGCTTCAGAGCGGCACTTCCCATTATTTCGGCGACGGTTTTGCAAAGGCTTTCAGTATTCAGTTTGCCGACAGAAATAATAAGCTCTGCTATCCCCATCAGACCTCCTGGGGTATTTCCACAAGGCTCATAGGCGGCATTATAATGACCCACGGCGATAATTCGGGCCTGGTGCTGCCTCCCGCCATTGCGCCGATACAGGTGGTCATAGTGCCTGTTGCCATGCATAAGGGCGGCGTGTTGGAAAAGGCCGCCGAGCTGGAAAAGCGTCTTAAGGCCGCAGGCATAAGGGCCAAGCTGGATGCTTCCGAGCAGACGCCCGGCTGGAAGTACGCCGAATACGAGATGAAGGGCGTGCCCATCAGGCTGGAAATAGGCCCCAGGGACATTGAAAACGGCAGCTGCGTCCTGGTACGCAGGGATAACCGTGAAAAGACGGTCTGCGCGCTGGACAGCCTTGAAACAGCCATACCCGAAATGCTTTGCGAGTTTGGCAAGGCCATTTACAAAAAGGCAAAGGACAACCTTGAAAACAACATAGTCGAAGCCCACAGCCTTGAGGAGATGAAGGCCGCCATCGAGGGCAAGGCCAGGTTTGTCAAGGCCATGTGGTGCGGCGATGAGGAGTGCGAGAACATAATCAAGGAGCAGACGGGCATGCCCTCCAGGTGCATCCCCTTCGAGCAGGAACATATTTCCGATGTCTGCCCCGTGTGCGGCAAGCCCGCAAAGCACATGGTTGTTTTCGGCATATCCTATTAATCGAACATTTAAAAAGCCGGCCTTCGGGCCGGCTTTGTTTTATATGGTTATAAAGGAGGAGAAGATATGGAAGGACTGATATTCAGGGCGGCCGAAAGGCGTGACTGCCCTCTGATACTTGATTTTATAAAGGCGCTGGCCGAATACGAGAAAATGAGCTCGGAGGTGTCGGCAGACGAAAAACTTTTGGAAGAATGGCTTTTTGACAAGGGCTCGGCCAAGGTGATTTTTGCCGTTATGGATGGAAAAGAGGTGGGCTTTGCCCTTTATTTCCACAACTTTTCCACCTTTTTGGGAAAAGCTGGGATATATCTCGAGGACCTTTTCGTACTCCCTCAGTACAGGGGGATGGGAATAGGAACGGGCCTTATCAGATATCTGGCGGCTGTTGCCAAACATGAGGGCTGCGGCAGGTTTGAGTGGAGCTGCCTTGATTGGAACAAGAGCAGCATAGACTTTTATCTTTCTCTCGGCGCTTTGCCGATGAATGGCTGGACCGTTTACCGCCTGGTCGGAGAAGCTTTGGAAAAGGCTGCCGGAGGTGAAGAATAAAGAGGCGTGTCGTTACTGTTTTTTAAAGATTTTTCCGCGCAGCTTGGATAAAATGCCTTTTGCTTTTTTGTTCTGCATGGCATAAAAAAGCGGCCTGTGACGGAAAAAGTATTCCTGGGAATTAAAGGGAGGGGTTTTTCCCGGCGCCTTTTTGACATAGGTGCCCATAGGCGTCAGCAGCCTTGCCTTTTCGGTATCGGACAGCAGTATCTCAAGATATTGCCCCAGCCATTTTTTTATGTCTGGGTCGTATATGGGACAGGCTATCTCTATCCTGCGGCGCTGGTTCCTTGTCATCCAATCGGCCGAGGCTATATAAAGCTTTTGGTCTTTGCCGCTGCCGAAGCAATAGACCCTGGAGTGTTCAAGGTATCTGCCGACAATGCCTGTGACCCTTATATTTTCCGTCTTGCCCTCTACGCCGGGAAGGAGGCAGCATATGCCCCTGACGATAAGGTCAACCCTGACCCCGGCGCAGGAAGCTTCCGACAGCTTGTCTATCAGGCACCTTTCGGTCAGGGAATTGATTTTAATTATTATGCGCCCCGAGGGCCCCTTTTTTATTTCGTCGTCCATCAGCTTTAAAAGGGTATCTCTCATGCTGCCTGGGGCGGCAAGCAGGCAGTTGTAGCCCGAATAAAAATTGCCTGTCAGCATATTCCGGAAAAAGTCAGCTGAATCCCTGCCTATCTCCTCTGAAGCAGTCAGGAGGCTGAAATCGGTATAAAGGGCCGAGGTTTTTTCGTTGTAATTGCCGGTGCCTATTTGGGTGATATAAGACACCCCGCTTTTGCCGTTTAGGGTGATAAGGCATATCTTGGCATGGCATTTCAGGTCCTCAGGGCCGTACAGTATGCGGCAGCCGGCTTCCTCCAGGACCTTGGCCCATTCGATATTGTGCTTTTCGTCGAACCTGGCCCTGAGCTCCATCAAAACGGTGACCTCTTTGCCGTTTTCGGCAGCCTCGCACAAATGGCGTATCAGGACCGAGTTTTTGGCAAGGCGGTATATGGTGATTTTTATTGAGACTACCTGGGGGTCGGACGCCGCCTCTTTAAGCAGGTCCTGAAAGGGCTGCATGGAGTCATAGGGATAGAAGAGCAGGCGGTCTTTTTCCCGTATCTGCTTTATCATCGATTTGGAAGGGTCAAGGTACTCGGGGTAAAGGGGGGCCCTGGGCGGGTTATACAGGGACGGCTCATACCCATCCAATATGTATGAGTATCCCAGCTTTAATGGGCATTTGCAGAAATAAGCCTGTTCGCGGGAAATGCCGAGGCTTTCTGTCAAAAGGCTGGATATTTTGCCTTCACGCCCGTTTATTTCCAGGCGCACGGGGGAAAGCCTCTCTCTCTTTTTGAGAAGCTGGCTCATTTTGCTTCGGAAGTCGGGAAAATCTTCGCTTCGATTGAAATCAATGTCGGCGTTCCTTGTGACCGATATTACGGCTTTTTCCTTTATTTTATACAGAGGAAACAGGCTTTCGGCCATATTAAGGAGCAGTTCTTCGGTCCTTACAAATTTCCTGGGGTTTCCGGGAAGAAAGATAATCGGCGGGATAGAATCGGGAATGTCGATTATCCCCAGAAGCTCCCGTCCTCCCTTGGCAAGAAGGGCAGCTATATAAAGAGCCTTGTTTTTCAGGTGAGGGAACGGATGGGAAATGTCTATTATCTGAGGTGAGACGATAGGTTTTATCACATCGCGGCAATAGTCTGAAATAAAATGCGCCGTCTGCTTGTCCAGGCGCCTTATATCAGCTTCGATAACCCCATTTTCATGCAGCTTGGGAAGCAGGGCCGAATACACCGAATCACGCATCTCCACAAGCTGCTTTACCCGTTTGAATACGGCGGAAAGCTGCTGTTTTGCCGTAAGGCCGCTTTTGTTGTCAACGGCGTCGGGGGACATGAGGTCCAGGTTGAAAAGGCCGCCGACCCTTACCATAAAGAACTCGTCCAGATTGCTGGAAAATATAGAAATAAACCGCAGCCTTTCCAAAAGGGGCACTGAGGGGTCGGCAGCTTCTTCCAGCACGCGCTGGTTGAAGTTCAGCCAGCTGAGCTCCCTGTTCTGGGTAAAACTCAGATCGTATTTCTGCTCATCAGTTTTTTGCAAAGATAGCCCTCCCTGACTCCGTTGGAGCTTATAAGTATTTCATTTTGGCAGAGCCTTGACACAAGGGCCGACATTATGACGGTCCCCGGGATAATGGTGTGAACCCTGTCGGGGCATTTTTGAAGTATCAGCTTCTTGGCTGTCTGATCCCTTTTATAAAGCATATCCCTTACACAGGCGAAGTCCTCTATTGTCAGTACCCTGTTTTTGGGCGGTTTTTGGAGGTATGCGTTAGCTATTTTAAGAAAAGCTCGGGCTGTACCGCCAATTCCGCACATACGCTTTGAAGAGTAAAGGGGTATATCCTCCTTTTCCATTGCACTTTCAAGATATCCGGTCATGGAGGAAAGTTCCTGGTCGGTAGGCCAAAGTCCCGATGTAAACTTCTCGAAAAGGTTAAGCGAACCAATGGGAAAGCTGCCGGCCTTGTGCAGTATGCCTCCCATGACGCTTAGGGTCTCGGTGCTGCCTCCGCCGATATCGAAAAAGACACCGTTGGAAAAATCCACTTTTGTAACAGCGCCATAGTATCCCAGCTCAGCCTCCTCCTTGCCGGAAAGCACATCAACATGTACAGACGCCTTGCGGTTTACGGCTTCGACGGCTTCATCGGTATTGCTGATATTGCGCAGGGGGGCGGTGGCAAAAACATTCATTTCGTTTATTCCGAAAAGCCCCAGGATTTCCTTAAAGCCCGAAAGGATAGAACATATCTTGCAAATTCCTTCTTTTGACATGCTGCCGTCGGATATATATCCCACCAGCCCCGCCGTTTCTTTCTGGGTCAGGAGCAGTTTGAAAGAGCCGTTTTCCAAAGCTTTATACACCGACAGCCTGACCGTATTGGAACCGAGGTCAACAACAGCGTAGTTCATTTTGTACCTCCATGTGATTTTTTTCGATGTTATTATATTGCCGCAAGGTAAAAAGTATATATAGCCCAGGCATGTGAATGTAAAATTTAAGTGATAAAAAGCCCTGTTTGCAATAGAAAACGGGGGAAAGGAGAAAATATGAGGGAAGAAAACACAAAACTCAGCAGATTTTTAAGCATGATATTAAGGCATCATCCCGAGGTCATAGGCATAGAGCTGGACAGCCACGGGTGGGCTGACATAGACAGGCTTATCGAGGGGGTAAACAGAAGCGGAAAATACATTGACAGGGACCTTTTGGAAAAGATCGTTGCCGAGGACAAAAAACAAAGGTATTCTATAAGCCCCGATAAAAAATGCGTAAGGGCAAACCAGGGGCATTCGGTGCATGTCGATGTGGAGCTTTCGGAGGAAAGGCCCCCAGATATCCTTTACCACGGAACGGCCGAAAAATACGTGGACTCGATAGAAAAAAAAGGGCTTTTGCCCCGGGGCAGGCTTTATGTCCACCTGTCGCGTGACAGGGAAACGGCAATTTCGGTGGGGAGGCGTCACGGCAGCCCCATAGTCTACCGCATAGACTCTCAAAGGATGTATCTGGACGGCATAAGTTTTTACAGGTCGGAAAACGATGTGTGGCTTGTCAAATATGTCCCTTTTGAATATATGATAATGGAATAAATGGATGTCTTTCCAAAAACAGGTATCGGTATAAATTATCTGCCTCGGCAGATAATAACAAAACAACCAACAGGAAAAGGAGACCGATATATGAAGGCGACAGGCGTAGTAAGACGCGTGGATGATCTGGGAAGGATAGTTATTCCAAAAGAGATACGCCGCACAATGCATATAAGAGAAGGCGAGCCTATGGAGATATTCACCGACTCTTCGGGAAGCGTGATTTTTAAGAAATACTCCCCTATGGGCGATATAGTTATGCTGGCCGAACAAATGGCCCAAGCTCTTTCGAAAGAGACTGACAGGCCCTGTGTCATATGCGACAGGGACAGCACAGTCGCAGGCTTTGGCATAAAGTGCGAAGGCCGCAGGCTGAGCCAGAAGGTCGAAAGTATAATGGAAAACCGCCGGGCTTACAAGGGCAGGGTGGAGCTTTGGGATGAAGGTCCGGCCTCCGAGCTTTTGGTGCCGATAATAGCCGAGGGCGACCTGTGCGGGTGCATAGCGCTTTTGGAAAACGGCAGGGAAGGCGGAGAGTGCGACCTTAAGCTGGCCAAAATGGCAGCCGGTTTTATGGCTTCCCAGATGGAGAGCTGACCCTTTTCAAGTGACGAAATATATGGTAACCTTAAATTAAGGCACGGCCTTGATTTCAAAGGAGGCATACCATGAAGGATCAGACTGTCAAAAAGATAACCGAAAAGCTGGAAAAAGCGGGGCTTATGCCCCTGAGGGCTCAGGCGGAGCTTTCGGAAAAGCTGCTTTCTTACCGCCTGGAAAGTCTGCTGCCTGAGCTTATGGAAGAATGCGGCTCGGATATGTGGCTTATTGCTGCCTACGAAAACAACGAAGACCCCGTCATGAAGACCCTTTTGACATACGATATGCGCACGGCAAGGCGCCTCAGCGCCATATTGTTTTGCCGTGACAGCGAAACAGGCAGGATAGACCGTTTGAGCTGGGGCATACCCTCGGGGATAATGAAGAAATATTACACCCCGATAAAGCAGGGCAATGAGAGCCTTGCACAGGGGGTGGCCCGTATGATAAAAAAGTACGGCCCCAGGGCCGTGGAGGTTAACATCAAGGGTGAGTATGGCGGATTTTGTGACGGCCTCTCGGCATCTCTTTATGAAGAACTCAGAAACATGCCTGACGGTCTTGGCAACCTTTTGAAGCCCTGTGAAAGGCTTTCCACAAGATGGCTTGAGACAATGACATGTGGTGAGCTTAAGGTTATGGAAGCCCTGGTGGAGGTGACAGAGGATATCATAAAAGCCTCTTATAGCAGGGGCGTCATAACACCGGGCAGGACGACCACCGAGGATGTTGAATGGTTCATGCGTGATGTTATAAACGGCTGTGGTATGGATTTCTGGTTCGGGCCTGATGTAAATCTCCAGCGCAAGGGTACCGAAAGTTATTCCTTTGAAGGGATTGTTGAGGAAGGGGATCTGATACACTGCGATATCGGCGTTTATCTTAAATATATTCCCGTTTTGACCGATAAACAGTGGATGGGATATATTTTGAAGCAGGGGGAAAGCTGTGCGCCAGAGGGTATAAAGCGCCTTTTCAAAACTGCGAACCGGTTTCAGGATATCTCCTGCGAAGGGTATCTTGCGGGGAAAACGGGCAACAGCGTTTTCCGGGACGGAGTCAGCAAGGCAAAAGCTGAGGGCATATGCCCCAGCCTTTACTGTCATGGCCTTGGTACCTTTGGCCATGGTGCAGGGCCGATAATCGGGCGTTACGACTGTCAGGACAATATTTATCCAAGGGGAGAACTGCATTTGGGCATGAACACCTCATATGCTCTGGAACTCAATATAACGGGAGAGCTTCCCGAGTGGGGCGGACAGTCTGTCCGCATGGCTTTGGAGGAGGATATTCATGTAAAATCCTCTCCGAAGTATGTGTTCGGCAGGCAGGAGAGCATAATGGAGATATAAATTTATAGAAGTTTGGGAGAGTATTTCCTCAAGTTTTGGAGATACTCTCCCTTTTTGCTTTTTCTGGGCTATTTAATGCGTAATGCTTGTCCAAAGTTTTTTGTCAAATACATATTTCGTGTGCCTTCAGGAACTTTTTCAAAATTATGCGTCCGTGAAGCAGTACATATCAAGGAGACTTGCCTGAGATACGCAGAAATAAAAGAGCCAATTTTGCCTCTGTTTGGTATTATTAAAAAAACATAAACTGACTATTTAAATATAGTCAGTTGAATAATACAATAGGGTTACGCCGTAGGGCTTCGGCTGACGGGGCGAAAATACAAAGAGGTGGCAATCATGGATAAAAAGAAATTCACGACAAAGGATATCGCTATTATAGGTATACTGTCGGCGATGGTATTTGCCGGCACATATCTTCACATAGATATCCCGACGGCTTTGGGCAAAACGATGCTTCATTTGGGAAATGTAATATGTGTCCTGGGCGGACTTTTGTTCGGGCCTTTGACGGGCGGTCTGTCAGCCGGTATAGGCTCTGCCCTTTACGACCTTATCGACCCTGCATATGCACCAGAGGCATGGATAACTTTCATAAACAAATTCATGATGGGCTTTGTTGCGGGGCTTGTGTGCCGTGCGGGCAGAGGTAAGGGGATTAAAATGGAAAATCTTTTTACTATTATCGGCGGCATATGCGGTTCGGTGACCTATGTAATACTTTATATTTCCAAAACCATCATCGTACAGTATTTCATAAATAATGGTGTTTGGACGACCGTTTACGCCGTCGCCATACAAAAAGGCATCATATCCCTTATAAATGGACTGATAGCCGTCTGCGTTTCGGTGGCACTGACTGTTTCGTTGAGGCCCGCTCTTAGAAAAGCCCATATATTCAGGGATATGTAGAAAACCGTGATAAAAAAGCACCGCAAAGCGGTGCTTTTTTTAAAAATATTTTTAACCCAAAATGACTTCTTTAGCTTCTTCGGGGGTAAAATAACCTGCCAGGTCATATTTGTTGTGTCCCGTTGAGTCATTAAGGACCCTGCCTTCCAGAGAATAGCAGCGGATAAAGCGTTTGCCGTCAACAGAAGTCCAATTCTCAGCGTCCCATTTGAGATAGCCATCGGCGTCGGTCCTGACATGGTCAAATACCAGATCGACCTGACGGTTATGGTTGGCAACCAGGTCAATCAGCTGCTCTGTGGTGAGATCAAGATCTTCCTTCTTTATCCTGTCGTATACCTTCATTTCAAAAACCTCCATTTTCCTCATGTACAAAGTTTTTAAGAGACTTTATGCCGAAATAAATATATCACAGATAATTGTGCTTTGCAACACACCGCCTTGACAAAACGACTGAAATAGTATATATTGATACTACACCCCCCGGGGGTATTCGAGGAGGTTTTATTATATGAAACAGAGCTTTGACATAACGGGTATGACCTGTTCTGCCTGTTCTGCCCATGTGGAAAAAGCAGTTTCCAAGCTTGAGGGAGTGCGCGAGGCCACTGTCAGCCTGATGACCAACAGCATGAAGGTGGATTTTGATGAAGGAATTTTGAATACAGGCGATATAATTGATGCGGTAGAGAAGTCGGGATACGGAGCTTTTGTCCACGGAGAGGTCAAAAACACGGCGGCCGCGGACAACATAAAGGAGGACCAGAAAGCCCTTCAAAGGACAAAGCACAGGCTTTTATGGTCAATAGCCCTGCTTCTGCCCCTTATGTATGTTTCCATGGGGCATATGGCAGGGCTCCCTTTGCCATTCTTTTTAAGCGGCACCGAAAACGCCGTTTCCTTTGCCTTTACCCAGCTCCTGATAACCATACCAATATTGATACTGAACGGTCATTATTTTACAAACGGATTCAAGAGGCTTTTTTCCGGAGCGCCCAATATGGACAGCCTTATTGCTGTCGGCTCTTCGGCTGCGCTGGTATATGGGATATTTGCCATTTACCGCATGAGCTGGGGCCTGGGCGCGGGAGATATGCAGCTGGTGCACTCTTATCATATGGATCTCTACTTTGAAAGCGCCGCCATGATAGTGACGCTGGTGGGCGTCGGCAAGTTTATGGAGGAAAAGAGCAAGGGCAGGGCCAAGGAAGCCATATCCAAGCTCATCGACCTGGCGCCCAAGACAGCTTTTGTCATAAGGGACGGGAAAGAGGTCAGTATAAACGCATCAGACGTGCTTAAGGATGATATAGTCGTCGTAAGACCGGGGCAAAGCATACCTGTTGACGGCGTCGTCACCGAAGGGTATACAACGGTCGATGAATCGGCGATTACAGGCGAGAGCATTCCCGTGGAAAAGTCAGAGGGAAGCTTGGTCATTTCAGCCACGGTCAACAAAAGCGGGTTTATAAAGTTCAGGGCAACAAGGGTCGGGCAGGATACTACCCTTTCTCAGATAGTGGCTTTGGTGGAAGAAGCCTCGTCATCAAAAGCTCCCATTGCCAAGCTGGCTGACAGGGTTGCTTCGGTATTCGTGCCCGTTGTCATGACGATTTCCATTCTGACGGCGGCAGGCTGGCTCATTGCCGGCCAGACTTTGGAATTTGCCATATCCTGCGCCATTTCGGTGCTTGTCATATCCTGCCCCTGCGCGCTGGGCCTGGCTACGCCGGTGGCCATAATGGTGGGGACGGGTGTCGGAGCCAGGAACGGTGTACTGTTCAAAAATGCCGCCGCTTTGGAAACCCTGCACAGCATAGATACAGTTGTTCTTGATAAGACGGGGACCATTACACAGGGCAGGCCCGAAGTCACCGAGATAATATGTTCGGAAGGCGTAGGGGAAGCTGAACTTTTAAAGGTGGCAGCTGCTTTGGAAAAGGCCAGCAGTCATCCCCTGGCTGAAGCTATACTTTCAAAGGCCGAGTCTGAGAATATAGATATTCCGCCTTGCAGCGATTTTGAAAATCATGAAGGTATGGGCATATCTGCCGCAATAGGCAGCGTCAGATATTACTGCGGGAACCCGAAGCTCATGCAAAAAGCTGGTATTGACGCTGATGAGTGGAGGGATAGGGAGGCTTTGCTGCACTCCATGGGCAGAACGGTGATGACCGTGGCCCGGGAAGGAAAGGTTTTGGGGCTTATAGCTGTCGCCGACAGCATAAAACCGACTTCACGCAGGGCAATCGAAAGACTCAGGGCATTGGGGCTTGACGCAGTCATGCTTACGGGAGATAATAAAGCTGCGGCGGCTGCCATAGGCGGAAGCCTCGGGATAGAGAATATCAGGGCCGAAGTTCTGCCCTCTGATAAGGAAGGCGAAGTCCGCAGGCTCAGGGAACAGGGCAGGAAAGTGGCTGTTATAGGGGACGGTATAAATGATTCCCCGGCTCTGGTCAGGGCTGATGTAGGCATAGCTATCGGTGCGGGTGCCGATATAGCCATAGAAAGTGCCGATGTAGTTCTGATGAAAAGCGACCTTCTGGACGGCGTTACGGCGTACAGGCTGAGCCGTGCCGTTATAAAGAATATAAAGGAAAACCTGTTTTGGGCCTTCTTTTACAATGCCATCGGAATACCTCTGGCAGCTGGGTTGCTTTACGAGCCTTTTGGCCTTAGGCTGAGCCCGATGATAGGGGCCGCAGCCATGAGCCTTTCGTCGGTATGCGTTGTTACCAATGCCTTAAGGCTCAATTTTTTCAAACCCGAGGTAAGAACTGTACAGGCGGCCGAATATGAAGAAAAAGCGTCACCGGCTACTGTTGTAAACGATAAAAAAGGAGAGAATACCATGATCAGAAAGCAGCTCAAAATCGAAGGAATGATGTGTGCTCATTGCAGCGGCAGGGTGGAAAAGGCTCTTAATGCCGTTGAAGGTGTAAAAGCTACAGTGGATCTGGAAAAGGCTACGGCTTTTGTCGAGGCCGAGAGGTCGGTTACCGACGAGATGCTCAAAAAAGCTGTCGAGGACGCTGGATATGAGGTGACATCGATAGAATGAAAGCCGATAAAGCGTCAGTCATGCGTCTTTTGAAGACGGCGGCGGGACAGATTGAGGGCGTCATGAAGATGGTCGAGGAGGATCGCTATTGTCTGGATATCTCCAACCAGATAATGGCGGCTGAGAAGGTCCTGCAAAGGGCTAACCGCAAGGTCGTCACGGCCCATATGAATGGCTGTGTCATGGAGGCCCGTACCGACGAGGAACGGGAAGAAAAGATAGAGGAAATGATAAAGCTGCTTGAAAAAATTATGTGATAAAAAAGGCCGCCTTATGGCGGCTTTTTTTATATCAGCTCAAAAAGAGCAGGTTGCTTTTAATTTGGTATTATATTATTATTTTATTTATAAACCGTTTGCGGGAGTGATATGATGCTGCCCGAAATCAAAAAGCAGGCAGATGAAATATTTGAGGATCTGTTTGTCAATAAAAGCTGTGAAAAACTTTTGAAAAATTGCAAAGACGATGTTTTGTGTTCGGCGCCTTATTCGAGGGGCTTGCACAGGGGAAAAGCCGAGCTTACCGCCTGTTTTGAGGGTGTAATGGCAGCGGCATGTACTGAAGGACGTTATGTGACCGAATATGAAGAGATAGACAGCAGTATCTGGTGGGCTACAGCGGTAGGTACCATAAGGCGTTCAGGAGTGTTATGGGATATGACGGTATCTTTGATATGGAATAAAGATTCCGGTATATCGATGGTGGGATATCGTATAACGTCAAAAGAGCAGGAAAATATATTCCGGCTTTCTGAAGCTCTGGAGAGATACAGAATAGTTTTTGAAAGATCAGATGATTTGATTTTTGAGTGGGATTGGAAAAGTGACATCCTGTTGTTTTTCTTTAATTCACAAGATAGCAGGGTGACAAAGCGTGAGGATAGTTTGGCAAAGTGTCTTGAACAGCTGGGCATACACCCTTCAGATGTTCCGATAGTCAACGAAATGGCTGAAAACCTTAAAACAGGAAAGGAGAGTTGTGTCGGAGCAGATGTCAGAATAAAGCTGGACAGTGGATATAATTGGTTCCGGCTTAAGGCAGTTTCCGATATTCCCGGGCATAGAGTGATAGGTGTGCTTAATAATGTTGACAAGGAAAAGCAGAAGGAAATACGCCTTATTGAAAGAGCAGAAAGTGATGGTCTGACAGGCCTTTACAATAAGGAAGCCGCTGAAAGATATTCCGACAGATACATTAGGCAGGCGGAGGGCGAGCTCTGCGCCCTGATGATAATAGATATAGACAATTTTAAATCTGTCAACGATACTCTGGGACATCTGGGCGGAGATATTTTTCTGGCAGATGTGGCTCATACGATAAAGACAATGTTCAGAGATGGAGACATTGTCGGCAGGATTGGGGGCGATGAGTTTGCCGTCCTTATGAAAAACATACCTTCTGCGGACGTGGCAGGTAAAAAAGCGGCCAGGCTTTTGAGTACGATAACAGAGGTTTTTCGTGAAAAGCATGACTATGGCGTATCCTGCTCCATCGGTATTGCCCTGTCTCCGGAAAACGGTTCGGATTACATTACCATATACAGAAATGCCGATACTGCGCTTTACAGAGCCAAAACTGACGGCAAAAACAGATTTGCTTTCTTTGAGGAAAATATGCTTGACAAATCTCTGGGAGGCTATCGCACAGCCGTAGGAAAAATCGACACAGGTGTGCCTATGACGGATGCTGCCGAAGATGGAGGCGGACGGGGTTTTGCCGAGTATATTTTCCGTATGCTTTACGATTCCGATTTGACCCGCCGGTCTATAGAGAATATCCTGGAGCTTATATGTATAAGATATGGTGCTTCAGCCGCGGCCATATGCCGCAAAACTTCCGAAGGCTATATGCTGGAGTATTTCTGGAACCGCCTTGGAATAGAGGGAACGGCGGGTATGAAGGTAAAGCTGCAAATGGGGCTGCTGGGGGATTTTGATAGCAAAGGCTGCTTTTTCTGTTCTGATATGTCTGCGTATACTCCCGAGCAAAGGGCAGCTGTGGCATGTCCGGGCACCGAAAGTTTTGTGCGGTGTGCGGTAAAAAAGAACGGCAAAGAGGTGGGCATGGTAGCTTTTGACAATGACGGCAAAAGCAGTAGTTGGGGTTATAAAGATGGGGAGGCTTTAAGACTTCTGGCCCAGCTGGCAGGTGTTTTTGCCCTTTGAGGAAAGCTTATTAGGCCGCTTTTTCCCTGCGATTTAAAAGGCCGATAAACGAATGGGACTTTATTGATAAACGCTATTTGATTTATTGCCGAACATACAATAAAATAAAGTCGGTAAAAATCATTTCAAGGAGAAGAAAATGGAACTGATAAAAGAACTTCCGGAAATATTCGACAGCTTTTCCGAACAGCGCAAAAAATCGTTTGTTGAGGCCTATGAACTTAAGCAGAAGGGCATACCTTTTGTGGGCGGTTTCTGCACATACCTTCCCAAGGAGCTGGCATATGCCATGGGCGCCTGTATGGTAGGACTGTGCTCAAAAACGGGCGAGACCATCCCCGATGCGGAGAAGGACCTGCCCAGGAATCTGTGTCCTCTTATCAAATCTAGCTATGGCTTTGCCAAGACTGACAAGTGTCCATTCTTTTATTTTTCCGATCTGATAGTCGGTGAGACTACCTGTGACGGCAAAAAAAAGATGTACGAAATGCTGGGCGAGTTTAAAAATGTCCATGTAATGGAGCTTCCCAACAGCCAGAGCAAAATGGGCATCGAGCTTTTCAAGGGCGAGATAGTAAGGCTCAAGGAAGAGCTGGAGAGGCAGTTCGGCACCACCATTACCGAAGAGGATATAAGAAGGGCCATAAAGGTCTATAATGAGCAGAGGGTGGCGCTTAAGGAGTTTTATGGCCTGCAGAAGATGGATCCTCCTCCCATGGGCGGGATGGATATGCACAAGGTCCTGGACGGCGTTCAGTTCCGCTTTGACATACCCGCAGCTACCGAGGACATAAAGGCGCTTACACAGAAGATAAAGGATGAATATGACCCCGAAAAGTATAAGGGCCGTAAGCGTATCCTGATAACGGGCAGCCCAATAGGATGCTCCACCGAAAAAGTGGTAAAGGCAATCGAGGATAACGGCGGCGTTGTTGTCTGTTATGAAAACTGCGGCGGCGCAAGGTCGGTGGACGAGCTGGTTGATGAAAACGATCCTGATGTTTACAACGCCCTTTCAAAGAGGTATATCAATATACCCTGCTCCTGCATGTCACCCAACCCCGGCAGGCTGGAGCTTATGGACAGGCTGATTGACGAGTATAAGGTTGATGCCGTAGTTGAGGTCGTGCTTCAGGCCTGCCATACCTTCAATGTTGAGTCATATAAGATAAAGAACTTTGTCACCGAAAAGAAGAACGTACCCTACCTGTTCCTGGAGACTGACTATTCCTCTACCGATGCCGGTCAGGTCAACACAAGGATTGGTGCGTTTATAGAGATGCTCTAATATGGCGGTTCTGAGTCTGGGTATTGACTGCGGGTCCACCACGGTCAAAGGAGCCCTTTTTGACGGGGAGGAAATAGTCAAGACCATGCTGCTGCCCACCAGCGCACGCCCTGGGCGCAGGATGAAGGAGATATATGACGCCCTTTACAATGAGGATGTGGGGTATGTCGTCACGACGGGCTATGGCAGGGAGCTTCTTAAAGAAAGCGATAAGAGGGTCACTGAAATAACCTGTCATGCCCAGGGCGCACATTTTCTTGCCGGAAGCCTTGGGGGCCTTATAGACATAGGAGGACAGGACAGCAAGGCGATATTGCTTGAGCCAAACGGACATGTCAAGGATTTCCTCATGAACGACAAATGTGCTGCCGGCACAGGCAGATTTATTGAAATGATGTGCAGGATACTTGAATGTTCGGGAGATGAGCTTGATACCTTCAAACAGACGGGCGAGCCGGTGGACATAACGAGCATGTGCACTGTTTTTGCCGAAAGTGAAATCATAAGCCTGTTGGCCCAAGGGGCTGACAGGGGTGATATAGCCCTGGGGGTAATACGTTCGATTTGCAGGCGTACGGCTTCGTTTGCCCTTAAGCTGCCTATGGAAGGAAGGGTATTTTTCAGCGGTGGGCTGGCCAGGTTCAATGTATTTAAAGAAAATCTCAGCAACATGCTCGATCGTGAGGTCGTCACTCATCCACAGAGTCAGCTTTGCGGAGCTATCGGGGCAGCTGTTATTGGGTACAGGCAGATAAAATAAAGCATACAACAATATTGGGTCCTCCCTGTGTGGTTCTTTTGGACTGTCGGGGAGGGCTTTTTTTATGTACGGGCCCCGGAGTGAGCTTGCGCACGCTTTAAAGTTGTTATAGGATATATTGTATACGCTGACGCTTGAAAAAGGAGGGATCGGCTTGCAGAAGGAATACACGGCGGTAAATCGGATGTCAGAGACCAGGAAGCGTTATTTTTTACGCCTTGCGGCAAGGCTGGTTATTTTTGGGGTATGCCTGCGGCTTTACCTGGATGGCAGCGGCGCCTTTTCGGTGCTTACCGAGGGCTTTTTTTCAGGCTTTTCCCCGCTGCATGTCCTGTGGGTGATATGGGTATTCGATATGTTTTTGCAGATAGTGCCGGTAAAAAATAAGGTGGCTTTGGGCTCCCAGAAACTTTTTGCTTTAAGGTTCAGGCCGATAATGGAGAAGATAAATTATAAGGCACTTTCTGAGTATGTAAAAACCACCACCAAGGCGGCATACAAGGTCTTTGCACTGTGGGGCGCTCTTATAGCTGCCATAGGTGCGCTCTATTACGGCGGCGCCATAAACAGGACGCAGCTTTTTTTGATATCGGTGGCATTTTATGTGTGTGATCTGATATGCGTCCTTATATGGTGTCCGTTCAGGCTGATAATGAAAAACAAATGCTGCACCACATGCCGCATTTTTAATTGGGACCACCTTATGATGTTTTCGCCTTTGATTTTCGCCGGGGGTTTTTACTGCCTGTCTCTGGTAGTGCTGGCCTTTGCGGCATGGCTTGTGTGGGAGGTATGCGTCATGATCTATCCCGAGAGGTTCTGCGAAATGACCAATGCTGCGCTTAAATGTTCGGAATGTACCGATAAGCTTTGCACACAATACTGCCAAAAGCTCAGGTGAAAAGGCGAATTGTAATAATTCATTTAACAATATGTGTCTTTTATTGACAGGGCGCTTCGGTATAGTAAAATAAACATGAATATTGACCCATAGGCAGGAAGGAGAAGCAAAATGGCCGAAATAAAAGAAAAGGCCGAGGCAAACAGCTCCGAAGCGGCCGACGCGCGGCTTGAGGAAATGATGTCGTCGGACGCCAAACGAAAAAAGAAAAAAAGAAGGATCATTGCCGGCATACTTGCCGCCGCCATATTGTGGTTCGGCGTAAGGCCGGCTATTTTCGGGCCCGAAAAGGAGAAAGATACGGGATATGTAAACTTTGTGGCCGAAAAAAGGGACATTACCGTTTCTATCGGAGGAAGCGGCGCTCTGATGCCGGCCGACTCATATAACATAACATCTTTAATAAGTGGTGATATCCTGTCGGCCGATTTCGAGGAAGGCGATTATGTCGAAAAGGACCAGCTGCTTTACAGCATAGACAGCTCGGACGCCGAAAAGAGCATAAGCCAGGCCGAGATAGCGTTGGAAAACGCCAGGCTGGCATATGACTCGGCTGTTGACTCGTTTGACGCCCTTAGGCCATCGGCTTCGATATCGGGCAGGGTCAGCTGCCTTTATGTCAAAAGCGGCGACAAGGTTAATCCCGGAGATAAAATAGCTGATATAAAGGACAGCGACAATATGACGCTGGAGGTATATTTTAATGCCGCTCAGACGTCCTCCATTTTTGAAGGACAGCAGGCTGTTGTCACCATGACGGGTACGGGAGAGGTGCTTTACGGCAGTGTGAGCCATGTTTCGGGCTATTCTTCCTCGGGCGGCGGAGGTTCCCTTTTGTCCGAAGTGGAAATCGAAGTCTTAAACCCCGGCGGTATAAACGAGGGTGGCACTGCCACCGCCAGGGTCGGGGATATATACTGTGCCCAGGCAGGGACCTTCAAATCGGGCGCGTCTGAAACCGTGACGGCACCCGCCGAGGGATACATAACTTCGGTCAATGTTTCGGAAGGGCAGCGTGTGTCCCCGGGCACGGCCCTTGTTTCGATGGAAAGCGACAGCGCCGAAAGGCAGATGGAAAGCTCCGGACTTAATGTCCGTTCGGCCGAGCTTTCGCTGGAAAATGCCCTTGAGGTGCTGGATGAATATTCGATAACGGCCCCCATATCGGGCACGGTTGTTGAAAAGAATCTTAAAGCGGGCGACAAGCTGGACGGCGGAAGCTCAGGGGTTATGGCGGTTATCTACGACATGTCATACCTGACGCTTACCTTAAATATTGACGAGCTGGATATCAGCTCGGTAAAGCTGGGGCAGAAGGTCGAGCTGGAGGTTGAGGCCGCTTCCGGAAGGACTTATGAAGGGTATGTAGACAGGATAGGGGTCAATGGCACGGTGGCCGATGGCGTAACCACATATCCTGTAAGAATATTGGTCGAAGATTATGAGGGACTCATGCCCGGCATGAATGCCTCGGCTGAAATAATAATTGAGCAGGCGCTTGATGTACTGACCGTACCCATAAGCGCCGTAAACCGCGGCAACACGGTTTTGGTAGTCGATCCGGAAAGCTCTGGCGACAGCCAAAATGGCATTCCTGAAGGGTACCGCAGCGTGCCGGTGGAGCTGGGCAGGAGCGATGATGATTACATAGAAATAACCTCGGGCCTTAATGAGGGCGACAAGGTCGGGGTCAGCACCCAGACTACGAGCCTTCTGGAGCAGATGATGACCGTCCAGACGGGTGCTCCTCCCCAGGAACAGGGCGGAGGCCCGGAGGAGCGGTAATATGATAGAGCTCAGGGATATATATAAGCTTTACCATATGGGCGATACCGTTGTAAGGGCGCTGGACGGGATAAATCTTAATATAGATGAGGGCGAGTTTGTCGCCATTGTGGGACAGTCAGGTTCGGGCAAATCGACCTGCATGAATATTATAGGCTGTCTCGATGTGCCTACTTCGGGGACGTACAGGCTGAACGGAATAGATGTTTCAACCATGGATGATGACCGCCTGGCCGTTATAAGGAACCGTTTTTTGGGCTTTGTCTTTCAGCAGTATAACCTGATACCCAAGCTCAAGGTGGTGGAAAATGTCGAGCTTCCCCTTTTGTACTCGGGCATGGGCAGCTCCGAAAGGCGGCGGCGGGCCCTGAAAGCCCTTGACAGGGTAGGACTTTCCGACAAGGCCGGCAACCGGCCCTCACAGCTTTCGGGCGGCCAGCAGCAGAGGGTGTCGATAGCCAGGGCTTTGGCGGGCGACCCTTCGGTCATTCTGGCTGACGAGCCGACGGGCGCTTTGGATTCGCATACGGGCAGGGATGTCATAAACTTCTTAAGAGAGCTTAATGACGACGGCAGGACCATAGTGCTTATAACACATGACAATTCCATTGCCCTTAAAGCAAAACGCATTGTCAGGCTGTCGGACGGCCGGATAGTATATGACGGCGACGCCTCCTCCCCGCAGGCGGTGGTCACGCCGCAGGAGGAGGATTAGATGGACTTCAAGCAATCCTTTGTCATGGCCATAAAGTCGCTTATGGTCAGCAAGGCTAGGGCGCTTTTGACAATGCTGGGCATAATAATCGGCGTCGGGGCCGTAATAGTCATTATAAGCCTGGGCGACGGTATGCAGAACATGGTCAATGAGAATTTCGAGAGCATGGGCACCAACCTTATAATGGTCGGCGTAATGGGCAGGAATTCATCCAGGAGCATTTCTGAGGAGGAAATGTTCAGCCTGGCCGAAAACAACACCGATTCGATAGCTGCGGTCAGCCCTGTTGTCAGCTGCTATTCAAAAATAAAGGCGGGCAGCGAGCCGCTTGACTCTACCTCACTGTCGGGCATTTCAGAGCAGTATGCCGATATAAAGGGCCTGGAGCTTGTTTCGGGAAGGTTCCTTCAGTATGCCGATATGCTTGAGATGAGCAAGGTGTGCGTCATAGGCTCTTATGTCAGTGACGAATATTTCTCGGGCGGCGGCCTGGGGGAGACCCTGAGAGTGTCAGGGGAAAGTTACAGCATAGTTGGCGTTTTGGATGAAAAGGCCGGGTACGGTAAGGGCTCGGATGACGATTATGTGTATATACCCTATACCAACGCCCAGAGAATCAACAAAAGCAGCAGGGTAAGCACATATTATTTCAGCGCGGCGTCGCCGGAGGCCACCGACATGGCCAAATGGCTGATAGAAAACAGGCTTCAAAAGACTTTTGAGGACAAAAACGCCTATACGATAATCAGCATGTCGGAAATGCTGGATATAATGTCGACTATACAGGACACTCTTCTGAGCGTGCTGGTGGCCATAGCCGGTATATCCCTTCTGGTAGGCGGGATAGGGATAATGAACATAATGCTGGTATCGGTCACCGAAAGGACCAGGGAAATAGGCATCAGGAAATCTCTTGGGGCAAAAAAACGTGACATACGCAGTCAGTTTATCATAGAGGCCGGAACCACCAGCGCGGTAGGAGGCATTATAGGGATAATACTCGGCGTGTCGATGGCTTCGGTGGCTGGAAATGCTGTGGGGATAACGGCCGTTCCTTCGGTGACGGCCATAACCGTTTCCTTCGGTGTTTCGGTGGCAGTGGGCGTAATATTCGGATACCTGCCGGCCAACAAGGCCGCCAAGCTTAACCCGATAGACGCTCTGAGATATGATTAATGGAGGTAAAATAAAATATGCTTAGAAAAGCGGCGGCGCTGGCAGTGATGCTGTGCCTTGCGTTGGGGCCCGTATCAGCGGGAGTTTATGCGGTTGAAGATGGCAGCGAGATGCTGTCGGTCCTGGCCGTCATGGGAGTAATGAACGGTGACGAAAGGGGAAATCTGAACCTTTCGGCCCTGGTGACAAGGGCCGAGTTTGTCAAGATGGCCGTTGCTGCTTCTGTCAACAAGGATAAAGCGGTCTACCAGAGCAATATATCGCCCTATTCCGATGTGCCGGCATCGGCATGGTACGCCGGATATGTGGCGGCGGCCAGGGACTGCGGGTATGTATCGGGCTATCTTGACGGCAGCTTCCGCCCCGAGCAGAATGTGACGCTGGAGGAGGCCGTTTCCATAATGCTTAAGGTGATGGGGTATTCCGACGAGGATTTCACCATGGGCTATCCGGCATCTCATCTTTCACTTTATTCCTCTCTTGATATGGATAAGGGGTTAACCTGTTCCCAGGGTCAGGCAATGACCAGGGAAAACTGCGCCAGGCTGATATATAACGCCCTGACGGCCAAGGCCAAGTCGGGGCAGATATATGCCCAAGAGCTTGGGTATTCGGTGGATATGACGGGCAATCTTGATTATGCCCTTCTGACTGCCAGCGCCGCCAAAGGCCCCGTGCTTTGCACAGGTACTTCCCTTTTTGAAGATATAGGGTTTGAACCACTGACGGTTTACCGAGACAGGCAGCCTGCGTCAAAAAGCAGCATATCGGCGGGTGACGTCCTTTACTACACAGAGGAAGTAAAGACCGTCTGGGCCTATTCACAAAAGATAAGCGGCGTGGTGCAGGCCATAAGCCCGTCGACGGCTTCGCCTTCCGCCGTGACGGTATCGGGCCAGACCTGCACTCTGGGCAGTTCCTCTGCAAAATACAGCTTTTCGGACCTTGGCACCGTTAAGGTGGGTGACAGCGTTACCCTGCTTTTGGGTGCCGGGGGTCAGTGCGTTTTTGTGCTGGAGGGGCAAAACGCGTCCCAGACGGTGGAGGGGATAGTTCTTTCGGTCGGCACAGTGCCAAATGAAAATCAGTTTGGCCAGCAGAGCCAGAGCAGGTATATAAGCATAATGTCGTCCGACGGAAGGGTCTACAGCTACCCCTATTTAAGCGGCAGCTTGGAGGCGGGAGACGCCGTTTCGGCGTCGGTTTCCGCAGACGGAGTCAAGATATCCAGGGCGGGAAGCGGCCACAGTCTTGGCGGCAGCGTGGCAGGGGGCGTTATAGAAGGCCGCTCCCTTAAAAATGCCGGAATCATCGATTATTGTGCAGGCAGGGGCGTTGCCGTTACTGCCCAGCGCCTGGAGGGGGTCAGGATAAGCTCGTCGGATGTCATTTACTGCTCGCTGGACAGTGAAGGAGAAATAAAATCCCTTTTCCTTGACAACCTGACGGGTGACTGCCTTGAATACGGGGTGCTTGCATCTTCGGTCAAAAGCCCCGATATAATGACTTCGGCCAGCAGCTATACATATATTGTAAACGGCGTTGGGCATACCCTTTCAAAGCAGGGGACATTCCCTGTGAAAGAGGGCCCGTGCTCAGTGGAGTATGATACCGACGGCGGCGTAAAGACGATAAAAAGTCTGACGGGCGAAAAGGTGCTTTCGGTAAACGGCATATCGGCTGTTCTGAGCGGTACGGGAGATATAAAGACCTCCGGCTCCCTTCAGGTTTATGTCAAAAACGGCGATGATTATTATCTTTCTTCCATAAGCGAGGTAACGGGCGGCGGATATACGCTAAAGGGCTATTATGACAAGAAAAGCTCTGAGGGGGGCTGCCTCAGGGTGCTGGTAGCCGAAAAATAATAAAAATACTGAAATCCCCGCTTTGATGCGGGGATTTTCTCTTTTCAGGCGGCAGCGTTTATGATAGAATTGTTGCATAAAGATAAAAAGGCGGTCGGTTTATGCAGGAATATATCAAAATGCTGATTATAGTATGTCCTCTTATATTTCTCGCGGGGTTTATCGATTCGATAGCCGGAGGCGGCGGGCTTATATCCCTGCCGGCTTACCTTTTTGCCGGGCTTCCTGCCCATTATGCCGCAGGGACGGGAAAGTTTTCCTCCTGCTGCGGGCTGGCCTCTGCCTCTTTTAAATATATAAAAGAGGGCAAGGTCTATATGGCTGTTGCTTTGTGGTCGGCGCTGGGCTGTGTCGCCGGAGCCGGCATGGGAACACGCCTGGCCCTTTATTTTGAAGAACGTACGCTGAGAATGATAATGCTGGTTGCCATACCGATAGTGGCGGTATTCCTTTTGGGCCGAAAGGACATGGGCAGGGATGTTTCCGAACCTTTTGAGATGGAGAGGAAAAAACAGGCCCTTTTGTCCTTCCTTATAGGGCTTGTGGTCGGCATGTATGACGGGCTTATAGGCCCGGGCGCCGGAACTTTCCTTATATTGGGCTTTACGGGTTTTTTGGGAATAGACCTTCTGAGGGCTTCGGGCTGCGCCAAGGTGTCAAACATGGCTTCCAATTTTACCTCGATAGTCCTTTATGCCTCCAGCGGCAAGATAATGTACGGCATCGCCGTACCGGCGGCTTTGTGCTCCATGCTGGGAAGTTATGCCGGGGCAAGGTACGCCGTAAAGGGCGGAAGCTCAAAGGTGCGGAAAATGATGCTTATCGTTTTGGTGCTTTTATTTGTCAAGCTTATATATGACCTTATTGCTTAAAAAAGCGGGCGTAGTGCGCCCGTTTTTTGCAAACTTTTCAAAATGTGCGTCCCCTTCCAAAATCGCTGGGTACAAACCCCCTGCTGAATACCTCCTTTGACAGATCAATAAAATCCCTCATGACATTGGTAACATACCTGTTTTTATCATAGGCTATTGCCAGCATTCTGACCGTAAGAGGATCGTTTAACGGGAAACAGTCGACGGGAGGAGACATTAGGTTGGGCAGAGACAGTGCATGGCGGCTGCAAAGGAACATTTCGGGATATACCGCTATACCCATGCCCTGGACGGCCAGGGCGAAGGCGGTCTGGGTATTTTCGGTTTCCATGAGGATATGGGGCGTTATGCCGTGGCGAAGGAAGTATTCGTCCATTATAGACCTTGCCTTGTTGCCCTTTTTGAGCATAAGGAAGGGATATTCTTTAAAGGCCGTAATGTCTACATCGGTTTCGAAACGGGCGCGCATATCGTCGGCCCTGCTTCCGTAAAGCTCGTCCATATAGCTTCTCGGCACTATAAGGAACAGGCGGTCTTTGAATATCTGTATTGATTCCGCCGACTCCAGCCTTATGGGCGTAAATTCTATCATAAGGTCTATCAGCCCGTGCTGAAGTGCCGATTCCAGCGCTTCGGAATTCTGTTCCATCAGGGATATGTCGACAAAGGGATGGGTCTTTTTAAATCGAGGGAGGATATCGGGCAGTATGGTCTGCCCTCTTGTGAAGGATATGCCTATCCTCAGCTCGCCGCGGTGGTTGTTGCTTATATCCTCTATTTCGCTGACCATCTGCCGTTTAAGGTCCAGCATCTGCGACGCCGATTTCTGAAGGGTCCTTCCGGCATATGTCAGCGAAAGAGTGGGTGTCCTGACGAAAAGCTGAGTCCCCAGCTCCTTTTCCAGCTTGAGTATATGGTTGGAAAGGGACTGTTGTGATATGCGCAGCTGCTGCGACGCTTTAGTGATGTTGAGTTCCTGGGCAACGGCCAGGAAATACTGAAGGTTCAAAAAATTCACGGTGACGCCTCCTCGCTTTTAATATCCGGCATATTAAGTATAATGCCGCGGGGGCTTCAAATCAAGCGCGCAACAACAAAAAGGCTGTGGCAGTTTCATGTAAAAAGTGTTTCTTATTAAAGATGAAAAATGGTTAAATATATATTATAAGGAGAGCGGGTAAAATCTTTAAAAGGAGGAATGGGTCACATGGTAAAAGTCCAGCGAAAGCTTATGCTTAACACCGATTGGTGCAAGGGCTGCGGTATATGCGCCGCATTCTGCCCCAAAAATGTACTTCAAATCGTCCATGGTAAGGCTAAAATAGTCAACGCAGGGTCCTGTATCGCATGTGGGCAGTGCGAACTCCGCTGCCCAGATTTCGCCATATATCTGAAGGAGGAGCAAGATGGGTAAAACGGTACTTATGCAGGGAAACGAAGCCTGCGTTGAAGGGGCGCTGGCTGCCGGCATGCGCTTTTATGCCGGATATCCCATAACGCCTTCCACCGAAATAGCAGAAACGGCGTCGGTAAGGCTGCCAATGGTGGGCGGCAGGTTTATTCAGATGGAAGACGAGCTTTCCAGCATGGCTGCTGTCATAGGCGCATCGGTGGCCGGGGTAAAGGCTATGACCGCCACCAGCGGACCGGGTTTTTCCTTAAAGCAGGAGAATATAGGCTATGCCTCTTTGGCAGAGGTGCCATGCGTCATAGTCGATGTACAGCGTTCGGGTCCTTCGACAGGCCTTCCTACCTCCCCGTCACAGGCCGATGTTATGCAGGCCAGATGGGGCACCCATGGCGACCATCCTGTAATCGCCATATCCCCCTCGTCGGTAAGGGAAACGTACGATCTGGCTATCCGCTGTTTCAACCTGGCGGAGAAATACCGTACGCCGGTAATTTTCCTGATGGACGAAATGGTCGGTCATTTAAGGGAGGGCATCGAGCTTCCCGACGAAAGCGAGATTGAGATAATCAGCAGGAAAATGCCTGAGAGCATGGACGGCGACAGGCCATATAAGGTTAAGGAAGGGGAATATGTCCCTGCCATACCGCCTTTCGGCAGCGGGATGAGGTATAATATAACCGGACTTATCCATGACGACACAGGCTTCCCCACCAATTCAAACGAAGAGGCTGACAAGCTTTGCAGACGTCTTCTGGAAAAGATAGAGAAAAATGTCGATGATATCATAACTTATGAGGAAAAGTACCTCGATGACGCCGATACGGCCGTTATATGCTATGGCGGCACAACGAGAAGCGTCATGGAAGCCATTGAAAAGCTGAGAAGCGAAGGTGTCAGGGTCGGGATGTTCCGCCCCATAACTATCTGGCCTTTCCCCGAAAAGCAGATAAAGGAGCTTTCAAAAAAGGTAAAGCGCATATTGGTGGTCGAGCACAATTACGGCCAGCTGGTGCGTGAGGTCGAAAGATGTGCCGATGAAGCCTGCAAGATTGATTTCCTGGGCCGCATAAACGGCACAGTTATACCACCTACTGAGGTTTATGACGCTGTAAAGGAGGAAGCATAATGGCCAGCGCTTTGATCGAAAAATATATGCGCCAGCAGCACCTGCCCCACATCTGGTGCCCGGGCTGTGGCAACGGCATACTCATGAGGGATGTGGCCCAGGCCATTGACAACCTGGGGATAGACAGGGACAATGTCTGCCTGGTTTCGGGCATAGGCTGTTCTTCCAGGGCTGCGGGCTATATGGATTTCAATACGATACATACTACCCATGGCAGGGCCATCGCCTTTGCCACAGGCATAAAGCTGGCCCGTCCCGACATGCATGTCATAGTAGTTACGGGCGACGGCGACGCCGCGGCCATCGGCGGCAACCATCTTATCCACGCCGCCAGAAGAAACATAGACCTTACGGTCGTTGTCTTTAACAACAATATCTATGGCATGACAGGTGGTCAGTACTCCCCCACGACTCCCCAGGGAGAACGGGGCACCACGGCCCCTTACGGCACGGTCGAGCGGCCCTTTGACATAGCGGCGCTGGCTGCCGGTGCCGGCGCGTCATTTACAGCCAGGGGCAGCGCTTTTCATGCCATGCAGACCATCAAGATGATAGAGCAGGGCATAAGCCACAAGGGCTTTTCGCTTATAGACTGCGCCAGCGTATGCCCTACCTATTACGGAAGGAAGAACAAAAAGGGCGATGCTGTGGAAATGATGAAATGGCAGAGGGATAATGCCGTTATGGCCGAGAAGGCCGCAGGTATGACCGAGGAGGAAAAGCGCGGCAAGCTTGTCATAGGTGTTTTAAGCCGCAGCGATTATCCCGAGTTCACAGCCGAATATCAGAAAATCATAGACCGTCTGGCGGAGGGAAGAAAATGAGCAGAAGGTTGGATTTGCGCTTAAGCGGTTCGGGCGGCCAAGGGGTCATTTTGGCTACAATAATCCTGGCGGAGGCCGCTCTGTTGGCAGGCAAGAAGGCCGTTCAGTCCCAGGCTTACGGGCCTGAGGCCAGGGGCGGCATGTGCAAGGCCGAGACCATAGTTTCCGATGACCCCATATGGTTCACAAAAATACAGACGCCTAATTTCCTGCTGGCACTTACCCAGCAGGCCCTGGATAATTTCGCAGGGAATGTGTCGGACGACGCCGTTATAATGATCGACTCGAGTCTTACCCTGCCCAAATGCCTTGAGGGCAAAAAGGTATACTCGCTTCCGATACTCGATACGGCGGCGGAAAAGGTAGGCAGGGCAATGACGGCCAATATAGTAGCCGTCGGCGCCATAAACAAGGCATTGAACATAGTTTCCCACGAGGATATCCTTAAGGCAGTACATATGCATGTGCCCAAGGGCACCGAGGAACTCAATACCAAGGCCCTTCTGGCCGGCGAAGCCCTTTTGGATTAGGAGGTTTTTAATGAAAATACATGAATATCAGGCAAAGCAGCTTTTGGCATCATACGGCATAGGCTCTCCCGAGGGATATCTGGCCGAAAATGCTCAGGAGGCTTATGAGGCCGCTGTCAAGCTGGGCGGCACATGCGTCGTAAAGGCCCAGATACATTCGGGCGGGCGCGGCAAGGCAGGCGGCGTAAAGCTGGTGAAAAGCGCCCAGGAGGCCAAAGAGGTATCGGAAAAGCTTTTGGGCAGCACCCTTGTTACAAAGCAGACAGGCCCCGAGGGAAAGGTGGTAAACAAGCTTTTTGTGACGGCTGCCGTTGATGTTGAAAAGGAATTTTACCTCAGCCTTACGGTTGACAACGACGGCGCAGGGCTGGTCATAATCGCTTCGGCCGACGGAGGCACCGAAATAGAAGAGGTTGCCGAAAAGAACCCCGAAAGGATCATAAAGCAGCCCGTTTCGGTCATGATGGGCATGAAGGATTACCAGATAAGGGCCGTGGCCGACGCTCTGGGGCTTCCCAATGAGCTTTTAAAGCCCTTTAACGCCATGATGAAGAATATGTATAAGCTCTTCATGGAAAAGGACTGCTCCCTTATCGAGATAAACCCGCTGGTCATCACGGGTGAAGGCGAGCTGTGCGTTCTGGACGCCAAGGTGACCTTTGACGACAACGCCATGTTCCGCCACCCCGACATGGCCCTTTTGAGGGATATTGCCGAGGAAAACCCCAAGGAGGTCGAAGCTTCCAAGTATGACCTCAATTATATCCAGCTGGAGGGAAATATCGGCTGTATGGTAAACGGCGCCGGTCTGGCCATGGCTACCATGGATATTATCCAGAGCTGCGGCGGCAGGCCTGCAAATTTCCTGGATGTAGGCGGCGGCGCTACTGCCGAAAAGGTTGCCGGGGCCTTTGAGATACTTCTGTCAGACAGCAATGTCAAGGCTATCATGGTCAATATTTTCGGCGGCATAATGAAGTGCGATATTATTGCCGAAGGCATTGTGGAAGCCGCCAAGAAGCTGGGCGTCAAGGTGCCGCTGGTCGTAAGGCTTGAGGGCACCAACGCAAATCTGGGCAAGGAGATACTTGACAAATCGGGCCTGGATATAATCTCGGCCGGCGACATCGCTGAGGCAGCCCGCCTGAGTGTCGCCAGAGTTTAAAGGAGGCAGTCAATGAGCATATTTATAAATAAAGACACCCGCCTTCTGGTCCAGGGCATAACCGGCGGCCAGGGCAGGTTCCACACCCAGCGTATGCTGGAGTACGGCACCAATGTAGTCGGAGGCGTGACGCCGGGCAAGGGCGGCATGGAGGTTCTGGGCCTTCCGGTATTCAATACCGTTGCCGAGGCCAAAGCCAAAACGGGCGCCAATGCGTCTATCATATATGTCCCCCCCGCATTTGCCCCCGCTTCCATATTGGAGGCGATTGATGCCGGCATTGAGCTGGTCGTCTGCATCACCGAGGGCATACCAATTTTGGATATGGCCCGCATCAAGCAGTACATGAAGGGCAAGAACACCACCCTTATCGGACCCAACTGCCCCGGCCTTATTACCCCGGGCGAGAGCCTGGCCGGAATACTTCCCGGATATATCTGCAAAAAGGGCCATGTGGGAGTCATATCCCGCTCTGGCACGCTGACATACGAGGCTGTCCATCAGCTTTCCCAGAAGGGCATCGGGCAGTCTACCGCTGTCGGCATCGGCGGCGACCCCATCAGGGGCGTGGGCTTTGTCGATGTGCTTAAAAGGTTCAACGAGGACCCTGAGACCTATGCCGTGTTTATGATAGGTGAGATAGGCGGCACCGGCGAGGAAGAGGCCGCACAGTGGATAAAGGAAAACATGAAAAAGCCCGTGGCCGCCTTTATTTCGGGCAGGACGGCACCTCCGGGAAAACGCATGGGACATGCCGGAGCCATCATTTCGGGCGGCGCCGGCACAGCGGCCGGCAAAACGGCGGCCTTGAATGCCTGCGGCATACCTGTGGCCGAGACCCCCGACAAGATGGGTGAGACCATGATAGAGGCTTTGAAGAAGGCCGGCATTTACGAAAGCTGCCTTATAGCCGAATAAAATACCATAATCGCTTGAAAGCACAGAGCTTGGCTCTATGCTTTCTTTTTTTCGGACTTTAAAAAACCAAGGGGCTTCTTACAAGCAAAATGCGCCATCTTATAATGAAATCAGAAACCGGGAAGGGGGAATTTTTATGAAGAAAATAAAAAGATGGGCGGCACTGCTTGCGGCATGGTCCCTGATTTTTCTTTCGGGATGCGGTATCGATTTCGGGGTCTTTTCCTCAAACGGAAGGGACGACAATGATACAGAAGTCCAAAAACCGCTGGAAAACGACGAGGAAGAGTTCGTTTATACGGGGACAGACAGCATATTTTATGACAATACCCAGACGGCTTACAGCTTTGTTTCCAGCGCCGGCTACCTGAGCATAGCCCATGCCGTTTTTCAGGCCGAGACCCTAAGGTCGCCCAAAGGATATGTCCTGCGGATAAGAAACGGCCGCACCGACGAGGAAACGGGCGATCTGGTAGGCTTTCTGCATTGGCAGGAGCTGGAGTTCAACGCACTCAGGACCTGTTTTTCCGATAAAAGCCTTTACACCTTCGCCCAGAACGGCGAGGTGCCAAAGCTGGACGACAAAGGGCCTTTGGGGCTTTTGTTCGAGGACGGGGTTTTGGACTGCGGAAACCTGAACATCATTTTTACCGATCTTATGGAAAATGAGTTCGGAGGTTCGCAGATAGCGGCCGAACTGTCGAAGGTGCTTACCCAAAGGGATGGGGTGGAGGCCGTGCTTTACGGTTTCTCATGCGACGGTTTCAGTGGAAATATGAGCTTTCCCTCCTACACGACAAACGGGAGCTCTGTCAAGACGGTTGAGGGCTACCGCGGCAGTGCCGCTTTCTATATTCTGGCCATTGGTCCTGTAAGTGAGGTAGAAGGGTTTTGCCAGAGGTTTGAGACTCAGCTTGACGGCAGCATTAAGGTGAACAAAGCCCTTTATGTGAACGATGAAAAGTATCCGTCCTATACGGGCCTTTCGGAATTCAGGGCCGTTCAGAGCCTGGACAGGAAGATAAGCGGCGGCAACGCCGAGACACTGAATTATACTGTTAATGCCGAAAACCTGGGAGGGATGGATTTTGAATACAGCTCGTCCCACACCTCCTTTGGGCACAAGGACAGCGTACAGCTGTCGCTTATATCGGATATATCCGAAGACAGCCCGTTTATAGAGGGCGGCCTTTATATCGAAGGCCTTGAAGTAACGCCTCTTGACAAAAAGGCCGGAGAAGAAAAGCTTGATGCGGAGCTTTATATCGAGGTTTTGGAGCATTTGGATGCCTGGAAGGAAGGTGCCGAGCGCAGCGAGGCTTTGAACAAGATATCAAAAACCCCCGTTGTCAGCGTCATGCTCAGCATAAGCGATATGCCGAAGGGCAGATACCAAATAGAGTTTGACATAATGGCCGAGGTCGCAAGCAGCGATTGGATAGACGGTTTTTCGGCGGGTATTTACGAATTTCAGTCGCTGAGCGGGCTTTTGGAGCCGGGCAGCGCCGCAAACCGCCTTAAGTGGAAGGCCGGGGCCACCGACATACTTTCAAAGACCCTTGACCTTGCCGATATTGACAGGCTTTTGGGCGGATCGGTAACAAGAGAGAAAATTGTGGAACACATAACCATAACGATTGAAAGATAGGGAGGAACTCACATGAGCAACAGTAAGTTTTTTGGGAATGTTTTGAAGGGCGTCGCGGTCACCCTCCTGGGCATGATGGCCATATCGGGGCTTGTCATAAGGCCGGTAGTCAGGGTGTTTGATGTAAGCGAGAACTTCGTCAGCTCGATGACGGCCATAATGATGCTGATGGGCCTTGTGTCCACCGTGGCCTTTATTGCGTGGTATTTGAGGCTCACAAAGAAGATGGAACAGGCCATCAATCCCGGGCTGGTCGACATGAAGTGCAGCAGCACGATGACCATGACGGCCGTTATATCGATAGCGCTGTACGCAGTCCTTGCCATAGTTAATATAGGTTTTGACGATTGGGGAGCTTTGATGTTCTCGACGGTGATAGGCGTAGCTGCGGCTGCTTTGGCATCGGGGCTTCTTTACGCGGCAATGCAGATATGCAGGGAGATTTAAGGGAGGTAAGTTAAATGGCAATATTCAATATGTTCAGAAGGAAAAATGACGCGGCTTTGGAGTTTGTTGAAAGCCGCAGGGACAATCTTGTCTGCTTTGATATTTATGCCGGCGGAGGCGGAGGAGCCATCGGCGCCCTTCACTGCATAACCTCACCGGCCGAGGCGCTTTTGGCCGCTAAGGAAGGCACGCCCAAACTGACAATGCCGACCACCTATGTCATTGATATGGACGCAGGCTCCAAGGGCATCGAGAAGATGTCTCTTACCGAAAGCAGGCTCAATGCTTTGGCCATAGCCGACGAAAACGGCAGGGCTTTCGGCTACAACAACATAATTAACGCCGCCATTTCGACCCGCCTGGAAGGCTCCAAGGGGGAACAGACGACGATAAATGATATGATAGCCGATGACGACCTGGCGTCAAAGCATATGCAGAACGCCGTTCTTACCGAAGAGGAGTCGCTTCTCCCCAGGGAGGTGGGCGGCCAGGGAAAGCCCAGGCTGGTGGAAATATGGCAGAGTTCGGTATTCAAGGTGGAAAGCGTGGAAGACATACTCAGCCGCATCCTCAGGGCCTTCCTGGACGGCAAGAGGGTGCTTGTACGCATAACAGGTTCGGCCACGGGGGCAACGGGAGCCACATTCTTAAACAGCCTTTCCCAGCACATATATTACCGCTGCCTCAGGGCCAACGACCAGCTGATGGATAATCTTAGGATCCATTCGATAGTGCTTTTGGGCTATGCCGTGCATCCGTCAGGAGAGGATGGCGACAGCGGCTTCAAGCTGGACTGCACCGAAGATGACCTGAGGGTGCTTAATTGGTACCGCAACCGCAGGGCAAGCGGTGCCGACAAATGCGTCAACCGCACCTATTTTGTCAACGCCGCGCCTGCCCTCTGCTATGACCGCTATGCCCGCGGCGGCGACCAGGGCAGACATTACTGCCTGGGAGATATGCTCTGCCTTGCTGCCATAAAAGACAGCGGCGAAACGGCCTTTGACCACACCATGGATGGTTACAGGGTCTTTGTTCCCATAACCAACGATGAAAGGAGGTTCGGCTGGAGCCACCTTTCCGACAGCAGTTTTATGGAGACCTATGTCAATTACCTCAGGTTCTGTGCCGCCGTCGTGCTCAAACTCAAGCCCATGACTGTAGTTTCCCACCAGGAGGTCAGCGTAGCACCCCATGTGGTAAAAATGCTGGGCAAAAACGCGCCGGCTGATATGTTGGAAAAACGGGTCATAACCCCGATACAGGCTATGATAAACATTGCAGAAGACGCCTTGCGCGCATTTATGGAAATAGGGGCCAGCGGTACCGATTGGAGCGGCGGAGTTGTCACACTTACAGCCGAAGACACTACCCTTTTTAACCCTTATGCCATAAAAAGCATACTTAATGGTGATGTTCCCGAAAAGGAGGTCAATGCATTTGACCCCGACAGGCTCACAGAATATACAAAGGGAGACGGCACAGCTAATATAGTCAGGACCGATGTGACGGTCGGTTCGGCCTATAACGAAGCGGTGTCAAGGATAAGCAGGGGCGCTCAGGCAGCCGATTTCCTGGTCGAGTTTTACAGGCAGCTTTCGATATAGAAGGGGGAAGAACAAAATGGCAAAGAAAATGAATATGCACCTTGACGATAAGCGCAACGAGATCCTTTCGGCCGGTTTGAGCCAGGAAGGCGGCTTTGCCGTCGTGCCGTCCGATATCCTGACAAAAGCTTTGGAAGAGGCCGAGGGCATCGACAATGTGGACCCTGTGCGCAGAAGCCAGCTGGAAATAGGCATTAACAGGCCTTATCAGACGGCCAGGGCGGCCCTTAAAGGCGAAGGCTTTACCGAGGAGATATATGCCATAGCAGGGCTTCACGCTTTGAGGATATGCAGAGGCGATATCCTCAGGCTGGCGGTTTTCCCCTTCGGCAGGGAGGACAGCTTTACCGGCGTGATAGCCGACAGGCTTAAAAATGATATGAACCACAGGGATAAATACTGCGCCCTTGTCTGCGGCAGCGATCTTCTGGCCCTTTATTACGGCGATTTGGGCTTGGTGCCCGCCGCCGGCATAACCGCAGAGCTGGGTGAAAAACTCGACCAGCCATACCTCAAGGTGGCCAGAGGGGAGGCCAGATGGCTTGACCCCATGCCGTTTTTGGCCGATGACCAGCGCAAGAGACTGATTATGCTTTTGGGACGCTGCTATCCTGCAAAGGAGTATCCCGGCATGGCGAAGTATTTGGCGCAGTATGCCGACGTCATCAGCGACAGCGAGGCCCGCAGGCTTTCGGGCCTTTCCCAGGCATCAGATGCCGACGCCGAGGTCAGGGCCTTTATAGGGGCCGACAAGCTTTTGAGCATGACCCCGGCGGGGTATGCAGGAGGCCTGCCCGAGTTCTTCACCCCCAAGCTGGCCGTCATGCAGTGCTGCGACGCCGCCTTTATGGGCAGCGTCAAGGAAATAGGCTGGCGCCGCGGAGGCGGGGATGTGAGTGTTGCCACTCTGAGCTTTATCCCTCCGCTCAGCCGTCAGCTGCTGGACTCGGGCCTGAGGATAATGGCCGTGGATTTTGAAGAGTCGCCCGATGACGACCGTTTCGGATGCCTCATCAGGGGAGTAAATGTGACAGTCACGGCCCGCGACGGCAACGAAACGGTGGTTCGAAGCCGTTTTTACCAGATAGGCGAAATGATTGATTTAAGCCATATCCCCCATGCAGCCCAGCAGTACCATATGGATGGCATAGACGATCAAAGCTGGCAGGGAAGGATCCTGCTTGCGACAAACTACATGGCGCAGTCGGTCAACAATCTTGACGATATCGGCATGGAAATGCCCGCCCTGGCCCCGCTGCCCGAGACCTTCAGGCCCAACGGCAGCACATGCGAGGGCTTCCAGATAGGTTCGGTCATGGCCGAATGGGTGCTTTACAAAACAGGCGTCGCCACAAGGTATGTTACAGTAATGGCAGAGGATATGACCGAGCTTGTAAACCTGGTGACCTTCCCTCCCAAGCCCCAGGCAGGCCTGGTAAAATGCGGCGGCGAGGGTGTCATTTCCCTTGACTGCGGCACCACGACCACACATGCCGAAGTTATTGTTGATACCCTCAACGATCCAGACTCAGTGCCTTTGGAAATTGCGGCCGACGATATGTGCCAGCCGGTCACTCCCATGTCCAAAGAGCAGTTTGATAACATATGCTCGGCCATCATGCTTCCCGATATAAAGGGAAGCCTCCATCCCACGGCGGTGCAGCGTTTCAGGATATCCTCATCTCCCGCTCTTCTTAACTTCCCCAACGGCAGCGGCAGGCTCATTCCTTACGGTTCTTCCGAGCTGGCAAGGATGATAACCGATAAAAGCTATGGAAGGGATCTTTTCATCAATATGAAGGCCTCAGATACCGATCAGAATGCCGACAGGGCCGCAGCTAACCGCCAGGCCTATATTATGGCCATAGCTACATACATCAAGCTCGGGAGCCTTTGGCTTTTGTCCAGGGGACAAAGCAAAATACGGGTGCTTTTCGCCTATCCCAAAGGGTTAAGGAGCACATTGGTATTTACCGAGGCCTTGAAAATGGTCGAGGAAGAAAGCGGCGTCGAGCTGAAGGCGAATGTTTATCCCGAAAGCCTGGCTGCGGGTGAATATGTGAGGAAGGTCAGGCCCGACGGTCTGCCAATACCCGAGCACGCCTGTCTGGTCGTAGGTGACCTGGGAGGTCTGAGCTTTGATGTGGATGTAAGTGCCGGCGGCGAGACGGTCATGTCGCAGTCTTACAGCTATGCTTCGATGATATCTCAGCTCAGCGCCGGTCTTGCCCTTATGAGAAGGCCCCACAAACAGGCTTTGGATATGTGGGGCAAGGCGGGACCGGAGTCGATAATCAATTCCATTTTCCCCGGCGTCGGCAGGGTCCGTTCGGGCGACGGCGCCGAGCTGGCCGGGGGTATATCCCAAAGCCTTGAAAGGGTTATGGATCAAAACAGTGTTGCCGATATGATAAGCTGTGTATACGATAATTCCAACCGCAAGCTTTTGGAGCAGCTTTACCGCACCGAAAAATGGAGCATGCCGGCCGGCGACAGTTTCATAACCCATTGGCACCAGCTGTGGACACTGCCTATAGTTGATATAATCGCATCGGCGGCCTGCTATATAGAAGGCTCATCGGCGGTAATTGCCTTTGTCGGCAGCGGCTCTCTGTTTTTGAAGGGCGTGCTGGAAGCAGATCCTGATTTCGACCGCAGGGTCTGGCAGTATGTGGCAGATGTCAGCGGCAAGACCGTAAAGGCGGCCTTTGTGGCCTCCGACGGTAAACCGGAGGTATCCAGGGGCATGATAGAGGCCTATTTTAAAAAGGCCGTATATACGCCCCAGGCAGGAGATGCCGATTCCGTCATGGCCGCAAGGATACTTAAGGAAGCTATGGCGTCGCTGCAGGAAGGCTCGGCGCCCGGCCTTGAAAAGGAGCTGAAGTGCGCTGCCGCAAGCGGCAGGGTCAAGCTGAGCGACGCAAAACTGCTGGCCGGAAGATGTGTTGCGGCCGGTGTGAATGAGCATACCTACGCCGAGTTTGTAAGGGGGCTTTCGGAACAGGCGCTGATAGGCGAGGAACAGGATGAGGACGAATGTTTCGGCATATCCAGCGTATATGAACTGCTGGCTTATACGCCCGAAACGCTGGGCGGCTTTGACAGCTTCGAGTCCCTTGTCAGCGAGACATTGGAGAGCTTCCCGATGGTAGCCGATAATGGCGAGCTTAACCGCCGCATGATGCATTATCTCGTGGCCTTTAATATCGCAAACCGTAACCTGCTGATAAAGCAGCGCGGCGAGAGAGGGTGGAGGGCATGAAGAGATTGGCCCTTTTGAGACTTGGCGTATGCCTTCTGGCCGTAATATCCGTAGTTCTTACATGCCGCCTGGTGCCGTCCATGGGGGACGGCATCAGGGGCCAGCAGGTACTGACCAATATCCTTTTGTGTACCCTTTGCATCCTGGTGGTGTCCTCGCGAGTATTGAAGGTGCTGGATGGCTGGGGAGGCTTTAACGACAGGACTCAGAAAAAGGACAGAAAAAACGATGTGCGTCCAAAAGTGGAAGAAAAGCCCCTGGGGATTAAGCTGGCTGATGAGGAAGCGGGTATTGCTGAAAAACAGAAGCCGCTTGAAGGCATTCGGGAAAAAGCCGATTTTTTCAAAGGCTGGGAGGAAAGCTTTAATCCTTCCAAAGCTCCTTCCGATTCAAAAGCGGCCTATCCGGAAGCGACTTTAAAGTCAGGGGAGATGGTTGGATATGCAGAGATAGCCAACCGCCAGGACATAATGTTTGGTCAGGCCCCGATAATGAGGATAATAAGCCGCAAAGGAACCTTCACGGTTTACCAGGCGGGAAACGCATACTTTCTGGAGCCATCTGAACATTGGTATGGTAAGAAGGTCGGAAAAGAGGAGCTGAAAAACGAACAGTTCCGATTCCTTTTCGATATGACCTCTTTTGGCGGCGACGCCTGCGTATTAAGGCGTGGAGGAGGTCCGGCCACCCTGTCAAAAGGAATGGACGGCACGTATGTGCTGTTGAGAAAAGGCAGTATTTTGACCGAAAGCATATGAGAAAGGCGGGAAAACATGAAAAAGTTTTTGATCCTTACGCTGACGGCGGCGCTGGCCGTTACTCTTTATAAAACAAATCCTTCAATGGATGAGTTTGGGGATTATTATGAGGAAGGTAATTGGCAGTCAGAAAGCGCATTTTTGGAAAAACTTCCGGCAGGCGATAAGATACGGCACAGCCTTGAAAGCGGAGGGCAGATAAGAAAGGATTATAAGGTCTGCTCGGTTTACGATTTTGGAGGAAGGTTATTTCTGGGTATTGCCGGGGACTTTATGCTGCTGGCGCAATAAAAAACAAGGGCCGCAAGGCCCTTGTTTTTTGAGCTTGATTTGAGTTAAACCGGCTGTCTGCTCTTTTTGCGAAGCAGGATAAAGCGCAGGGCAAAGAGGCACGCGGCACCAAAGCGGCAGGCGCTGGAAATATACATGGTATTTACCGAACCTATGGCAGTGTAAAGGGCAACGCCTACTAAAGGGGCCACAAAGTTTGATATCTGCATGACCATGTTGTAAATGCCGATGTTAAGGGATTTATTTTCCTCGGGCAGGTTTTCCAACATGTCGTTGAAAAGTCCCAGCTGAAAACCGGGGGAGGTGCCGCCGCTGAAAATATAGCTGACAAATATGACCCAGAAGTTGCGGGTAATCACCGTCCAGGCAGGGACCAGGGCGCAGCTGAAAAGTCCAATTACAGTTGAGCCGCGGGGGCCGTATTTTTCAATACGCTTGCCCCACCAGGTGGACATCAATGTGACAGAAAGATAGGACACAACATCAAAAAGACTTTTTGTAGCCTCGTTAAATCCGACCTCCTTGACAAGAAAGATGAAGAACATCGGCCAGGCCATTTGCCATGAAAAGTAGAAAATAAAGAGCAGCACCAGGAATATGCAGAACCTGGGATTGTTTTTAAGCTGCTTTATTGCATTTATGAACTCTATTATGGGCGACGTACCCTCGGGAGGACGCTTTGGAACAAAGTCCTCACCGACATGGGTCTTCATTATAGATCTGCGCTGGAATATCGAGGCCAAAAAGGCGACAAAATAAAATATCTGATATGCCAGGATCTTCTGCTGTTGGCTTTTGCACAGATAGCTTAAAATAAGGCCGCCAGCCATTATAGTGACGACAGGCACGGCGTTTGTCATCATCTGTCTTCTGGCATAAGGCATAGCCCTTTTGGCAGGGGGATAAAGGTCGGAAAAATAGCTCTGCCATGATACGGTATAGCAGATATAGGGTATGTTCCAAAGGGAAATGCCTATGATAAAGAACCAATATCCTCTGTCACCCAGAAAAGGTGACAGGGCGACTAGGGGAAGTATCACGCCGCATATTGTGATGGCCGTGCATAAAAAATGTTTTTTGTCCTTGACTCGGTCTATGTATAATGAGGCGGGCAGCAGCACAAATAGAGCGCAGAACGAAGGCAGAGAGCTGATAAGGCCAACAGCAACGCTGTCAGCTCCCATGGCTGTTGCGAACAGCTGATAAAACGGATTTGTCAGCTGAAGCACCATACCGGCAAACAGGGCCTCTGACATAATGAGGAGGGTGTTCGGCTCCTCAAAGGCCATATGAGCCCTAAGGCTGCGCCGCAATTCCTTGTAAAGTCCCATAAGGACACCTCGCAGAAGGATTGATTATACTAACGTAATATAACAGAAAGGCCGCCCGATGTAAACATATTATTTGCTTTTTTCCTCAGCCAGCATTTCCTTTACGAGGGCTATTGCCCCATCTACCCTTTCATGGCACCTCAGCTTGAGTTCCGGATGATTCTTCATGTGCTCCTTGCCCTCGGGGGTCGAAGTGTCGCATCCAAGAATCTCGCGGCAGACCAGGCTGCCGTATTTCTCTTTGAACCTGCGGTCAAACTCAATATATTTCTTGTAAGCTTCTTCCCTTGCATCCTTATCATGTCTGTCGGTGTTGCCGGTGACAAAGCCCAGGGCCAGAAGCGCCCCTGTAACAGTTCCGCATATTTCACCTGCGCGGCAGCCACCGCCCAAAGGGCATGAAAGCTTCATGGCCATATCCTCAGAAAGGCCAATATCATGGCAAAGCGATACCAAAACGGCCTGGGCGCAGTTACAGCCGTCTATCATAAGATCTCTTCCGTAAAGTTTTTCCATAATGATTTCTCCTTTCACAAAATGGTCGTTGATATATCGGTACACAGGTATATAATTATTATAACTGTTCCGGGTCTTTGTTTCAATACAAAGACAAAGGCCCGAAAAGGGTCATAGAGGCATTGCAAAACAGCTATCTTTTATTTTTCACCTCGGCGCATTTGTGGACAAAACGCCAAAATGCTTTTGGAAATAAAGCTTTATGTTGCAAAATCTTACAATTTATAGTATCATATTTGTGTATTTAATAAGCATTCGGAGGCCTTGCTGTCATGGAGCTGATCGTCGGATTTTCGGGCTTAATAGAGTATTGCTCTTTCGGGTTCAGCGGGATATTTGCGCTTATATATCCAAGCCTTTGGTGAACAAAAGCACCCCTTTAGGGTGCTTTACTTGCTTTTAGGCAGAAAACGGCAGGCAGGACGCGAATAAAGTCAATCAGATGAAAGGGTGGGACAATGAAAAAGGTCATTGTTGTCATGGGTTCGGATTCGGACCTTCAGGTAATGGAAGGAGCATTGAAGACCCTGGGCAGTTTTAATGTGCCCTTTGAGGTAAGGATAGTTTCGGCCCACAGGACCCCCGCCGCAGCCGAGGAACTTTCGAAAACGGCTGAACAGAGCGGGGCCGGAGTCATTATAGCCGCCGCCGGAAAGGCTGCCCATCTGGCCGGGGTCATGGCGGCTAATACCGTGCTGCCCGTTATAGGCGTACCTATCAAATCCAGCACGATGGACGGTCTTGACAGCTTGCTTTCAACAGTGCAGATGCCTTCGGGCATACCCGTTGCCACGGTGGCCATAAACGGGGCTGAGAACGCCGCGCTTCTGGCTGTGCAGATATTGGCATTAAGCGAGCCTTCCTTAAGGGACGCTTTTGCCGGTTATAAAAAGGCCATGGAAGAAAAGGTTCTGGAAAAGGACAGGAATATAAGAAAACAGTACAGCACAACGGAGGTAAGAATATGAAAAAGCTTGAGCAGGTTTACGAAGGCAAGGCCAAGAAGGTATTTGCCACCGACGATCCCGAACTCTTTATAGTAGATTACAAGGACGACGCCACCGCCTTTAACGGCGAGAAGAAGGGCACCATTGCCGGCAAGGGGGTCATCAACAACAGGGTGACCAATTATCTTATGGGCCTTTTGGAAAAGGAAGGGGTACCCACCCACTTCGTGAAAGAGCTTTCCGAAAGGGAAACACTTGTCAAAAAGGTCTCCATTGTGCCGCTGGAGGTCATAATCCGCAATATTTCGGCCGGTTCTTTTGCCAAAAGGTACGGCGTTAAGGAAGGCATAGTGTTTGACGAGCCCACCATTGAGTTCTCCTATAAGAACGACGACCTGGGCGACCCCCTTATCAACAGTTATCATGCCCTGGCGCTCAAGCTTGCCACCAAGGAAGAGATAGAAACCATCAAGAAATACGCCTTCGCCGTAAATGATTTCCTCAAGAAGTTCATGAAGGGCATCGGCATCGACCTGGTCGATTTCAAGCTGGAGTTCGGCAGGCTGAGCGACGGCACCATCGTGCTGGCCGACGAGATATCCCCCGATACATGCCGCTTCTGGGACAGCAAGACGGGCGAAAAGCTGGATAAGGACCGTTTCCGCAGGGATCTTGGCAATGTCGAAGGCGCATATCAGGAGATCATGCGCAGAATGATTGGAGAATAAAAATGGGAGGATTTTTCGGCATAGCTTCAAAAGCGTCCTGCGGATATGACCTGTTTTTCGGCGTCGACTACCATTCCCACCTGGGCACCAGGCGCGGCGGAATGGCCATGTACGACAAGGAGCTGGGCTTTCAAAGGGCCATTCATAATATAGAAAACTCGCCTTTCCGCACCAAGTTTGAGCATGATGTCAACGAAATGCGCGGAAACCTGGGTATCGCCTGCATAAGCGATTATGAGCCCCAGCCCCTTCTTATACGCTCCCACCTGGGCAATTACGCCATTACGACGGTAGGAAAGATAAATAATGAGGACGAGCTTGCGGCCCATGTCCTGGACCAGAACAGGCATTTCCTTGAAATGAGCGGCGGCAGGATAAACGCCACCGAGCTGGTGGCCTCCCTGATAAACGAGGCTGCAAGCATACCCGAGGGCATACGCCATGCCCAGGAGATGATCGACGGTTCCATGTCGGTGCTGGTGCTGACGGGGGACTGCATTTACGCCGCCAGGGATCTTTACGGCAGGCTGCCTGTCCTGGTGGGCCAAAGGGAGGACGGCTACGCGGTTTCCTTTGAGTCTTTTGCGTATCAGAAGGTCGGATATTCCGACCTCAGGGACCTGGGGCCTGGGGAAATAGTCAGGGTGACGCCCGAGGAGGTCACTGTTGAATACCCCGCCAGGAAGAAAATGCGTATATGCGCCTTTCTCTGGACCTATTACGGCTATCCCAATTCCCATTACGAAGGGGTCACGGTCGAGACTATGAGATATCGCTGCGGCGAGATAATGGCCCAGCATGATATTGAGGAGGGCGTTGCGGGTGATTGTGACTTTGTTGCCGGGATACCCGACAGCGGCACGGCACATGCCATCGGCTATGCAAACGAGGCCCATATCCCGTTTGCCAGGCCCTTTATAAAGTACACCCCCACATGGCCCCGCAGCTTTATGCCTACCAATCAGAACATGCGGAATCTGGTGGCTCGCATGAAGCTGGTGCCCGTCAAGGAACTGATAAACGGGAAAAAACTTTTGTTTGTCGATGACTCTATAGTCAGGGGCACTCAGACCAGGGAAACAGTAAAGTTTCTCTACGAGGAAGGGGCAAAAGAGGTGCATATCCGCTCTGCCTGCCCGCCGATAACCTACGGCTGTAAATACCTCAATTTCTCCCGTTCGCGTTCCGAAATGGAGCTTATCGCCCGCAGGGTAGTCATGAAGCTGGAAGGCGACAAGGGCTTTGAGCATTTAAACGAATATTCGGATATAAAGACCGAAAGGGGCAGGGCCATGATAGAAGAGATCAGCAAGGAGCTGCATTTCTCATCCCTGCGATTCCAGACCATACAGGGCGAGCTTGATTCAATAGGCATAGACCCTGAGAATATCTGCACATACTGCTGGACAGGAAAGGAATAGAGCCATGAGTCATAAAGACAGCCACAGCGAAAGCTATGCCAAGGCCGGCGTTGATGTAACTGCCGGTTATGAAACGGTAAACAGGATAAAGCCGATGGTCGAAAGTACCTATATCCCGGGTGTTATAGGTTCAATAGGTGGCTTTGGCGGTATGTTTGCCCCTGATGTAGGCGGCATGAAACAGCCGGTTTTGGTTTCGGGCACGGATGGTGTCGGTACCAAGCTCAAGATAGCGTTTACTTTGGAAAAGCATGACACGGTGGGGATAGACTGTGTTGCCATGTGCGTCAACGACATAGCCTGCTCGGGTGCAAAGCCCCTTTTCTTCCTCGATTATCTGGCGGTGGGAAAGCTTGATCCCCAGGTGGCCGCCCAGATAGTCTCCGGCGTGACAGAGGGCTGCCGCCAGGCAGGCTGTGCGCTGGTCGGCGGAGAAACAGCCGAAATGCCGGGCTTTTACCCTGTTGGTGAGTATGACCTGGCCGGTTTTGCCGTAGGTATTGTCGACAGGGAAAAAATGCTGGAAGAAAGCCTGCTTAAAGAGGGCGACATACTTATCGGCGTAGCCTCGTCGGGTATGCACTCCAACGGTTTCTCCCTTGCAAGGAAGGTCCTGGGTGATGATAAAGAGAGCCTTTCAAAGAAGATGGGGAATACGACAGTGGGTGAGGCCCTCTTGGTGCCCACAAGGATATATGTAAAGGCCTTGGAGGCCGTAAGGCAGGCTTGCCAGATAAAGTCGGTGGCCCATGTCACAGGCGGCGGATGGTATGAGAACATTCCCCGCTCCCTGCCCGAGGGCATAAAGGCTGTGCTGGACAAAAATGCCCTGCCTGTGCCCGAGATATTCAGCCTGATAAGGGAAAAGGGTGATATCCCTGAAAGGGATATGTACAATACCTTCAACATGGGTGTCGGGCTGGTCATAGGCGTTGCTCCTGAAAACGTCGAAAAGGCCATAAAGGCTTTGGAGGACTCTGGAGAAAAGGCTGCTGTTTTGGGCAAATGCGTAAGCGGCGAAAAGGGCATAGAAATATGCTGAGAATAGCGGTTCTGGTATCGGGCGGCGGGACCAATCTCCAGGCCCTGATAGACAGCAGCGAAAAGGAAGGGCTCGGCGGCGGCGAGATTGCCGCCGTCGTTTCCTCAAGGAAGGACGCTTATGCCCTTAAAAGGGCCGAGGCTGCCGGAATAAAAGGGTATGTGCTTTCCGGAAAAGGTCTTACCACAGATGAGTACGGCAGCAGGCTTTGCGAGCTTCTGGAAAATGAGGTAAAGCCCGAGTTGGTGGTTTTAGCCGGATTTCTGAAGGTTTTAAGCGCCGGGTTTTGCAAAAAGTACGAAAACAGGATAATCAATATACACCCATCGCTGATACCCTCCTTCTGCGGTGACGGCATGTACGGGCTCAAGGTGCATGAGGCCGCGCTTGCAAAGGGTGTCAGGGTCAGTGGAGCCACGGTGCATTTTGTTGACGCCGTCACCGACGGCGGGCCGATAATACTTCAGAAGGCGGTAGAGGTGCATGAAGGCGATACGCCCGAGGTCCTTCAGAAAAGGATAATGGATGAAGCCGAGCATATCCTTCTGCCGAGAGCCGTAAGGCTTTTCTGCAAAGGCGCTTTGTCCGTTAAGGACGGCAGGGTGTTCATAGACGAGAATAAAGCGGAGGAATAATATGAAAAGTGCGCTTATAAGCGTTTCCGATAAGACGGGGGTCGAGAGCCTGGCTTCTCGTTTGGAAAAGCTGGGATACAGGATCCTTTCCACAGGCGGCACCGCCTCGGCTTTGAGAAAGGCCGGGATAAATGTTACCGATGTTTCCGAGATAACGGGTTTCCCAGAGTGCCTTGACGGCAGGGTGAAGACCCTTCATCCCGCGGTACACGGCGGTATTCTGGCCATGCGTTCAAAGCCTGAGCATATGGAGCAGCTTAAAAAGCTGGGTATAGATACCATTGACATTGTTGTCATAAACCTGTACCCCTTCAAGGCTACTATATCCAAAAAGGATGTCAGCCTGGAAGAGGCCATTGAGAATATCGATATCGGCGGTCCCACCATGCTCAGGGCGGCGGCCAAGAATTGGCAGGATGTGTGCGTCATCACCGATGTAAACGACTATGATACCCTTATAGAGGCCCTGGAAAACGGCGGCCCCGATAAGGCGCAGAAGTTTGCCTGGGCCCAGAAGATATTCGAGCATACGGCCAATTATGACAGCATGATAGCCAGGTATCTGGCCGAGAAAGAGGGACTTGACTTCCCCTCTAAGATATCCTTTACATATGAAAAGGTACAGGACCTTAGGTACGGCGAGAACCCCCACCAGAAGGCTGCTTTTTATAAAGAGGGCCTGGGGACCGAGGGCACGCTGGCTGCGGCAAAGCAGCTTCACGGCAAGGAGCTTTCCTTCAATAACATAAACGATACGGCAGCCGCCATATCGATGCTCAACGAGTTTGCCGGCACTCCCGCCGCCGTTGCCGTAAAGCACGCAAACCCCTGCGGCGTCGGCATTGGAGACACCCTTTTCGAGGCTTACACAAGGGCATATGACAGCGATCCCATTTCCATTTTTGGCGGTATAGTGGCTCTTAACCGCAAGGTAGACCCCGAAACGGCCAAGAAGCTTTCCGAGATATTCCTGGAGGTCATCGTGGCTCCCGAATATTCCGAAGAGGCCCTTGCCATCCTTGGCAAAAAGAAGAACATAAGGCTTCTGCAGCTTGAAGGCTGCGGCGAGGGCGGCTATAAGGGCTTTGACATAAAGAAGATTGACGGCGGGCTTTTGGTCCAGAGCAAGGACAGTTTGAGCGAGCTGGGTGATTATAAGGTCGTCACCAAAAGGGCTCCCACCGAAAAGGAGCTTGCTGCCATGGCTTTCGGCTGGAAGGTCGTTAAGCACACAAGGTCCAACGCCATTGTGCTTACAAACGATAATGCTTCCCTGGGCATCGGCCCAGGCCAGACCAACCGTATAACGGCATTGGAGCTGGCCATCAAGTATGCCGGCGAGAGGGCAAAGGGAAGCGTAATGGCTTCCGACGCCTTCTTCCCATTTGACGACTGTGTTAAGGCTGCACACGAGGCTGGCATAACGGCCATCGTCCAGCCCGGCGGTTCGGTAAAGGATGAGGATTCCATAAAGGCCTGCGATGAGTACGGCATAGCCATGATATTCACGGGTGTGCGCCATTTCAGGCATTAATGACCCTGTTTGAAAGAGGACTTTTATGAAAATACTTGTTATAGGAGGCGGCGGCAGGGAGCATGCCGTCGCCAAGGCACTGGCTAAAAATGTGGCGGTAGAAAAGATCTGGGTCGCCCCCGGCAACGGCGGCACGGCTTGTTTCTGCGAAAACGTTGACATTGCCGCCACCGATATAAAGCGCATACTTGCTTTCTGCCTGGAAAATAGGCCGGATTTTGTCGTCGTTACCCCCGATGATCCGCTGGCCATGGGCATGGTCGACCTTCTGGAGGAAAATGACATACCCTGCTTCGGTCCTACCAAAGCGGCAGCCAGGCTTGAATGGTCGAAGCATTATGCCAAGGAGTTCATGCGCAAGTATGGCATACCCACAGCCGATTACCATCTTTGCGAGGACGGCAAGGCGGCCAAAGCCTATGCAAAAAAATGCCCCGTGCCCGTGGTCGTTAAGGCAGATGGTCTGGCCCAGGGCAAGGGAGTAATAGTGGCTTTGACCAGGGAGGAGGCCGTGGCAGCCCAGGCTCAGCTTTCTTACGGTAAGAGTGACCAGCCGATGCTGTTTGAAACGATGCTCAGCGGCCCCGAGGTATCGGTTTTGTGTTTTACCGACGGAAAGACCATAATACCCATGCCGGCGGCTCAGGACCACAAAAGGGCCTACGACGGCGATAAGGGCCCCAACACGGGCGGTATGGGAGCCTATTCTCCCGTCAGTGTTTACACCAAGGAGATAGCCGACCGCTGCATGAATGAGATATTCCTGCCCACCATTAGGGGAATGGAGCAAGAGGGTACGCCCTTTAAGGGAATACTTTATTTCAGTCTTATGCTGACCTCCGACGGCCCCAAAGTCATCGAGTACAACGCCCGCTTCGGTGACCCTGAGACCCAGGTTGTGCTGCCACTTTTGAATTCCGATCTTCTTAATATCATGATAGCCATAAGGGCCGGCAAGCTTGACAAGGCCAAGGTCAAGTTTTTGGACAGCTGCGCCGCCTGCGTCGTCATGTCCAGCGAAGGTTATCCCTCGGCTTATGAAAAGGGCAAGGTAATAACGGGCCTGGAGGAGGCCGAGAAGTACGGCATTATTTATCACGCCGGAACACAGAAAAGGCCTGATGGCACATTCGTCACCTCGGGCGGCAGGGTGCTCTGCGTGTCTTCCTTGGGCAGGAGCCTGAGGCAGGCGCTGAGGAACTGCTACCGTGGCGTCGAGCTTATCAAGTTTGAAGGGGCCTTTTACCGTAAGGATATAGGAAGCAAGGACGCTTCGCTTATCAGGGAGGAGTAGTTATGGCTCAGGTTTTCAGATGCTATACGGAAAAAAGACAGGGCTTTGACACCGAGGCCAAAGGGCTTCTTTCAAGGCTCAGGACCGAGGAAGGCATAAAGGGCCTTCAGAGGGTCAGGATACTAAACAGGTATGACTGCCAGGGCATTGATGAGGAAACTTATAAAATGGCCTGCGCCGGGGTCTTTTCCGAGCCTGCCTGCGACGATGTATATCACGAGACGCTGCCTTTTGAGGGCGATTGGGTTCTCAGGGTCGAGGCTTTGCCTGGTCAGTTTGATATGAGGGCCGATTCCTGCCGTCAGTGCATAGCCCTTATGACCATGGGCGAAAGGCCTTTGGTAAAAAATGCCGTGGTTTATGTGTTTTACGGCGATCTGACCCAGGAAGACAAGGAAAAGATATCAAAGAGCCTTATAAACCCGGTGGAATGCAGGGAAGCTTCCGACGAAAAGCCTGAAACGCTGGAAGAAAGCTATCCCGAGCCTTCGGATGTCTCGGTATTGGGCGATCTTATGGATTGCGCCGATCTGGATGGGTATATAGCCTCTTATGGCCTTGCCATGGACAGCGCCGATTTGGAGTTTTTAAGGGATTACTTCAAAAGCGAGGGCAGGGCGCCTACGCTTACAGAACTCAGGATGATAGACACATATTGGTCGGATCACTGCCGCCATACCACCTTCCAGACCCGTCTTGACAATATCGAGATCGAGGACGAGGATGTCAAAAAGGCCTATGAGTCTTACCTTGAAGGAAGGCGCGAGGTTTATGGCGAAAGGGCTGAAAGCCGTCCCGTGACCCTTATGGATATAGCTACCGCCGGCACCAAGGTGCTTAAAAAACAGGGCGTTTTGACGGCTTTGGATGAAAGCGAGGAAATAAACGCCTGCTCCATAAAGATAACGGCCGATATAGACGGCAGGGAAGAGCCCTGGCTTCTGATGTATAAAAACGAGACCCACAACCACCCCACCGAAATAGAGCCCTTCGGCGGCGCCGCCACATGTTTGGGCGGGGCCATAAGGGATCCCCTTTCGGGCAGGGCCTATGTCTATCAGGCCATGAGGGTGACGGGGGCTGCCGACCCCACTTTGCCCCTGGAGGATACTCTGGAAGGCAAGCTGCCCCAGAGGACCATCTGCCGTAAGGCTGCGCAGGGTTATAGCTCCTACGGCAATCAGATAGGCCTTTCCACCGGCCTTGTTTCCGAACTTTATCATCCTGGCTATGTGGCCAAAAGGCTTGAAACGGGCGCCGTTGTGGCGGCCGCACCCGAGGAAAATGTCGTAAGGCTTTCGCCCGAGCCCGGCGATATAATCGTTTTGCTGGGCGGCAGGACAGGCAGGGACGGCTGCGGCGGTGCCACGGGTTCATCCAAGAGCCACAGCAGTCAGAGCCTTGAGACCTGCGGGGCCGAAGTCCAAAAGGGCAACGCCCCCGAGGAAAGGAAGCTCCAGCGCCTGTTCAGAAACCCCGAAGCCACAAAGCTTATAAAAAGGTGCAACGACTTCGGTGCGGGCGGCGTATCCGTCGCCATCGGCGAGCTGGCCGACGGCCTTGAGATAGACCTTGACAAGGTGCCCAAAAAGTATGACGGCCTTGACGGCACCGAGCTTGCCATCAGCGAGTCCCAGGAGAGGATGGCTGTCGTTCTGGCGCCCGAAAGCGTTGAGCGCTTTACAGAGCTTGCCGCTTCCGAGAACCTTGAAACGGCTGTCGTGGCCAGGGTCACCGAGGAGCCCCGGCTTAAAATGACATGGCGCGGCAAGGTTATATGTGATATTTCCCGCGACTTTTTGAGCTCTAACGGAGCCGAGAAGCACGCCGATATATTCGTTCCCGCCCCCTTTGAAAAGAAGGAAGACGGCACCTGCCGCGATACAGCGGCCCAGCTTATAGAAATGCTAAAAAGCCAGAGGGTATGCCTTCAGAAGGGCCTGGGCACAAGGTTTGACGGGTCTATAGGCGCAGCGTCGGTCCTTATGCCCTACGGCGGCAAAAACCAGCTGACCCCGACCCAGGTCATGGCGGCCAAACTGCCTGTACTAAACGGAAATACAAATACATCGTCGGTCATGGCATATGGCTTTGACCCTTATCTGATGGCAGAAAACCCTTATAAGGGAGCCATTATGTCGGTCGTTTCCTCGGCTTCAAAGCTGGTGTCGGCCGGCTGCGACCCCAAGGGGGTTTACCTCAGCCTTCAGGAGTTCTTTGAAAAGCCCAACCGTGTGCCCGAGAGGATGGGCAAGCCCTTTGCCGCTTTGCTGGGTGCTTATAGGGCGCAGAACGCCCTTAAAATGGCGGCCATAGGCGGCAAGGACTCGATGAGCGGCACATTCAACGATATCGATGTCCCTCCCACCCTCATTTCCTTTGCCATCACGACCCTCAGCGCCGGCAAGGTGCTTTCCCCTGAGTTCAAGGAAAAGTACAGCCCTGTCTGCCTTTTTGAGTGCCCCTCAGATATAGACGAGGTACTTCCTTTCCTTGAAAAATTCCATGCGCTTACCGAAAAGGGCCATGTCCTTTCGGCCTGGTCGGTGACGGCCGGCGGGGCTTTGGAGGGCGTATGCAAGATGGCCATAGGCAACGATATCGGCTTTGAGCTGGATGAGAATATCTCCGAGAAGGAGCTGTTCAAAACTCCTTTCGGCAGCATTGTAGCCGAGCTTGACAGCCTTGAAAGTATAAACGGCCTTGATTTCGGGCTGTTTTTGGGCTATACCGGCGGCAAGAGCATAAAGCTCAATACCTGCGAGGTATCCCTTGATACCGTAAAGAAGGCGCTGGGCGATACGCTGGAGGCCATATATCCTACCCGCACCGCCCAGAGCGAAAGGGAGGTCCCGGCTTTTGCCTGTAAGACAAGGCACGCGGCCTCGACCTTCAAGTCGCCCAAGCCCCAGGCCGTCATACCCGTATTCCCCGGCACCAACTGCGAGTACGACACATTAAGGGCAGTGGAACGCGCCGGAGGCAAAGGGAAGATAGTCCTTGTTCGCAACCTTTCCCCCGCTATGCTGGAGGAGTCGGCAAAAGAGCTTATCGAAGCCATTAAGGAAAGCCAGATGCTGATTATCCCCGGCGGGTTCTCAGGCGGCGACGAACCTGACGGCAGCGGCAAATTCATTCAGGCCTTCTTCCGCAGCCCGGCGGTCACCGACGCCGTACACGAGCTGCTTTACAGCCGTGACGGCCTGGCGCTGGGCATATGCAACGGCTTCCAGGCGCTTATAAAGCTGGGCCTTCTGCCTTTCGGCAAAATATGCCCGCTGGACAGTTCATGCCCGACCCTTACCTTCAATACGATAGGACGCCATCAGTCGATCTATTCCTATACAAGGGTATCGTCGGTCAAGTCCCCCTGGCTGCTTAAGTGCGAGGTCGGAGATGTTTACAATATACCATTCTCCCATGGCGAGGGACGCTTCATGGCGGACAGCAAGACTTTAAAAGAGCTTGCCAAAAACGGCCAGATAGCCTTCCAATACTGCGATGAAAAGGGCAGGCCCAATATGGGTTCCGATATTAACATCAACGGTTCCGTAGCTGCCATAGAGGGCATAACCAGCCCCGACGGCAGGGTCCTGGGTAAGATGGGACACTCCGAGCGTTCGGGCAGCAATATCGCCAAGAACATTCCGGGTGACAAATACCAGCCTCTGTTCGAAGGCGGCGTGGAGTATTTCAAATAATCCAGGCTTTAAAGGCGCGGGAAAATTCCCGCGCCTTTTATTTTAAAAAAACTTGACAACGGCATTTTAAGGCGGTAATATAAGAGCAATTCCGAAGAAAGGCAAGGCTTAAACATGACAGGTCATTCCTTTGGCATGATGATAATGTGCGGCATGATGCATGAAATGTGCACCATGTGCATGTGCATGCCCAAAAATAAGGATGACCATACGGCCTTGGCTTTGGAATAGGCATATTTTAAGGCAATTTAGGGCTTTATTTAAAACCGGTCATCCTTTTTAAGGATGACCGGTTTTTTTATTTGCCGGAAGGAGGATGCTTATGGGGGATATAAGACACAAGGGAAGGCGAATGTGATTCTCACCTTTAAAATATCAAAAAGGAGAGAAAATGATGATAAGCCTTCAAAATATTTCAAAAACATTCAAAACGGGCCAAATGAGGGTCGAGGCCGTTAAAGATGTCAGTCTTGACATAAAAAAAGGGGAGATTTTCGGCATAATAGGCTTTTCTGGGGCCGGGAAATCTACCTTGGTCAGATGCATCAATCTTTTGGAAAGGCCCGAAAAGGGAAAGGTCATAGTAGACGGCACGGAGATAACCTCGCTTTATGAAAAGGAACTGAGGCAAAAGCGACAGTCGGTGGGCATGATATTCCAGCATTTCAACCTGATGCCCTCCAGGACGGTGGGTGAGAACATAGCCTATCCCTTAAGGAAATCGGGCATGGCAAAGGCAGAAATAAAAGAAAGGGTAAAGGAGCTGCTGGAAACGGTGGGGCTGGAGGACAAGGAAAACTCATATCCCGGGAACCTTTCGGGCGGCCAGAAGCAGAGGGTGGCCATAGCCAGGGCTATCGCGCCAAGGCCAAAAGTGCTTTTGTGTGACGAGGCTACCTCGGCTTTGGACCCGGCCACAACTCAGTCGGTTTTAGCACTGCTTAAAAGGATAAACACTGAAACGGGGATCACGATGGTCGTTATAACCCACGAGATGGCCGTGGTAAAGGAGATATGCGACCGTGTGGCTGTTATGGAAAATGGCATCATTGCCGAAACGGGCGATGTGGCCCGGATATTCACCTCTCCTGAGGCTCCTGTCACCCGCTCTTTTGTCGAAAGTGTTACGGGGACCCATAAGCTCGCAAAGCTTTTGGAGGAAGGCGCTTCCTGCGTCAGGCTCAAGCCGGGACAGGTGCTGGCCAGGCTCAAGTATCTGGGAAGCAGCGCCGACAAGGCCCTTATTTCGGAGGTTTCCAGGCTTTACAATGTGGGCTGCAATATAATTTTCGGCAATATGGAAATAGTAAAGGGTTCGACCATAGGCACCCTGAGCCTTATTTTCGAAGGCCGCGAGGAAGATATAAAAGCCGCCGTATGGCATTTGAGCCAAAACGGCGTCGCTGTGGAGGTGATCAAAAGATGAATCTGCTGCAAACTCTTTTTCCCAATACTATGGATAAGATACCGGAATTTTTGGAAAGCATCGCGGAAACCCTGCAGATGACGGCCGTTTCGGGAATCGTGTCCTTTGCTCTGGGCCTTGTGCTGGGCATAGTGCTTATCGTCACTAAAAAGGGAGGAATACTTGAAAACAGAATAATTTACTCTGTTTTGGACAAATGCATCAATATACTGCGCAGCGTGCCCTTTGTAATACTGCTGACGGCCCTGATGCCCTTTACCAGGGCTGTTGTCGGTACTGCCATAGGAACAAAAGGAGCCATAATACCTCTTATCGTCGGCACCACTCCTTTTTTTGCCAGGCAGGCGGAAGCGGCTATGGCCGAGGTAGACCCGGGGCTTATTGAGGCGGCCCAGAGTATGGGCGACGGGCCGGGAGATCTTATTTTCAACATATACCTGCGGGAGAGCATACCTGCCCTTACCAGGGGAGCAACGATAACCCTTATAAGCCTTATTGGCCTTACGGCCATGGCGGGAGCTGTCGGCGGAGGCGGCCTTGGCAATTTTGCCGTTATGTGGGGCCATCAGAGAGGGAAGACCGATGCCACATACGCGGCCCTTATAGTGATATTGCTGATAGTTTTCACAGTCCAGGCCGTCGGCAATTTTATAATACGCAAAACGGCACATTGATAGGAGAGAAATGATAATGAAGAAAATATTCTGTCTTATACTTGCCATTATATTGCTGGCATTTGCCCTTGCGGGATGCAGGGAGGAAGATGATGCCGTTATAAAGCTCGGAGTTGTCGGTGAGGCCAACGAGGCCTGGCAGCCGGTCATAGAGAAGCTGAAAAGCGAGGGCATTACGCTTGAGATAGTCGCATTTTCGGATTATACCCTTCCCAACAGGGCGCTGGCCGATGGCGAGATCGACCTTAACTCCTTCCAGCATTATGCCTATCTGGAAAACGATATTGAAACGAACGGGTATGATCTGACAGTCATAGGTGAAACGGTAATTGCGCCGCTGGGAGTTTACAGCAATAAAATAACCGATCTTTCCGAGCTTTCTGAAGGTGACAGCATAGCTGTTCCCAGCGACATGACAAACGGAGGCAGGGCTTTAAAAATGCTGGAAGCGGCCGGGCTTATCACGGTGGATCCCGAGGCGGGCTACACCCCGTTTGTCACCGACATTACCGACAATCCCCTGGAACTTGAGTTCATAGAGGTTGATGCTTCCTTGACGGCAGGTCTGCTGCCCGATGTGACGGCGGCCGTTATAAACGGCGGACATGCCGTTGACAACGGCCTTATCCCATCGGAAGATGCCATATATCTCGAAAGTGCCGGCGGAGAAACAGAAAATCCCTATATAAATGTTATTGTCGCCCGCACCGAGGATAAGGACAACGAGATTTTGAATAAGGTGGTTGAGTATTACCGCACAGATAAGGTGGCCGAAATAATCGCTGAGCAGTATAAAGGCTCTTATATAGTCACATGGTAAAAAAGATGGGCGGCAGAAATTCTGCCGCCCTTTTAATAAGTGCACATAGGCAAAAATAAAAAGAAGCGTTTTAAACGCTTCTTTTTTTATAATATACGATTGATTAAATTAAAGCCCGTTTTTTTTGCCCTCAAGATTATCGGAAACAGTATGAAGAAGACTGAGCATCGATGGAGCAAGCTGAGGATAATCCGCCTGAAGTTTGCTTATCGTAAGCTCTGTCAGAGTATCATCGGAGATTTCTGAAGAGGCCTTGCGCATAAAAAGTTCGCTTTTTTTAAGTTGTATATCACACATGACATCCACCTGAGAAAAGGGGACAGGGAAGGCACTGTCGGGGTTTTGGGAACCCATGGAGTATACATAACGGTAGAGCTTGTAGACAGCGGTGTAAAGGTAAAGTCCGCATTCGGTTATAAGCTTCCTGTCGCCGTGACGCCCCAGGATATCGAAAAATACCGATAAAGAGTTTGTAAGGACCTTCCTTGTGAACAGAGCCATGGCGCTGCCTTTGAGTACGTTGTCCTTCTGGGCCATGACATCGGGAAGGGTCTCGGCATCAATGGCTGAACCGTCTCTCGCCATCGTGCGTCCAAGCAGGTAATCGGACGATACACCATAATAATCGGCGGCTTTGACAAGAAACTCCAGACCGGGCTCCCTGACGCCGTTTTCATAATGCGACAAAAGAGCCTGGGAGACACCGAGATCTCCCGCGGCTTTTCTTTGGCTTATTTTCTTTTCTTTTCTGAGAAGTGACAAAGTCCGTGGGAAATCGTTGACCATCTTTCAGTGTCTCCAAAAACCTTCCGCCGCAATTATGGCAAAAACGCCGTAAAAGCGACAATGATTAAATTAAGTATACCGCCAAAAACTTAAACAGTAAAGAGCTTTTTTAAAACTCGCTGTAATATTTCAGCTGTTTTTTTTAGCTAAAACGCCAAAATGCCGATAAAAACACAAGATATCAGGCATTTAATGATAACAGACCGCAATATATCGGAAAATCAGAAGAACAGGGTCATCAAGGGAATTGTTACCACCGAAAGGACCGTGGAGACAAATACCACCTGGGAGCCGAATTCATAATTGCCATTGTATTTGGCTGCCAGGATTGCTGTCATAGAGGCGGCCGGCATACCGGAAAGGAGCGTGCATACACCGGTCAGCAGGGGCTGGACATGGAAAAGGCTGAGGACGATGAATACGCAGGCCGGTATAAAGATAAGGCGGATAAAGCTGTAATAGGCCAAAAGACCCTTGGATATGTTGTCCAGCTTTATATCAGCCAAAATAGCGCCTATGACCATCATCGAAACGGCAGTGGTGCAGCCGCCGACATAGTCTATGGTATTGGTGACGAACACCGGCAATTCAAAGGGAAGGAACATCAGGACAAAGCCAACAAAAACCGACACGACACAGGGATGGGTCATAAGATTTTTTATAACCGATTTGCTGTCGGTTTTTGTGTAAAGGCTAAGGCCGGCCGACCACAAAAATATCCTGACGGGTATTAGGGCTATCGAGGCATAAAGCAGCCCTTCGGCACCGAAAACACCGTATGTTATGGGGTTTCCCAAAAAGCCGGCGTTGGAGGTTATAGTGCCGTGGCGCAGTATGACCTGTTTATCCATGGGCACTTTGAGATAGGCCACACGGCTCAAAAGGTAGGAAAAAACCTGCACGCCCATGTAAAGGGCAAAAACCATGCCGGCCGACCGCAGAAGCTCGTCGGTGACCTCCATTCTAAATGAGCCCAAGATGTTGCAGGGCAGGATTATATTGATAAGAAGGTCGGAAAGGACACCTCTGGTTTTCTCGTCAATAAGGTTTTTCCTGCGGCAGAAAAATCCGATCAGCATTATCGCGAAAAGCGACAGCTGAAGGTTGAGCATTGTTTGAAATACGGACATTTTCCGACCTCCCTTTGGTTTTATATATCGCAAATAAATATTCTATACTATTTTTAAGCAAAAGTCCAATGTTTTTGCTAAAAAACTACATAAAAAAACCCTTCCCATATGGGAAGGGACTCATAATTACAGGCTGTGCTTGACTCTGTCACGTTCTTCCGCGGTTTTGGCGTCATTCCAGCGATCCATTGTGCCGACCAGGTATCCTGTTATTCTGCGTATCCTTTCGAAGGGGACGGGCACCAGGGTGTAATTGAGATCGACATATTCGCCGTCTACCGTAATGGTAAGCTCGTCGACCTTCTGATGATTTTTATTTTGGATATAGTCTATATAGGCCTGTATTTCTTTGCGGGGCAGGGTACCGCCTTCAACATTTACTGTCATATATATCTCCTCCGTACTATATTTTGTGTCCGACTACTATTATACACACAAAATAACCAAATGCAATAGGAAAAGTCTTTTTTTTAAGAGGCAGATATGCTAAAATACAAAAGAGGTAAGCTAAGGCTTTACATAAAAAAACAAGAAGAGGTGCAAAAATGACAGTTCAGGAAATGAAAAAGCTGGTCTGTGAGGCCATTGATAAGAATGCCGATAACATCATAGATGTTGCCGAAAGCATATTTGCCGAGCCCGAACTCGGTTATAAGGAGTTTAAAACTGCCGAAAAGGTAAAAGCTGTTTTTGACAAGCTGGGCTTTGCCTATAAGGACGGCATAGCAATAACGGGTGTTGTCGCTACTGCTCCCGGAGGACAGCATAACGCCAAGGTCGCCGTTATGGGTGAGCTGGATGCCGTTGTCTGTCCCGAGCATCGCTGCGCCGATCCCGAAACGGGCGCTGCTCATTCCTGCGGACATCATGCTCAGATAGCTTCCATGCTGGGCGTTGCCTATGGCCTTAAGGACAGCGGTATACTTCCCGAGCTGGGCGGAGATGTTGCATTGATGGCTGTTCCCGCCGAGGAGGGCGTTGAGCTTGAGTACCGCAATGATCTTATGCAGCAGGGGAAAATATCCTATCTCGGCGGAAAGCAGGAGTTCATTAAGCTTGGTGTATTCGACGACATCGATGCAATGATAATGCAGCATACCATCGGCGGCGACAAGGTCACGGCCGGCGGTCCCGGCGGCATGGGTTTTGTCGCGAAGATAATCAAGTATTACGGCAAAGAGTGCCATGTTGCCTCTCCTCATCTGGGCATAAACGCTCTTGATGCCGCCAAAGTAGGTCTGGTGGCTGTAGATGCCATCCGCAGCACATTCCAGGATAAGGACAGCATCCGTTTCCATCCCATTATCACCAAGGGCGGAAATCTTGTTAATGTCGTCCCCGGATTTGTTCAGATAGAGACCTTTGTCAGGGGTCGCAGCATCGAGGCTATTAAGGATGCCAGCTCAAGGATAGACAGGGCTTTGAGGGCCGGAGCCGACGCTATTGGGGCCAAGTGCGAGATCTATAACCTCCCCGGATATCTCTTTGCCAACGAGACTCCTGAACTTAAAAGCCTTGTCCATGACAATCTGGCTGAGCTTGTGGGAGAGGACAGGATAGTTGAAGGTGTTGGATTCACCACCGAGGCGAATGATGTTTCTCAGCTTCTTCCCACAGTGCATGCAACCATTGGCGGCGCGGTTGGAGTTTCCCACAGCTCCGATTTTGAAATAGCTGATAAGAATTTGGCTTATATTGTCGCAGCCAAGATGCTGGCTATGACCGTTGTAGACCTGCTGGCCAACGGCGCAGAAAAGGTTTTGGAGATAAAGAAGAACTTCAAGGCTCCTTTGACCAAGGAACAGTACATCGCTTTGCTCGACGAGCTTAAGGCTTAAGCCTTACTTAAGGGGGCCGGCGAAAACGCCGGTCCCTTTTTTGCCTTTGGGAACAAGCTCGGTATAAAGCGGTCATAAGTATGTATATATAGATAACAAGGGGTGGGATAATGTCAAATAAGCATGATGGCGGATATACGGGCAAAAAGCCGGTATGGCTGCTTTGGACGGCGGCGGGGCTTGCCGTGGTTATGGCACTTTTGGCCCTTTGCAGGTTCTGGCCGGCATCTGACGGCAACCTAGGGGGCAAACCTGATATTGATGGGGTGCAGGCTGGCAGCGAGACCGGGAATGAAGAAATTATTGAGCAGGCCCAGAAGCTGGCTCTCGGCTATTTTTATGATGAGGCCGAGGAGCTTGTCAGGGATATTGAAGGTGAGGAGGCCGATGCTGTAAGGCAAATGTGCCAAAGCGGCAGAGACAGCCTTGTGCCGTATACGGGAAAACTTTATCATGTGTTTTTCCACAGCCTTATAATAGATACGAGCCTTGCTTTTGACAATGTAGGGCACTCGGCCGAAGGGTACAATATGTGGATGACTACACAGAGTGAATTCAAAAAGATGCTCCCTCTCTTTTTGGAAAATGGTTTTGTCCTTTACGATATTACCGATATGGTGGAGTTTGATGAACAGGGCAATGCCAGAGCCGCTCAAATACTCCTGCCCGAGGGAAAAAAGCCGCTTGTCATTTCCATTGACGATGTAAACTATTATGACTATATGAAAACTGACGGTTTTGCCGACAGGCTGGATGTTGACGAAAATGGCAGGGTCGTTACCATTGTCAAAGACGCAAACGGAGTTGAGAGCGTAACATATGACGGTGATGTCATGCCCATACTTGACAGTTTTGTGGATGAGCATCCCGAGTTTTCATTCCGCGGGGCCAAGGGCATCGTTGCTCAGACAGGGTATGCAGGCGCTTTCGGGTACCGCATAACAGATCTTGAGCTTTATTCTCCTGAGGAGGGTCGGTCCATGCTGGAGAAGGTCAGACAGGTGGCCGAGGCTTTAAGAAACAGCGGGTGGCAGATATCAAGCCACAGCTACACACATAATCAGTATTGGAACACCAAATCTATAACCATGGATCAGATGAGCTATGACACAGGCCGATGGAAAAACGAGATAGAGCCGTATGTAGGGGATACGAATATATTCATTTCTCCCTTTGGGGTCAATTTTGACAACAGTGACGTCCGGTTCAGATATCTGGTGGAAACGGGAGGTTTTCATATATACTGCCCTGTGGGTTCCGGCATGAACACCTGGTTTGACGGCGATGTCATGTTCCAGGAAAGGCTGAACCTGGATGGCTATACGATGATTACCCATCCGGAAAGGGTCAGCAAGTATTTCTTTGACCCCGCCTTGGTGCTTGATCCTTCTAGGCCGCCGATGGACTGATAAAATACTGTAAAGGCAAAAGCCGCCATCAGGCGGCTTTTCTTTTTGACATATTTTAACAAAAACCGCCCTGTGGTATAGCTGTTGATTGACAATAATGATATTTTATGATATCGTAAAAAAAAATAAAGCTGCGTTTTACGCTGCAAGTAACTATATGGAGGAAGTATTTTGGAAGACTCTTTCTTATGGCCGTTGGTGCTTCAGTTCGTGCTGATCGCGCTTAACGCCGTGTTTGCCTGCACAGAGATAGCGGTCATATCTGTCAATGATGTAAAGCTGGCCCGTATGACTGCGGCGGGTGACAAAAGAGCCGCTAGGCTGTCAAAGTTGACCAGCCAGCCGGCACGTTTTCTTGCTACCATACAGGTAGCCATCACCCTGGCAGGTTTTCTGGGAAGCGCATTTGCCGCCGATAATTTTTCGGGTGTGCTGGTTGAATGGCTGCTTTCCCTTGGTGTAAAAATGCCCGTCGGGACGCTGGAGACCATTGCTGTTATAGGGATAACCCTTATACTTTCCTATATTACTCTTATTTTCGGCGAGCTGGTTCCAAAGCGTGTCGCCATGAAAAAAGCTGAGCCTCTCGCACTTGGGATATCGGGCTTTATTTCGGTGATGTCCAAGCTCTTTTCGCCGCTTGTTTGGCTCCTCACGGCTTCAACTAACGCTGTTTTGCGGCTCATTGGCATTGATCCTAATGCCGAAGAGGAGCATGTCAGCGAAGAAGAGATACGCATGATGGTTGATGCCGGCAGTGAAAAGGGTGTCATCGATCAGAGTGAGAAAAAGATGATCCAGAATATCTTTGAGTTTGACGATATGCCGGTCAGCGAATTTGCCACACACCGCACAGATGTAACCTTCCTTTGGGAGGAGGAGAGCCTTGATCAATGGGACAAGACGATAAGAGAGAGCCGTTATTCTCAATATCCTATTTGCGGTGAAACAGCCGATGATGTCAAGGGAGTTTTGAATACCAAAGATTATTTCCGCCTGACCGACAGGTCGCTGGATAACATTATGGAAACAGCCGTGCGTCCCTCGTGATTTGTGCCGGGCAGCATAAGGGCCGATGTTCTTTTCGGCAGGATGCAGGCCAGCAGAAAGCATTTTGCAGTGGTTTTGGATGAATACGGTGGGGTTTTGGGAATAGTTACCATGAACGACCTTTTGGAGCAGATAGTAGGGGATCTTGATGACGGCACTTTTACCGAGGCAGAGCTTTGCGAGATTTCCAAGATGGATGACGAAACTTGGATGATTACGGGAAGCGCTCCTTTGCATGATGTATGTGACGCGTTGGATGTATCCCTTCCCACCGATGAGTATGATACCTTTGGGGGATTTGTTTTTGGGGTTTATGGTTCGATTCCTGATGACGGCAGCGTATTTGAAACCGATGCCGGATGTCTGCATGTCCAGGTGCTGGTCATAAAGGATCATAGGATAGAGAAGACTGTGGTTACCAAGCTTCCAAATGAAGATGGAGAAGAAGCAGAAGAATAAAGAAAGAAGCCCCTGGGCAGGGGCTTCTTTTTTTTGCATTATATAAGCGGGGAGGTAACGCCTTTTACGCCGCTCATGGCAAGAACAGTCAAAAGAAGGCTTTGCACGCCTTTGAAGGCCCCTTCACCATCGAAGCTTTCTATTTTTTCCCCTGGTATGAAGTTTGCAATTTCTCCGCCGAGGCATATAGCAGGTATTCCCATGGAGATAGGTATACAGGAATTGGCCGAGCCTCCCTCGTTAAATATCGGCTCTCGTCCCAGCGCCTTTATGCAGGCGTAGGCAGTCTGCACAACGGTTGAGTGTATATCCTGGGATAGTGCGGGGGTAAAAAGCATATTCTTTTTTTCAAAGGTTATAATGTCTCTGCCCCAACGTTCGCTTTCGTCGCGGCAGCCTTTTTCTATGGCGGCGTTTACCTCCTGGCAAAGTTTTTCAAAAGGCTCAGCAGCTGTTGAACGCAGGTTATATTTTATCGTGGCGTAAGGTGGTATGGCATGGACTCCTGCGTCGTTGCCCGAATCGGCAACCGAAACGCTGAATGTGGTTTTTGGACTTTCGGGGACTTGGATATCGGATATTATAGCGATTGCCCTGGCAGCTGCATGAAGAGGGTTTGCCATTTTTCCGAAACTGCCGTAGGCGTGTCCTCCAATTCCTCTGAAGGTGACGGCGCTGGTTTCAAAACCTGTAGACTGATATGTTATCCGTTCGTTTATGGCTCCGTCCAAGCTTATACAGCATTTTATATCAGGATTTTCAGAAAGTATGCTTCTCATACCCTCCATAGCTCCCATAGCTTCCTCTCGGACAGTGCCGCCAAGGATCACGGTGCTTGCGAGCTTGATGCCGCTGTATTTTATGCACCGCAAGACTGATAATATTTCTGCTACGGCTCTGGAGTTGTGGCGGACAGTGGGGCCATACAGGATATTGCCCTCACGCCTGCAGTCCATTTTGGTGCCCAAAGGATGCACCGAATCTAAATGGGCTTCCAGCAGCAGGGCAGGAGAAGAGGATGCTCCAAGAGGGGCCAGCACATTGCCTGTTTTATCTGTATAAGCGCTTTCCAGGCTCTCATGGGCAAGCATATCGCGAAAAAGACGTGTTTTCTGCTCCTCATGGAAAGTGGGTGCCGGAGTGCATGCCAGCTCGAGTTGCTGTTCAAGGGTTCTTTCAGCATCTTCCTCAGCGTATGCCAGGGCCGCTTGTACCCTTGGATCGGAAAGTAGGGCTTGAATGACTGAGCTTATTTTGTCGTCAACACAATAGTTTTCCATATAAACCTCCTTGCACAGATAATTTTTGGTTGCTTTTACTTACTGTTACATTGTACCACATGAATATGGGTATGTGGACATAGTATATTAAATTTGTGAAGCGGAGATTTAATAGACTAATAATTCTTACAGTAGGAAATAGACGGGGATACTTGTACTATAAGTGAGCTTTTAAGCGGTTTTGAGTACCCGCCTTATATTTTGGGGGTAAAATAAAAGGCATCCCTTTTGGGATGCCTTTTGAATGTATAAAAAACTTACTTCAGCTCGCACTTAGCGCCGGCTTCTTCCAGCTTCTTGACGATTTCGTCAGCAGCAGCCTTGTCGATGTTCTCCTTGATGGGCTTGGGAGCATTATCGACCAGATCCTTGGCTTCCTTAAGGCCGAGGCCGGTGATCTCACGGACGACCTTGATGACGTTGATCTTCTTGTCGCCGACTTCCTTGAGCATAACGGTGAACTCGGTCTGCTCTTCAGCAGCGGCAGCGCCTGCGCCGGGAGCGGCAGCAACGGCAACGGGAGCAGCGGCGGATACGCCGAACTCTTCTTCCAGAGCCTTTACCAGCTCGGAAAGCTCAAGAACGGAAAGAGCTTTGACTTCTTCGATAAGCTTGGTTACGTTTTCGCTAGCCATATTGATTTACCTCCAAAATAATAAGTGAATGTTTTTTTGAAATTATTCGGCTGTGGCTTCGGCAGCTTCAGCGGGAGCTGCGCCTGCACCCTGCTGCTCGGCGATGGCATTAAGGACCCTGGCCAGAGCGGCAATAGGAGCGTTAAGAGTTCCGAGAACCGTGGCGATAAGATCGTTCTTGTTGGTCAGCTCGGAAAGGGACATGATTGTGGCGATGTCGACGACCTTACCCTCGACAAATCCGCCCTTGACGGCAAAGTTGGTTTTGCCGCTCTTTTTGATAAAATCACCGACAAGCCTGGCGGGAGCAATGGGGTCCTCCATGCTCATGGCGAGAGCCGTGGTGCCGTTGAGAATGGGATCCAGCTCTTCAAAACCGATTTGGTTTGCAGCAAAGCGCGTCAGAGTGTTTTTGACAACGGCATATTCGACATTGTTCTTTCTGAGGTCGGCACGGAACTTGGTGTCGGCTTCGACTGTAATGCCCTTGTAATCGACAAAAACGCCGGCGCTTGCGTTCTTCATCTTTTCAGCCAAAGCGGCAACGGCCGCCTGCTTTTCGGATAATACCTTAGCGTTAGGCATTCTGGGTTTCACCTCCTGAAGATTTTGCGAAGAAAAAGTGCCTTCGCATCCACAGACACGAAGGCACATAGTAAATACAAGTGTATAAACGGTGCGCATCCTCGGCAGGACGGCACAGCCGTTTACTTTCTCCTGCTGTCTATGGATAACAAAAATATTATATCAAAAGCCTTTGGGGCTGTCAATATAAAAAATATTAGTTAGAGAGCTTGGCGGGGTTGACCTTGATGCCGGGGCCCATAGTGGAAGCTATGACACAGGAACGGATATACTGGCCCTTGGCGGCAGCGGGCTTGGCCCTGACAATGGCGCCCAGCAGGGCATTGAAGTTCTCCATGATCTTCTCCTGGCCGAAGGAAGCCTTGCCCAGCGGGCAGTGGATGATGTTGGTCTTATCGAGACGGTACTCGATACGGCCGGCCTTGGAGTCGTTGATGGCCTTGGTGACATCCATGGTGACGGTGCCGGCCTTGGGGTTAGGCATAAGGCCTTTGGGTCCGAGAATACGGCCGAGGCGTCCGACCAGGCCCATCATATCAGGGGTGGCGATGACGACTTCATAATCGAAGAAGTTCTCGGAAGTGATCTTCTGGACCATATCCTCGGCGCCAACATAATCGGCGCCTGCGGCCTTGGCTTCCTCAGCCTTATCGCCCTTGGCAAAAACAAGGACCCTTATCTTCTTGCCGGTGCCGTGGGGCAGGACCAGCGCACCGCGGACCTGCTGGTCGGCGTGCCTGGAGTCAACGCCCAGCTTGACATGGACCTCGACGGTCTCGTCAAACTTGGCTTTGGCGGTCTTAAGCATGATATCGATAGCTTCGTCTACATCGTGAAGCTTTGTGCGATCGTAAAGTTTAGCGCTTTCTGTGTAATTCTTTCCTCTGCGCATCTGTTTTTCCTCCTTTAGTGGTTTTTCGGAATAATCCTCCCACATAGCGGCCTGCAATGCCGCGTCTGTTAATTGTAAATTACTGTTCGACAGTGATTCCCATGGAGCGGGCCGTACCGGCGACCATGCTCATGGCAGCTTCGATGCTGGCGGCGTTGAGGTCGGGCATCTTGATCTCGGCTATCTTGCGGAGATCTTCCTTGGAAAGCTCAGCCACCTTCTGCTTGTTGGGAACGCCGCTGCCGCTCTGGATCTTACAGGCCTTCTTGATAAGGACAGCCGCAGGGGGCGTCTTGGTGATAAATGTAAAGGAATGGTCGGCATAAACCGTGATGACAACGGGGATGATCATATCGCCGTCATTCTTTGTGCGCTCGTTGAACTCCTTGGTGAAGGACATGATGTTGACGCCATGCTGACCAAGGGCAGGACCGACAGGGGGGGCGGGAGTTGCCTTGCCTGCGGGGATCTGAAGTTTGATTAAACCAATTACTTTCTGTGCCACTTTCGTTGCACCTCCTATAATAAATGTGGTAAAAGTGGGCCTAAACCCTCCCACTCGCTATGGCGGGACGCTATTTCTCCAGCGACGCCACCTGATTGAACTTGAGTTCCACGGGTATTTCCCTTCCAAACATGCTTATGTTTATGCATACGGTCTTTTTGGGAAGGGATATTTCCTCGACAATGCCGATGTTGCCGTCAAAGGGCCCGTCTATGACCTTGACGCTGTCGCCGACATCAAAGGAAAGCTTGATTTCCATGGATTCGACGCCCAAGGCCATGACCTCTTCATCGGTAAGGGGAACAGGCTTGGAGCCGGGTCCGACAAAGCTTGTTACTCCACGGGTGTTGCGGACAATGTACCAGCTTTCGTCGTTCATGATCATTTTGACCAGGACATAGCCGGGGAAAAGCTTCCTCTCGACTTCCTTGGAACCGGTATCACGGACTTCGGTGACCGTTTCCATAGGTACCCGGACATCAAAGATAAGTTCCTGAAGGCCTCGGTTCTCAACCGTTTTCTGAATAGTCGCGGCTACCTTATTTTCATAGCCGGAGTATGTGTGTACCACATACCATCTTGCGCCGTCAGACATAATTATCTCCTGCTTAAACAAGCTTGACTATCGTATCTCTGACAAAGCCGAAGGAAACATCGAGGACATATACAAATACGCACACGATAACGGCGGCCAGAATGACAACGACGGTATTGTTGACGACCTGCTTTCCGGTAGGCCAGACGATCTTTTTGCTTTCGCTCTTAAAATCCCTGAACCATTTGGAAACAGCGTGAGTCACACGCGTAAAAAATCCCGGCTTTTTGGCGGCCGGCTTTTTTTCGGTTTTCCGCTGGGGAGTATTGCCTCCGCTCTGGGAAGACCTTTTTTCCTGCTCAGACATGTTACACCTCGCTTTTTAATGTGGAGAGCCTTTAGCGTGTCTCTCTGTGTAAGGTGTGCTTCCTGCAGAAAGGACAATACTTGTTCTTTTCGATACGGTCGGGATCGTTCTTCTTGTTTTTGACGGTATCGTAGTTCCTCTGTTTGCATTCTGTGCAGGCAAGTGTGATCTTAACTCGCATTGTTGCGGCACCTCCTTAATTTATTGTTGCCTCCCTGAAAGGACAGTCCTGTTTTTGGACAACAAAAAAAGACCCTGACAGGTAAAGTTACTATACCATAAACTTCCCTATGGGTCAAGCATTATTTTGCCGCTTTTGCAAACAGCCATATAATAATATCACAAATTTTGAAAAAAACAACAGTGTCTTGTAACAGCGGACGTTTACAGGTTATAATAACCACAAAAGGGAGGGGGTACTATGAGGGGAAAACCGGAAGACCAGGCTCTTATTACGGGCAAATGGTTTCTTCCGCTGCGGGGTGATAATACTTCCAAGGCGGATTTCGGATGTCTTCTGGCCGTGTGTGGAAGTGCCGGCATGAGTGGAGCTGCCTGCATGGCTGTTTCATCGGCATTAAGGTGCGGCGCGGGGCTTGTGGCGCTGGCTTCGGTGGAAAGGGTTATTGAAAGGGCGGCTCAGTCTTTGTGGGAGCCTATATTTCTGCCTTTGGCCGATGACGGCAAGGGCTTTATAGCCCAAGAAGCTGCCGGTTTACTGAGAGGTTACAGGCGCGCCACGGCGCTGCTTTTGGGCTGCGGTATGGGCAAAAGGCCGGAAACGGCCGCTTTGGCATTGGAGATGCTCAGAAAAACGGAGCTGCCATTAGTTATTGACGCCGACGGCCTGACGAGTTTCGGAAGGGATTTTCCTGATGTGTCTCACAGAAAAGGTGAAACGGTAGTGACTCCCCACGGGGGAGAGATGGCCTGCCTGACCGGAGAGGCATATGAAAAGATTTCCGAAAGCCCGATGTGGCATGCCCTTAATTTTGCAAAAAGCCGCGGCGCTGTGACGGTGCTCAAGGGGAGCGTCACAGCGGTGGCGTCGCCGGACGGGAGGTCATTCCTTTTGAACATGCCTAATTCCGGTCTTTCCAAGGGCGGAAGTGGTGATGTGCTTGCGGGGTGCATAGGCTCTTTTTTGGCCCAGGGCGTAAAGGGATACGAGGCCGCTTTGCTGGGCGTATGTGTCCACGCCGAGGCCGGAAAGCTGGCTAGGCTTGAGAAGGGGGTATACGGAATGCTGCCCCGGGATATCATTGAAAACATACCTTATGCCATAAAAAATATGGAGGAGGCACCACATGAAAATTGAAAATATCGAAACCCCGGCCCTTTTGGTGTCGGCCGATGCTCTTGAAAGGAACATAAATAAAATGGCGCTGATGCTGAAGGGGAAAAACCCCCGGCTAAGACCTCATTACAAGACTCACAAGTGCCCATATATCTCGGCCATGCAGATAAAGGCAGGGGCCAAGGGCATTACATGCTCCAAGCTGTCGGAAGCCGAAGACCTTGCAGACAGCGGTATAGAGGATATACTTATTGCAAACCAGATAGTAGGGGAAAGCAAGCTTTCCCGTTTGGCCGAGCTTGCAAAAAGATGCCATCTGACGGTCTGCGCTGATTGTGAGGAGAATATACGTGCTCTTTCGGCTGCGGCTTCGTCTCACGGTGCCGTCATAAACTGCTATGTCGAGCTGGAGCTGGGAATGAAACGGTGCGGAGTCGATACATACGAGGAGTTTTATGAGCTGGCAAAGCTGATAAAGGAGCTTCCCGGGCTTGAATATCTGGGGGTTCAGGCATATTCGGGCAACATGGCTCACGAGTTTGACCGTGAAAAAAGGATGGCGGTAACCGATTTAAACGAAAAAAGGGTAGAGGGCCTTGTGGCATATTTAAGAGAGCGGGGTATTGATTCAAAAGAGGTCAGCGGCGGCAGCACGGGTACCTCCGCCTTCAAAGCCGAAAGCCGGGTATATACCGAGCTTCAGGCGGGGTCTTACATATTTATGGACAACACCTATGGACAGATGGATCTGGGGTTTGAAAACGCGCTTTTTGTTTTGGCTACAGTCATTTCCGCAAAGCCCGGCAGGTTTGTCATAGACGCGGGAGTCAAGAGCCTCTGTCCCGACCAGGGGCCCCCGAGGGTCCTGGGCTACGATGCGGAAAGCCTTTCGCTCAGCGAGGAGCACACCTCTTTTTACTGCGCCCATGACCTTTCGGTTGGGGACAAGGTATTGGTTATTCCCGGGCATTGCTGCTCGACGGTTAACCTTTATGATGAAATATATTTTGAGAAGGACGCAAAGGTCATAGCCCGCCTGCCGGTCGTAAGCCGGGGAAAATCAATATAAAAGGCAGGGGATAGATATGCCGGAAATTTACATAACTGTCACGGGGTTCAATAATTATCAGGGTAAAGTGCCGTTGTATATCGGTGCCAGGCTTTTATGCAGAAAGGACCCCATGAACCCTTACGACACCGAAGCCATAAGTGTTATTGCTCCGGGCGGCATGACGGCCGGGTATGTGGCCAACAGCAATACTTCAAAGGCCAACGGTACGGCGTCAGCTGGAAGAATATATGACGGTGTCGGGGAGTTCTTCCTTATTGAGGTGCGTTTTTCCACAAATACCAAGGTCATATGCCGTATCATTGATTTTGATGTAAAGGACAGGAGCGTATTGGCCAGGTATTCTCGAAGCAGCGGTTAGAATTTGCAGCCGGGGGGCCCTTGGGCCCTTCGGCATTTTTGAAAGCATACAGGATCTGTTTGAAGGAGCGATGGATGAAAAAGGCGGCATGTGTATGTTTGGTATGTTTTTCCCTCCTTCTGCTCTGCGGATGCTCAGAGCAGAAGGAACAAAGCATAACTGTTTTTGCCATGGATACCGTCATGACCATGACGGTTTACGGCGGGGACAATAAGACGCTGCAAAATCTGACGCAGGAGGTGCAGCGGCTGGAAGGCCTCTTTTCCTCCGAAAAGACGGGCAGCGAGATAAGTCTCCTTAACCAAAACGGCAGCGCCGAGCTGTCTTTTGACACCTGCGAGCTGTTAAGGCAGTCGCTGGAAATATGCCGTATGACTGACGGGGCGCTGGATATAACGGTATACCCGCTGACAAAGGCATGGGGGTTTATCTCCGGCGATTACCGTGTGCCAGACGAAGAGGAGATTGCGCAGCTTATGTCCCTTGTGGGGTATGACAAGGCATGGCTCAAAGATGGCGCGGCGTGGCTCAAAGGCGGCGCCGAAATAAGCCTTGGGAGCACAGCAAAGGGATATACGGGGGCGGTGCTTTCAAAACTGCTCAAAGATGAGGGTATAAGTTCGGCCGTGTTGGACTTGGGCGGAAATATCCAGACGGTAGGCTCCCGGCCGGACGGGGGAGAGTGGCGCGTTGGCGTGAAATCGCCTGACGGCGGTATTTTGGGAGTATTGTCGATAAGGGACATGGCCGTTGTCACCTCGGGAGGGTATGAGCGGTATTTTGAGCAGGATGGACAGATATATTGGCATATACTTGACCCCAAAACGGGATATCCCGCCGACAGCGGTCTTGCATCAGTCACAATAGTGGGCTCTGACGGCACGCTGTGCGACGGCCTTTCCACAGCGGTGTTCGTCATGGGAAGGGAAAGGGCCCAGGAGCTTTGGCGGCAGTGGGGCGGCTTTGAAATGCTGCTTTTGGACAGCGAGGGTACGATTTATATCACCGAGGGCCTGGAAGGCTCTTTCGAGCCCGAAAGCGGCCTTGAGGTTTTGGTTATAAAATCGGAGGGATAGATGGGCAGGACAAAAAGAATGGTGAGGGACGCTTTTTTGATATCGGCGGCCCTTGTTGTGTATGTAATAGAGGCTCAGCTGCCTCCTTTGGCCCCCGTGCCGGGGATAAAGCTGGGGCTGGCCAATATATTTACGGTTTATGCCGTATTTGCCGTTGGGGCCGGAGACGGCTTGGCGGTGCTTCTGGCAAGGGTGATTTTGGGATCGGTGTTTACCGCCCAGCCCTCCGCTTTGATCTACAGCCTCAGCGGAGGCCTTGCCTCTTTCGGCCTGACTGTACTTTTAAGGCGTTTTTTTGACAGCCATAGGATATGGATATGTTCAGCCCTGGCGGCCGCGGTGCATAACCTTTTTCAGCTTCTGGCGGCGGTAGCCGTGACAGGCACCCCGTCCCTTATGGTATACCTTCCCGTTCTGACTGTTTCCGGTATCGTGACGGGCATATTTACAGGTCTGTGCGCGGGTTTTGTTATAGACCGCAGGGATAAAACCGATTTTGACAGAAAATAAAAAAAGGCCCCCTATGGGGCCTTTTGAAAATGCTTTATTCGGCTTCCAGCCTGTTCACTTCGTCGAGCCACAGCCTGGAAACGGCGTCGCTGGGCATGGCGAAGCCGCCTCGCGGCGAAAGGGAAATCCCTGTGACATCGGCGCCGTCGGGCATGCAGGAGCGCTTGAACTGCTGGGAGAAAAACCTGCGGTAAAAGACCTTCATCCACCGGAGGATAAAGGCACGGTCATACTGCCCTTCAAAAGCCTTTTGGGCCATTGCCAGCACCTTTGCAGGCCCGAACCCGTTTTTAAGGGTATGGTAAATAAAAAAGTCGTGGAGTATATAGGGCCCCACCAGGTCTTCGGTGGCCTGGGAGATTTTGCCCTCCTCTGGCGGGAGAAGCTCGGGCGAAACGGGGGTGTCAAGGATATCAAGCAGTACATCTGATACATCGCTGTTTTCGCAGCTTCCCGCCCAGAAGGAAACCAGATGGCGCACCAGGGTTTTGGGTATGGAGCCGTTGACGCCGTACATTGACATATGGTCGCCGTTATAGGTGGCCCAGCCCAAAGCCAGCTCGGAAAGGTCGCCCGTGCCGATAACCAGCCCATTTTGCTGGTTGGCCATGTCCATAAGGACCTGGGTGCGCTCCCGGGCCTGGCTGTTTTCAAAGGCTACGCCGTGATCTTCGGGGGATTGGCCGATATCGCTGAAGTGGCTCAGTACCGTCTGCGTGATGTTGATTTCTTTCAATGTTATGCCCAGCCCCGAGCAGAGCTTTTCGGCGTTGTCCCTGGTCCTTCGGCTCGTTCCAAAGCAGGGCATTGTGACCGCCGTTATGTCGGCTCTGGGTTTTTCCATCATGTCGAAGGCTTTGCAGAGCGCAAGAAGAGCCAGCGTTGAGTCAAGGCCGCCCGATATGCCGATAACGGCCTTTTGGGAATGTGTATGCTCAAAACGCTTTTTCAAAGCCGCGGCCTGCATGGCAAATATATCCAAGCAGAATCTTTCCGCACTGTCCCCGTCAAAGGGCATAAAGGGGTCTCTTGGTATATTCCTTGTTATCTCGCGGCACTCTACAAATGCGTCAAATGTTATGACATCTGCCTTTTCCGCCTGGCCGAATAAGCCGGAGGAAAGACGCCTTTGGGAAAGAAGATCCAGGTCTATCTGGGCCGGCAGCAATTCCTTTTCGGAAAACGCCCCGGCCTCGGCCAGCAGCCCGCCGTTTTCAAATATGGCGCAGCGGCCCGAAAAGACCTCATCGGTGGTAGATTCCCCCATGGCGCAGCCGGCTTCTATATAGGCGCAGACGCATCTTGCGCTTTGCGCCGCAGTTGAGCTGAGCCTTATTTCGGCATTCCCCGCCTTTTCGGGGGTGCAGTCGGGATGTGCTATAATAAAAGCGCCGTTTAACGAAAGCTTAGCGGAGGCAGGTATGACCTCCGAGTTGTCGCTGCCTATCTCAACGCCAAAGCTGAAACGGCTGTCGCGGAGGCAGGAGAAAATAAGCTCCTTTTCAAAGGGTATGCTTTTCCCGAAAAGCTCTATCGAGCCGGGGGCGCGGCAGGCCGGGGAGAAGCACCTAAGGTCCCTGGCCGAAAGATGCGATTTCGGAACGACGCCCAGGATATCCCCCTGGAAAATTACCGCAGCGCAGTTGAAAAGGAGGGAGCCGCTTTGAAGCGGCAGCCCGACTACCAGCGCAGCCGTTATGGAGTGGGAGGCCTCCAGGATCCTTTCAAGGGACTTTAAAGCCGAGCTTAAAAGCCACTGCTGGAGGAAAAGGTCTCCGCAGGTAGCCCCTGTAATGCACAGTTCGGGAAACACCAGCAGGGAAACCTTGTCCTTTTCGGCTTTTTTCGCAAGTCGGATTATTTCGTCAGTATTGAAGTCGCAGTCAGCTACTATGAGTTTGGGGCAGGCGGCCGCGACGTTGGTGAAACCATAATTCATTTTTTTGGCTCCTTTATACAAAAATCTGGAACAATAAATATTATAAATGCAGCTTCAAGGCGCGTCAAGCAAACGTGAGCGGAGAAGGAGGAAGTTATGGAAATGACAAACTGCGGCCTGTGCCCAAGAAATTGCGGGGCCGACAGGACGGTTAAAACGGGCATATGCGGCGAAGGGCGAGAGGTAAGGATCGCCTACTACGGACGCCATATGTGGGAAGAACCATGCATAGGCATGGAAGAAGGCTCGGGAACAGTGTTTTTTTCGGGCTGCCCTTTAAAATGCGTATATTGTCAGAACTACGGTGTCAGCCGTGGAAAGCTGGGGAAAAAGGTCAGCGAGTGGGAGTTGGCTTCAATATTCAAAGAGCTTAAGGATATGGGCTGCCGGAATATAGATCTGGTGACGCCTGGCCATTTTATGCCCCAGGTGCTGTCGGCGCTGGATATGGCGGGGGACCTGGGTTTGCCTGTTGTCTTTAACAGCGGCGGTTATGAAAACCCCAGAACCCTTAAAATGGCCGAAGGACATATCGACATATACCTTCCTGATTTCAAATATAAGTCAAAAGAGCTTTCAGAAAGATATTCCGCCTGCGCCGATTATTATGACAGGGCCATGGAGAGCCTAAGCGAAATGCTCAGGCAACAGCCCGAAGCGGTATATGATTCAAAAGGCGGGCTTTTGAAGGGAGTCATCATCCGGCACCTGGTGTTGCCGGGAGGATATAAGGACTCTGTGGAAATACTGACCGACATAGCACGCAATTTCGGCACGAAAGGCTTTCTTTTAAGCCTTATGAGCCAATATACCCCAATGCCGTCATGCGCCGCCTTTCCCGAAATAAACAGGCGGATAACAACCTTTGAGTACAAAAAGGCGGCGGCAAAAGCCGTCGAGCTGGGTTTTGAGGGGTATTTCCAGGATATGTCTTCGTCATCAAGCCAATATATCCCCCCGTTTGGGCAAGATGGTGTAAAGGGGGAATAACTTTCCGTTAATAATTCATTTACAATAAAATGGAAATTCACACCCTTTGAAAAGGTATGCCACAGTATGAACAGGGCCACAGATTAGGTTTATCCACACTATCCACAGAGTTATCCACAGGCTTTTGGGGAAAGGGTGTGCAAAAGCTCTCTTTACAAATAGTATTAACATCAGGGCGAAAAAATAAAAAAGCACCAATTTTTTTTACAAATCAGACAAAATACTATTGACCGTTAACTGATATAAATAATATAATGGATAATAATATGTCTTTATGTGCAAATAAAGTGCTGCGAAAGGTAAAATGCCGGTTTTTAGGTCGGCATTTTATGTAATATGTTGTTTATGTTAAAAACAATGCAAACTTGGGGCGCATAAAGAAAAAAGCGAGGAGATGGAGCTATGGAATATTTTGGTGTGGTAACATCGGCATTCCTTTCAACGGTCAGCATTATTTTCATAATAGCCATGCTGGGTTATTTTGTCGGAGGGTTTGAGATCAAGGGTATATCCCTTGGTACGGCCGGAGTGCTTCTGGTGGCTCTTCTGTTCGGTATTTTGGCCAGCTATGTGCCCTATATAACAGTAGGCGGCAAAAATATTGTCCTTTATCTGGACTCGAGTCTTACCCTTGACAGTGGGGCTGTACTTTCTTCCACAAAGAGTCTTTATTCCCTGGTGTCCAACTTGGGCACGGCCATGTTTGTAACGGCCGTCGGGCTTATTGCCGGGCCCAAGTTCTTCAGGACCTTCAGCAAAAAAAGCCTCGGGTACATACTTATGGGGATAATCATAATCGCTATCGGCACGGCTGTTTCCCTTTTGGTAGCCGCATTCAGCAATGACCCCAACATGGACGTCGATCTGGCTGTTGGCATAATGACAGGCGCTCTTACCAGCACACCGGGTTTTTCCGCTGCCAAGGAGGTGGCGCAGAATGCCGACAAGGTCACGGCAGGCTACGGCATAAGCTATTTGTTTGGCGTATTGGGCGTCGTGCTTTTCGTTCAGCTGATGCCGAGGATACTTAAAATCGATATCGCAAAGGAAAGGGAGACCTTTGTCGCAGCCAATGCTGTTGAGGTCAAGTATACAACGAGGACGCTTCATGCGATGGACCCCCACGGCTTTTTCCCCTTTGCTCTTACGATAGTTTTGGGCAACCTCATCGGAAGCATAAATATCCCGGGAATCAATTTCTCTCTGGGTTCATCGGGCGGTACCCTTATTGCCGGGCTTATAATAGGGCATTTCGGGCATATAGGTCCCATCGACTGCCGCATAAGCAAAAGTTCCCTTAACTTCTTCAGGGAGCTGGGTCTTTGTTTCTTCCTCATAGGCGCGGGAGTTCCCGGCGGAGTAAACTTCATTTCCCATGTAAAAGTGTCCTATTTTATTTACGGAGCCATTATAACCCTGGTGCCGATGATAGTCGGATATATCCTGGGCAGGCATGTGTTCAAGATGAGCATATTTAATAACCTGGGCTCCATAACGGGCGGCATGACCAGCACGCCGGCCCTGGGTGCCCTTATCGCCACCAGCGGCACCGAGGAGGTAACGGGCGCTTATGCCGCAACATATCCCTTCGCCCTGTTTTTTATTGTGCTGGCGGCCAGGATAGCCGTATCCCTCTTTTAACGCGCTATTGACAAAAGGCGGTATTTATTGTTAAATTGTATAGAGGGTTCAAATCCCGCCAAATTTAAAAACGGAGGTTATGACCATGAAAAGAATAAAGACACTTGAGACACGCGACCTTTGCAAGAGCGCCGTCAAGGGCGGCTGCGGCGAATGCCAGACTTCCTGCCAGTCGGCATGCAAGACTTCCTGCGGCGTCGCCAACCAGCAGTGCGAGAACAGCAACAAGTAAAAGTTTATAGCGATAGTTCAAAGGGGCTTTTGCTTTAGGGCGCAAGCCCCTTTTTACTGCTTTAAGGAGAAGATAAATGATACATCAGTACAAGCTCAACGGATATAGCATAGTTTTGGATACCTGCAGCGGTTCGGTGCATTCGGTTGACGATGTTGCATATGACATTATTGCCATGTATAAGGAAAAGTCAGCCGATGAGATAGTTTCCGATATATGCGAAAAGTATAAAGACAGGGAAGATGTAACCCCCGAGGAGGTAAGGCTGTGCCTTGACGACATAGCCGAGCTTGAAAGGGGCGGCAAGCTTTTTTCAAAGGATATATACGAGGGTCTTGCCTTTGATTTCAAAAACAGGAGCAACGATATAAAGGCACTTTGCCTGCATGTGGCCCACACCTGCAACCTCAACTGCGAATACTGCTTTGCAAGCCAGGGCAAATACCACGGCGAAAGGGCTATAATGTCTCTGGAAACGGCCAAAAGGGCCATCGACTTTCTTGTGGAGCATTCGGGCGCAAGGCACAACTTAGAGGTGGATTTTTTCGGCGGCGAGCCCCTTATGAATTGGGATGTCGTAAAAAAGACGGTGGAATATGCCAGGAGCATTGAGAAGGAAAAGAACAAAAACTTCCGTTTTACATTGACGACAAACGGTGTTTTGGTGAATGACGAGGTCATCGATTTCTGCAACAGGGAAATGCACAATGTCGTCATGAGCCTTGACGGCCGCAAAGAGGTCCACGACCGTTTCCGCGTTGATTATATGGGCAACGGCAGCTATGACAAGATAGTCCCCCTGTTTCAGAAGTTCGCAAAAGCCAGGGGCGGCAAGAGCTATTATGTCAGAGGCACATATACCCATCTCAATACCGATTTTACAAAGGACATATTTAAGATGGCCGACCTGGGCTTTACCGAACTGAGCATGGAGCCTGTGGTATGCGCCCCCGACGATCCCTACGCCCTTACCAAGGAGGATCTGCCCGTTTTGTTTGAGCAATATGAGATCCTTGCAAAAGAAATGCTCAAAAGGAAGAAGGAGGGCAGGCCCTTCACCTTCTATCATTACATGATAGATCTGACAAACGGTCCCTGCATTTATAAGAGGATATCGGGCTGCGGCTCGGGCACGGAATATATGGCCGTCACGCCCTGTTGCGTGCTTTTCCCCTGCCATCAGTTTGTCGGTGACGAAAAGTACAGCATGGGCAATATCTGGGACGGCGTGACAAATGAGGGCGTCAGGGACATGTTCAGATCCTGCAACGCCTACGCAAGACCGGAATGCAAAGACTGCTGGGCAAAGTTTTACTGCTCGGGCGGGTGCGCCGCCAATGCCTATCACGCCACCGGTTCGATAAACGGCGTTTACGAGTACGGCTGTGAGCTTTTCAAAAAGCGCATGGAGTGCGCCATCATGATAAAGGTGGCCGAAGACGAGGAGAATGACTGATGAAAATGACCACGCCCATAAAGGATTTTGTCGACTCCTATGCCGAAAAAAGCGGGGTGCGGGCCCATATGCCGGGCCACAAGGGCAAAATGCTTACCGGGTGTGAAAAGTGGGATATAACCGAAATAAAGGGGGCCGATTTCCTTTACGGGGCAGAGGGGATCATTGCCCAAAGCGAGAAAAACGCGTCAAAGCTTTTCTCATCGGCCCGCACCCTTTACAGCACCGAGGGGTCATCCCTCTGCATAAGGGCAATGCTGTTTTCGGTAATGCCCTTTTTAAATGAAAGGCCGTATATCCTGGCCGGCAGGAATGTCCATGCGTCATTTGTCTATGCATGCGCCATGCTTGATATCGACATAGGGTGGCTCATGCCGGAAAATCCAAGCAGCCTTTCGCTGTGTCAGTGCCTGATAAGCCCCGAAGGGCTTAAGGCCGCTTTGGACAAGGCCGAAAGAAGGCCCTTTGCCGTTTATGTCACCTCGCCGGATTATCTGGGAGGAATGCTGGACATAGCCGGGCTGAGCCGTGTGTGCCAATGCTTCGGAATACCCCTTTTGGTCGACAATGCCCATGGGGCGTATCTGAAGTTTTTAAGGGAAAGCGCCCACCCCATGGACCTGGGGGCAAGCCTGTGCTGTGATTCTGCCCACAAGACCCTGCCTGTTTTGACGGGCGGGGCATATCTCCATATCTCTCAAAAGGGGCTTTCTTGCATTAAAAGGGACCCTAAAAAGGCCATGGCGGCCTTTGGCTCCACAAGCCCGTCATACCTTATACTGCGATCTTTGGACGCCTGCTGCGCCCTTCTTTCTAAGGGGTATGCCGAAAGGCTGGAAAGGACATGCCATTATATTTCGGAGCTGAAAGACAGTATTAAAGAAATGGGTTATACCGTGCTTCCAAGCGACCCTTTAAAGCTGACGGTGGCTGATGAAAAGGGCGGGGAAGAAATGGCCCTTTGGCTCAGGCAAATGGGCATAGAACCCGAGTTTGCCGACCGCAGCGCCGTTGTTTTGATGTTTACCCCCGAAAACGGGCAGGGCGATTTTGAAAGGGTAAAGGAAGCTTTCATGCTGCATAAGCCCCATGCGCCTTCGCAAGCGCCGCAGTTTGACATAGCCTTAAAACAGGCGTTAAGCGTCAGGGAAGCGATTTTTTCCGAAAGCGAGAATATCCCCGTGGAAAGATCCGAAGGCAGGATATGCGCCAAACCATCGGTATTCTGCCCGCCGGCGGTGCCTCCTGTCATAAGTGGTGAGGTCATAACGGCGGAAACCGTAAAGGCCCTTGAGTATTGGGGAATTGCAAATATAGATGTTTTGAAGTTTTAGGAGGGACAGCCGTGGAAACAGGAAGCGGACAGCAGCCCCACAAAAGGCGTAAAAGGTACAGCGGCAAGTACCCCCGTGCCTTTGACGAAAAATATAAGGAGCATAATCCCGAAAAGTACTCGGGGGATATTGAGAAAATAATCGAAAGCGGCAAAACCCCTGCCGGCATGCATATTCCCATATGCGTAGACGAGATACTTGAGATACTTGACATAAAGCCGGGGGAAACGGGTATGGACGCCACTTTGGGATATGGCGGGCATACGGCCAAAATGCTTGAAAAGCTCGGCGGAAGCGGCCATATCTATGCCACCGACCTTGATCCCATAGAGTCTGCCAAAACAACCGAAAGGCTGAGAAAAAAGGGCTACGGCGAGGATCTGCTGACCGTGCGCCACATGAACTTTTCGGAGATAGACAAGGTGCCTTTGAAGGGCGAGAAATTCGACTTTGTTTTAGCCGATCTCGGCGTGTCCTCCATGCAGATAGACAACCCTGAAAGGGGCTTTACCTTTAAACATGACGGGCCTTTGGACCTCCGGCTCGACCCTACCTGCGGGGAAACCGCGGCCCAGCGGCTTTCGAAAATGGAGAGGGACGAGATAGAGGGCATGCTTGAGGAAAACGCCGACGAGCCTTATGCCTTTGAGATAGCAAATGAGATATACAGCGCCGGCCAAAACGGAAGGTGGCCCGAAACCACGGGGCAGCTTAGGAAGATAGTAAGCGCAGCTTTGTCCTTCCTGCCCAAAAAGGACAGGGAAGAGGCGGTTAAAAAATCCTGCCAGCGCACCTTCCAGGCCCTGAGGATAGATGTCAATTCTGAATATGAATCGCTTTACGCCTTTTTGGAAAAACTGCCCTGCGCTCTGGCCCGCGGCGGAAGGGTGGCCATACTGACCTTCCATTCCGGGGAGGACAGGCTTGTCAAAGCCGCTTTTAAACAGGGGCTTAAAGATGGCGTTTACAGCGACGCCGCAAGGGAGGTAATAAGGCCCACGCCGCAGGAGTGCCGGAAAAACCCCAGGGCCCGTTCGGCCAAGCTCAGATGGGCCGTCAAGGCATAGGAGGGATCTGATTTGGCGATTAAAGGGCGTAAACCTTTGCGCTAACCTCTTATCTGCTAACCTGCAAAAAAGACGGGCGGCAAGCGGCGGGCGTAGCCCGTTCATCTTGACCGCCCGCCGGCTCGGCTGGCTTTGCTATATTTTGTAAAAAGGCTTTTCGATCTATGCTTTTTTCTTTACAGGTACCCACACTTCAAATACCGTATTTTTGGGGTCTGGATTTATATATACCTCAATATCAGGGGCATTTCCGTATTCATAACCGGAAGCAGGAAGCCATTCGGTATAAATACGGCGTTCTAATTCTTGGACAGATTGATTTGTGCCAGACCCGGGGAAAATTGCCCATGCTGTCGTAGGAACCATATATTCTTCAAATTCGGGATTCTCCTTTGATGAGGCAACAGCAATATAGTATTTCCATTGTTCCTCGTTGTTACAAACGCTGATACCCAAAAGACCTGATGGCGAAGCGGAAACCATTTTCGACAGCCTTTCAAGCGTTCCATTATCAATACAGTCTTGCCACATTTGCGGAACAACAGAAAAATTTTTTTCCAACTCCTTACTTAGGGGCGCAGACACACCGATAATACGGAATGCTTCTTTTGTTTCGATTCGATAATTCAATTCTTCTACTCCTTTCACTACAAGTTTGAACGAAAGACGCGGAAATGATTTTACATATACATTTCCGCGCTTAACAGCAGAAGGGGAAATTCCATGAATGGATTGAAAGGCTCTGTTGAAGGCGGTTGGTGAATTATAACCATATTTTCCTGCTACATCAATAACTTTCTCACCGCTCTGCAAGTCAACAGCAGCTAATGAGATTTTTCTCTTTCGGATATATTCAGACAGAGGAATGCCCACCATATAAGCGAACATCCTTTGAAAGTGATAGGAAGAACAGCAAGCAATTTTTGCAATTTCTTCATATTCAATCTGCTGCGTAAGGTTTTCTTCGATATAGTTGATTACATTGTTAAATCTTTCAATCCATTCCATTTCCAATCCCTTTTCTGATACTTTAATTTTAGCAGAGCAGCATGGTATTGTCCTCGCAGTATATGCCCAAAAAAGAGAGGACAGTAACTAATTGATTTTTATTATACCATTCAAATGTGAATAATATATTCGTTTTCTTTGTTACGTGGAATGACGAATTGCTGTTTATCAAATTCTTGTGTGTTGCTTTATGGTACATAAGCCTTTTCCTTTTGGGTATTGCTGAAATGGCGTCTGTTTTTTTGTTTATTTGGAACGCGTTTTAAAAAGCCTTCCGCTACTGCGGAAGGCTTTTTATTATTTCCCAAAATATTCTTTTATTTCGGCCATTTTAGCGCTTTGGTGTACATGGAAGGGGCAGCGGGCGTCGCAATGGCCGCAGCCTATGCAGTCGGAAGCCTTTTTTTCAAGATTGAGGTAGTGATCCTTTGCCAGCTCGTCGCCTGCTTTTGAAAGGTCGTAATACTTGTTTATAAGGCCGATATCCAAACCTGCCGGGCAGGGATGGCAGTGGCTGCAATAGACGCACTTGCCTTCGGCTTCGGACGGGGCAAAGGTTGCCAGGACCGAATAATCGGTTTCTTCTTCGCCTGCATCAAGATATCCAAGGACATTCTTAAGATCCTCAAGACCCCTTATGCCGGGAAGGACGGTGACGACGCCGGGGCGGTCAAGGGCATAGCGTATGCACTGATATCGGCTCAGAGCTGTTTTGAAGGGTGAGGTATCCCCGCTTAAAAGCTGTCCGCCGCCAAAGGGCTTCATGACCGAAATGCCCACTCCTTTGGCCTGGCATTTGCGGTAAAGGTCCATCCTTTCACCCTGGCTGCCTATGGCGTATTTACCGTTTTGATAATCATAAGCGGGGTTTATGCTGAACATCAGCATATCCAGAAGGTCGATCATTTCCAGCGCTATATGGGGAGTGTGGGTCGAAAGGCCTATGCTGTGCACGACTTTCTGGCTTTGCAGTTCCTTTATGTAATTTATGGTCTTTTCAGCCTTTTTAAGGTCGGAAAGCTCGTCTATGCAGTGTATGAAGCCAAAGTCAATGTAATCGGTTTTTAAAAGCTCAAGCTGGCGGGAAACCGATTTTTTAATTTTTTCCAGGTCGAGGGTCCAGCCATATTTGCCGTTTTGGTCATAAACGGCCCCAAAATGCACCTGCAAAAACGCCTTTTGACGGCAGGAGGAAAGGACCTTGCCGTAGGGCGCAAACAGCCTTTGATCTCCGGCGGCCATGTCAAAGTAATTGACGCCGGCTTCAAATGCCGTTTCAAGGGTCGAGATTATTTCCTTTTCGCCTGCCGAGCCCAAAGCGCTTCCGCCCAGGCCTATTATGCTTATTTCCTGTCCCGTGTGGGGCAGCCTGCGGTATTTCATTATTTTCCTCCTTTTGCATTTGAAAAGATGCTGCGGTTACTTGCAATTTGATGATAACCCCAAAGGAAGCAAATAGCAAATACTTATGGATTATAGATAACCATAGTTGATTTTTATATAAAGCCATGATAGGCTTTTGGTGAGGTGATACTATGGACATCAGGGTTCTGGAGTATTTCCTGGCTGTGGCCCGGGAAAAGAGCATATCGGCCGCGGCCCGTTCTTTGCATATTTCGCAGCCGGCGCTGTCGACACAGCTGAAGGCTTTGGAAAAAGAGGTTGGCAGCGCCCTTTTTATAAGGGGAGTCAAAGGCTCAAGGCGGGTGGCTTTGACGGAGGAGGGTTTGCTGCTGCGCAAACGGGCAGAGGAGATAGTGGAGCTTGTCAGAAAGACCCAAAGGGAGCTTTCTTCCGAAGGGCGCAATATCGCGGGCGAAGTATTCATAGGAACGGGCGAGTCGGATACGGTCAGGCTTTTTGCCAAAGCGGCTCAAAAAATAAGGAAAGACTATCCCGATATCACCGTCCATATACGCAGCGGCAACGCAGCCTTTGTGACCGAACAGCTGGAAAAAGGGCTCATAGATATCGGCATGGTTTACGGATTTGTCGACAGCGGGCGGTACGAGTCATTCAGGCTGCCCGGCTGCGACAGATGGGGAGTGCTTATGAGAAGGGACAGCCCTCTGGCGGAAAAGGAAAGTGTAAGGCCTGAGGACCTATGGGACAAGCCGCTTATCCTTTCGGCGCAGAGCGATTCGGGAAGAAATATTTTCAGCTGGCTTGGAAAAGAGCCCGGGCAGCTGAATATTGTCGCTACATACAATCTTGTGTTCAACGCCTCGCTGCTGGTCGACGAAGGTATGGGCTATGCCATATGCTTTGACGGGCTTATAAATGTCAGCCAAAGCGGCCTTTGCTTTAGGCCCCTTGCCCCCGCCCTTTGCAGCGATGGGTCGGTAATATGGAAAAGGCATGGCACCCTTTCGAAAGCGGCCAGCATTTTTCTTAAAAAGCTGCGGGAAGAATGCGGCGCATGAGAATGTAAAAAAACGGACAGCAATGGCTGTCCGTTTCACTTTTGAGTTATCTGTCTTGCAGGTGGATAATGTTGAGCTCCTCCAGAGCAATGTCGGTGGTATAAGGATTGATTTTTTCGTTTATGTACTCCAGAGTCGACTGCGGGTCAAGATATACATAATCCTGGCCGTTATACCTGCCGGTGGTTGTGCCGGGCATGGTATCAAAGGTAATGGCATTTTCAAAATCTATTGTCCTTGCCACATTGATATAAAACCAGATCATATCCTTTACCGGCATATTTGTGTCGATGCTTTCGGAAATAACGGTTATGATATCGCTGGCCTGGCTGATGGTAAATTCGTCAACCAGCTTTTTGGCCAATGCCTTGAGGAAGTCGCGCTGCACTTCCATGCGGCCGTAGTCGCTGGCCGAGGTACCGCGGAACCTGACCAGCTGGATAGCTTTTTTGCCGTCGAGATGCTGCCAGCCTTCGGACAGATTTATATTGTATTTCAGGTTTGCGTCCTCATGATACATGTTGTAGGGAACATAAAAGTCAACACCGTCAACTATATCCACAACCTCAATGAACTGATCCATGTTGACAAGACAATAGTAGTCAGGATACACGCCTGTGACGCCATAGACCTGTTTTCGAAGTTCATCTATGCCCTTGCGGCCATAGGCGTTGTTTATCTTTTTGATTTTTATATCCACATCGACCATCGTGTCGCGGGGAATGGAAACAACATTGACTATATCCTTATCTGTGTCCACACTGCCAAGCATTATGGTATCGGTGTTGTAATCGTCATTTGTACCTACCAGAAGGAAGGTATAAAAGTTTTCTTTCCTTTCTTTGCTGCCTGCCTGGGAAATACTTGGCGCGTCGAGATCCAGCTCTTCACTGTCATTTTCGTCGTCAGGTTCGTTCATGACAGGGGGAGCGTCTATTTTGGGGGGCTGAAGGATATACCATACCCCAAATCCGCCGAGGGCAATCAACATTACGAGTATTGTGAGTAGCGCCTTGCGGCGAAATGAGGCGCTTTTTTTCGTTCTTGGCTGTTCGTGCTTCATGATGATTCTCCTGATCAGTTTTTTAACCGTTACAGTATAACATATCTTGCCGGGGTGTACCACATTAAAAAACAAAAAAACTGTGCCACCGACAAAAATATATACCGTGTCTGCCGGTCAAAGGTTCCGGATTGCACCAATGGGCAAAAAAATTTACAAATGTCGTCTGATGGGATGCATGGGCGTTATATCTTGATTTGACGCGTGTTTTTGGTGTATAATATCTAAACATATATGGTTTTTCAGCCAGAAGAGCTTTTTATATATCTTGAGAGAGGTAATGCAAATGGATAACATGAAGCTGGCGGAGCTTTTATTCCCCCATATTAAAATTACTGCCGAGCAGTACAGAAACGAGGTTTTCCCCCACAGGCAGCTGCCTGAAGGGGCCATGGTGACGAGGTTTGCCCCCAGCCCCACGGGTTTTTTGCACATAGGAGGGGTGTTTACTTCCCTTGTCAACGAAAGATGCGCACACCAGAGCGGCGGCGTATTTCTGCTGAGGATAGAGGACACCGACAAGAAAAGGGAACATGAAGGCGGCATATCTGCTATCATGTCGGGGCTTGAGGGTTTCGGCATTACCTTTGACGAGGGCGAACTGCCCGGAGGAGAAAAGGGGTCTTACGGCCCCTACACCCAAAGCCGCAGGGGGCTTATTTACCAGGCTTTCTGCAAAGAGCTGGTGGAAAAGGGCCTGGCCTATCCCTGCTTCTGCACTGAGGAGGAGTTGGACGAGATAAGAAAGCGCCAGGAACGGGACAAGGCGCTTCCCGGCTACCACGGTGAATACGCAAAATGCAGGAATCTGAGTTATGAGCAGATAGAGGAGAATATAAAGGCCGGCAAAAGCTATGTCATGCGCCTGCGTTCCCCCGGAAAGCCGGGCGGGAGGATAAAGTACAAGGATGTCATAAAGGGCCAGATAGAGATGGATGAGAATATCGTCGATATCGTCCTTTTGAAAAGCGACGGTATACCCACATATCATTTTGCCCACGCCGTGGATGACAGCCTGATGGGTACGACCCATGTAATAAGGGGCGACGAGTGGGTGCCTTCGGTCAACATCCACCTTCAGCTTTTCCATGTCCTGGGCATGAAGCCTCCCAAGTATGCCCATGTCCCCCCGATAATGAAGGAGGAGGACGGCTCCAAGCGCAAGCTGTCCAAGAGGAAGGACCCCGAGGCAGCGGTCAGCTATTTCTCCGAGGAGGGTTATCCAAAAGAGGGAGTCATAGAATATCTTCTGACGCTGGCCAACTCGGGCTACGAGGATTGGCGCAGGGCTAACCGCGAGCTGCCTTATACCGACTATAAGTTCAGGCTTGACAAAATGGGGCAGTCAGGCGCTTTGTTTGACCTTAAAAAGCTGCACAGTGTTTCTTCCGAGGTCATTTCCCGTTTTACGGCGCAGAGGGTATGCGACGACGCCATAGCCTGGGCGGAAAAATACGACAAAGAGCTTTATTCCTGCCTTGCCCGTGACAGGGAATACACCGCAAAGATATTCGCCATAGACCGCGGCGGCAAAAAGCCACGCAAAGATATTGCCAAGTGGAGCGATATAAGGGGTTACTGTGCCTATTTCTTTGACGAGCTTATGCATGAAGGCCGCGAAGAGCTGGAAATGGATGCACAGCTGCAAAAACAGGTGCTGGGAGAATATCTTAAGGTCTATGACCCCTGCGATGACAAGGATACATGGTTTGCCAAGATGAAGGAGATTTGCCCCCGCCTGGGCTTTGCCCCGGAGGTAAAGGAGTTCAAGGCAGCCGAGCCGGGGACATATAAAGGCCATGTCGGCGATGTCAGCGCCGTTGTGCGCGCCGCCATAACCGGCAGGAAGAATACCCCTGACCTTCACGCCATTATGAACCTTCTGGGAAGCGAAAAATGCATAAACAGAATGAATAAATATATCGAAAATTTATAGGAGTATAAAATGGAAAATACACCGCTTAATAACTTTATAGACGATTTTATCAAAGAGGATCTGAGCGAAGGCGTTTATGAAAAGGTCCACACCCGTTTCCCGCCCGAGCCCAACGGCTATCTGCATATCGGCCACTGCAAGGCGCTGTGGATTGATTTCGGCACAGCCAAAAGATTCGGGGGCATATGCAATCTTAGAATGGACGACACCAACCCCGCAAAGGAAGATGTCGAGTATGTCGACGCCATAAAGGAGGATATCCATTGGCTGGGCTTTGATTGGGAGGACAGGTTCTATTACGGCTCGGATTATTTTGAAAAGACATACGAGTATGCCATCGAGCTCATAAAGAAAGGCCTTGCGTATGTTTGCCGCCTTTCGGCCGAGGAGTTCAAAAGTTATAGGGGCGACCTTACACATCCCGCCGTCAGCCCTTACAGGGACACCCCTGTTGAGGAGAACCTAAGGCTTTTTGAGGAAATGAAAAACGGCATGCATCCCGAGGGGAGCATGACCTTAAGGGCGAAAATAGATCTGGCTTCTGGCAACTTCAATATGCGGGACCCCGTGCTTTACAGAATAAGGTACATAGAGCATCATCGCCAGGGCAGAAAATGGTGCATATTCCCCATGTATGACTTTGCCCATCCCATTCAGGATGCGCTGGAGGGCATAACACATTCGCTCTGTTCGCTGGAATATGAGGATCACAGGCCCCTTTATAATTGGGTCATAAACAATGTTTCCGTGCCCTCCCATCCCAGACAGATAGAGTTTTCGCGCCTGAACCTCGACTATACGGTTATGAGCAAGCGCAAGCTCCGCAAGCTGGTGGAGGAGCATGTTGTATCGGGCTGGGACGATCCCCGCATGCCGACCCTGTGCGGGTTAAGGCGCAGGGGCTATACACCCGAATCGATTATTGCCTTCTGTGAAGGAACCGGGATAACCAAGGTGCCCGGGGTAATAGAGTATTCCTTCCTCGAGCACTGCATCAAGGACGACCTCAATAAAAATGCCGACAGGGCTATGGCTGTCTTGAATCCCGTCAAGTTGGTGCTGGACAATTACGATGAGGGCAGGAGCGAGACCTTCTCGGTTGAAAATAACCCCGAAAAGCCCGAAAGAGGGACAAGAGAGGTTTCTTTCTCAAGGGAGCTTTATATCGAGAGGGACGATTTCATGGAGGTCCCGATACCCAAGTATAACCGACTTTATGTTGGCGGCGAGGTCAGGCTCAAGGGCGCTTATATAATAAAGTGCACAGGCTGCGAGAAGGATGAAAACGGCAACATCACCGTCATCCATGCCACATGCGATATGGAGTCCCGTGGCGGCAACGCCCCCGACGGCAGGAAGATAAAGGGAACTATACATTGGGTCGACTGCAAAACAGCCGTCGACGCCGAGGTCAGGATCTATGACAAACTGTTCACCGATCCCACCCCCGATGCCGCCGACAAAGACTTCATGGATTATCTGAATCCCGATTCTCTTAAGGTACTAAGCGGCTGCAAGGTGGAGAATATGCTCAAGGATGCAAAGAAGGGCGACAAGTATCAGTTCATGCGCCTGGGGTATTTCTGTGCCGACAGCAAGGACTCGGAGAAAGGCCATCTGGTATTCAACCGCACGGTCACCCTTACCGATGGCTGGGCAAAGAAGGCGAAATAAAATGGCTGTGTATCTCGACAATTCGGCGACGACCGCCGTGCTGCCTCAGGCCGCCGAGGCGGCTTTTAGGGCCATGCGTGAGGGTTACGGCAACCCTTCGTCGCTGCATGAAATGGGAAGAAGCGCCAAAAAGATGCTGGAAGGGGCCAGGGCTGCCTTAGCCCTGGCCTTCGGCTGTGAAGAAGGGTGCGTTTACTTTACCTCCGGAGGCAGCGAGAGCATAAATACGGCTATTATGGGGGCTGCGTTCAAAAACAAGCACAGGGGCAGGCATATCCTTTCCACCGCCATTGAGCACGACGCCGTTCTGAACAGCTTAAACGAACTGAAAAACCAGGGGTATGAAATAACCCTGGCCAAGCCCGAAAGGGATGGGACAATAGACCTTGAAAAATTCCTGTCCCTTATAAGGGATGACACCATACTCGTTACGATGCAGGGCATAAACAACGAAACAGGAGCCGTGCTTCCCTATAAAGAGGCGGCTGCCAGGTATAAGGAAAAGGTGCCTTTCGGCCTTTTCCACCTGGACGGGGTACAGAATTTCCTCAAAAGGCCTATGCCGCTTGAGAATGTCGACCTGGCTTCGGTTTCGGCCCACAAGATAGGCGGGCTCAAGGGGAGCGGTGCGCTTTACATAAGAAAGGGCCTTACGATAAAACCCCTTATTTACGGCGGGGGGCAGGAAAAGGGCATGCGCTCGGGCACCGAAGGGATGCCTCAGATAGCAGCTTTTGCCGAGGCCGCTTTATACAGGCGGGAGCACATGGAGGAGAGCCGCCTGCATATGGCGGAGATAAAGGCAGCCATAATAAAAGGCGCAAAGGAATTAGGCGCTGCTGTAAATACACCCGAAAATTCTGCCGACCATATAGTCAACCTTTCGATGCTCAAGGGCAGGAGCGAGGTTTATATAAGGATACTGAGCGATATGGGCGTGTATGTAAGCGGGGGATCGGCCTGCGCCCGGGGCAAAAGGTCGCATGTGCTGGCCGCCATGGGCCTGCCGGCCAGAAATATTGACGCTGCTTTAAGGGTCAGCCTGTGCCCCGAAAACACCATGGGCGACGCCCAGACTTTTTTAAAAGGGCTTGAGCAGGCCGCCAAAATGTTTTAAGGAGAATCGTTTATGCAGGAAGTATTGCTGTTGAAATGCGGCGAGCTGGTTTTAAAAGGTCTTAACCGTTACCGCTTTGAAGATACCCTTTTAAGGCTTGCCCGGAACAGGATGAAAAAGATAGGCAATTTTGATGTGTGGTCGATGCAGTCGACCGTTTATGTCGAGCCTGTTGGCGAGCAGGACATGGACAGGGCCGAAGAAGCGGCCCTTAAGATTTTTGGGATCAACTCGGTTTCCAGGGCGGCTGCCTGCCAAAAGGATATCGAGGAGATAAAAAAGACGGCATGGGAGTATCTTAAGGATCGCCTGAGGCCCGGTATGACCTTTAAGGTGGACGCCAAAAGGGCTGATAAAAAGTTCCCCCTTACATCCCCCCAAATAGGGGCCTGCGTTGGGGGGTACCTTCATGACATGATGCCCGACCTGGTACCCAAAATGGAGGAGCCGGAGCTTTTGATAACCGTCGAGATAAGGGATAAGGCCGCATATATATCATTTGAGAGAAAAAGGGGCGCCGGAGGGATGCCGGTGGGCACCAACGGCCATGCCATGCTGCTTTTGTCGGGCGGCATAGACTCGCCTGTGGCGGGGCACATGATGGCCAAAAGGGGGCTTGAGCTTTCGGCTGTCCATTTTTACAGCTATCCCTATACCTCAGTGGAGGCCAGGGACAAGGTCGTTCAGCTGGCCGGCATAGTGGCTGAATACTGCGGGAAAATAGATATCTGCATGGTCCCCTTTACCGAAATACAGCTGGCCATATCGAAAAACTGTATGGAGGACTATTTTACGATAATCATGCGCCGCATGATGATGAGGATAGCCCAGAGCATTGCGGAGAAAAAGGGCTGCGGAGCTTTGATAACGGGCGAAAGCCTCGGACAGGTGGCAAGCCAGACCATGGAGGCTTTGAACTGCACCCAGGCTGTCTGCCATATGCCTGTTTTCCGTCCGGCCATCGGCCTTGACAAGGAAGAGATAATCCAGAGGGCCAGGCAGATAGGCACATATGAGACCTCGGCTTTGCCCTATGAGGACTGCTGCACAGTGTTCACTCCCCGCCATCCCCAAACAAAGCCCAGGCTCGGCAAGGTCGAGGAGCAGGAGGCCAAAATAGATGTTGATGGCCTTTTGGAACGGGCGCTGGAAGGCGTCGAGTGGGTCACGGTAGGATAAAGGAGGGTTTTAGGTGAAGTGTGAGATAATCTCGGTGGGTACCGAGCTGCTTTTAGGTGAGATTGCCAATACGGATGCTCAGACCATATCTTTGGGGCTTTCGGAGCTGGGGATAAACGTCTATCACCACACCGTTGTGGGCGACAATCCCAAAAGGCTTGCCGAGGTCATGGAAACCGCCAAAAAAAGAAGCGATATCATAATCACCACAGGAGGCTTAGGCCCCACGGCCGACGACCTTACCAAGGAGACGATAGCCTCCTGCTTCGGCAAAAAGCTTTACCTGGACAAACCCCAGCTGGAGCGTATGTATAAGCGCATGGGAAGGAATATAACAAAGAACAACGAAAGGCAGGTCATGCTTCCCGAGGGCTGCGAGATATTGGAAAATGATTGGGGTACGGCGCCCGGCTGCGCTTTTTATGCCGAGGGCTGCCATGTCATTATGCTGCCCGGCCCCCCTTCGGAGTGCACGCCAATGTTCAAAAATAGGGCCAGGCCCTATCTTGAAAGGCTCTGCACCGACGGCCAGGTCATACGTTCGCGCTTTATAAAGGTTTTCGGGCTGGGCGAAAGCGCCATGGAAGAAAAGATAAGGGAGCTTATGGATACCATGGAGAACCCTACGGTCGCCCCTTATGCCAAGGAGGGCGAGTGCGAGATAAGGGTAACGGCCAAAGCCGCGGGCGAAGAAGAAGCTTATGGGATTATTGACCCCATTGTCGAAAAAATAAAGGGTATTTTGGGCGATGTCGTTTACGGTGTGGATGTTTCGTCTTTGGAGGAAACCGTGGTCAAAGGCCTTATTGATAAGGGGCTTACCATTTCCACGGCCGAGTCGTGCACAGGCGGGCTTATCGGAAAGAGGATAACCGATATATCCGGCTGTTCCGGGTGTTATTTCGGCGGGGTGGTTTCCTATTCGAACGATGTCAAGCACAAGGTGCTGGGCGTGGGTGAAAAGACCCTTCGCGATTTCGGGGCCGTAAGCCCCGAAACGGCCATTGAAATGGCCAGGGGAGTAAGAAAACTTACGGGATCGGATATCGGCATTTCGGTCACGGGAGTAGCCGGCCCGGGCGGCGGCAGTGAGGAAAAGCCTGTCGGCACCGTTTATATCGGCATAAGCGCCCAGGGGCTGGATAAGGTGATAAAGCCTGAGCTCCGCAGCGCCCGCACCCGCGCGCGCATAAGGAACATGAGCGCAGGCCATGCCCTTGATCTTGTAAGACGGGAGATTTTGCTCAAATGAGCCATTTTGAAAAAAAGCTTTCAGGCAAAAGGGTGTTTGAAGGCAGGATAATTTCGGTAGATCATGACGAGGTGCTTTTGGAGGACGGAAGCCTCGCCATGCGGGAGGTTGTGACGCATCCGGGCGGGGTTGCCGTGCTGGCGGTTGAAAATGGTTATGCCTATTTTGTCAGGCAGTTTCGCTACTGTTTCGGCAAGGAGCTTTTGGAAATACCCGCTGGGAAGCTGGAGCCGGGAGAAGATCCCGAAAAGGCCGCACGCAGGGAGCTTATGGAGGAAACGGGGCTTTCATGCAAGAGGCTCGAGTTGCTGGGCTGTATTTTCCCCAGCCCCGGTGTCTATGCCGAAAAGCTGTATCTTTATTTTGCCTCAGGCCTTGAAAAGGGAGAGGCCATGCCAGATGAGGGAGAATTTCTTACCGCCTAAAAGCTGAGTGTTTCAGATTTTGCCGCGCTGGCGGCAAAGGGCGGGATAGAGGACGCCAAGACCCTGTGCGCCTTTGCGCTGGCCGGAGCCAGAGGATATATTGATAAAGCCCGGGAGGAATAATGAGCACAGTATTGATAGTTGAAGACGAAAAGAGCATAGTTGACCTCATATCTTTCAACCTGAAAAGGGAGGGTTATGAGATATTGGAGGCATATGACGGACAGAAGGGGCTGGAGCTGGCCCTTTCCGGAAAAGCCGATCTTATGCTTTTGGATGTCATGCTGCCTTTGATGGACGGGTTTGAGGTTTTGAAAAAGCTGAGGGAAACATCATCCCTGCCTGTCATAATGGTGACTGCCAGGGAAGAGGAAAGGGATAAGATCCTGGGGCTGGAAACGGGGGCTGATGATTATATAACAAAGCCTTTTTCGGTGAAGGAGTTGGCCGCCAGGATAAAGGCCAACATAAGGCGCTCTGCGGGCATTGTGACGGCAGGCGGAGGCTCGGAGTTCGGCCCCTTTGCCATAGACCGCTTGATGCAGACTGTCAGCAAAAACGGAAAGCCTTTGGAACTTTCACAGAGGGAATATGACATAATTTCATACTTCCTAAAAAACCCCTCAAGGGTGGTTTCGAGGGAAGAATTTATGGAAAAGGTCTGGGGCTTTGATTACTATGGCGACCTGCGGGCCGTCGATGTCGCCATGCGCAGGCTCAGGGAGAAGCTGGAGGACGATCCTGCCGAGCCCCGGTATCTCATGACCAAAAGAGGGGCCGGATACTATCTCAAAATCTGACCTTTAAGGGGGAGGACCCATGTTCAGAAGCCTGCATATGAAGCTGGTGCTGATAATGGTGCTGATAATGATATCGGTAATGGCCGTTGTCGGCACCTTTCTTGTAAACTCGGTGACAACATACAACATCGACAATTTCCTTTCGCAGATGTCGATGGTGTTTACACCCGAGTTTATTTTGACGCTGGAAAATACGGAAAAGGAGGCCGAATATCCGGTCTCCGAGCTGAGGTCTGTGATGGAGGCATATTCCGGCCCCATGGGGATAGACGAGTTCAGGAGCTTTTACATACTCGACGCTTCCAGCGGGAAATACCTGACCGGGTCGGATGACAGCCTTGCCCAGCGCCTGAGTCTGACCCCTAATATACTTAAGGCCATGGATGGACAGGTAGGGGACGAGGTTCAGAGGCTGAGTGATTATTTCGATATCGCCATACCGATAAATGTCGAGCAGGGCAGCGGATATATCGTCGGTGTCATGGATACCAAACAGGAATTGAGCGACCTTAGCTGGAACCTTTTCACAATACTGATAAGGGGAATGCTTTTCGGCATACTTGTCGCCGTGCTCCTGAGCTTTTTCCTGGCCAAGACCATAACGACGCCGATAGAGCGACTGACGGGTCAGGCCACGATGATAGCTCATGGCGACTTCAGCTGTATGGCAGAGGTATATGCCGACGACGAAATAGGTATATTGACCAGCACCTTTAATGAAATGTCGGAGATACTCAGGGACAATCTGCGGACTATAAAGGATGAAAGAAATAAGCTGAACACCCTTTTTGAGCATATGGCTGACGGAGTTGTCGCCTTTGATTCGGCCGGCAGGATAACAAACATCAATCCCGAAGCCGAAAAAATGCTGGGCAAGGTTTTTGACGAAACAGCTGTATATGCCGATGTGTTCCCAGGCATTTCGATAAGCAGGAGTGACATGGCTGAAGACGGCAAATATATAGAAACCGATTACTTTATCAATAAAAGAGCGCTTAAGATATTTTTTGCACCTCTTAAAACCGACGAGGAGAGCGGCGGGATAATGGCGGTTCTGCATGATGTTACCCAGCAGAAAAGGCTGGATGACGCCAGAAAGGAATTTGTCGCAAATGTCTCTCATGAGTTGAGGACTCCGCTTACAAATATCAAGGGTTATACCGAAACACTGCTTGACGCATACGAGGATATGGATGGGGAAACGAGAAACAGGTTTCTCAATATTATTTACAGTGAATCGGACCGCATGACCAGAATAGTCAAGGACCTGCTCACCCTGACAAAGCTGGACTATGGCAAGATGGAAAGCAACATGGAAAGGTTTTCTTTAAAATCTGTGGCCGAAAGCGTTGCGGCTTCAATGGAAATAGAAGCCGAGAAGCAGGGCGTCGTGATTTCCTGCCTGATACCCGAGAATATGCCTGAAATATCGGGCCTCAGGGACAGGATAGAGCAGGTGATAGTCAATATCGTTTCCAATGCCGTCAAATATAACCAAAGGGGCGGTCGTGTGGATATAAGCGGAGGGGAAAAGGGCGAAAGCGTTTTCCTGACCGTTTCTGATACGGGCCTGGGCATACCGGAGGAAGACCTGCCCAGGGTCTTTGAAAGGTTTTACCGGGTGGACAAGGCCCGCTCCCGCGAGCGGGGAGGCACAGGTCTGGGTCTTGCCATAGCCAGGGAAATAATAGAATTTCATGGCGGAAATATAAGCATAAGGAGCAAAGAGGGCAGGGGTACCTCCATAACGGTAACGCTGCCCAAAGCACCGGAGGATAAAGCCAATGGTTGAAAAGCTCAAAAACACAGCGCTGGTATTTTTGGGGCTGCTTATGGTGGTGCTTCTTTTTTTTAATCTGACGCTGGGCCTGGATGACGGGTATTTTCAAGCTGTAAGGCAGACATTTGGCATAGGAAGTTCATCGGTAACTCCGGGCTCTCAGGTCTCCGGTTCCACTGTGCTGCCTGCCAAGCTGGCTGTCAGGGGTGATCTGGGGCTTTATATGGCCTGCGGTAGTGTCATGACAGAGATGTATTACCGCGCGGGCCCCCTTCTGACCGAGGCTTTGGGCTCGGTGGGAACCATAGAGGAATGGAACGAGCGCGATTTCTGCTTATCCTTAAGCGGCAGCTGTGTTTATTTTTCCTTCAGCTTTCCCGTTGATCTTGGCATGCTTGAATATTGGCACACAGGGATCATGGGGTCATCTTCGGATTATTCGGTTTCTCTTCTTGCGCTTTTTTCGGGAGATGACGGCGATGTGGATATAGGTTTTTATGATGGAAATACAGGCAGGTGTTATCTGGCCCAGACAGCCGCAGGCACCGAAAGGCTTGCGGAGGTCTGTACCGAGGTCAGAAGTGCCAATGCCTGCTTTGCATTTGAAAAGGAGGAATTTCATAATCTCCTGCCTTATGAGGCAGTTTTTACCGAGAGTGTTTATTTCCCTGTTTATGCCGTTACGGTGCCCGATTTTTCCTCCGAAAGCGAAAACGGCGAAAAACTGATTTCGTTTTTTGGTATGAACCCTTACCTTGCCAAGACATATAAAACGATCCAGGGTGACACTGTTTATGTAGAGAGTTTTTCGGCCTTGCAGGTCTCAAAAGGCGGACGGGTACTTTATTCCGGTACGGACGGTATACAGCTGGATATCCCAGATGGACTTTCGGAAAAACAGACCGAGGCAGTTTCGGCCGAGCTGGCGGGAGAGTTTTTAAGTTCGGTATGTATGGGTCTGTCATGTCATGATGGCCTTTCGGTAGCTGATATAACAAAGGAGAAGGACGGTTACACGATATCTTTTGAAAGGCAGGCCACCTGCGCGTTTCTGACCCGTCAGGACGGGTATTCGGCTGTCGTCAGGATAAGAAACGGAGCCATAACTGAGGTCAAGCTGTGGCTGTGTAATTTCAGCGAAACGGGAAGCTGTATGATACTTCCGGCCGAATTGGCGGCAGCGACCCTTGACGGCATGGGGAATATGCTTACAGTCAGGTACAGTGAGCAAAACGGTGTACTGACGCCGATGCTTTGGAGCGCGGAAGGAGGCATTGCAGATGGAGTGGAGTAGGATAAAAACGATCCTCATATGTCTTTTGCTGTTTGTCAATCTTTATCTCGGCTTCAGTGTGGTGTCAAAACTGTCCGAACAGTCGAGTGCCGAAGAGGATATGCTTTATGATGCATGCTCCATTCTTGAAAGCAGAGGAATATCTTTTCCGAGTGAGATGCTTTTAGATATGCCGAAATACCTGAATTCATATGATTTTCCCAGGGACATATCCCTAGAAAAAGAGGTCGCATCCGGCATTTTGGGCAATTGTGGCGAGAATATGCCCGGAGGTGAAATATATGTTTATTCGGCAGATAATGACAGCCTTACTTTCAGAAGCGGAGGGTATATAGAGGCTGTTTTTGACCAGCAGTTTGAAGAGGATGATTTGGAAGCTTTGCTTGCGGACAAATTGGTAAACGGGCTCGACTGTGAGTCGGAAAGTGGTGGCTACAGCCTTACATTCAACGGATTTCCGGTTCGTGGGGCTCAGGTGTCCGTGTCGGACGGCGGCAGTTCTTTTTCGGGCAAATGGGTATTTTCCCGTGAGGTTTTAAAGGGTTCGCAGTCCATGTCCAGAGCTGAGCTGGCTTTGGCTATGGGCAATATACTGCGTAACAGCGGTCAGAGCTCCATAAAAGAGGTTTCGGCCGTTTATATTCACCAGGCATCCCAGAGCGGTGGAGTGTCCCTGGTTCCGGCATGGAAAATCTCCTGTCCCAGGGGAGAGGTCATGTACATAAACGCGCTTACGGGGCAGAAGATGCCCATTTCTTAAATCAAGCTTTTACTTTTACTTAATATGTGGTATTATTAACTTGTAAAAGCTGTTTGGAATTAAAATCTGTATAGGATGCGAAAACAGGAAACGGCGGGATTATTATGAGTAGCAAGATAAGTATAAAGGGAAATAAACCTCTTTTCGGTGAAGTGAATATAAGCGGGGCCAAAAATGCCGCCTTGGCCATAATACCGGCTGCGGTGCTGGTCGACGGCGTATGCCGCCTGGAAAATATACCTAATATAGTGGATGTAATGGTTCAGTTGGAGATTGTCAGAGGTATGGGAGCAGGAGTCAGATTTTTAAATCCCACCACTGTTGAAATTGACAGCAGGCACATTGCACTTAATAATCCTCCTTTTGAGCTCATGCGAAAGCTCAGGGCTTCTTATTATCTCATGGGTGTACTGCTCAGCCGTTTTAACAAGGCTGAAGTCGCCATGCCCGGCGGATGTGATTTCGGCGGGGTGAGACCCATTGATCTGCATATCAAGGGCTTTGAAACGCTGGGGGCCAAGGTGTCTTTAAAAGAGGGTGGCTTTGTCTGTCTCAAGGCCGAAAATGGCCTTAAGGGTCGTAATATTTTTTTGGATGTGGTGTCGGTGGGCGCGACTATGAACATAATGCTGGCGGCCACACTGGCCGAGGGGCAGACCATCATAGAAAATGCGGCCAAAGAGCCGCATATAGTTGATCTGGCTAACTTTTTGAATTCTATGGGTGCCAGGGTCATGGGCGCAGGGACCGATGTGATAAAGATCCATGGTGTGCCATGTCTTCACGGCGGCACATATTCTATAATCCCCGACCAGATCGAAGCCGGGACATATATGGCCGCCGTTACGGCAACGGGCGGAAGCCTTCTTATTAAAAATATAATACCGAGACATCTGGAATGCATCAGTGCCAAGCTGGTAGAAATGGGTGCCGAGGTAGAGTATTTTGATGATTCGGTCAGAGTCACAAGATCGGGGCCTTTGCACAAGACAAATATCAAGACCCTTCCATATCCCGGATTTCCCACCGATATGCAGCCTCAGCTGGCGGTTCCTCTGTGTCTTGTGGAGGATGGGGCTTCGGTCATAACCGAGGGTGTGTGGGACAGCCGTTACAGGTATGTGGATGAACTTAGAAAGATGGGTGCCGATATTCATGTCGACGGTAAGGTAGCCGTCATAAACGGTGTCGGGCATCTTACGGGCGCTCCCGTAAAGGCCAGCGATTTGCGGGCGGGAGCGGCAATGATAATAGCCGGCCTGGCTGCTGAGGGTGAAACTACGGTAGAAGGTATCATACATATCGAAAGAGGGTACGAGGATATCGTCGGCAAATTCAAGGCTGTCGGGGCAAGGATAGAGTATATCGAAGAGGGTTACGGCGAGATGAGGGATATCGTCTGATATGAGATATTTCTGCTCGTTTACCAGCGGCTCCAAGGGCAACAGCGCAATATATGTCAGTCCGGGTGCGAAAATACTGATAGACGCCGGCTCTTCGGCAAAATACATAACGTCGTGTCTGTCGAAGCTGGGTCTTTGCCCGGGGGATCTTACCCACATAGTGCTGACCCATGCACACAGCGATCATATATCGGCCCTGCCTGTTTTAAGCAAGTACACCGATGCCCGTTTGGTGTGCAGCGAGGATACATACGATCAGCTCCCCTTTGCAAAAGGGGAGCCTTTGCTGTTTGCTGAGGGAGACAGCTTTGAACTCAACGATGTGGCTGTGCAAACGGCGCCGACGCCGCACGACTGCGACGGGAGCTGCTGCTATCTTTTTGGAGAAGATGAAAACAGCCTTGGCTTCTGCACCGATATGGGCCGGGTGACCGAACGCATATACGGCCTTATGAAAAAAGCTTCTACCCTTTTTATTGAATCGAACCACGATGTGGATATGCTGGCAAACGGACCATATCCGTACTACCTTAAAAAGCGTATACTTTCCTTTGACGGCCACCTCTCCAATGCCGATTGTGCGTATTCGGTTTCGCGGCTGGTGGAAGATGGGGTCAGGAGGGTCATGCTTGGCCATCTGAGCGAAACCAACAACCGCCCTGATATAGCGCTGTCAGAGAGCAAAAAGGCCCTTGAGCAGATAGGGGCCGACGCCGGCCATATTATATTGGGGGCCGCCGGGGTCAGGGATATGAGGGCTCCCGTTATTTTATAGGTGAAGCATGCTTAATTTAAAGATAATAGCAGCGGGAAAGCTGAAAGAGTTGTTTTATATTGACGCCTGCATCGAATATTTCAAAAGGCTCAGGACCATGGCCGAGGTTTCAGTTACTGAGATTGCCGAGGAATCGGGGCGTCCCGACGGCCTTGAAAGGGAAGGGGATAAAATACTGTCTGCCATACCAAAGCAGGCTTATGTTATCGCCATGTGCATAGAGGGCACGATGCTCAGCAGCGAAGAGCTGGCCAGGCGGTTTGAGCGGGCACAGGTCAGCGGCGTTTCTCACATAGTCTTTATAATTGGCTCGTCAGAAGGCTTGGCGGACAAAGTAAAGCAGAGGGCCGATTTCAGGCTTTCCATGTCAAAAATGACATTCCCCCATCATCTTGCAAGGGTGATGGTGCTGGAACAGATTTACAGGGCGCTGTCGATAAACGCCGGTTCAAAATATCATAAATAATTGAGATCACTTAGGGGCTGCCGTAAGGCAGCCTTTTTTGTATTTTGTTTGTACAGATTATAGTACAACAGCAGGGCTATAATTTTTATTGAATATAAATATTATATATGATATCATTGAATAAATAGGAAAAATATGGTTTTATGTCAAATAAAGACTGTCAAAGGATTGTGAAAAATGTTTGCCGAGAAGTTGAAAACCGCATCACGGTCGGCTGTCGCCAAAACCGACCCATCCGACCCTTTTAAATATTTGCCGCTGTGGATGCATTCGCTGGATACGGCAATGCTGATGGAAAGGCTGTACCTTAAGTGGCTGGCGCCGTCTGAGAGGGATTTCCTTGAAGATGAAGCAGAGGGCAGTGGAGCCGGGCTGTGCCGGTTTTTAGGAGTGACGCACGATATAGGCAAGCTGACCGCCCTGTTTCAAAGCCGTGTGGCGCCTTGTATAGAGGGATATGCAGGATGCTTTCTGCCGGTACCCTCTTTAAAAAGCTTTGACGGGGGGAATAATGTGCCCCATGCCCTTGCCGGGAAGAATATCCTTATATGCGCAGGCTGCGACTGTCAGGCTGCGGGAATAGTCGGGCTGCATCACGGCAGGGCGGCAGAGTCATTGTACCGCGCAGAGGAGGAGATACTGAATTATGAGTATGAGTATTGCGGCGGAGCCCCCAAGGAATGGCGGGCAAGCTGGGATGAGTTTATAAAGGCGTCGCTGGAGTTTTCGGGATTTGAAGATATATCCCAGATACCTCAGCTTTCCCAGGGTGCACAGATGCTCCTTTCGGGCATGCTGATAATGGCCGATTGGCTGGCCAGCAACCAAAGCTATTTTCCGTATATCGCAGCAGACAGCAGTGGTGACTGCGGCGTTTATCCCAAACGGGTGTCGGACGGCTGGAAAAAGATAGGGCTTACCAGGCCGTGGCACGCCCAATGCTTCAATATTGACAGTGTAGGCTTTAAGGAAAGGTTCGGGTTTGAGCCGAACTCTTTTCAGAAGGATGTGGCTGGTGCGGCGGCAGGCGCCGCCGATATGGGTCTTTTGGTGCTGGAAGCCCAGATGGGCATAGGCAAAACCGAAGCGGCGCTGGCAGCGGCCGAGATACTTGCCGCCAACAAAGGGTGTGGGGGCATATTTTTCGGGCTGCCGACCCAGGCCACGGCCAACGGCCTTTTCCCTAGGATATTGTCCTGGGCCGATTATCAATCGGCAGACGAGGTCCATGGGATACGCCTGGCGCATGGCGCAGCGGGCTTGAATGAGGATTTCCAACGGATTTTTAGAGGCACGGCCAATATTGCAAAAGATGATTCCGACGGTGGGGTCATCGCACACAGCTGGTTTGAGGGCAGGAAGCAGGGGCTTTTGGCTGACTTTGTTGTGGGCACGGTTGATCAACTGCTCATGGCCGGGCTGCGCCAGAAACATATGATGCTCAGGCATTTGGGCCTTGCCGGGAAAACTGTTGTAATCGACGAGTGCCATTCCTACAGCCCGTATATGAATAGGTACCTTGACCGCTGTCTTACCTGGCTCGGGGAGTACGGCGCGCCGGTTATTATATTGTCGGCTACTCTGCCCGAAGAGCGCAGGGAGAGCATGGTCAAAGCATATCTTAAGGGAAAATCCCACGGGAAAAAACTGCCGGCGCAGACAGCTTTAATACCCGATTATTCTTACCCCCGCATAACATGGACCGACGGCGAAACTGTGTGCCAGAAGCCTGTTAAGGGGGACAGCCGGCAAACAGAGGTATCAATAATAAGGGCTGAAACAGCCGGCCTTGCAGATATATTGAAAGAGAGGCTCTCAGCAGGAGGGTGTGCCGCCGTAATAGTGAACACTGTCAAAAGGGCTCAGCAGACAGCAGAGATACTGAAAAACAGCCTTGAAGATACCGGGATTTTGCTGTTCCATTCCCAATTCATTATGGATGACAGGGCAAAAAGGGAAAAAGAGCTTATAAGCATGCTGGGAAGAAATGGGCGCAGGCCTTTCCGCATGGTAGTTGTGGGAACTCAGGTCCTTGAGCAGTCTCTCGATATTGATTTTGACCTGATGGTCACCGACCTTTGCCCCATGGACCTGCTTTTGCAGAGAATAGGCAGGCTCCACCGGCACAGAGAAACAAAAAGGCCGGACGGACTTAAAAGCCCGATATGCTATGTTTTGGGAACCGACAAAGACAACCTCGAGCCGGGAGCCTGCGCAATTTACGGGCAGTGGCTGCTGCTTCAAACAGAGAAGCGGCTGGGAGAAACGGTCTGTCTGCCAAGGGATATACCCCAGCTTGTGCAGGAAACCTATAAAAAGCCTGACTCAGGTACGCTTTCAGGTCAGGAAAAGGACGCCTGGGAGGAATATGAAAAACGGAAAAAGGAAGAGGAAGCAAGGGCCGGAAGATTTTTGCTGGGGCCTCCTTCTCACGCCAAAGCGTCAAGGGAAATAGGTTCACTTCTCACTGCACAGGCGGGAGACAGCGAGCAAAGCGGACAGGCCGGAGTCAGGGGAGGAGACATATTGCTTGAAGTGCTGGTCCTCGTCAAAAAACCGGGAGGTAAAATCAGTTTTATAAACGGTGAAAAGGAGTTTTATGCGGATACATGCCCGTCGTGGGAGGATTGCGCCGATATATCAAAACAAAGACTAAGGTTGGCCTCGGCTTTCAGCCGCAGGTGGAATGTTGACAGGGTTATATCCCAGCTGGAAAAGGATGGATTTGCGGTTTTAAGGGAGTGGATGCAGTCGCCGCTTTTAAAGGATGAGCTTTTCCTGGTGCTTAACGAAAATGGCGAAGGAGAGCTGGGAGGATATAAGCTGAAATATACAAAAGAGAATGGGCTTTCTTTTGAAAAGGGGGATATGAATGAAAGAAACTGAGTTTAATCTTATAGACGAGCCTTGGATAAAGGTCATGGAACCAAACGGCGAGGTAAAAGAGGTGTCGCTTTTATCAGCGCTTTTGGATTCTGATAAATATATCGATCTTGCTGGGGAGACAGAAACCCAGAATGTAGCAGTTCTTCGCCTTTTGCTGGCCATAATGCACGCTGTTTTTTACAGGGTCAATGAAAATGGCGACGAAGAGCCGCTTGAAGAGGACGATATCGATATTGCGCTTGAGCGATGGAAAGCTCTTTGGGACATGAAAGCCATGCCGAAAAAACCGGTAACCGATTACCTTGAAAAGTGGAGGGACCGGTTCTGGCTGTTCCACCCCGAAAAGCCATTTTATCAGTCGCTGTCGGCAAAGAAAGGTACATATAATTCGGCTGCCAAACTGATAGGTGAGCTTTCGAAAAGCGGGAATAAAGAACGCCTGTTTCAGGTTCGCAGCCTTGAAGGAAAGGAGAGCGTTGCTTATCCTGAAGCGGCAAGGTGGCTTGTCTATATCAATGGGTTCGATGACGCCGCTCTTAAGCCGCATATACAAAAGGAGCAGCGTGAAAGCAAGATATCAGTAGCATGGCTTGGGCAGCTGGGGCTTGTTTTGGCCAAGGGCAAGACTTTGTATGAGACACTGCTTTTGAATTTCATAATTGCCAAGAATGATGATACTCTTTGGTCCGATGAACCACCTGTATGGGAGCTTGATAAGGCGCCCGAACAGGAACTGAGAAGCGTGCCTTTGCCGCAAAGCCAGATGTCGCTTTTGACATTGCAGTCCAGAAGGGTTCTGCTGGAAAGAAAGAACGGAGCTGTCATCGGGTACGGAATACTCTGCGGGGATTCGTTTGAAAGCGAAAACGCTTTTGCAGAGCAGATGACTGCGTGGTCATATCGGAAGGGAAAAAGCGGAGTGCCCGCCTGTTATACTCCAAAGGCACATTACCCCGGCAGGCAGATGTGGCGTGATTTTGCGGGGCTCTTTATGCCGGGAGAAGAAAGGAAACTCCCCGGTGTGGTCGAATGGGTGAGCCGGCTGGGAAAAAACGGGTATATCTCACAAAGACTTATTAGTTTCGCATCCTCAGGCAACAGGTATGACAGTTCACAGCGCAGTGCCGTAACCGACATTTTGGGGGACGGGCTTACATTTCACACAGGCCTGCTCGACAAAATAGACGGGCCGTGGACCATTCGTGTCAACGAAGAAGTTGAAAAATGCGATAAAGCCGCAAGGGAAATATGGATCCTGGCGCAGGGGATATTGGAGGCGTCGGGAGGCGACGATTCTCAAAACAGTGATTTTGCCGGGAAATATGAACAGCAGTGGTATGACAGGGTCGATATGCCTTTTAGAGCCTGGCTGCTGTCTTTGGATCCAAAGGGTGAAGAAAGCCTTTGGGAAGCCGGGGAGCGCTGGCACAAGAGTGCAAAGAGTATCGCCCTAGCCCTGGCCGGTGAAATGGTGAGCCAAGCCTCCGATTCTGCGGTTTTGGGAATGGAAAAGAAAAAGGACGGCAGCGATAACAAGGTTGTGATTTATTCAGCCGCAAAGGCTCATATGTTTTTCAAAAGCAGGATTTCTAAACTTTACGGAAGGAGTGAAAACTGATGTGGAACAGCGGTAGCAAGGCAAGCCGTATCGGAGACTATGTCGCTAAAAGGATATCCTATATCGCGTCCATGGGGGAAACGGGGCCGCAGAAGGCAATGCTTGCAAACCTCAGGCGGGGCGCGGGGAAAGAGCCGGGGGAACTGCCTGAATTATGGGGCATACTCTTGGACGGGTTTCCCGAAGAATGGCTGGGTAATGAAGAGGGCGCCGGGCGTGAGGAATGGGCTGCATACATAGCGCTTACCCTTTTTGCCCTTCATCAGCAGGGCAAAGGCACCGAATCCTCGCTTATGCATAATGAAGGATATCCTCTCGGCAGGGCGTTAAAGAAGCTTGCAGGCGGCGATGCCGATAAGGAATCAAGGGTGCTGAGAAGATTCAAGCAAATGGCTTCATCTGAGGATATCCGCGGCGTTGCCTATCATTTAAGAGGTATAGTCCAGCTTCTTAAAGCCGAAGACATACCGCTGGATTACAAATCCCTGGCCAGGGATTTGCATAGGTATCAGCAGCAGGAGGAGAGAAGCAGGGTAAGGCTTAATTGGGCAGAGGACTTTTACAGGATGAAAGAGGAAAAAGACGAAGGTGAAGAAAGAGAGGAAGTTAAGTAATGGAAAAGAACAGGTTTTATGTGGACATTCATGTTTTGCAGACGGTACCCCCCAGCTGTGTGAACCGTGACGATACGGGCAGCCCCAAGACGGCTGTTTACGGCGGCGTGACGAGGGCCAGGGTTTCCTCACAGTCGTGGAAAAGGGCCGTAAGGCAGATGTTCGGCGAGATGTTTGACAAAGACGATGTGGGAGTCAGGACAAAAAGGCTTATAGGCATGGTAAGCCGGGAAATAATGGAACAGGGTGCGGATACCAAAACAGAGAACGCGGAAAAAATGGCGGAAGAGGCGCTTAAAAACGCTGGGGTGAAATTCGACAAGAACAAGATGGCGGATGCTTTGTTCTTCATGAGCAAGGCACAGGCGTCGGCGCTGGCCGCTTTGGCCGTACAGGGCGATAAGGACAAAGACGACTATAAAAAGGCCATAAAAGACAATCCTTCGGCGGATATAGCCCTTTTCGGACGAATGGTCGCCGCTGACCCTTCCCTCAATTATGACGCTGCGGCCCAGGTCGCCCACAGCATATCGACCCATGCGGTACAGACCGAGTATGACTATTTTACGGCGGTGGACGACCTTTCGCCCGACGACAGCAGCGGGGCTGGGCACTTGGGCACGGTGGAATATGACGCAGCCACCCTTTACCGTTACGCCACAGTCAATCTGGCCGAACTTGAAAAGCATCTGGGCGACAAAATGCCGGAGGCTGCCGAAGGGTTTGTCAAGGCGTTTATATGCTCAATGCCTACGGGAAAACAGAACACTTTTGCAAACCGCACTCTGCCCGATGCCGTGTATGTGACGGTCAGAAATGACCAGCCGGTCAATATGTCTGGAGCTTTTGAAAGGCCCGTTACATCAAACGGCGACGGCTATGTATCCATATCCAAAAAACGCTTTTGCGAATACGCCTCAATGCTGTATTCCACCTTTACAGAGCCCCCTGCCCACAGCTTTGCCATAGGTGAGGGGATGGAATCCCTGGCGCAGTGCGGTTCCCTGAGCGATATGATAAAGTGGCTTGATGAGCTTATAGGAAATACGCAAAAAGGCGGGGAGCGATCATGAGCACCCTTTTGCTTAGGTTGGCAGGCCCGCTTCAGGCCTGGGGTTCCGAGTCAAAATTTGAGGTGCGCCGGACAGGGAGAGAGCCGACCAAGAGCGGCGTCATAGGACTTCTTGCGTCAGCTCTGGGCTGCCGCAGGGATGATATTGATACTGTCGAAAAGCTTGACAGCCTGCGCATGGGCATAAGGATAGACCAGCCGGGAGAGCTTTTAAGAGATTATCACACGGCTCATAGAGGAAAAGATTCTTATGTTACAAGCAGGTTTTACCTTTCCGACGCCGTATTTCTGGTAGGGCTTGAAAGCGATGATGTTCAGCTGCTTTCAAAGCTGGAAGAAGCGCTGCATAACCCGGCCTTCCCTCTTTTCCTTGGCAGAAGGTCGTGCCCGCCTACACTGCCCCTGGTGCTCGGTATACGCAGCCTGAGCCTTGGGGAGGCCCTGGAAAGGGAGCCGTGGCAGGCGGCTGAGTGGCGGCGCAGAAAGCTTGACGGCAGGCTGAGAATAATTGAAGAGGGCGTGCTGGAAGGAGGCGTGACATACCGGCTCAGGGACAGGCCTTTGTCCTTCAATCCTACACACCGCCAATATGGGTTTGTTTTTTGGACGGAACGCCGGGGAGTCGATATGAAAGCAGGCACGAGCCACGATGCCATGCACGAACTTATGGGAGGTGAAGATGATGTACCTCAGCAGGATCGAACTTGATCTGAAAAAGCGAGACGCCATGAAGGCTTTGAATAATCCTAATATGATACATGGGGCCGTCGCCTCTGCTTTTGCGGAAGAAGATGACAGGGTTTTGTGGCGTATCGACCGTATCGGGGATAAGGCATATCTGCTGATTGCAAGTCCAGCCAATGCAGACCTGAGTCATGCGGCATGGCAGTTTGGAACAGGAAGATGGGATACGGCCGATTATCAGCCCCTGCTGGACAGGATAGAGGATGGCGGGACTTTCAGGTTCAGGCTGGTTGCCAACCCTACTATAAGCGTTTCATCGGAAGCCAGAAACGGCAGGGGGATGAGATATGCCCATATTTCGACTCAGTATCAGGAAAAATGGCTTTTGGATAGATGCGGAAAATACGGATTTTATACCGATCTTTCGGCCTTTGGCGTTGTGGGAAACAAATGGTATTCCTTCAGGAAAAGAGGAGAAGGTTCCCCTGTAAGGCTCCTTGCCGTTACATACGAAGGTATTTTGAAGGTAACGGATTCCGAACTGTTCAAAAAAGCTCTTGTTTCCGGCATTGGCAGGGGAAAAGCCTATGGCATGGGGCTTATGACGGTCATTCGCCTTAAGGGTGCGGCGAGATGAACGAAATACCTGGAATGAAAAAGCCTGAACTTCAGGCCCTGCCCCAGATAAAAGACCGGCTGACATTTTTGTATCTTGAGAAGTGCCAGATAAACCGCAGGGACAGCGCATTGGCGGTCATTGACGATGAGGGCGTTGTGCTTATCCCCGCGGCAGCGATATCGGTGTTGCTTTTGGGGCCCGGTGCTGCGGTGACGCACAGGGCTATGGAGCTTGCAGGCGACGCGGGGATAAGCATTTTGTGGGTAGGGGAGCACGGGGTCAGGTATTATGCCTCGGGCCGCCCACTGACTCATAGGGCTTCCCTTTTGATCCGCCAGGCAAAAATGGTCAGCGATTCTAAACAACATCTGGCGGTGGTGCGCAAAATGTATGGGTTGCGCTTCCCCGGAGAGGATCTGTCACGCCTTACCCTGCCCCAACTCAGGGGCAGGGAGGGCAGCAGGGTACGCGCTGCATACAAACGGTCGGCTGAGGAATGGGGGATAGATTGGAATGGAAGGGAGTACGACCACGAAGATTTTCTCTCGGGTGATCCGGTAAATCAGGCTTTGTCTGCCGCAAATGTGTGCCTTTACGGCTTGGCCCATGCCGTTATTGCCGCAATGGGCTGTTCTCCCGGCCTGGGGTTCATACATGTCGGCCACGAAAACTCCTTTGTATATGATATTGCCGATCTGTATAAGGCCGAAACTGCCATACCGATAGCCTTTGAAATGTCTTCAAAGCCGTCAGAGGATCTTCCGTCTCAGGTCAGACGAAGGGTTCGTGATGTTTTTGCCGAAAAAAAACTGTTGGAGCGTATGGTAAGGGATATAAAATGGCTGCTTTCGGACGATGAAAACGAAAAACCGGATGAAGATGCCGTCATGCTGTGGAATAATCAGCGGGAGGCTGTCAGAAACGGCATTTCTTACGGAAAGGGGCGGTTTTGATGGTCGTGGTTACTCTTTCAAACTGCCCGTCCAAGCTGCGAGGTGATTTGTCAAAGTGGATGTTTGAAATAAGCACGGGAGTATATGTAGGCTCGATGAGTAGCCGTGTCAGGGATCTGCTTTGGGCAAGGATATGCGGCAATCTGAAAAACGGCAGGGCAGTCATGGTGTTTAGCGCGGCGAATGAGCAGGGGCTGGACTTCAGGGTCCATAATACCCCATGGGAACCTGTGGATTTCGATGGAATAAAAATAATGCGCAGGCCGTCTGAGAAAGAAACCTCTCCGCAAAGGGAAGAAACCTTTCACAGAGGATACAGCAGGGCTGCAAAAATGCGTATGGCCGGCAGGATGCATCAGAAAATCAAAACTGACGAGTGTTTTACGGCGCTGGCCGTTGTCTGCCTGGATAAAACAGGCTGTATGGATCTGGGAGCAGCCAAGGTAAGCAAGGGTCAGATATCGGGGATAAGGACGTTGAGGGTCGCGCCTGAAGACGCTTGTGACAGCTTTCCCCGTGTAGAAGAGGAAAAAATAGTCGAGGCAAAAGCGTTTTTGGATTTTATCGGTGAAAATCAGCTGATAGCCTTCGAGCCAAAGAAGGTTTTTTCCTGTATTCGCCTTTTATGCCGCAGATATGGACTGACGCTGCCGGCAAATAAATATTCAGATATATCTGCCTTGGCTGAAAGGAAATTGGATGATATAATAAATAGCGATATTCAGAGCTTGGTGAACTATTTTTCGCTGGATACCATAGACCAAAATCAGGTGGGGTCATATTGTGAAGCGGCGATTCAGGTGTACCTTAAACTAAAGGAAATGTCTTGAAAATGGCAAAATTAGAAGGATTTTATAACTTTTTTTAGTCTTTTCCCCGCGTAAGCGGGGATGATCCTTGTTGTCAACCGTTATTCATGGATATGTGTTGCTTTTCCCCGCGTAAGCGGGGATGATCCTCCATACACGCTGCGTATCATTGTCGGTTCAAACTTTTCCCCGCGTAAGCGGGGATGATCCCCGACAGCGACAAAGTCCAAAGGAGGAAAAGTGCTTTTCCCCGCGTAAGCGGGGATGATCCCTTATATACGCCAAGGGCAAGAACAAAACCCAACTTTTCCCCGCGTAAGCGGGGATGATCCTATGGTCGAAAGCTGTGAAAATTTTAAGGACTTCTTTTCCCCGCGTAAGCGGGGATGATCCTCCTTATACATTGAAACTTGTTGTTGGAAGTAACTTTTCCCCGCGTAAGCGGGGATGATCCCACATCACCAAGCCATGTCATTAAATCGTCCATCTTTTCCCCGCGTAAGCGGGGATGATCCTTTACTTGCCGTGTTTTGATGATATGTTTGAGACTTTTCCCCGCGTAAGCGGGGATGATCCTGTGGTAACAACAGTAACAAGGATTTGCAATTCCTTTTCCCCGCGTAAGCGGGGATGATCCCTTTCATTTCTGTTTTCCTCCTTTTGATTTTTACTTTTCCCCGCGTAAGCGGGGATGATCCCGGTCGAGCCATTCTTCTTTGGCTGAGTCGAAGCTTTTCCCCGCGTAAGCGGGGATGATCCTCCAAACTCGATGTTTGTTTCCCTCCCAGCCCGCTTTTCCCCGCGTAAGCGGGGATGATCCCGCTTGTGCAGCCTTTGACTTTGGCACAGCTGGCTTTTCCCCGCGTAAGCGGGGATGATCCCGCCTATCTCCACGCGTCAGGCATATATGGCATCTTTTCCCCGCGTAAGCGGGGATGATCCTCTCAATTGCGGCTCGTCCACCATACTCCACAACTTTTCCCCGCGTAAGCGGGGATGATCCTTATTTGTTTTCCCCGCAAAATTTCGTCGTTGGCTTTTCCCCGCGTAAGCGGGGATGATCCTGCCAATGGGGCTTTTTAAGAGTGCCATCACTCCTTTTCCCCGCGTAAGCGGGGATGATCCCTCTTCTTGCGACAGCTTTGGGATTTGCAATTCCTTTTCCCCGCGTAAGCGGGGATGATCCTATCTCTATACTACCAACACATAAAATGTCATTCTTTTCCCCGCGTAAGCGGGGATGATCCTCCGATCTCTCCCCGTCCGCACACAAAGCCTGGCTTTTCCCCGCGTAAGCGGGGATGATCCCAACGGTTGCGAAGCCTGCTATTGCAACATGGACTTTTCCCCGCGTAAGCGGGGATGATCCCGCTCCAACCGCCAGAGGGGGCTGTGATTTGAGCTTTTCCCCGCGTAAGCGGGGATGATCCTTACCAAAAGTTTGGAAAAGAGTTTATGGGGGAGACCAGGGCAAAAAAACAGGGCTGCATCGCAGCCCTGTTTTTATTTGCAAACAAATCTTTAGTCTTCGAGAACCTTGGCGATCTCCTGGAGACGCTCGGTAATATTGATTTTCTGGGGGCACTGAGCCTCGCACTGCAGGCAGTGGACGCAGGAGGAAGCCATACCCTTATCCTTTACGGCGTTCTTATAGGAGTTCTTGGCGCCCTGGAGGTTGCCGTAAACAAGGTATGTATTGTAAGCGGCAAATATGGCAGGTATGTCTATGCGCATCGGACATCCATCGGTGCAGTAATGGCAGGCGGTGCAAGGAACGGTCGGTATGCTGTTCAGAATATCGACGACCTTGGCAATGACCTTCTGCTCCTCTTCATTAAGAGGTTTGAAATCCTTCATATAGCTTGTGTTGTCGAGCATCTGTTCAAGATTGGACATACCGCTTAAAACAGTAATCAAGCCCTCATGGGAAGCTGCAAAACGAACAGCCCAGGAAGCTATCGAAGCGTTGGGATCAGCAGCCTTGAAGACATTCTGGATCTCTGGAGTCATGGTGACCAGATTGCCGCCCTTGACAGGCTCCATGATAGTAACAGGCTTGTTGTGCTTGCGGGCAACTTCATAGCACTTGCGGGACTGAACATTATCGCTGTCCCAATCGGCGTAGTTGATCTGGAGCTGCACAAACTCCATCTGGGGATGCTCGGTCAGGATCTTGTCCAGGACTTCGGCCTTGTCATGGAAGGAGAAGCCAATATGCTTGGCGATGCCTCTTTCCTTAAGCTTGACCATGTAGTCCCAGGCATTAAACTTGTCACAGATCTCCAGCTTGGAAGCGTTAAGAGCGTGGAGCAGGTAAAAGTCAAAATAACCCGCACCTGTTCTTTCAAGGGAGGTCTGGACGAATTCTTCCATATCCTCTTCTTTTTGGATGTTTATGACGGGCAGTTTGTCGGCAAGTTGGAAGCTCTCCCTGGGGAAACGCTGGACAATGGCTTCTTTTGCGGCCAGCTCGGAAGCTCCGCCGCCATAGACATAGGCGGTGTCAACATAGGTAAAACCGTTGGCGAAGAAATGGTCGGCCATTTTTTTGACCTGTTCCACATCAATGGAACCATCCTCGTTCTGAGGAAGGCGCATAAGGCCAAAACCCAATTTGGGGATGTTGCTGCCGAGATACTCGTTGCTCATTTTTATATCCTCCTTTAATTTTATCAACCGAACATATGTTTATTCGGGGAGTTTTGTTATTTCCTTACCTTCTATTTTGTAAAATGAATAGTCGCCCGGCATATGAAGGCGCATAAGCTCAAGGCTTTTCTCCATATCCTGCGGACGGACCTTTACAGCCATGCCACAGCTGGCATTGATTTCCCTTAAAACAGGCATTATCACGGCATCCATATGCTCTTTAAGCAATTTGTGAGAAGAAATGGCGCCATGAGTTGATTCAAATGTGAAGAGATAATATTTTCCTTCCATAACAAATCCCCGATTGTATAATATTGGCCGCTGAAAAAGCCACATATATTATACACCCAAACTGTTGCGATTGTCCAGAAAATAGCAAAGACTAACCTTAAATTGAGCGGTTGACACTGTATACAAAACGGTATATAGTATTTTTGGTAATTTTTCGTATAATATTTTACTAATGTATATGGGGGAAAAAACATGAAAGAAATGCTGTATGTTTTTCTGCCGTGTATAATCGGCGGTATAATTCAGACGACGACGGGGTTTGGAAGCGGAATATTTATAATGCTTTTTTTCCCGCTGTTTTTGCCTATCCTTCAGTCAAGTGCGTTGTCCACCCTTGTAAGTGCATGGGCGTGCATAATGCTGGCTTGGAAATATCGTAAATACGCAACTCCCAAAATAGTCATACTGCCTGCGATATTTTATTTTACTTTTTCATTTTTGGCCATCAGGTTTGCCACAACGGCGGATCTTACTAACCTGAAGGCTTATTTTGGACTTTTCCTTATTGTTATAGCCCTTTATTTCATGTTCTTTGCCGACCGCATACATCTTAAGGCAAACCTTCTTACAGCTTTTATATGCGGCAGCATATCGGGTATAGCCAGCGGCCTTTTTGGAATAGGCGGCCCTCCGATGGTGCTTTATATCCTGGCCATTGTCGGCGACGACAAAAATTCTTACATAGGCAATTCGCAGTTTTTCTTCAGTATGACGACAATATATACTACGGCCGTCAGGGCGTTCAGTGGGATAATTACTGCTGATTTGCTGCCGCTTATCATACCCGGAATGCTCGGCATGATGGTGGGCAAATCCCTGGGAATAAAGATCGTGGAAAAGATAGACATTGCCTTTATGAAGAAGCTGATATACGGTTTTTTGGGGTTATCGGGGCTTCTGACCTTTGTGACGAATATATGATTTTTGAAAAAGCGGGGAATTATCCTCGCTTTTTTGTAATACGATCAGCATTAAATTCATACCCTTTACAAAGAGGTGAAGAATTATGTTGATCTACACTGCGAGATTTTCAAAACGTAAGGCAGTGGCAATACTTCTGGCCCTGGCGGTCATAGCGGCGGCCGTTATACTTCTGTTTCCCGAAAAAGAAGCAGGAACAGGTATGGAGGTTTTTGGAAAAAGCGAAGCTGTCCGCTATATCGAGTCTCTGGGATATACGGCGGGGGAGGAGATGGAATCGGGAGAGGTTGTTATTCCCGAAACATTTGACGAGGTGTATACCGGATACAATAACATGCAGAAGGAATGTGGGTTTGACCTGGAACCTTACAAGGGTGAGAAGGTGACTCTTTACAGCTGCTGTATAGAGGGTTATCCGGATCAAAGCGGAGTGATGTGCGATATCCTGGTCTATGAAGGCGAGGTTATAGGTGGGAACATCTATACCGCAGAGTTGGACGGATTTATGCACGGACTTAAACCGGCCGAAGGTTGATTATTGGCGTGCAAAAGGGTATACTGTAAATAAAAAAATAGCGGAGGAAGATATGAACAAACCTGTATTGCTGGTGCTGGCCGCCGGCATGGGCAGCCGTTTTGGTGGGCTCAAGCAGATAGAGCCTTTGGGACCTAATGGAGAGATAATAATAGATTATTCGGTGTATGACGCCATGAAGGCCGGATTTGAAAAGGTGGTTTTTGTCGTCAAGCCTGAGCTTCTGGAGATTTTTAAAGAGCAGATAGGTAAAAGGGCGCTTAAGTATATGGAAGTGGATTACGCTCTTCAGGATGTTTCGTGCCTGCCAGACGGCATGAAGGCGCCTTGCGGCCGGAGCAAGCCCTGGGGCACAGGCCATGCGGTGTGGTGTGCCGCAGATAAAATAGACGGGCCTTTTGGTGTTATAAACGCTGACGATTTTTACGGGCGTGATGCCTATATGCGCCTTTATGGGTTCCTTACTAAAGATGTGGGAGAAAAACACATGTGCATGGTCGGTTTCCCGCTTAAAAATACCCTTACCGAAAACGGCAGTGTCTCCCGCGGAATATGTGAGATACAAAATGGAAAGCTTATGTCGGTAACCGAACGCACAAAAATATATTCGGGAGAAAACGGCATATTTTATACTGAAAACGGCGTTGATACGCCTATCAGCGGGGACAGCATAGCTTCCATGAATGTTTGGGGGCTGTCAAGTTCCGTATTTGAAAAAATGGGTCGGGAGTTTGGTGATTTTATTTCGCGTCTTACTCCCGAAAACGAGAATAAGGCAGAATTTTATCTGCCTACCTTCGTGGATGGTCTTATAAAGGAAGGTCTGGCCGAGGTCAATGTGCTGGAAACAACGGCTAAGTGGTATGGCGTTACATACAAAGAGGACAAGGACTCGGTAAAAAAGGCTTTGGCAGATATGTATGACGAAGGACTGTATCCCAATCTTTTGCAGATGTGACAAATCAATAAATATGTGATATACGGCGCCTTTAGGCGCCGTATTTTTTTGCCATTTTGGGGCAGGCTTAATCTGAAAGGCGGTGTTTGCAATGAAGCTCAACGGAGGGTATGAAGAAAACACCCTTATAATGGACCGACTGTTTCGCAATAATCCTACTGTCAAATCCAGGGAAATAAGGACCGTGTCGGGGATAAGGTGCAGAATATATTTCGGTGACGGCCTTGTAGCCACCAATCTTATAAGGGACGGCATTATCGCGCCTGTCATGGGTTTTGACGGTAAAATGATTCAGGGCAGGGAGCTGGATATATTTGCTCTCAGCGTCATACAGCTGCCAGAGGTCCAAAAGAGCAGCGACACCGTTGAAATGGAAGCAGCCGTGGCCTATGGCGACGCGTTGCTTTTTGTCGAGGGCGCTCAGGAAGGACTTATTATCGGCTGCAAGGGCTTTTCTTTCCGCTCTTTGCAGGAGCCTGAGGAAGAGAAGGTTTCTCAGGGACCCAGGGAAGGCTTTGTAGAACCTGTAATGATAAATATATCCATGCTAAAAAGGCGCCTTAGGACATCCCGGCTTAAAATAGAGGTCTTTTCCCTTGGAGGCAGCACCCGCACCACCTGCTGTCTTTGTTATCTGGAAGGCACGGCGCCGGAGGATCTTGTGTCACTCATGAGGCAGCGCATTTCAAAAATCAGGATCGATGGGGTTTTAAGCTCGAACTATGTGTGTGAAATGATAGATCCCAGCATTCCGGGGCTTTTTAGGAGGGTGGGGACTACGGCACGGCCCGATGTTGCATCTGCCGCTCTTTTGGAAGGAAGAGTGGCCATACTGCTTGACGGCTGTCCCCAGGCACTTACCGCCCCTTTTGTTTTTATAGAGAATTTTCAAAGCCCTGAGGATTATTATGTTCCTTATCATCAGGCAGTGTTTGCCAGAGCACTCAGACTTTTTGCATTTTTTGCCGCTATCTCTTTGGTACCGGTATATATCGCGGTCCTCAGTTATCACCCGGGCACCCTTTCCACAAAAATGATGATAAACATAGCCATGATGCAGGAGGCGACGCCTTTTTCGGCTGTTGGCCAGGCACTTTTGTTCCTTTTGAGCTTTGACCTTTTAAGAGAAGCGGGACTCAGAACGCCTTCCAGCATAGGACAGTCCCTTTCAATAGTGGGGGCTTTGATACTTGGACAGTCGGCCGTTGAGGCCAATATAGTATCCCCCTCGATGGTTATAATAGTTGCCCTTTCGGGGGTAACAGGGCTTGCGGCCTCGAAGCTGAAAAACCAGATAATTATCCTCAGGCTCATCTTGCTTTTGTTTTCCCAGCTGGCTGGTTTATGGGGGTTTGTAATGGGGCTTTCACTTATAACAGGACGCCTTGCCGTCATGGAAAGCTTCGGCGTGGATTATCTTTCATCCATGCCTTTTATCTCTCAGGGAAGCCACGAGGACAGTCTTATGCGCAAACCTTTCAGCTTTATGAAAAAGTACGGCCGGTTCATTTCAAAAAGGAGGGGCGGATGAGGAAAACAGCTGCGCTTTTGATATTGACCTTATGCCTCAGCGGCTGCTCTTCGGAAAAACTGCAGCTTTACTCCATCGTAACAGCCGCCGCTTTTGATATGGATGAAAACGGATACGTAATGACCATCGAAGAAAGCAGCGGTCAGAGCGAGGACGGAAAGGAGCTGGTTCCATCGGTTTCAAGCGGGCAGGGGAAGACCGTTACAGAATGCTTCCAGGATATGCAGGCTCAAACAGGAAAGACACCTTATCTCAGGCATACTGTGCTTTTGATATTTTCAGAAAATATTGTTAAAAACAGCATGCAGGAGCTCGGCAATTATATTCTCAATGATAATGATATAAGACTTAATACCAGAGTTATGGCCTGCAAGGGCAAGGCAGGCGAAATATTTGAAGGGGAGGACTTCCAAAGCCGCCGTATACTTAAAACAACGACGGGAGGGGCAGAAAATATGACGTCGGCCGATATAATGCTCAAGGATCTGCTTTACTGTTTTTATGAGGAGGGTATAGACGGAGTGTTGCCCCTGACTTCTTCGGGAAGCACCGGAGGCCTTGCCCTTTTGAACGGTTTTGATTGGGCAGGTAAGCTGGAGCCGGGGCTTGTGCCGGCATTTCTTATTGCGTCCGGCAGGGCGGAGCGGGGCAGCATAACGGCCAGAGTTGGGGAAAGATGGGTATCCTTTGACCTTACAAGCTGTAAAAGCGATATGAAGGCATATATTGAAAACGGCAGGGCCATAGCCGATTTATCTGTCAAAATCTCGCTTAAAGCGGAGGACAGGCTGACCGAAGGCCGAGAAGAATGTCAGGCAGCTGTAAAAAACAAGCTGGAAAAAGAGATAGCCGAGATGTTTGATATCCTGCGGTTTTCAGGGAGCGACGCTTTGGGCCTGGGGCAGTATCTTTACAGGTACGACACCGAGACATGGCAAAAGGTTGCACAAAGCTGGAAGGATACGTATTACTCTCAAAGTCTGTGCAGGGTAAATGTTCAAGTGGAGCTGGAAAGCAGCGGAAAAATGAAGGAGGCCGGATAATGCAGCTGAGTCGGTACAGGTGTTTTGCCTGTATATTTGTCTTTCTTGCGGCGGATATGATAAACCTCAACTTTTACCCCGCTGGAAAGGCATCATGGATAGCCGTTTTTCTTGCTTCTCTTTTGGCATTGCCCTTTTACAGACTGTGCACCTTTGCATGTTCACGTGTATTGGGAAAGAAAGGCGCGGTGCTTTTTCCGGTATATATTTCGTGGGTGTTTCTTACCGTAAGTTCGGCAGGTGCCCTCTTGGGCAGGTTCAGACTATTCATTGTGACTTATAACAGTTTTGCGCTTTCGCCCTGGGGCATTTCGTTTCTTTTGGCCGCCACGGCCCTTTTTATGGCTTTGCTCAAAGGTCATGGGCTGGAAAGGTATATAGAGGCGGCTTTTGCCTGCATGTCGTTGTTTTTCGTGGTGCTTTTTGTCGTCAGCGCGGGTAATTGGCAGCTGCAGAGACTGCTGCCTGTTTTTGAGGAAGAAGGATTGCTGGAGGGTATTTTAAAGGCCTTTGCAAGGCCGTTTTCCCAGGGACTTGCGGCCATAGCTCTTCTGAGCGGCAGGGCTAATGAAAAAAACATACGTCAGGGAGCTTATATGGCAGCTTTGGCTTCCGGCCTGCTTCTGAGTATGGAATATATCAAAAATATCTCGGTGGCCGGGTTTAAAATTGCTTCTAAATATACTTTCCCGGCTTATGCAGTGGCCGGGCTTCAGAGGCTGGGAAGCTATGGCATACACACAGAGGACCTGCTTATCTGTGCTTTGGTCGCCGCTTCAATAATAAAGTTGGCTCTTCTTTACCGCCTGGCTGGTTATTCGGTTTCAGCGCTTTTCGGCAGATGGCAGCAAAACAGATGGGTATCTGTTGTCTCCGCGGTGTTTTCATTTGCTTCGGCCGTGACGCTTTTCGGCAGTGAAAGCGCCTGCCTAAGCTGGCTCGAGCTTTCGTTGAGGCCTGTGGGCTGGGCCATGACGATTTCAGCGGGCCTGATTTGGATATACGCAAAATCTGTGGGAAAAAGCATTTGACAGGGAAAGTATACGGAGATATAATAAATCGTTAGAAAATCCGTATGTAAGGGGATATTTATGTTAAGAGAAGACCTCAGGAATATAGCTATTGTCGCCCATGTTGACCACGGCAAAACCACGCTGGTCGACGAAATGCTCAAGCAGAGCGGCATTTTCAGGGAGAATCAGGCTGTGGCCGAAAGGGTCATGGACAGCAATGACCTGGAAAGGGAACGCGGCATAACGATACTTGCCAAAAATACCTCTGTTCATTATAAGGGCGTCAAGATTAATATAATAGATACACCGGGCCATGCCGATTTTGGGGGCGAGGTCGAAAGAATACTCAAAATGGTCAACGGAGTTCTGCTTTTGGTAGATGCTGCCGAGGGTCCCATGCCACAGACCAGGTTTGTTTTGCAGAAGGCCCTTTCTCTGGGGCATAAGGTCGTAGTTGTCATCAATAAGATAGACAGGCCAGACGCCAGGATAAATGAGGTCATTGACGAGGTGCTGGATCTTCTTATAAGCCTTGATGCCAATGATGACCAGCTCAACTCACCCGTTCTTTTCTGCTCGGGCAGGGATGGTACGGCGTCGCTTGCGCCCGAAGGCCCTCACGAGAATCTTATTCCCCTTTTTGACGCCATACTCGAGCATATCGACTGCCCCAATGTCGACGAGGAAGGCCCCATGCAGATGCTTGTTTCCTCTATTGACTATAATGACTATGTCGGCAGGATATGCATAGGCCGCCTTGAAAGGGGCGAGATAAAAAAGAATCAGGATGTCGTTGTATGTCATTATCACGGCAGCCACGAACCTTATAAATCCAAGGCCGTCAACCTTTACGGAATAGAGGGGCTGAATAGGGTACCTATCGAATCGGCAAAGGCCGGCGAGATAATCTGCCTTTCGGGAATATCCGACATAACCATAGGAGACACAATTTGCGCCCCTGAAGCGCCCGAGGCCCTGCCCTTTGTCAAGATATCGGAGCCTACGGTGGAAATGACCTTTTCCGTCAACAACGGTCCCTTTGCCGGGACCGAGGGCAAGTTTGTAACCTCCCGCCATCTGCGTGAGCGCCTTATGAGGGAGCTTTTGAAGGATGTGTCCTTGAGGGTTACCGAGACCGACTCTACCGAGAGCTTTAAAGTGGCTGGCAGGGGAGAGATGCACCTGTCGATACTTATCGAAACCATGCGCAGAGAGGGGTACGAGTTCTGCGTAGGCGCGCCCAAGGTTCTTTACAAAGAGGAAAACGGGGTGAAAATGGAGCCGGTGGAGACTCTGGTCTGTGATGTGCCCAACGAAAGCGTAGGTGCAGTCATGGAAAAGATAGGTTCGCGCAAAGGCGAACTTGTCCAGATGAACCCTCAGGGCGACAGCCGCATGCGCCTTGAGTACCAGGTTCCATCAAGGGGTCTTTTCGGATATCGAAACGAGTTTTTGACCGACACCCGCGGAGAGGGCATAATGAGCTCGGTTTTCAGCGGTTATGTCCCCTATAAGGGTGATATCATGACCAGGACGACGGGCTCGCTTGTCGCCTTTGAAACGGGCGAAGCCGTGACATACGGCCTTTTCAATGCCCAGGACAGGGGAGTTTTGTTCATAACCCCGGGCACTAAGGTCTATGAGGGCATGGTCGTCGGACAGTCGCCCAAGGCCGAGGATATAAATGTCAATGTCTGTAAGAAAAAGCATGTCACAAATATGCGTGCCGCCGGCAGCGATGACGCCATGCGACTTGTGCCGCCCAGGCAGATGAGCCTTGAAGCCTGTATAGAGTTTATAGCTGATGATGAACTTATCGAGGTCACCCCCAAGAGCCTCAGGATAAGGAAGGTCATACTCAATAACCAGCTCAGGGCAAAAAACCGCGGCAACGCCGCAAAACAGCAGTAATATCAATTAAAAAGGCACAATCGCTTGAAGATTGTGCCTTTTTAATGTTGACAAACAGTGGGTTAGGCCTTACGATAATATTGTGTGCAAAAACTCTGATTATTATTAATAATTAAGGAGAGTACAGATGGAGAAGAAATATCAGATCGTTTTGAAGAAACCTCTGAAGCCTGACATCACCCTTATGGAGATCCATGCCCCCCTTATCGCCAAAAAGGCCAAGGCCGGACAGTTCATCATCCTCAGGGTCGATGAGGACGGCGAGAGGATACCTCTGACCATTGCTGCCACCGATAAGGAAAAGGGCACGGTCACCATCATTTATCAGAAGGTCGGCAAGACCACCCTGGCTTTGGACGAGCTCAACGAGGGCGAGTGCCTGCATGATTTTGTCGGACCGCTGGGTGTTCCCACCAACATTGCCGAAATGGGCAAGAAGGTCGCCGTTGTCGGCGGCGGCGCCGGCTGCGCCATCGCTTACCCCATCGCCAAGGCCCTGCATGAGGCCGGCGTAGAAGTCGACCTTATAGCCGGTTTCAGGAATAAGGACCTTATCATCCTCGAGGATGAGATGAAGGAAGCCTGCACAAACCTTTATATGTGCACCGATATCGGCGACTACGGTTTCCATGGTTTCGGCACCGACAGGCTCAAGGCCCTTATCGAAGAAGGCAACAAGTATGACCATGCCGTGGCTATCGGTCCTCTTCTTATGATGAAGTTCGTATGTAAGCTGACCAAGGAGTACAATATCCCCACTACGATCAGCATGAACCCCATAATGGTTGACGGCACCGGCATGTGCGGCTGCTGCCGCGTCACGGTCGGCGGCGAGACCAAGTTCGCCTGCGTCGACGGCCCCGACTTCGACGGCCATCTGGTCGACTTTGACGAGGTCATCGCCCGCAACAATTCCTACAAGGAATTTGAGACACAGAAGAAGGAAGAATATATTTGCAGATTGAGAGGTAAGACGAATGCCTAACATGTCACTTACAAAGGTAAAAATGGCAGAGCAGGAGCCCAATGTCAGGAACAAGAACTTCCTGGAAGTCGCCCAGGGCTACACCCTTGAGCAGGCCATGGAAGAGGCTGAGCGCTGCCTTAACTGCAAAAACTCTCCCTGCGTCGGCGGCTGCCCCGTATCGGTCCCCATTCCTCAGTTTATCGCCAAGATAAGGGAGAAGGACCTGGAGGGCGCTTATAAGATCCTGAGCAACGCCAACGCACTTCCCGCCATTTCGGGCCGTGTATGTCCCCAGGAAACACAGTGCGAAAGCAAGTGCATCAGGGGTATAAAGGGCGAACCTGTCGCTATTGGCCGTCTTGAAAGGTTCGTGGCCGATTGGGCCAGGGAAAACGGCATTGCCAATGTCGAAACAGCTCCCAAGAACGGCAGGAAGGTCGCCGTTATCGGTTCGGGCCCTGCCGGCCTTACCTGCGCAGGCGAGCTTGCCAGGATGGGCTATGATGTCACCGTTTTCGAGGCGCTGCATGTGGCCGGCGGCGTTCTGTCCTACGGCATACCCGAGTTCAGGCTTCCCAAGGAGATAGTTAACAAGGAAGTTGAGAACCTTATGAAGATGGGCGTCAAGATCGAAACCAACATGGTTATAGGCAAGGTCCTTTCGATAGACGAGATATTTGAGGAAGAGGGCTTTGAGGCCGTCTTTATCGGCTCGGGCGCAGGCTTGCCGATGTTTGCACAGATCCCCGGCGAGAGCCTCTGCGGCGTTTATTCGGCTAATGAGTATCTGACCCGTATTAACCTCATGAAGGCTTTCAGGGGCGCTGAGAACTGCGATACCCCTGTTATGCACAGCAAGAGCGTGGCCGTTATCGGCGGCGGCAATGTCGCCATGGATGCCGCCCGCTGCGCCAAGAGAATGGGTGCTGAAACGGTTTACATAGTATACCGCAGGGGTGAGGAAGAGCTTCCCGCCAGGAAGGAAGAGGTCCATCACGCCATGGAAGAGGGTATCATCTTCAAGTTCCTGTCGGCTCCCACTTCCATCGAGGGCGACGACAAGGGCAGGGTCTGCAAGCTCCACTGCGTAGAGATGCAGCTGGGCGAGCCCGATGCTTCGGGCAGGCGCCGTCCTTCCCCCATCGAGGGCAGCGACTTTACGATGGATGTCGACACCGTTATCCCCGCTCTGGGCACATCCCCCAACCCTCTTATCCGTTCCACGACTCCCGGCCTTGATACTAACAAGAAGGGCTGCATCGTGACATCTGAGAACGGCGGCACTTCCAGGGTCGGCGTTTTCGCAGGCGGCGATGCTTCCACAGGTGCTGCTACCGTCATTCTGGCCATGGGCGCAGGCAAGACGGCAGCAAAGTCGATAGACGAGTACCTCAAGAACAAATAAATAAACCTGCCTTTGGGCAGATAAAAAGGGCACGCAAAAGCGTGCCCTTTTCTTATTGCTTTTTAAAAACCAGCCACAGGCCGTTGCCTTCGAAGCCGCATTTTCGATAAAGGGCTTCAGGAGCCGAAGGATTGCTGGCCTTGCCCGAAACGGTGCAAAAATCCGCTCCGCCCAGGGCCATCCGTCTTAAAAGCTCGCTTACCAGCGCCGAACCAAGGCCTTTTCGCCTGAAAGAGGGAAGCACCTGAAGCCACTCGATGTAGCCCTCCTTTATTTCCCTGCCGATTTCGGCTATGGCGCAGCCTGCGGGGCAGCCTTTTTCGTCATAAGCCATCAGCCAAAGGTCAGGTTCATAGCCGGAAAGACGGGTGAGGGAAACAAGATAGTCCAGATCGACCGATATATCCTCATAGCTTCGGTTTATTATGTCCCGCATGAGCGGAAGGTCGGACCTTTCGGCCCTTTTTACCGAAAAGCCCGGCAGGGCCGGGCGGGGGACCGATTTCAGGTTGTGGATCAGCTTGAAATATTTTTGGCATTCGAGATTTAAAGCCCAATGCGGCAAAGGCTGCCCGCCGTCAATTACCAATATTCCCTCAGGAGGGGGAAGAAGGCTTTTGCGAAAGCAAAGTGACGAGGCCCTGCACGGGTCTTTAAGATATTCCTCTGCTCTCATGTCAGATGCCGATATCGGCCAAAACGACTTCGCCGCATATTTCGGGGGCCTTTTCGTGGCAGGGCTTGAATGCGTGGAATGCGACAGTCAAATTTGCATTTACAGTCCCCTGGGCGGCAATGCCGCTGTCGCACTCAAGGCCGCTGGGAATGTCCAGGGCCAGCTTTAGGCCGTTTGAACTGTTTATGACGCCGCAGCATACCTCCTGCTCAAGCCCCAGCTCGCCGTGAAATCCCGTGCCGTATATACCGTCGATGACAGCGTCGGCCGAACGGATAAAATCAATATCCTCCTGGGTGAGCAGGGAACCCACCACCATGGGGATATCTAAGGAAGCCGCCAGATAAAAATTGGTAACGGCGTCCTGATGCCGGGGCTTTCCGCAGCAGAGGATAATAAGCACCTCTGCTCCTTTTTGCTTAAGCAGCCTTGCCAATACCAACGCATCGCCGCCGCAGCCGCCGCTGCCGCAAAAAACGGCGGCTGTTTTTATGTCCGGCCTTCGGGACAGAAGCAGCTCAAAGGCCTGACGGCCAGCGTTTTCCATCATCTGCAGATAAGATATACCCCTTTCAAAGGCCGCTTTTTCGGCCGCTTTCATCTCTTTTGCCGTAAGGGTCATGGTTACCTCACTTTACATAATCAAACAGATTTTCAAAGGTTATCTTGCCGCATACCGAATTTTTGGATACAGCTACATTCTGTGAAGCGCTGGAAATATAATTGTCAAAGGCCCAATCCCGGGCAGTGGAGGTTATCTGGTCGCGGTTTTCGTCAAAATATCCCAGGTCGACAGCCTGACGGTTCAGGATATAAAAGCCGTCGCTGTAAGCATAGACCCCGCCTGTTTCGCTGTCCGAAAGTTCAAAGGCGTCGGCAATATATTCGGTGCCGCCGTCCTGGGCGCTGACCGTGATGCCGCCGGGGCTGGCTGTCATGATGGGGTCATCATTGTAAAGGGACATGGCCTCATCAAAGGTCATCTGCCCGCTTTGGATGTTTTCAAGGACCGATTCAGCCGTTTCAAGTATGCCGTTGAGCTCATCCTCTTCAAGAAGGCTGCCCGATTGGTCCAGCGTGGAAAAGCGTATGTATTTTACTTTTATATAATTGTCGGCAAAATACTGCCTGAGCTGCTGGTCGGTATATACCCCGCTGTCCTCACCCGAGGTCACATATTCATATAGCATCGCATAGTAGTGGTTGTTTTCCTGCAGCTTGTCGTAAAGGCGGTCGGTCAGGGCATTGGATCTCAGATATTCCAGATAACCGTAAAGCCCTCCCAGAGAATCGATAAGCTGCTGTTTTTCTTCTTCCATTTGAGATTTCTGCTCGGAGGAAAGCTCCAGCCCCAGCTTTTGGCATTCAAGCCTTATGATAGAATAGCGTTCTATCTGCTGCTCGGTCTGGCTTCTGGCCTGGGCCAGCAGTTCTCCTTCCCCCGGCAGTACGCCGGCCGAGGTCAGGTTATCAAGGTTAAGACGGTTGTAATTGAGATAATAGGCATATTCGGAGGCGTCAATCCTGATGGTGCCGACCTTCATTGCCGTAGGGCTTGATGAGCAGCTGAAAATATTAAGCAGCAGAAGAAGGGCAAATATGCCGATAAGATATTTTTTCATAGGTTCACTCCGCAGTACAAAGGGTTAATACTCGATTATTGTACCATATTATTGTCCGGCGTACAAATCGACAAGGATAACGGCGGCGTCCAGAGGTGATTCTCCGGGCTGAAGTTTTAATGTAAGGTAAGGCTTTTCACCTGCCGAGAAGAGTATGCGCCCCCTGAAATCAGGCGAAGAACATACATCGGCTATCTTTTTCATGTCGGTTTTCAGGAAGTAGAGCATGAGGTTCTTGCCCTTCTGGGTTATTTCGTTTATGCCGTTTGAGGACGCTTTGGAGCGCAGCAGGGCGATATCCAAAAGGGCCTGGGCAGGAGCCGGAAGATCGCCGAAACGGTCAAGCAGCTCGTCCTGCATATCATAGAAGTCTTCCTGGGAGCTTATCATGGATATCCGCCTGTAAAGGTCGATCCTCAGAGCCGCGTCGGAAACATAGTTCTGTGGCAGCCCCGCCGATACCATGATATCTGCCGTGCACTCGGTACGCTGGGGCAGGGGTTCACCCTTGAGCTCGGCAGAGGCTTCTTCCAAAAGCCTTAAATACATATCATATCCGACACTCATCATGTGGCCGCTCTGCTCGGCGCCCAGCACGTTCCCGGCGCCCCTTATTTCAAGGTCGCGCATGGCTATTTTGAAACCTGAGCCGAACTCGGCAAATTCCCTTATTGCAGCAAGGCGTTTCTGGGCGATTTCGCTTAACACCTTGCCCTTGCGGTATGTGAGATAGGCGAAAGCGTTCCTCTGAGATCTGCCGACCCTGCCCCTTATCTGGTGGAGCTGGGCAAGACCCATATGATCAGCGTCTTCGATTATCAGTGTGTTGACATTGGGAATGTCGACGCCCGTTTCTATTATAGTTGTGCAGACGAGGATGTCTATTTCGCCGGCATAGGCTTTGCCCATGACCTCACCCATACGTTTTTCACCCATTTTGCCGTGGGCTGTATCTATCCTGGCGTCGGGGAAAGCTTTTTGAAGGGAAGAAGCCACCTCTTCAATATTGTCGATGCGATTGTGGAGGTAATAGACCTGGCCTCCGCGGGCCAGCTCCTTTCTGATGGCATCTCTGATTATCACATCGTCATGCTCCAAAACATATGTCTGGACGGGCATTCTGCCCGCAGGGGGTTCTTCCAGAACCGACATATCCCTTATTCCCGAAAGGGCCATGTTAAGGGTCCTGGGTATCGGCGTCGCCGTCAATGTCAGCACATCGACCGAGGTGGCCATCTCCTTTATCTTTTCCTTGTGAGAAACCCCGAAGCGCTGCTCTTCATCAACGACCAAAAGTCCCAGATCTTTGAATTTTATATCCTTTTGCAGAATTCTGTGTGTTCCGATAAGCAGATCGCAGGCACCTGTCCTTAGCTCCCTGAGAGTCTCGCGCTGCTGTCCGGGCGTGCGAAAGCGGCTGAGCATATCGACATTGACCGGATAGCCTGTGAAGCGTTGCTTTGCAGAAAGGTAGTGCTGCCTGGCCAAAACTGTGGTCGGCACCAAAATGGCCGCCTGTTTGCCCGAAAGTATGCACTTCATGATTGCCCTAAAAGCCACTTCGGTCTTGCCGAAGCCCACATCTCCGCACAAAAGGCGATCCATGGGATAAGGCTTCTGCATATCGGCCTTTATTTCGGCCGCACAGGCCAACTGATCTTCGGTTTCGTCAAAGGGGAAACGCTCTTCAAAGCTCCGCTGCCAATCATCATCGGGAAAGAAGGCAAACCCTGGGGTATTCTGCCTTGCGGCATAAAGTTTCAAAAGCCCCTGGGCCAGGTCTCTGGCCGCCTTTTTGGCTCTTGTCTTGGTTTTTGCCCAGGTGGTACCACCCAGGCGGGACAGCTTGACCTCGGTATTTTCGCCGGCGCCTATGTATTTTGATATAACATCCAGCGAGGTGGCAGGTACAAAAACAAAATCGGTACCGGCAAAGGCTATCTTGATATAATCACGCCAGACCTTGTCGACACTGATGCGTTCCACTCCAACAAAACGGCCTATGCCGTGCTTTTCGTGTACCACCAGGTCACCGGGATGCAGGTCGCTGAATGTTATGGCGTTTTTCTTGCTCTTTGATGTTTTTTTGGACGGGGCATTTTTTCTCGCGGAAAGCTGTCCTTCGGTAATTACGGCCAATTTGACCGATGGGTATTCAAAGCCGCAGGAAAGGTTGTCGCGGGATATTATGACCTTCCCTTCATGCAGTGTTCCATCATCATTTATGCAAGGAATATTTCTGGCTTCAAGGACGGTTTTCAGGCTCAGCGCCCTCTGGGCGCCGCCCGCCAGGGCTATTACCGTATAGCCCAGCTTGAGGTATGAGGAAATATCGGAACACGCCGTATCAAGGCTGCCGCCGTAGGAAGGCAGCTGGCGTGCCGAAAGGGAGATTATAGAATCCGGCGGGAAACCCTGGGAGCTTAAAAACTGATCAAAGGAGAAAATTGTATGACCAAGGCTGAAATCCTTGAACTGTGCAAGGGACAGGCAATAGCCCTCTGGGGAAGGGGCAAGCACACCTTCTTCCAGAAGATGGGAAACATCCTCGCTCATGCGGTATTCATAACCCTTGGCAGCCTCGAGACAGGCGGGGCTTTCGGCAAAGACCAAAACCGTGTCCTCAGGCAGGTAGTCAAAGGCCGAGGACGGTTTTTCATATATGCAGGAAAGGTACCTGTCAGCTGACGGGAAGGATATGGAGTTGTCTATTTTTTCCAGGTCCTGGGCCAGCGTTTCTTTAAGCTTTTGGGATGAGGATTTGAGCTTGGATATATGCTCCAGCCTTTGGCGCAGGCTCTTTGTGACTTCCCCGCTTATATGGGGGAGCACCTCAGCGCAGGGGATTATATCGACCGAAGGGATATTTTCGGTCCTGCGCTGGGTAAGGGGATCAAAGAAACCAAGGGAATCGACCGTGTCACCCCAGAACTCTGCCCTGACGGGCTGAGGCTGGCCCGGTGAAAAGACATCAAGGATGCCGCCCCTGACGGCGAACTGACCGGGGCCCTCTACATTTTCGCATCGAGAGTACCCCCATTTTGAAAGGCTGCCGCTTATTTCCTGCAGATCATAATCCTCACCCGATGAAATAGTCAAAGAGGAAGAGGCCAGCAGCCGGGGAGGCATGGTATAGAGCATCATGGCCTCGGCAGTCGTAAAAAGAACAGGGGCAGTCCCGTTCATAAAGAGTGAGAGGGCCTTAAGGCGCATATGCTCGTTTTCTCTGGAGGCATTGTCGATGTTGTGAAATACGATATCACGGCAGGGCAAAAAGGCGGCGGTATTGCCTGTCAGCGCTGAAAAGTCGGCGGCCAGCCCTTCGGCAGAGCGTTCGTTTTTTGCTATGACGGCCATTGGGCGTTTAAGGTTTTCCCTCAGGCAGGATATGAAAAGGGCCTGATGTATTTCCGACATGCCGTAGACCGATATGCTGCGGCTGCCGAAATCCAAAGCCGACATTATATCCTTGTATTCGGGAGTTTTTGATATGAATTTGCCGAGAATATCCATTTTTCACACTCCATTACAGGACAAACGCCCCGCCTTAAAGAAGGCGGGGTATATGTGTTTATTCTTCTTTTGCCAAAAGGTCTTTGCCGTTGAAGCTCTGCATGGCGCTGTCGACGCCCTTAGAAACAATTTCCAAAACGGCGTCGGGAGCGGCCTTTACGCCCTGATAAGCGTCTGTGCTGAGCTGGTCGAGGACATAGTCCTTCATATCCTCACCCGACGGCGCTCCTACCCCGATCTTGACCCGGGGGAAGCTGTCGGACGAAAGCTGGTAGATTATGCTTTTGATGCCGTTATGTCCCCCGTCGGAGCCTGAACGCTTTATGCGTATACGTCCTTCGTGAATGTTGACATCGTCGTATACGACTATTATACGCTCGGGAGGCACGCTGTATGCAAGCGACATCTCCCTGACAGCCTCGCCCGAAAGGTTCATGAAGGTCTGGGGCTTCATTATAAGCAGCGTCTTTCCTTCATGCAGGCATATGGCATATGTGGCTTTGCATTTGACGCGGTTTATTCTGCCCGCGCCCAGCTTTTCGGCCAGCAGGTCGGCTGCCAGAAAACCGGCGTTATGCCTTGTGGTTTCGTATCTTGTTCCGGGGTTGCCCAGACAGGCTATTATATAATCTATCCTGTCCGGCTCGCCCGTGGGTTTTTTGCGTCTGAAAATAGAAAACACCTGCCGCTTGATTTGAATTACATGAACAGCTCGGAAACCGAGTCATCCTGATATATCCTGCGGATGGCTTGGCCGAACATATCGGCCACGGGGAGGACCGAGATCTTGTCGATCTGTTTTTCCTCGGGCAGGGGTATGGTGTCAAGAATATAGATCTTGGAAATGGCGCTTTCGGAAATATTCTTTATGGCCTTGCCAGAAAGCACACCGTGGGAAGCGCAGGCTATGACCTCGGTGGCCCCGCCCTTGGTGACAAGGGCTTCGGCGCCATGGCAGAGCGTGCCTGCCGTATCTATCATATCGTCGACCAAAATGACCTTTTTGCCCTCGACGCTGCCGATGATGTTCATGACCTCTGAAACGTTGGCCTGCTGGCGGCGCTTATCAATGATGGCCAGAGGCAGCTTGAGCTTTTCGGCAAACTTCCTGGCCCTGGTGACCGAGCCGAAGTCGGGGGAAACGACGATATAATCGGGGTTGCTCTCGCCGACCATCTTCTCAAAATAGGGAAGAAGGACAGATGTGCCAAGAAGGTTGTCGACGGGGATATCGAAGAATCCCTGTATCTGCGAGGCGTGAAGATCCATCGTAAGAACCCTGTCTGCGCCCGCCTTTTCGATGAGGTTTGCGACCAGCTTGGCCGAGATGGGATCACGTGCCTTGGTCTTGCGGTCCTGCCTGCCATAGCCGAAGTAGGGGATAACAGCCGTTATCCTGCCGGCAGAAGCCCTGCGCAGGGCGTCGATCATTATAAGCATTTCCATCAGGTGGTTGTTGACAGGGGAGCAGGTGGACTGAACGACAAAAACATCGCAGCCCCTGACCGACTCCTCGATGGAAACCGAGATCTCGCCGTCGGAGAAGGTGGATATCTTGCAGTTTCCCAGAGGCACGCCTATCGAATCGGCGATGGCCTGGGCCAGGGCGGGATTGGAGTTGCCCGAGAAAATCTTGATTTGAGTGCTGTGATAAACCATATGATTACCCCCAAAATCTTTGTCAGAATATATTTTTAAAGCTTTCCGCTTTCACGGCGTTTTTTGACCCACTGAGGCTTAACGGTCTGGCGGCAGCGGGCGATGGCGAAAGCGCCGTTTTCAACATCGTCGGTTATCGTGCTTCCGGCGGCTATGAAGGTGTCGCTGCCTATGTTTACAGGTGAAACGAGGTTGACATTGCAGCCAATAAAGCTGTCATCCCCGACGGTCGTAAGGTATTTGTTCTTGCCGTCGTAGTTTACAACGACCGTCCCGCAGCCGACATTTATGCGCTGGCCGAAGCGGGCATCGCCGATATAGGTGAGGTGGGACACCTTGGTGCCGTCGCCTATTTCAGCCTTTTTAAGTTCGACAAAATCTCCGATGCGCACATTGCTGCCTATCCTGCACCCCGGGCGTATCCAGCTGAAAGGCCCAACAGTGGTGTTTCTGCCCACGAAGCTGTCCATTATCTGCGAGCTGTTTATCGAGGCATTGTCTGATATCTCGGCATTTTCTAAAAGGCAGTTGGGGCCGATGCGGCAGTTTTCGCCGATTGAGCTTTGTCCGTAAATCAGGCAGCCGGGCAGGACGACGGTACCACGCCCGATGATCACTCCCGGGGCAATATGAGTCGTCTGGGGAGATACTATCATGACTCCGTTTTTAAGGTGCCTTTGGTTTATCTTCTCCCTGATAAGCTCCTGGGCCTTGAAGGCGCTTTCGGTATCATAGACATATGCCGCATCACCGGGAGGGGTTTCGATAGCCTCAAAGGCTGTAAAATCCTCATGACGGACGGCCTCGACAACATCGGTAAGGGGACCGTAAAGGGCCAGGGCCTCGCCTTTGGACATAAGCACGGCCGAACTCTGGCTGGTCAGATAATCAAGTATCTCGAGCGAAAGGGCGGGACAGGAATTTAAAAAGACAAGTGCGCTTGAAAAATCGCCGCTTATATCACCGCTCTCGATTATTTCGCCGTCGGAGATCTTAAGGACGGCATTTTTCATGTATTCCCTTACTTTTTGAGAAAGTATCGGATAATCGAGCCACTCGGGATTTTTGACAGTGGAAATATATGTTTTGAAATGACGCATATAAGCACGCTCCTTAATAGCGTAATTATATCAGAACCAATTGCAAAAATCCACTCAATTTTTAGGATTTACGGTTTGGGCAGATGCTGGTATACTAAAGTACAAAGCCGGTTTTAAAAAGGAGGATCGCACCGTGGAAGACAGGATAATAGCCGTAACTGAACTCAAAGAGGCCATGGCTCTTCTTTGTTCGATAAACGATGGAGACTGTGCGCTTCTTTACGCTTATATAGCGGCCTGCGGGGGCAGTGCCAGAATGTCGGACGCCCAGCTCCACACCGGTTTTGATGACAGACGCATGGAAAGGGCCGAAAGCCTTTTGCTTTTGTATAAGCTCTGCCGCAGATCAGGCGAAGCTCCCGTCAGGCCCGATGACGGGTACACACCGGCCGAACTTCTGGCTGCAAAAAAGACCGACCCCGCCTTTGCGGGCATATGCGATTATCTTGAGCAGGCGCTGGGCAGGAGCATACGGAAAAGTGAGATTGAGATACTTTACGGGATATATGATAAACTCAATATGCCTCCCGATGTTATACTCCTGCTTATCAATTACTGCCGCATAAGGAACAGGCTTAGTGCCAGAGAGCTGGAACGCAGGGCTTATCAGTGGCACGACGAGGGGATAGTGAGCTATTCGGCAGCGGCCGACATGGTGCAGCAGGCCGAGGACAGCGGCGGCAGATACGGCGCTTTGATGAGTCTTTTGGGCCTGGGGGGAAGGTCGCCCTCAGAAAGCGAGGAGAAGTATCTTGCGGCATGGTGTGCCGAGGGCTTTTCAAACGAACTTATCAAGCTGGCTTATGACCGCACAATGCTTCGAACAGGCAGGCTTCAGTGGAGATATATGCACAGCATATTGAGCGATTGGAAGAAAAAGGGCTGCACTACCCGTGCTGATGTGGAAAGAAGTGAGGGCGTAACAGGTCCCTTGCCGACAGTCAAAAAGCAGAGCGCCAAGGCTGAGGAAAGCGTTGAGGAGAGCGTGACAAAGGCTTTTGAAAAGAGGCTGCAGGAGAGGGAGGCCCTTAAGGAGCGCCGCCTGCAGGAGCTCAGGCGCAAAAGTCCTGATTTTGCAAGAAACGAAGTTGAGCTGGGCAGCATGACTGTTGCTCGGGCCAGGGCCGCTTTAAAGGGGGACAGGGCCGAGGTTCAAAGGATAAGCCAAAGGCAGAAGGAGCTTTCCGAGGAACGGGCGTACATTTTGAAGGGCCTTGGAGTTGATGAGAGTTATATTTCGATACCGCCCGACTGCCCTGATTGCGGCGACAGGGGGTATATAGGTGACCATATGTGCCATTGTTTCAAAAAGGCATGCATGGAAGAAGAGCGCAGAAGGGCTTCGGCAAAATGACCTGAAAGCCGCAAAAACGCCCGCCGAATATTTTCGGCGGGCGTTTTATCAGTCAAAAATATTGAAAAAACCTTTGTCCTTTTGCGAAATACTTTCCATAACATTATAAAGGCATTTGGCCGTTTCAGCCCTGGTCAGGGCTTTGCCGGGTGAAAAGGACCCATCGCTTTCAAGTTCAAGGTATCCGCAGTTTACTGCGGCGGCCGCGGCCTTTTCTGCCCATGACGGAATGCTCTGGCTGTCAGAGCAGTCAAGAGTCCTGCCGTCCAAAGGCAGTGAAAGCAGCCTTTGAACAATAACGGCGGCTTCAGCTTTGGTCACACAGTCGTTGGCCCTGAAAGCCATGTTGCCGTTTGACGTTTTTTCGCCCGAAACGACCCCGCATTCCAAAGCGGCAGCTACCGATGCTCTGGCCCAGGCGGGGATATCTTCGTTGTCCCCCATGCCTGTCGAGACGGCGGCAGTCGGCAGAGGCAGGGAAGCGGCGTCGGCCGCCATGGCTGTAAACTCGGCCCGGGTCACTGTTTTGTCGGGATAAAGCAGTGACTGAGAGCCTATACTTTCACCCCGTAAAATACCCTCCTCGGCCAGGCGCACGGCTGCAAAATGGGCGTCGTTTGCCGACATGTCGGAATATCTGACGGCGTCTTCCGGGTCACGGTCAAGAATGGATATAGTCACAGTGGCGGGCTCAGATTTTCCCCCGTAAGGGTCGGTCGCTGTAAAAGTAAAAGAATCGGTTGAGGCGCGGGTATCGGAAGGCGTATAAATGAACCCCGTATCGGTGAAGGAAAGAGTGCCGCGTCGGGGAAGAGAGTCGGCTGTAAAACTGCATTGGCCGCCTTCCGGGTCAAATGCTTCAAGGCTGCCGCAAAGCTGCATATCTCGGTAGATCTCATATTCAGCGTTTATGGCAATGGGATTGATGTTTTCCTTCTCCGAAAGATTGATGGACGCGCTGGATATATTTTCCGATTTTTCAGATCCGAAAACAGGCTTAAATGAGAAAAAGGTGTGCACCTCTCCCTCGCTGGACGGAATAAAGCTCAAAGAGCCCATGGCGCTTGCCGAAACGATGCTTCCTTCGCTTACCTCTTCACCCGAAAAGGTTAGTACACCGCTGTTTTTGTCGGGCAGCGACTCAATGATTATTCCTGTAAGATCTTCGTCGTCTTGAGAAAAGTCATTTTTTGAAAAGTTTATGGTCTGCCCGGTGGGGCCGTTTTTGGCAAACGACATGTTGGTTTCTTTTGTGTTAAGACCAGCAGACGCCGCCAAAACTGCCGACATGGCAGCTGTTGCCGATATTAAGGCCATAAGGCAGAAAACCGTCAAAATATATTTTCTGTTTCTGAGCAAGAATATCTCCTCCCGAAAGAATAGTTTTGTTATTAGTTTGTTTTTCAAATGGCCGATTATTCAAATTGGGCATTTGGGCAAAAATAAGAAAACTGTTGCAATTTTTCGTGATATATGACAAAATATTAAATTAGAAAAGCTTAAATATGCCTTGCGCCAAGCAGGGCTTTTTTGCCTTTATATACTCTTTTTCGGAAGGAATGAAAAAACAGCCATATGGGAAAGCAGCAAAAGATCCTTGTGCTGGACTTTGGGGGGCAGTACAACCAGCTCATTGCCAGGCGTGTGCGTGAGTGCAATGTTTACTGCGAAGTAAGGCCCTACACTATGACGATTGGCGAGATAAAAGATTTTGACCCGATAGGCATAATATTTACAGGCGGACCCAACAGTGTATACCTTGAAACTTCGCCCCAGGTCAATAAGGAAGTCTTTGATCTGGGTATACCCATTCTTGGCATTTGTTACGGCTGCCAGCTTATGGCGCATCATCTGGGCGGGAAGGTGACAGCTGCTCAAGAAGATACAGCCAGGGAATATGGAAAGACTAAGACATTTTACAATACCTGTTGCCGCCTTTTCAGAGGATTGCCTGCCGAGGGTATTTCGTGGATGAGCCACGGTGATTATATGGCTAAAGTTCCTGAAGGCTTTGAGTTGGTCGGCCATACCGATGCTTGTCCTAATGCCGCTATTGCCGACGAAAGGCGTGGTTTTTACGGTGTGCAGTTCCATCCTGAGGTCAATCATACTGAGCATGGCGTAGATATGATACGCAATTTCCTTTATAATGTCTGCGGCGCCAAAGGCGAGTGGACCATGGGTGATTTCTGCAAAAGGACGGTGGCAGGGCTTAAAGAAAGAATAGGCACCGGCAGGGTGCTTCTGGCGTTGTCAGGTGGGGTGGATTCCTCCGTTTTGGCCGCGCTTTTGGCCGAAGCCATAGGCGACAGGCTGACATGCGTGTTTGTCGATCATGGCCTTATGCGTAAAAATGAAGGTGACGAGGTAGAAAGCGCCTTTTCAAAATGGGATATCAATTTTGTCAGGGTAAATGCCGAAGAACGTTTTCTTTCAAAGCTTAAAGGGGTTGTTGATCCTCAGCAGAAGCGCAGGATTATAGGCGCAGAATTTGGTTATGTATTCCGTGACGAAGCAGAGAGGTTCGGTATAACAAAAAGCGATTTCCTGGCGCAGGGAACGATATATCCCGATGTTATAGAGTCAGGTGAGGGCGATGCAGATGTTATAAAGAGCCATCATAATCGCCTGCTGCCTCCTGAAGTGGTAGCGCGTTTTAAAGATGTTCTGGAGCCTTTGGATCACCTGTTTAAGGATGAAGTCAGACAGCTTGGGCGGGAGTTGGGATTGCCTGAGTATCTTGTCATGCGTCAGCCCTTTCCAGGTCCTGGTCTTGCCATCAGGATCATAGGAGAGGTGACAAAGGAAAAAGCCGATTTATTGAGGGATGCTGACTATATCTATCGCGAGGAAATAGCCAAAGCCGGCCTTGATACAAAGATAAGTCAGTATTTTGCCGTTCTGACCGATACAAGATCAGTGGGTGTTATGGGTGATGGTCGCACATATGACAATCTTTTGGCTTTAAGGGGCGTGACCACCACCGATTTTATGACAGCAGATTGGGCAAGGATACCTTATGAGGTGCTTGACAGGGTATCGGTAAGAATAGTAAATGAAGTTGGCCATATAAATCGAATTGTTTATGATATAACGTCAAAGCCGCCCGCAACGGTGGAATGGGAATAAAGAGTAAAAAACTGATACGGAGGAATAAAAATGGCAAATGATGTGCGTCCCGAAAATATGGAAAGAATAGTAAATGAGAATCTTGCCAATGATTTTATTGACAAGCAGGTAGACGCCCTGCGCAGCCAGATTGGGGATAAAAAGGTTCTTTTGGCCCTCAGCGGCGGTGTTGACTCGTCGGTCGTAGCTGCGCTTTTGATTAAGGCTGTTGGGCAGCAGCTGGTGTGTGTGCATGTCAATCATGGCTTGTTGCGTAAAGGAGAGCCTGAGCAGGTTATCGAAGTATTCCGTAATCAGATGAATGCAAATCTGGTCTATGTTGACGCGGTCGATCGCTTTTTAGACAAGCTTAAGGGTGAAGCTGATCCGGAAAAGAAGCGCAAGATAATTGGTGCAGAGTTTATCCGTGTTTTTGAGGAGGAAGCAAGAAAGCAGGAGGGCATAGCTTTCCTGGCTCAGGGTACGATTTATCCCGATATTATAGAGAGCCACGGGGTCAAAGCTCATCACAATGTTGGAGGGCTGCCCGAGGATATGAATTTTGAGCTGGTCGAACCCTTAAAGTTTCTTTATAAGGATGAGGTAAGGGTGGTCGGAAAGGCACTGGGGCTGCCTGACAATATGGTTTACCGCCAGCCATTCCCCGGACCGGGTCTTGGCGTGAGGTGCCTTGGTGCCATAACCCGTGACCGTCTTGAGGCTGTCAGGGAGTCTGATGCCATACTGCGTGAGGAGTTTGATAAAAACGGTCTTTCGGGTAAAGTATGGCAGTACTTCACGGCAATTCCCGATATGAAAACAGTAGGGGTCCGCGATGGCAAGCGCGCTGACGAGTGGTTTGTAATAATCCGCGCCGTAAATACTGTAGATGCCATGAGCGCCACCATAGAGGAAATACCTTATCCGGTTCTTAATCACATAACAAAGAGGATTATAAATGAGGTTCCCGGTGTTTGCCGCGTTGTTTACGATCTTACAACAAAGCCTACCGGAACCATTGAGTGGGAATGACGCTCGAAACGGCGAAAACCCGCATGAATACAGGCTTTTTTGCCCGTCCATACTGCTCTTGATAC